>NZ_JADNAJ010000034.1:0-1146 GCF_015550185.1 Romboutsia sp. 1001285H_161024_C4 | reverse complement strand
CTTTTGTTATATTCGTTGTTCCTTCTCTTAACTTCATCTTTAGACATTATAGTTGTCATATACTTTTGTTCTTCTTCTGTTATTTGTAAAAGTTCTATTAATGTTTCATTTTTATATTTATAATCTTTATTCTTGCTTTTATATACCTTTTCTGCGCTCTCTGTTGCCCTTGTAGCCTCTTTTATCGACAACGGCTTTACAAACATCATATTTAATTCTAAAGTGTCATTTAAAGCCTTTTGTTCATCTTCAAAGAAATAATTTAAATAATATCTATATAAAAATAATATCATTTCTCTTTCGCCTTCTATATCGTAGCTCCTTAACTCACATAACTTCACTAAATCTGTTATTCTTGCTAAATATAACGATCTTTCATTAAATACATAAACTACTTTTTTAGGTCTTCCTCTTTTCTTTTGAGCTGTTGCTTTACCTTTTTCTTTTTTTGGTATTTCAGGTAAGTATTCTTCTTGAATTTCTCTTAATTTATGAATATATTCATTTATTTCTAATATCTTAACCATTGTATTACTTTTAGAATTTATACTTCCTGGAACTCTTAGTACCCTTGTCGGGTCTAATGCCATTCTATCTGCTCCAAACTCTTTTAATTCTTTATATATGTATTCTTCTATTGCTTTCCATAGCGGTAGTGCCATGTATGGAACTGGATCTATTAACCATATTAAATATAGTCCTCTTCCACTATCAATTATTAAATTTGGTATTGGAATTGTCTTTCCAAAGTAATTTTCATCTAAATTCATAAGTATTTGTGTTTTTGTATATTTAGTTTTGTATGTATCAAGATCCATATGAATACAATTAATTTCTTTTAAATTTTCTATACGTCTATATGTTTTATAAAATGTATTTAATGATATGTATATATTTTCTTGTGTAAAATCTATGTCTAGTAATTGATTTAACTTGTAATGCCACTGTTTAAATACTCCTTCATTTATTTCAGCTTTAGTTATCCAACCTTTACTTTTTCCATGAATAGCATTTATATATATTTGGCTTTCATCTTTGTATTCTTCTACTTTTCGTAGAACTTGTCCCATTTATTCACCTCCCCCAATTACAAATAACATTTTCATTATACCATATGCTTTCTCTATTTTTCAGCACTTCTCTATT
>NZ_JADNAJ010000032.1:0-1657 GCF_015550185.1 Romboutsia sp. 1001285H_161024_C4 | reverse complement strand
GAGTTTGGACCGTGTCTCAGTTCCAATGTGGCCGATCACCCTCTCAGGTCGGCTACTGATCGTCGCCTTGGTAAGCCATTACCTTACCAACTAGCTAATCAGACGCGGGTCCATCCTGTACCGCAAAAGCTTTGATAAGAAAGCCATGCGACTTTCTCATGTTATCTCGTATTAGCATACCTTTCGGTATGTTATCCGTGTGTACAGGGCAGGTTACCCACGCGTTACTCACCCGTCCGCCGCTCTTCTCCGAAGAGAATCGCTCGACTTGCATGTGTTAGGCACGCCGCCAGCGTTCATCCTGAGCCAGGATCAAACTCTCAAATAAAAGTTGTTACCTGCTCAGACTATCATTATCTGAATATCTGGCTTGGTTTGTTTTCGATTCTTTAAGAATCATTAGTTGTATAAATTAACCTACTGTTTAATTTTCAAAGTTCATTCCTTACAACTTCCTTAGTTTATCAAAGTAATTTTACTTTGTCAACTCTTTTCTGTTGTTTCTCTTTCGTGTTTGTCCTTTTCTTAAGGACATGTATTACTATACCACCTATACTTTATATCGTCAATACTTTTTCTTAACTTTTTTTAGTATTTTTTATAATTAGTTTATTTTTTTAAGTTATACACAATTTTTGTTTATGTTATTAACATTATATACATCCTAGACTTAGCTTATATACCGATTTTCTATTTTTTATCCACATTTCTAATTTATTTATCATTAATTAAATTTTTTTATTTAAATTATATATTTTTATATACACTTTCTACTTTGATTAGAAATTTTAGTATTCAATAAAAAATATTTTTTCTATTTCTCCAACTATTATGTTAACTTATTTATATTTTTATTAAATTTTTATACTATTACAAATAGATTAAAGATCATTTAATAAAATTGTTACCAATCAAAATATACTTAAAATGAGTATAACCTCCTACGTATAATGATATTAATTTTACATTACTAATTCTTTATAAATAAAAATAACTTAAGTCTATATTTAATCAACTTAAGTTATCTAATATTTTAAAATTTATATAGTTTTGCATTTTTCTTCCCATTTTTTAAGCTTTTTCTTATATATATTAACTATCTCATCCATATTAATTTCATTATCATAACTCTGGCTTATTATTGAGCTTGCTACAATTATTACGTCTAAACACTCTTCAACTATATCTTCTTTTGTTTTTTCTTTGTATCCACACCCACATACATTTGATGAACTCAATACTGCCTGAGAAACTTCCCCAACCTCTTCTGATAACTTCAAAGCTCTTTCCATTAGTGATTTTTGATCTATAAGATTTAATCTCTTGATTTCTTTAAAATCGATTATTTTTTCAGTTTTCATTTTAACTCCTTGTATTTTTTATTTTGAACATAAAAAAAGATTACGTGGCTACGTCTTACTCTCCCAGGAGGTCGCCCTCCAAGTACCATCAGCGCTAAAGAGCTTAACTTCTGTGTTCGGTATGGGAACAGGTGTATCCTCTTTGCTATAATAACCACATAATCTTTATCTTTTAGAGTTAATACTCTGAAAACTGTATATCATTTAGTTAATGATTTTGGTCAAGTCCTCGACCTATTAGTATCGATAAGCTAAATACATTACTGCACTTACACCTTCGACCTATCAACCAGGTA
>NZ_JADNAJ010000031.1:0-1854 GCF_015550185.1 Romboutsia sp. 1001285H_161024_C4 | reverse complement strand
AAAGTAAGGGAGGTAAATGATATGCTGTTGGGGGCAAGAAACTGTAATAATAAAAAATATAAAAATAGGACCATGATGCAACTTGTTTGAATCATTGTCCTATTTTTATATTTTTTGATATATCAGCCTTTAGGTTTTATATTTTAAAATTAATTCATTCTATATATAAAAATATTATAGATTATAATATCTACTATGCTATACTTTATATAACGGGTGTATAACACCTGTTATAAAGGAGTGGGTTTAACTATGAATAAAGAAGAATTTAATAAATTACAAATCTCGGAGCAAATAGATTTTATAAATTCTGAACTTAAAAATAACAAGAGTATAACATCTGTTTGTAAAGAGTTGGGAGTTGGAAGAAGTACAATTAGAGATAGATTTAAAAAAGCTAATTATTCATATTCTAAAGATTTAAATAAATATACTTTTAATGAAAATACTAAAGATAGCTCACAAGAGCTTATACAGGGTAAAAACAGATGTAATACATCTGCTATATATAATAAAAATACAGATTTAAGTAATAATAGTTCAATTGTTACTGTATTAGAAAAATCAGACCAAGAAATTCAAAAAAATTTACTTGATTTAGTAAATAACTATGATGTGTTAAAAGAAATAATCGAATTACACAGACGTAATACATCTGTTATTAAACAACAAATTATCATAAATTTAGAGGATACGGAAACTACTACTACTACATTAAGGATTAATAAAACAATCTTAGAAAAGTTTAATGAATTTTGTAATGAAAATAAGCAATTTAAAAAAGTTGATTTATTAAGCCAATCTCTAAAAAATTTCATAGAGCAACATAGTTAATAATAAAAAGCATGGTATAACCATGCTATTTTTTTATTTGTTTATTCAATTCTCTAGACCTTAAATAAAGTTCTATTTTTATCTTACCCCACTCATCTACACCTTTTAACATTATATAATCAAATCCCTCCATTTCATCTTCTAAATAATCTAAATTGTCTTTTTCATGTTTAATACGTTTTTCAAATTCCGATTTTGCAAAATTATAATCTATATAAAATTCTGGAGCATAAACTGTAGTTTCTCCTAATTGAATTTCTTCTTTTTGTATGTAGTAAATTTTTTCTATATTATTAATTGTCATTTTTAATCTCCTAAAATTTAGTGTTTTTATAGTAAGCTATTAGATTATCTAATAGCCTACTTATTGTTTTTAGTTAAAATATAAAGGCGAATCATGTTTATAACTATAGCAAATGTAAATATTAAATTGAAAACCTTAATTAAGGACAATTTATGAAAATTAATAGTTAATAGATATAAAATCATAAATATAAAATATAAGACTTTTCTTTTCATTTTCTAATTAATTATAGTATAATTATATCTGTAAGGTAGGCTCCACCCTACCTTACATAAAAAGAATAAAAGATTAAGATTAGCGGTGCTTTCTTTTTGAAGGCACTCTTTTCTTATACCTGTGGTTTAATTTAGACTTTAGACGTTTTTTTTCTGCTCTAACTTCTAAAAACATTATGATATTAATAAGTATTACCACAAAGTCTAAAATTTCTTTTACTACTTTAAAAAGTGATATAATTATATCCATAATATCCTCCTTTCGATTTTATTCAAGAAACTTAAGAGGAAACTATGCCCCCCCTGTCGGGTTGTTTCTTGTTGCCATAAAGCTTTCATTTCCGAGTGCTTTGTCAATGTAATAAATAAAAAAATTTTATTGCTGCTAAACTTGTTTTTAGCATCAATAAAATTTTTTTATTTATGGAATTGATAAAGTAAGGGAGGTAAATGATATGCTGTTGGGGGCAAGAAACTGTAATAATAAAAAATATAAAAATA
>NZ_JADNAJ010000030.1:0-1953 GCF_015550185.1 Romboutsia sp. 1001285H_161024_C4 | reverse complement strand
GAGTTTGGACCGTGTCTCAGTTCCAATGTGGCCGATCACCCTCTCAGGTCGGCTACTGATCGTCGCCTTGGTAAGCCGTTACCTTACCAACTAGCTAATCAGACGCGGGTCCATCCTGTACCGCAAAAGCTTTGATAAGAAAGCCATGCGACTCTCTCATGTTATCTCGTATTAGCATACCTTTCGGTATGTTATCCGTGTGTACAGGGCAGGTTACCCACGCGTTACTCACCCGTCCGCCGCTCTTTACCGAAGTAAATCGCTCGACTTGCATGTGTTAGGCACGCCGCCAGCGTTCATCCTGAGCCAGGATCAAACTCTCAAATAAAAGTTGTTACCTGCTCAGACTATCATTATCTGAATATCTGGCTTGGTTTGTTTTCGATTCTTTTAAGAATCAGTTATATAAATTAACCTACTGTTTAATTTTCAAAGTTCTTAAATCTACATGGTAGCGGTAACAGGAGTCGAACCTGTGACCTTTCGGGTATGAACCGAACGCTCTAGCCAACTAAGCTATACCGCCACGATTTAATGGTGCCCAGAGGCGGAATCGAACCACCGACACGGGGATTTTCAGTCCCCTGCTCTACCGACTGAGCTATCTGGGCGCACCTTGGTGGGCCTAGCTGGACTCGAACCAGCGACCTCACGCTTATCAGGCGTGCGCTCTAACCACCTGAGCTATAGGCCCATTTTTTTGGTCGAGGTGAAGGGACTCGAACCCCCGGCCCCATGGTCCCAAACCATGTGCGCTACCAAACTGCGCTACACCTCGAAATTCTTTATTTTTTATAGAAATTAATTGGCAGGGGTGGAGGGACTCGAACCCCCGGCGCACGGTTTTGGAGACCGACGCTCTACCAACTGAGCTACACCCCTATAAAAAAAATGTGGTGGGCCATCAGGGACTCGAACCCCAGACCTACCGGTTATGAGCCGGGCGCTCTAACCAACTGAGCTAATGGCCCACATTTTTTTGGTCGAGGTGAAGGGACTCGAACCCCCGGCCCCATGGTCCCAAACCATGTGCGCTACCAAACTGCGCTACACCTCGAAAAAAATAATGGCGGAGAAGGAGGGATTCGAACCCTCGCACCGGTTACCCAGCCTAAACCCTTAGCAGGGGTTCCTCTTGAGCCACTTGAGTACTTCTCCGTTTATTTAGTTAATGGCGGAGAGGGTGGGATTCGAACCCACGGTGCCGTTAAGCATCACTGGTTTTCAAGACCAGCTCCTTAAACCACTCGGACACCTCTCCGTATTGGTGACCCATCCGCGACTCGAACGCGGGACACCCTGATTAAAAGTCAGGTGCTCTACCGACTGAGCTAATGGGTCATATTAAATTTGGCAGGGGATGCAGGACTCGAACCTACGCATGTAGCAGTCAAAGTGCTATGCCTTACCGACTTGGCGAATCCCCTATAAATGTGGTGAGCGCACAGGGATTCGAACCCCGGACACACGCCTTAGAAGGGCGTTGCTCTATCCAGCTGAGCTATGCACCCACATTATAGAATAATTTGGAGCGGGTGAAGGGGATCGAACCCTCACAGCCGGCTTGGAAGGCCGGAACTCTACCATTGAGCTACACCCGCATATTTAATTAAGTGGTGGAGGATGGTGGATTCGAACCACCGAAAGCAATGCTAACAGATTTACAGTCTGCCCCCTTTGGCCGCTCGGGAAATCCTCCGTATTCATGGAGCTGGTGATAGGAATCGAACCTACAACCTGCTGATTACAAGTCAGCTGCTCTACCGTTGAGCCACACCAGCATATTGGCGGGAATAACAGGACTCGAACCTGTGACCCATTGATTAACAGTCAATTGCTCTACCAACTGAGCCATATTCCCGCGTATTTAATTAAGTGGCGACCTGGAAGGGACTCGAACCCTCGACCTCCAGCGTGACAGGCTGGCATTCTAACCAGCTGAACTACCAGGCC
>NZ_JADNAJ010000002.1:538504-622458 GCF_015550185.1 Romboutsia sp. 1001285H_161024_C4 | reverse complement strand
TTAGCTTCACAAGCTTCTTTTCCAAGTGCAAGTATAGCTACTTTAGCTCCACATTTAGCTAAAGCTTCAACCATAGCTCCGCAAAGTACTCCTGTTCCACCTGTTACTACAACTACTTTATCTTTTAGATCAACATTAAATGGTAATTTCATGTTATTGCCTCCCCTTTAGTCTTCTATACTTGTATACTAGCATATCCTCCCCAGGAAAACAATATCTTTTTCATTTTTTTATAAAATATTTTATATTCCGTTTATTTTCTACATAAAATAATTATTTTTTACTAAATTTATTTAGTTTACATTACAATTAATATAATTTAACATTTACTTAGTAGGTTTTAGTTCATAAAAAAATTCTCTTCACCTAAGCGACGTGTCGGCGAAATGCTTCATGTCCCCAACGACTTCGTCCGTTGCTCAAAATGTCATTTTTTAAGCCACTGTGTGGGCGAATCCATTTATATTTTCAAGCCTATTGAAATATCTTATTTTTATAAGTTATGAACAGTTTTATACTTGATATAATTTCCTTATATGTAAAAAAATAAGCATCTGTAATTACAGATACTTATTTAAAATAAATACTTACATCATCATTGTCTTTTATCAATGTTCTCCATTCTTTAGCTGGTAATACTATATGTTTTTGTATATAATCATCTATCTTATCTACTTCTTTGTTTTTTATTATGTTTAGCATTTCTTCATGTTGACTTATTATTTTATTTCTATTAGTTTTCATTTCAGATAATAATCTCATTCTATTATAATGAGTACTTATATTCATTATACTATCCCATATGTTTATTTTATTACATCCTAAAAATATTAACCTATGAAATTTTTTATCTAAATTATGAAACTCTATTTCTTTTCCTTCTATATCACATAATAACTTTTGTGCAAATAGATTTTTTTCTAATTCTATAAATAAATCCTCTGGAAAATATTCGCAAGCTTCTTTTAAAACTTCTTTTTCTATAGTAGATCTCATAAATATAGCTTCGTCTATTATTTTACTATCCATTAAAGAAACATAAGTACCTGATTGCGGCTTAACCTCTATCAAGTGCTCATTTTTTAATTTCATTAAAACTTCTCTAATAGGTGTTCTTGATATATTTAGTTTTTCTGATAAGTCAGACTCGCTAAGTAGTTCTCCTGGCTTTAGTTCTAAAGACATTATATTGTCTTTTAAAATTCTATATGCATATTCTTTACCTGTTTCTTTGTATTTCTTTTCGTAAAGTATCATTATTTCCTCCAATTGGTTACTTTTTATTAGTGTTGTATATTAGTATATTAGTAAATTCACAATATAAATCAAAAAACTCTAAGATTATAAAATAAAATTTTACCATAATTATTGATTATTGACAAAAATAAAATAATTCCTCACTTTTATTGTAACAACTATGTGGTGATAATACTATATAATTCTTTATAAATTATAAATAAATTTTACTTTCGTAGAATTTTAGCTAAAAATTCTACGAAAATAAAATTAATATATTATATATAATTAATACTTAGTTAATTTTTTAATTATATATAATAAAATTTTAATATATGTCTATCTTACAGAAGTATATATATCAGAAAACTCTATATCTATATTCTCTACATATTTATTATATTTAAATGCATTCTGGCTTACATAGTTTTCTTCACATAACCTTATTGGTATAACTATCTTAAACTCACTTCCTACCTTTTCTTCACTATCTACTTTTATAGTACCTCCATGTAAATCCACTAAAGATTTAACTATTGATAAACCTATTCCACTTCCTTCGCTAGGTTTTGTTATTCTATTATTTACTTGCTTAAATAGAGTAAATACCTCTTCTAATTTATCTTTTGGTATACCTATTCCACTATCTTTAATACTCATATTTAAATTTTTATCATCTATATCTAATTTTACGTATATAATTCCATTTTCTGTATTATATTTTATTGCATTAGATAGTAAGTTTAATATAATCCTATCCATTTTTTCTAAGTCAAACGCCATTATTTTTTCTTCTACATTTGTATCAAAGATTAATTTTATCCCCTCTTCTTTTGCATAGCTTTGTACAGAGTCACATATATTTTCTATAAACTCTACTATATTATAATTTTGCGGATTATATTCTAAACATCCTGCATTTAGCCTTGTACTGTCAATTAAATTATTTACCATTTTTAATAACCTATAGCTATTTTGTCTTATTATATTTGTATATTTTTTATATTCTTCATCATGGTTATTTCGTTTTGTAATAGCTTCCATTAACTGTATAGAACTAAATATAAGATTTAATGGTGTCTTAAATTCATGAGATAAATTAGCAAAAAATTCCATTCTAAGGCTTTCAAATTCAAGCTCTGCCTCTTTTCTATGAGATATATCTCGAGATATTCCAAGCACCCCAGATACAACTTTATTGCTATCTAACATTGGTACCTTTACTGTTTCAAAATATCTAACTCTTCCATCATCTGATATAGATGAATTATTAGATATAAGCTTACTTTTAGTTTTCATTATATTTTTTTCTTCTATCTCATATTTCTTTATTTTATCATGAGGTGTATTTATATCTTTTTCAGTTTTTCCTATGATATCTTCTTTAGTCATATTTCTATTTTCTGCAAATACTTTATTACAATGTCTAAATACTCCATGTTTGTCTTTTAAAAATATACTATCTGGAATATTATCACTAATTAAATTTAACATTTTAATAGCTGACAATTGATTATTATATTCAATATTTTCTATAACCTCTAAGCATATTCCTATGGTTCCTAATATTTCTTTATTTTCATTTTTTATAAGTTTTATAAATCCATTATAAAATTTTCCATCATAAGAAAATAGCCCATATTTAGATTCTTTACTTTGTTTAATAATATATTCTTCTCCTTTTGAGAATAATTTTGCTATTTCCTCTGGATATATCTCTTCATCTGTTTTTCCTATCATATTTTCAGTTGTTGTATATTTACCTTCTGTTATTTCTTTATTTGTATATACATACCTGCCATCTCTATCTTTTAGCCATATAACTCCACCTAATGCATTCATAAGTTCTTTTATATTTTTATCTATATCAATTTTTCTTTTAAACCATATTAAATATCTATTTTCTGATATTTTTATTATCTCTATTTCATAAAATGACTTTATATCTTTTATATATATTTTTTTAATTTTGTCTTCTATATGCCTATCTATTTCTAGAAAAGCTTCTTTGTATCCTATATTGTCAATACTATAAATATTTCCTTTAATTATCTTATCCCCTATTAATTCATTAAATCTTTTATTTATATCTATTACTTTAATTTTGTTTATTTCATCCATCTCTATATATACATATGGTATAGGGATGTAAGAAATCATTTTCAAGTATTCTTCTTTATTTAACATAATTTCCTCCCCCGTTAGACATTATCCTATGATAGATTATAGTATATTTTAAATTAAAATGGTATTTTTATATTTTTTTTGTTTAAAATTTCTAAATAGTGTGTATATATAAAATATAATAATTTCAAATTATTTTAATATAAATTAGGAGGATATAATTATGATAAGAGTTTGTTCAGCATGTTCTGGAATGAGTATAGATGATTTAAGAGAGGCTTTACTAGGTAGAGAAATAGAAAATGAATGTATAGGTGAATGTGGTGCTGAGTTTACAGCATACGTAGGAGATGAACTAATAACAGCATCTTCATTTGACGATTTTGTTAATCAAGCTAAAGAAGTAAAATAGTTTACAAAACCTCTAAAAAATAAATTTCCCTTTAATAAAAAAAGCTATCTTGTTTATAGATAGCTTTTTTGTAATTTAAAATAAATTTCTAAATAACTTTTATTATTTGAAGTAGCTTTCAAATACATCTTCTTTTTCTTTATCTTCTACATTTAAATTTATATATTTTATATTTTTCATTCCGCAAACTTCTAATGTTCCTTTTATTATTACTGTTTCTATTGGGTTATTTAATTTATCTTTTAAATAGCTTGTGTTTGATTCTGATGTAGTTATAACCATACCTGATTTTATATTAGTTAAAAGTCCCTTTGTTTTATTATCTTCTTCACTAAATGCAAAGTTTTTTATAAATACCTTATCAAAAAAACCTTTTAGTATTGCAGGTACATTGTTAAACCAAACTGGAAAAACTAGAATTATCTCATCACTATTTCTTATACTTTGTTGATATTTTTTAACTAATTCATCATCAGTCTTACCTTCATTATATAACTTCTCTTCTTTTTCAGTCATTACAGGATTGAAGTTATCTTTGTACAAATCTATTATTTCATATTCTGCTCTATTTTCAATCAGCTTTTTTGATAATTTTTCTACGATTTTTTTACTAAAAGATTTTTCACTTGGACTTGCTACTATTATTGTAGTTTTCATAAAATACATCCTTTCTTTCTTTATATGTACTTAGTATAAATAATATATTAATTTTATATTCATACAATATAAATATGTAGATACTAAATACATAAAAAAATAGAGCGAAAGATTTTTTTAATCTTACACTCTATTTTTTAATAATTTATTTTATTGCATTTATACATTCATTAACTATAGACTTGTCTATACCGCCTACTTGTATAAGTTTTGTAGCATTTTTTATTACTGACTTATCACTGTTGTTATGAACTAATACAACAGGATAATTCTTAGCAAGTGGAGATACTGTTAAGGCATCTACTAATGTATATCCTTTAGATATATAAAACTCATTAGCATTAGGATAAAACTTTTCTACAACTAGCTTATTAGTAGCAAATCTATCACTTCCTCCAAGTCTAGTTGCATTTGTTTTATTTACTATATTATCACTCATTGATATACTAGATCCTATAACATAAGTACTTTTGTTATTAGTGTTAAATGGTATGTCTTTTCCATTTGTTAATATTATTGGTACTCCATCACGACTTGCAATTGGAGATACACTCATAGCATCTGGTTCTCCTTTATATCCATTTACTAAAAATACTTTATCTATATTTGGATTTATTTTTTTTATTTCATCTGCAACTTTATAACTTGTTTCTTCTCTGCTATTTCCAGAAAGTCTTATAACTTCTTTTCCTTGTGATTTTAAATCACTTTCTATTTTTGGTGATATAACACTTTTTCCACCTATTAAATATACTTTATTAACTCCATTTAATCTTTCTGTTGTTTCATTTGGTATAGAATCTACTTTTGTTAAAAGTATTGGTGATTTAGTTATTCCTGATAATCCACTTGCACTAAGTCCATCTGCTAATGTTTTATCTCCATTAACAAGTATTGCACTAGTATAGTTTTGGTTATCAGATATCATAGCTGCTGTCTCATATCTATCATTTCCCATTATAGTTTCTAGTATTACCTTATCTTTTTGATTATTTATAATATTTACATCATTTTTGTTTACATATCCTTTAAATGTATAGTCATAACTTCCTGGTATAGGATTAGCTACATTAGATGGAGTTATTCTATCAGGATTTATCTCAATATTTGAGTTTCTATCATCAGATATTAAAACTACTTCACCTTTATCTGATGTATATAATCTATTTCCACTTTTATCATTTATATTTGATGACTTATTAAGCATTCCTATTTTATATCTATTATAGTCATCTCCTAAACCTCTAGATGATAATTCTACATCCATTTCATTCATATAACTTGATGCTTTTTCTGACCAATATGGATCTGATGCATATCTAACATTACATCCAATTTCTTTATTTCCAAGATTATTACCATTATATTTCCAACTATTTGGATTTAAATATTCATTTGACATCCATTCTTTTGCAAACTCATTTATACAATTTTCTATGCTTTTAAAATAATTTGCATTATTTGGATTGCTATCCTTTGCATTTATTCCAAATATATTATTTTTTTGTTTAGCTAAAGTAGACGTTCCCTTAGCTGATTCATTCATAGCTATTCCAACCATAACTGATGCATTTACTCCATATTTATTTTGAGCTTTTATAAAATATTTTCCTGTATTTCTAAGAACACTGTCACTTGGTGTTTTAGCTTTAAAATACTCATTTATATCATTAGCATCATATGAACTTTTACTTCTACCTGGTAAATATTGATAGTAGTTATAGTATGGTTCATTAGTATTTACTGCATTGTTATGATTATTTTCTTTTGCATCGCTTATAAGTTTGTTTATATCATCATAAAAATAATTTCCATCATAGCTATAATACTTTACTTCATTTTTCATAAATGAAGGTGCTTGTCCTATTGTTCTATAAGTTCCTGTATTTCCTTGTACATTTGAACTTATATAATGACTTAGTTTTCCATTTACATTTTTGTAGTAACTTAAGTTTTGAGCTTGATTTATAGGAAGTACTACTATATTTGTACCTTTATCATCTTGCTTTTTAATCCATCCGCTAAATCCAGCAACTTCTATCTTTGCCATAGTTTCAGTTTCTTCTATAACTGGCACATCTTCTATATATCCATGATTTATATATGTGTATTCATTAGTGTCGTTTGCATTTTTATACAACTTTGCAGTATAGTTTATAGAACTTTCAGATATACCATCTCCTAATTTTACAATACGGCCTATAGAATTTGTACTATATACTACTAAACCTTCTTTATTTATAACTGATGGTATTATATTTTCATCACTATACTCATTTTGTATATTTTTTGCTATATTTACAGCTTCATCATAAGTATTAGCTTCTTTATAAAATATATATTTTCCATCTTGGCTAGCTAGTGCTACTTCATAGTTTGAATTTGTTTTGGTTTTTAGATATTTGAAATTATTAAGTTCTTCTATATCTTGTTTGACTTCTGTAGGCATCTCTGACATGTAATTAGATATGCTATGTGATTTTGGCATTGGTTTTGTATATGTTTCATATTCATTAGAGTTAGCATAAGAAACATTTCCCAACATTAAGCCACTTATAGCTAATGATAAATATACACTTTTCTTTAATTTCATATATTTTCCCCCTATTTTTGTATATATATCAAATTATAACATATATGTTTTATATTCTCAAAGTAAGTTCATAATATTATAAAATAAAACACTTAGCATAATATTATGCTAAGTGTTTTTTCTATTTACCCTTATGATTTATTTCTTTTACTTGAATTAATTCAAATTCTTTATTTTTTATATTTATATCAAAAGCTTGCCCAAATCCTTTTACTAATCTTCCATTTTTTATATTTAACTTAAATATATCAAAGTCTAAAGTTTTTAATACCATCATCATAGATGGGTCATGTACTTCATCAAACTTATTGTATATAGCCTCATCTGCATTTTCTAATTTAGTAGCTTCACATTCAAATGACACTCTTTTTCTTGCAAATATAGTTTTTGAATCTTTTTCATCTTCTATTATCATAACTGAACAATTTTTATCATTTGTTAAATTATAATAATGACTTGCTGCTTTACTTAAATATAAATATATATCTTTATCTATCATAACAAATGGTGCATAACTTATTTCTGGTAATTTATTTTCATTTAATGAACTTATCATTAAGCTTTTTTGATTGTTTATTATATTTTCCATATTAATTGTCTCCTGTCTATAACTTTACGTTAAGTATTCTTTCTATTATATATACACACCCTCTAAAACCTATATATGGAGTGTATGGATATATATTTACTTTATTTAAGTTTGGATTACTAACTTGTAATTTCATCTTAGCGTTACTTTTCATGTCTAAACTTGGTCCATCACCAAATAATCCTAGAAGTTGTGTATTTTTTAGATATTTCATTCTATCCAATTCACTTCCTGTAGAAACTAAATCTTCTTCACTGTCTATTTTATGTAGCACTTCTTTTCTATCTACACATAAATTTAATTCACTAAGCATATCACTTATTCCTAGTACAGTATCATAATCTCCAAATAGTGCACATTTTTTACTTTCTTTGTAGAAGAAGAACTTACGCTTTACACTAAACATGTTATTTTTAACAAAGCTTATTTCTTTATTGTATAATTCTTTGTTTAGCTCATACCCTTCTATTTCATTTACTGCTTCTATAAATTCCATAGTATTTTTAAGACCATATAAACTTTTATATACATATGGTATATTGTACTTTTCTTTCATATATTTAGCAGCTTTTAATCCTTCTTTTCTAACTACTACATTAAGAGATGCTTTCGCTGCGTTTTCTATGTCTTCTATAGAAGTATCACAAGTAAACATTGTATTTAAGTCTTTATTAAATAGCTCTTTCATAATTCTTTTTAATTCATAGCTATCACTTAAGAAGTTGTATTTATCTATGTTATATCCTATAATGTTGTACTTATTTATATCTTTAGTGTTGTCTTTAGTTATTTCTTTTACTAATAATTCTAATATATTTTCAACACCTATGTTGTAGTCGTCCTTAAGCCCACCTGTAGTTATAGGTATTAATTTTGCTTTTACTTTATCTTTAAGTACTCTACATACACTTTTAATATCTGCACCTATTATAGATGATATAGATGATGCCATTACAAATATGTATTTAGGCTTTATATTTTCATCTAATTCTATTATTGCATTTTCAATTCTATCGTACTTTCCAAATGTAACATCACTTTGATCCATATGAGTTGAATATATTTTTGCTCTTTCTTCTCCATTTAAGCTTCCTATTGCCTCTATTGAATAGTGTGTTGTTCCTGCTGGTCCAAATTCTATAATACATGCATTATTTATTGATGACAGTGTCCATATTGTTCCCATTCTATCATTTGCTACGGGGAAATATTTACATACCTGCATACATCATTCCTCCCATTTTGCTAGTTTCTAATTCATATAGCTTTATTAAGTCTTTCATCATATCTATAGGTAGTTCATATCCTATTTTTTGTGCATGAGAGTCTAGTGTTATTTGCATTAACCCTTTTTCTCTAAGTATTATAGGGCTTTCGTGACCTATATATACATCTGCTCCTATTGTTTCATATAAATGTCTAAGTGGTGCTATATTTGCTATTCTACTTATGTATGGGTTATATCCTTTTTTAGATATATTTTCCTTGTACTTTATATCTTGTTCATATAACTCTCTAATTTGTACAAACACTGGTATCATACCTAAATCACTTAAAAAGTCTACAGTTTCAAAAGCCATCATAGGTGTATTTCCATATATAAGTTTTTTTCCTTTTAAAATATCACTACACTTTCTAAAAAGCTCATCATATTCATTTATCTTATCTTCTAATTTATTTAATAAATCTACATTTAATAATTCTTCTAATCTCTTGTAGTTTTTATATATTGTACTTTTATCCATATGCTTATCAAAGTATATATAGTCTATATCAAACTTTTTCTTCATAGCTTTAGCCAAATCTAGTGCTATCATATCTGTTACTATATTTACTTTTGATTTTGATGCATTTTTTATAGCATCTATATCGCACTTTGATGGTATCACAGTATTAATGCTAACTCCTTCGCTTTTAAGAAGTTTCACAAGTTCTGTAGATTCAACATTTTCTTGCCTATGTCCTAGTATGTTAATTCCTTCTTTTTCTTTTGATTTTTTCATACAAGTACTTAGTGCTTTTAAGCTTCTAGACATTCCTGGTATATGAGAGTTGCACTTAAAATGTTCTGTGTTTACTACAAATATAGGTACATCAACTTCACCATCTAAGCTATACTCTATTGAAGAATAATCTTCTCCTATAAGCTCTGGTACACAAGTTGTTACTATCATTATGGCATCAGGTTCTTCTATTTCTATTATTTGTTTTATAGCTTCTTCTACCTTTTTTTGCCCACCAAATACTATATCTTTGTCTTTTAAAACTACTGAATAGACACTATCATTTCCTTTTTGTCTATGATATGCAAAGTTTTTAGTGTAGTAAGTACATTCACTAGTTCCTACTACAACTAGTGGCATATTTTTTATATAACTTGCAGTAAGGGCTACCCCAAATAATGGACAATGTGTCCCTGGAAATATTGCATGAGATAAACTTTTTATATCTTTATCTTCATTTATTTCATCTAATCTATTTAAAATATCTAAAGTATACATACTTCTCCTCTTATTATGTAAATTTTGATTTTGACTCTTTCTTATATTTATTGACTTATTTAATCATTAGCTTTAAGACACTAGTCTTTGTGCCTTTATAGTTTTTATAGGGTGTATTCTAGGTTTATTACTTTGTGGATCATTATCTATATCACACTCTATTTTATAAACTTTTTTTATAACATCCTTATTTACAACATCATTTGGTCTACCATCACTTATAATTTGACCATCTTTCATAATTATAAGCCTATCGCTATACTTACTAGCTTGATTTAACTCATGTAGTACCATTACTATTGTTATTTTAAACTTTTCATTTATTTCTCTAACTAACTCCATAAGCTCTAGTTGATATGATATATCTAAATATGTAGTAGGCTCATCAAGAAGTAATATATCTGGCTTTTGACATAGTGCTTGTGCAATATAAGCCCTTTGTCTTTCTCCTCCTGATAATGCCCCTATTGGAGTCTTTTTATATTTACTAAGGCCTGTATTTTCTATTGCCCAGTCTACTATTTCTTTATCATTATTTGTTTTAGTTTCAAACCATTTTTTGTGAGGGATTCTTCCAAAATAAACAAGTTCTTCAACTGTTAAATCCATAGGTACATTGTTGTGTTGAGATAATAAGCACACCTTTTGAGCTATTAATTTTCCCTTTAAGTCTTTTATTCTTTTTCCTTCTAAAAAAACTTCTCCACTTAAAGGCTTTATCATCCTAGATAAACTCTTTAATAAAGTTGATTTTCCACATCCATTTGGACCTATTATGGATACAACTTCTCCTTTATTTATTTCTAAGTTTAAATTCTCTATTATAACTTTATCTTCATATCCAACTTTTAAATTACTAGCACTTATCATTAATAATCTCCTCTCTTTCTTAGTAAGTATAAGAAAAACGGACCTCCAACTATAGACATAATAACTCCAACTGGTATTTCTATAGCTCCACCTATGGTTCTTCCTAAAGTATCTGCAACTAATAATACTATACTCCCTAGTACCATACTAAAAGGTATAGTGTATTTATGATCACTTCCCATAATCATTCTAGATATATGAGGAACAATAAGTCCAACAAAGCTTATAACTCCTACAACTGATGTTGATATAGCAGCTAAAAATACTGCTACACCTGAAATTAATAGTCTAGTTAAGTTAACATTAAATCCAAGATTTGTTGCTGCTTCATCTCCAAGTTGTAAAACATTTGCACTTCTTATAAGAAGTAGTGATACTATAAGTGCTATTATAGAATATCCAAATAACATATTAACATCTACCCAAGTTTTAGTAGCTAAGCTTCCATTTAACCAAAGCATAGCACTTTGTATCCTATCACTATACATTGTTGATAAAAATGATATAACTCCTCCTAATATAGTATTTACAGCAACCCCTGCTAATACTATTCTTCCTGGCTTTATTCCATTTTTATAAGCCATTAAAAATACTAATATACATGCTATAGCACCACCTACAAATGCAACTATAGGTAGTATATTCGTATACTTTGGAGCTAATAAAAGTATTATAATAGCAGCTACACTAGCACCTGTTGATACTCCTGTTATACCAGGGTCTGCTAGTGGATTTTTCATAACTGATTGAAGTAATATTCCTGCTACTGCTAAGTTTGCTCCAACTAATGCTGCTAGTATATTTCTTGGTAACCTCATCTTATAGACAATAGTAGTTACTACTTTATTATCATCATTTATAAGAGCTTTAATTATTTCATTAAAACTTAAATCTACACTACCTATAGTAGAAAGCAGTACTAAAAGTACTGCTAACATTATAAAACTTATACCAATAGTTAAATATTTTTTATTTAGCTTCATACCTAGTTACCGTAAAGTACATTCCCTAAAGTTTTTATAGCTTCTTTTACTTGTAGGTTTGCAGATACGTTAAATATAGCAGGGTCTAAATCTATCACTTTTCCATTTTTATATGCATCTAACTCTTTGTATGCTGGATTTTTATCAAAAGCATCATCAAAAGCTTTTTTAGTTTCTTCTATATTTCCATGTGCAAATCTAAGTATATAATCAGGATTTTCTTTTATTATTTGCTCTAAACTAAATTGAACATAAGGTGAACTCATATCTCCCTCTAATTTATTAGTTATATTTTCTGCTCCCACAGTTTTTGCTAAATCCCCTAAATAAGAAGTTTCTGTAGCTAACATGAAGTTTTCTCCTCCACCAAATATTATTGCTACTGTCGGTGCTTTTTCACTTTTATTAGCTGTAGCTTCTTTTTCAACTTCTTTTAATTCGTTTATTACTTTAGTCGCTTCTTCTTCTTTATTTATTTCTTTTCCTAGCTCTTCAATACTTTTTACAAATTCTGTATATGTTCCTGTATTAAAGTAGAAAGTATTTAAATCATACTCTTTCATACTATCTTTTACATTTTCTTTAAACATACTATCCATTATAAATACATCAGGCTCTAGAGATGCTACTATTTCTAAATCAGGATTCATTGCTTGACCTACTTCTGGTAATCCTTTAAACTTTTCTGGTATTTCCATTTTAGTTGTAGGTATTCCTATAACATTTGCATCTAATTTATCTAATACTTGTGTAGCTGAAACTGTCGCAGCTACTACGTCTAATTCCTCAACTTGAGCACCTTTAACGGCTGTATCACTTTCTTTTTCACTTTGACTACTATTATTAGTACACCCTGTTATAAATAATGCTGATACTAAAAATACTGATGCTAATTTTCTAAATTTCATAATATTTCCTCCATTTTGTTTTAATTTTATATTTAATGTGTTTATTTTTATATAATTTTTATAAGCTAAATTGCTGTTTTACAGGCTAGTTATTCACTAACTATTTTTCTAGCCAAATTCATATATATACTTGCCATCTCGCTCTCTTTATCTTTTTCTATAACTGTTTTCCCATCATTTTCAGATATTTGAACTATTTGATTTCTAGGTATATAGTGAAAAACATTACTATTTATTTCATTACATAAGTTTTCTACTAATTCAACTTCACCATCTACATTTTTGGCATTTAATATAATACCTTTTAATGATGCATATCCTCTACTTTTAAATTGATTAACTGCTGTAGATATATTGCTCGCTGCATACATAGACATCATCTCACCAGATGTTACTATATAAACATCCTTAGCGTATCCATTTCTTATTGGCATTGAAAATCCTCCACATACAACATCTCCAAGTACGTCGTATATGACTATATCTGGCTTATAAACTTCAAAAGCCTCTAATTCTTCTAACTTTTCAAAAGCTGCTATTATACCTCTACCAGCACATCCAACACCAGGAGTTGGTCCTCCAGCTTCAACACAAAGCACTCCATTATATCCTTCAAATACAATATCTTTAAGGTCTATATCGTCACCTTTTTCATTCATTACATCTAATACTGTAGGTATAAACTTTCCTTTCATTAGATTTTTAGTTGAATCTGCTTTTGGGTCACACCCTATTTGCATTACCTTATATCCTAATTGTGAAAGAGCCGCTGATAAATTCGACGTTGTCGTAGATTTACCTATGCCTCCTTTACCATATATCGCTATTTTTCTCATTGACTTTCTCCTCGTTTTAATAGATAATATTGATGATATTGATTATCATTTACTTTTTAAGTATATTATAAAAATTTTTATAGTTCTTTAATTATATTTGCTATTTTTATAAATATTTTTAGTTTAAAATATTTCAATTCTAAATTTTAAAGTTAAAATAATTTGATTATATTAACTAGTTTTAATCAAGTTTTGGAGGAGATCATGAGTAATTTGGAAAGTATATTGAAAGATTTTTATGACTGTCTAGATATTCCTATACAGTTTGTCAATGAAAAGTTTATCCCTATTTATAAAATGGGATTTTCAAAGGATATTGATTTGGTATTAGAAAAAACAAACATATATAATAATTTAAAAGAAAGTACTATTTCAAGTATAAACCTTACATATTTTGAAAATATACACTTTATAGTAACACCTTTAACGGATACTAGATTTGATGGATACTTTATAGTTGGACCATTTAAATCAAAATATATATGTAGTGAGTTAAATATTCCATTTAAACCTTATTCTTGCATTAACTACATATTAACTATGCTAAAAAGCATTATAAAAGGTCAAATTAATAAAGATAATAAATTTAATCCATACATTAAAGATAGTATTGATTACATACATAAAAATTACGCTTCTACTAATATGGATGATATTTGCAATTATCTAAGCATAAATAAAAGCTATTTTTGTTCTATATTTAAAAAAGAAACTGGATATACTTTTACTAATTTTTTAAATAAATTTAGAATAGAAAAAAGCAAAGAGTTTTTGAAAAATAAAAATTTTACAATATTAGATGTTGCTTTATTGGTTGGATATAATAACCATAACTACTATACAACACTTTTTAAAAAACTAAATGGTATAACACCTATTGAATATAGAAATAATCTTAAAGCTAGTTAATTAATTTTATTATCTAGCTTTTTATATTATTTAAATAATCAATATTTGTATTTAAAAATAAAAAATGAGTAGCTTGAGTGCTACTCATTTAATTTAATAAAAATTTTTCTAATTCATCATATAATTCTATATCTTCCTTAACTATAGCTATAACTTCTTCATTAGCTTTTAAGAAATAAACTCCTATTACTTCTTTATCTTCTTCTAGCTGAAATTCTATGTCATCTTTATATAAGCCTTCTTTTTCTTCTTTTAATTTTTCAGATAAGCAAAGTATATTTTGGTCATATACTACCTTTTCTATAATACTAGCACTAGATACTTTTGTAGATGTTATCATATATATTGCTAATTCCGTTATGTAAAGTATTAATAATTCTTTTGTAAAATTATCTTTTATAAATTTTCTTATCTTATTGTTCTTGTCATTTATTGGATAAAGCTCAGTGAGTAATTCTTCAAACTTCATAGATAATTCTCCTTATTAAGATATTAAAGTCTTAATAATATGTATGAATATTTAAAGGATAATATACTCTTAAGTATTATTTCATTTAATACATAATTATAGATGTAATATAATTATATTATTTATTTTCTATTAAATATTTTTTTTATAAATCCTACTTTTTTTCTATTTTTTGGCTCTATTTCTTTAAATGAAATATCTTCATCATTTATTATTTTTAATGGATTTTCTATTAGTAATGTTTTAGCTCTATCTTCACCATAGTATTTACTTATATATGTGAAAACTTCTTTGATATATGGTTTTCTTCTTTCTTTATCATGTGCATCACTACCTATAAACTGTACTAAATTACGATCTAATAAATATTTACAAACTTCAAATGACTTAGAACCTTTTTTTAATACACTTGAACTATTGATTTGAATAAGTGCCCCTTCATTTATAGCATCTTTTAAAATACTATAATTTTTTTGTATTTCCCCATATCTTTCTACATGTGCAAGTATTGGTATATACCCCCTTATTTTAAACTCAAATATAACATCACTTAGATTTTTAGGAAAATTGCTAGGAGAAAATTCAACTAATACATATTTACTATTGTTTATACTTTTAAATTCTTTTTTATCTATATATTCTAATATATTTTCATTGTAATATATTTCATTTCCAACTAGCACATTTACATCTATATTATTTTTTATTAATTCATTATTAAAATCTGCGGCTATATCTAAAAGTTTATCTCCCACTATATAATCTTCAAACGCTGGATGATAATGTGATGTATTTATTATAGTTTTTATACCTTCAGACTGAGCTATTTTTGCCATTTCTAAAGCTTCTTCAAGACTCTTAGCTCCATCATCCACTCCAGGTAATATGTGACAATGTATATCTATCATTTTTTATTCCCCCAATATTTACTTATATATTTTAATATATATCAAAATCTTTATATAATCTACAAATTTGTATTAATATTCTAAATTGTTTTTTACATTAATTTGCAAAAAAAAAAAGAATTTGCAAAATAAATTGCAAATCCTTACTCTTTTGATGTTTCTTTTTCATATTTAATTCTATTTTGCTTAATCCTAGTTATTTTGTTCCATTTATTTTTATATTTTTTATATCCTATAAATCCAGTTAACCTATAAAAAGAACATAATTGCCTATACCCAAAGCTCTCAACTATTGAAAATAGTATTAATTTTAATAGTGTAGTTATACTTGGTATATGTCTAAATACATAATTTTCAAGCATTACAGATGTTACAGATATTATAACACTATATAATATATATACTAGTAAAAATGTTGCTAAAAACTTTATATTTAAATATCCTGCAAAATATGAAACTATTATTATTAATAATCCAAATATATCTATTACACAAGAAAATAGCTCATATACTACAAAGTACATAAAAGAAAATATACCTACAAACCCATATTTTGGATTTAGAAATATATACTTATGGTTAAATAAACTTGTCATAAGCCCTATGTGCCATCTTCTTCTTTGTCCTTTCAGGTCTCTAAATGTTTCTGGTACTTGTGACCAGCAAATAGCATCATAAGCATATTTTATGTTATATTTTATCTTATTTTTTCTATAAAAAGAATGAAGTTTAACAACAAGGTCCATATCTTCACCAATTGTATTAGTGTCATATCCTCCAACATTTATAGCACAACTTTTCTTAAAAAGCCCAAACGCACCAGATATTATAAGATTGCCATTAAAACTATTAAACCAAACTCTAGTTGTCAAAAATACACGATAATATTCTATAGTCTGAAATATTACTAGTAACTTTTTTGGTGGCAATATTTTTTTTACTCTACCATTTTCTAAAACAACTTGATTTGCAACCTTTATATTTCCGCCTACTGCTATAGTAGTATCATCTTCCATAAATGGTGCTACTATATTAGTTAATGAATCATATTGAAGTATAGAGTCTGCATCTAATGATACAAATAGTGGATATCTAGATACATTAATTCCCATATTGAGAGCATCTGCCTTCCCACCATTTTCTTTTCTAACTAACGTTAATTTTATATTGTTTATAAATCTTTCATATACAAACTCTTCTTTTTTACATTTTACTAATCTTCTTATTGGCCTTGCTACTCTTTTTAGTTTAAATTTGTCTATAATTACCTTAGAAGTATCATCATTTGAACCATCATCTATTACTATTATTTCAAATTCTTTGTAGTCCAAACTAAGTAGAGATTCTATACAATCATTGACTGTTTTCTCTTCATTGTATGCTGGTACTAATATAGATATAGGAATATAATTTTCCTTATTATCTATTGCTAAAGCTTCTGAAAATCCTCTTTTTCTTTTACTCTCATTAAGCTGTAATACAGAGTATACTGTGGATATAAAAAATACAACAGCATATATAAATATATAATACATAAAGAAAATGTTAATATATCCAATAATTATCTCTAACATGAGTACACAACATCTCCTATCTCTTCTAAATATTTTTCATAAGATATTTTATCTTTTACAAACATAGCATAAAAAAGTATATCTCTTGAATATTTGTCTTCTTGTTTTATTATTCTTTCTTCTATATAGTCTTTGTCAAATCCAAGAAGAGACATGGCTGAGTTGTACCTTACATACCAATTTTTATCGGTTATTGTTTTAAGTAGTATCTCTATACTTTCTTTACTATTATAATTTCCAAGAGTGCTTGCACACACAGTTCTATACTCCCAATCTTTACTATTTATTATATCTATTATAATTTGCTTCGCTTCTTTGTATCTAACTACTGCAAAATATTTTATTATACTTATCTTAACTTCTTTATGAGTATTTTCACTTTTGAGCATGTTAAGTAAATCTAATTTTACATAATCTATCTTATTGTTTTTAAAGTGCTCTATTATAACCTTTTGAACTTCATAATTAAGTTCACCAAATATTTTAATTAAATTTTTATTTAATAGGCTTTTATTTCCACAAAATATATTAATTATATCTATGAACATTTTATTATTTACATATTTTCTATTATCTGATATATATCTTATAGAACTTATTAAATAATTTAAGTTTCCTATCTTAGATATACTCTTTAACGCTAATGTTCTTAATTGAGTTGAATTTGTATTTAGACAATTATATAAAAAGTCTTTTATCTCTATATTAGATAATTTATATTCACCAAGCAACATAACATAATAAGATTTTATAATATCATCCTTTCTCTTACATATCTTTATTTCATTTATTATAATATCCTCAAAGTTTTTTGTGTAAATCCTTGTGTATTTATGATTATTGTAGTCTTTATTAAATTCAAATAAAGCATTATGAAAGGAATCTTTGTATCTTCTCTTTTTAATTTTATTTCTTACATATTCAATATTTATTTTTGTTATATTTTTTTGATTTTTTATATCTTCAAGTTGTTTTAATATTTCTTTTTTAAAAGTGTTATCTAAATCTTGAACTTTCCTTTTGTGCCTTTTGTTATACATATCATTTACTATCATATAAATAACTGAACAAGAAATTATATATGTAAAAAAGGCTAACACTATATATATTATTGTTATATTTTTCATATCTACCCCATTTAATTAGAGATTTTTGTTAATTCTTTTTGCAATATATAATAAGATTCTTTTAACCTTTCATGATAATTTGGCATTAACCAAGTATCTAGTTTAAAGCTTTCACTTTTTAGTCTAACTTTTTTATATTCACTATTTAAAGTCATGCCTATTTTAATGTCTTTTATTTTTATTGGTTTAATCTTGTATACCTCATAAAAATCATCTTGTATTTGTCTAGTTGATGGATCCATAAAATTAATAATCCCCCAAGGTATTCTTATTTCTACATAATCCTTGCCAACATAAAAGTCAGAAGCTGAGTTATAATCTAAGCTATTTGGATTACTATTTCCATAAACTAATTTACCTGTTTCATATATTATAGCTTCTTCTTCTTCACCATTTGATGTGTTATACATTTTAGGTCTTACCTCTATATAAATTGGTGAAAAGACATCCATATCTTTTTTGTGATTTATAAGATCTGGTCTTTTTTGATTATCTTTTTTATTGAGATAAAAATTAAATCTATTATAATATTCATGTACATAAATAGCACTATTATCTATATCATTTATATGTACTATAAAATCAACATTATCTTCAAAATCTAGCATAAACTGTGAGCTTTTTTTAACACCTGATTTAGGAGTTGTATCTAAGTCTATATAAATATCATCTTTTGATAAATTTATATCTTTTGATACTTTTGCCATAAGATATAAATACTTTTCATCACTTTTAGCATATAAACTCATATCTTCATTTTTGCTTACAATATCTTTTTCACTCCACTCATCTATACTATCATCTACATAACTTACACTTTTACCACTTCCTGGGTCAAATGCCATAAGACCAAAACTTTGGCTATAAGTTTGTGCATCACTCCAATAAGCTGATCTGTCTAATATTTTACTATATGCTGTATTTGCTGAAGACCTACTCCAACTATCTTGAAATTCAAATAAAAAGCTTCCTGCACATCCTGAACTTTTTATAGCTCTATATAATGATACTAAAGCATTTCCTTGTTCTTTTTCATCTATATATTTAATTTTATCAGAGTTCATATTAAAATCTCCACCAGTTCTAGATGATGGTATCCCATATTCCCCTATAACAACTGGTATTTTATGATGATTATTTAACTTTTTAAAATAATAATCCATCTTATCTACATATTCTTTTACTTCGCTGTAAGACGGATATATATTATAAGTTGCAAATAATCCTGTTTTTAATTTACTTTTAGACTTTATATTTTCAGGATTAAAATAATAATTTTGATTTTCAATTCTATCATCTTTTTCTATAAAGGTATTTTTTACAGGATTTTTTTGACCGCTGACTATATTATATGAAGATGAACCTATATAACTTATAAGACTTTGCTTTTTATAACTTTCTAGTTCATAGTCTAATAAATAATCTCCCATACTAGCCATATAAGATTCAAAAGATGATGCTTTATCATTTGTATATAAATATTTGCCATTATACTTTTCTTTCTCATTCATAATTTCATTATATATTATGTCATGCTTTGCAAACTCTATGCCTAGCGTATATCCTATAACATAATCTGACACATCAGTATTATAAAACTGTACTATATCTGGCTTATTATAGTTGTATGGATTACCATGTACTGAATCTACTATAAGCTTTATATTTGTTATAAATCCATCGTTTAAGTTACTACTTTGTGGATTTTCTCCATCCTTTAAATATTTTTCATCAAAGTATATTCCTTGCATTAAATATATTGGACTTTCTCTATTTTTATTGAATTTATCAAGTGCATTATAAAAATTATGACTCATAAGATTAGATACTTTTATGCAATTTGCTCCCATATTGTAGATATTACTTATCCATCTTAAATAATCATCTTCTGATACTAAATTATCACTTGGAAATGTTCCTGGTTTAGCTGAGTTTAAATTAACTCCTACTATATCTAGTTTTTCCCATTTTCCATTCTTTGCTATATATATTTCCTTTTCTTTAACTTTAGTGAAATATGTATCATTTTGTCCTACTAATTGATTAGTAGCTATTGAACTTATAAGATTATATATAAGTACAAATGCTATTATACAAATAAGTAAAAATTTCTTCATATCAATCTCCTACTAACTCGCCCATTTAGATAAGCTATCTATGTTTTCATCCATCCACTTGCCTCTATTTTTTATAAAATTTTTCATTAAATTTATTTCTTCTTCATAAGAATTTGCTTTTCCTGTAGTGTCTTCTAACAAATCTTTATTATTACCTAAGAATTTATTAAATGCATCTTCTCCATTACCATATTTTTGTATTATATTCCAATACATTCCAAAAACATCAGATTGATTACTTAGTTCAAATGACCATTTATCAAAGTTCCGTTTTACTGAAGTACCTAGGTAATTCTTAGTTTTATCTATAAGATTTATAAGATATTCATCACTAAGATAGTTTTTTCTTAATTCTTTATATCTACTTACAACTTTATTAGCAAATGCTCTATCCTCCATAAGTCTATCAAACCAATACCTTTGCAACATAAAAAATCCTTCATACTCAAAAGCTCTACTATCTTTATTTACTTCGTTATTTCCAAGTGATCTATTAAAATCCCATATAGGACCTGCTTTCATTTTTTCATTATAATCCTTATACATATATGTACTAAATATACCTGCATCAGTATTTAAGAAGAACTCATTAATAATATAAAAGTCTACAAAAGAATCTACATCTATATACTTTCTATATCCATTTTTAGGGTCATTAAATTTATCTGAATATAGTATTCTTTCAAACTCACTAATATATTTGTTGATATAATTATATTTGCCTGGTGTTAAATCTTTTTTAGGATATTCAATATTTAACGCATAGTCATATAAATGAGTTTCATATCCATAATTTCCAATTACAATATTATCTTCTTTATTTCTGTCCCTACTTATTATAAAACTAGTTTCATCGGTATTATCATGAGTTTTAACTATATCAACCCTGTCTTCTCCTCGTTTTATCTTTTCTATTAATAAATACACTCCCTTGTAGTGCTTTTTTTGTATAGTACTACTTCCATCATCTATAACAAAAACTTCACAAAACCTCACATCAGGTGCATACTCCATAATATTACTACCTACAGTATATGCTATATAATTTCTCATAAGAGACTTATCAGCAAAAGGACCATTTAATACCCAATCCGAATCCTTATCCATACCTAGCATTTTTTTATCTTTTTCATTTCCTTTTTTGTTTACAATCTTTAGACTATACTGCTTTTTAGGAAAATATTTTGTTGTATTTCCTCTTATATTAATCATTGCACTACTTTCTAAACTTGGATTATCACTTAAATAATTATTTTCTTTATCTGAATTGTAAACTTGAATATTTGAAACTGTCTTTTCTTTATTAGATATGGATTTTCCATTAGTATCTATCACTATTAAAGGAAGGTTAAAACCATAATCCCCATAAGTATTTTGATATATTTTATCATATTCTTTTGATCTATTCTCTTTGTATTTATTACTTGCTACTTCTTTAGCTTCTTTTAGATATGATGCTCCAATTAGTGATATAAAAATAAAACTAAGTGCCATAAATGCTTTAAATATATCTTTTTTCATTCATATCACCTATCCTATTGTTTCTCCATTTTGAGCAACTAAATTAACTGCACTAACACCTTCTATCTTGTATAAATTGTCTAATATATTTTTGTCATTACTATTTTTAAACTTTATTTGATAAATTATCTCTATATTATTTCCTACAGAGTTTTTAGCTCTTAGTTGACTTCCTTTAAATGAGTCAAATACACATCTCATTATTTCTTCTTCTCTTTCTCTTTCACCTCTTATAATAAGAATGTATCTTTCTTCTTTACCAATTCCACTAAAGCTAAACATAGAAAGTACTATAAATAAAAATAGCGACCCCACTATAGCTATCATATAATTTTGGCTTCCTACGCTAAGGCCTATAGCTATACACCAAAATATATATCCTGTATCTCTTGGATCTTTTATAGCTGTTCTAAAACGAACTATAGATAATGCCCCTACCATACCAAGTGATAGTGCTATATCACTACCAATTACTATCATTACCATAGTAGTAACTAGTGTTAGCATTACAAGTGATACATTAAATTTTCTATTATACATTACTCCACTAAATGTTATTTTATATGTCCAAAATATAACCATTGAAAGTATAAATGCCATACTCATCATTTCAATAGCACTAAATAGCGTTATATTTCCACTAGGTGCTGTTAAATATTTATATAATGTTTCTTTCATATTTCTCTCCCTTATTACCTAAAATATATAATTTTCATAAAACTTTCTAGAACTACAATACTTACTTAAAGACTGATTTGTAGTATCTAAATTGGATAAAGCCTGTGATATCCAACAAAATAATTCTCCATCAAATTTAACTTCAAGTAGTGCATTATAATAGTTAACTATAGGATTCATAATAATGTCATCATCAAACATATCAAAATTAAATTCATTACTTCTTATATCACTATCTAATGTAACTCTTATATTATTTTCTTCATGTATATATGCTTTTCTATTATAATCAACTAAAACTACTGGTCTATATTGCCCTATTGTCATAATGTTGTATGCTGATTTTGCAGTTTCATTATTATATTTTAATAAAACACTATAATCTTTATTAATAAGTCTAATGGCATCCTCTCTACTTATTGTAACAGTCTCTTTTCTTTGGTTTATATTCATTTTTCTTTTTATTTCAAGCTTGACTTTCTCTGTTTTAGTGTCATATATTCTAAGTCTAATCTTTTTTCTAACTTCTTCTCCATTAATCTTAGAATAATAATCACAATTGTCTATGCTATCAAAATAAAGACTTCTTATTTTATATCCAAAACAATTATTATTTTTATCTTCTTTAAGGACATCTTTAAACAAATTGTCTACCTTATAATAATCCACTTCACTAATTGGATATTTTAGCTCTCTTCTATTTACTATCAAATTTTCACCTCCCGATTTTCATTTTATATATAAATGATTTTAGATTAAATTTTTTATCCAATTAATTTTATACCTTAATTATAATATTGTAAACTAATAAAAAAAGGATATATAAAAATATATCCTTAAAAACATATATATTAAACTAATTTTTCTAAAACAATATCTACAAATGCTCTTATACCGTCGACATTTTTAATAGCATCACTTTCAGTATTACCCTTAGTAGCTATATAAAACTTTAACTTAGGCTCAGTACCAGATGGTCTAATAGCAAGCCAAGATCCATCTTCTAAGAAGTACTTAACTACATTAGCACTTGGAAGATTATCTATTCCTTTTAAATAATCTTTAAAATCAATAACTTTAGAGTTGTTTATTTCATTTATATCATTTTCTCTAAAGTATGTCATTATATCCTTAATTTTTGCTATACCTTCTATACCTTTTAAAGTTAAAGATTTAGTTTCTTCTTTAAAGTATCCATACTTTTCATAAAGCTTAATTAATCCTTCGTATAAACTCATATTTTTAGAAGCATAATAAACTGCCATCTCTGCTATTAAAAGTGATGTAACAACAGCATCCTTGTCTCTAGCATGAGTCCCTACTAAATATCCATAGCTTTCTTCATATCCAAATAAGTATGAATTAGACTTAGTCTCTTCAAATGACTTTATCTTCTCTCCTATAAACTTAAATCCTGTAAGTACATTTAAAACATCTATATTGTTATCTTTAGCAATATCTGCACCAAATTCAGATGTAACTATAGTCTTTATAAGTACTGGATTTTCTTCTAGTCTATTAGCTTCCTTTCTTCCTTCTATTATGTAGTTTGTAAGCATTCCACCAATTTGGTTTCCTGTAAGCATTTGATAATCACCGCTTACAGTCTTAACAGCAACACCAACTCTATCACAATCAGGATCAGTAGCTATTACTAAATCAGCTCCTACTTCTTTAGCTAAGTTAATTCCTCTAACTAATGCTTTTTTATCTTCTGGATTAGGATACTCTATACCAGAAAAATTAGGATCTGGCTTTTCTTCTTCACTAACAACTATTACATTTTCAAATCCAATTTCTTTTAAAGCTCTTCTTATAGGAACATTTCCTGTTCCACAAAGTGGAGTGTATACTATTTTAAAGTCTTTTCCAAACTTATCTATTAAATCTTTTCTTATAACTTGAGTTTTTACAGCTTCTATAAAATCAGTATCTTCTTTTTCATCAAGCTTAATAACTAAATCTTTATTTTCATCAGTAAGTGTTGGTATAGTACTATAATCTACTATAGAGTTTATTTCATCAGTTATAGCACTTGCAATATGAGGCATAACTTGTGCTCCATCTTCCCAGTATACTTTGTATCCATTATATTCTGGTGGGTTGTGGCTAGCAGTTATAACAACACCTGCTATAGCATTTAAATTTCTAACTGCAAAAGATAATTCTGGTGTAGTTCTTAAAGAATCAAATATATAAGCTTTTATACCACAAGCTGCTAGTGTATTTGCAGTTTCTATACAAAACTCTCTAGACATATGTCTATTATCATGTGCTATAACAACTCCTCTATCTTTTTCGCTGTTTGCATTTTTTAATATGTAATTAGCAAGTCCAAAAGTAGCTCTTCTTACTGTATATATATTAATTCTGTTACTACCAGCAGCTATAACTCCTCTAAGCCCAGCAGTACCAAACTCTAAATCCGTATAAAATCTATCTTCTATTTCTTTTTCATCATTTATGCTTAGTAATTCTTGTCTAGTTTTTTCATCAAAATATGGATTGTTTATCCACTCATTGTATTTTTCCTTGTAACTCATAAATACTCCTCCATGTGTTTGTATTTTTTGTATATAATTTAGTAATATGTTACATAATCGCTGAAATAATTTTATCATAAATTTATCACAAAATTTGTAAATATATATATTTTTTATAAAAAATATTATAAAAATAAAAAAAGAGAGCTTATGCTCTCTTTTTATTTAATGTATTTTATGCTCTATTTAATTTTTTCATAACCATCTTTTTAAGCATCTTAACTTCTCTAACTCTAAATTTACTAACAAGTATACCATAAACAATAGCACCTACTAATACTGATACACCCGTAGCTATAACTTCTTGTACAAATCCACTACCTAATATACCACTAGATAACTTGTACACAAAGTATGTGGCAACACCCATTACAGCAGAAGCTATTAAAGATTTTACAAATGTTCTTAATATTCTATCTTGTCCATAGTAACTTATCTTTTTCTTTAATCCTCTAAATAATAATAATATACATATTATAGAAGATAAACTAGTAGCAAGTGCTAGTCCACCAAGTCCAAATACTTGCATTAAAGTAACATCAAAGAATATGTTAGCAATAACTGCTATTATACCATTTATCATAGGAGTTTTAGTATCCTTTAATGAATAGTATACCTTACTTAATATATCTCTAAGTCCGTAAGCAATCATACCAACAGAATAACACATAAGAGCAATAGCTGTCATTTGAGTTGATTTTTCGTCAAAAGCTCCTCTTTCAAATAATATTCTAACTATAGGAGTAGCAAGTACTATTGCTCCAACAGTTATAGGTAATATTATTAAACTTACACAGTTTACACTCGTTGATACTGCTTCTGCAAATTTTCTCTGGTCATTAGTAGTAGATAGCTTTGCTAGTGTAGGATATATAACAGAACCTATAGTAGTTATAAATAATCCTAAAACAAAGAAATTAAGCTTATTAGCACTATTTAAAGCTGCTATAACACCATCACCTAAGCTTGAAGCCAAACTTCTATCTGCCATAGCATTTACTTGGTTAACTGCAACCCCTATTAAAACAGGAAGTATTAGCCATATCATCTTTTTAAGATATCTATCTTTAAAATTGACAATAGGCTTAAATTTATACCCATGCTTTATAGCAAAAGGTACTTGGAATAAAAACTGTGAAGCCATACCAATAAGTGCCCCTATTGCTAATATATCAAAGTTTTCAGTAACTGCACCTATTATCATAGATATAATTATTATAATATTATTTGGAAGCTGTACCATACCTGGTATAGTGAAGTTTCCTTGTATTTGTAAGTAAGCTGTCATTATATTACTAAGACCTATAAATAAAACACCTACTATTATTATTCTTACAAATTCAACAGTTAGTGCTAATTTTTCACCATTAAAACTAATAGCAAATAATTTTACTATAGGCTCGGCAAATATATAACCAAATATACTTAAAATTATACTTATTATACTAACTATACATAATATATTGTTTGCAAAATTTTGCGCTCTTTTTTCTCCGCCATTTTCAAGTGCTTCTTGATATAGTGGTATAAATGTAGTAGAAAGTGCTACCCCAACAGCAGCAAACACTACAACAGGTATATTCATAGCTGTTATATATACATCACTATAAGCACTAGTTCCATAAAAATACATTAGGACTATATCTCTTGTAAATCCTAGTATCTTTGATAGCATAGTAACTACCATAAGCCAAAATGCCGATTTTGCTAAATTATTACTCATAAAATCCTCCATGAAGCTTATATTGAAAATGATATTAAATCATTTTTCATCGTCAATATTCCTAGTATATCACTAGTTTAATGATTTGAAAATAATTTTATTATATTTATACAAATATTCCAATTTAACTAATCTTTAACTTAAAAATTATTTTTATAAAAATCATAATTTATGCACTTATGTATCCTATAATAATCTAAAGTTTTAATTACTATATAGATATAAGTAAAAGAAATTGCTAAAAAATAGATAATAGGTAATTAAAATAGCTGTAGAGTTATATGATAGTATATAGTATCAATTTCTTTAAAAAAATAAGTTTCCATAATGAGCTTATACGTATAAAATAAAAGACTATACTAATTTATAGCTTTTTTTTATTAACAAATTTTATAATTAATACTAAAACACAAAGTCCAATAATAGCCCCTGTAGAATCTACTAAAATATCTCTAATCTCACCACTTCTACCTGGTATAAATAATTGATGAACTTCATCAGTACAAGCATATATAAAAGTAAAAAATAAAGATGTAATAAATGTCTTTTTAATATATTTGTTACTTTCATATATACTCATAAACCAAAGTATAGCAAGAATTGCATATGAAAACATATGGGCACTTTTTCTAATAACAAACTGAGCAATACCATTGACCATCATAATATCTATAGCAGCGCCTATTACAGGTACATTGCTAAGGGCGTTTATAACACCACTAGACTGAGCTGATGATATGTGAGATGGTTGATTAGACATATAAAAGATTACACACATCCATAATATAGCTAAGGTTAAAAATATTTTCTTCCTCATAACCTCCTCCAATCTATAAAATAATAGTTATATGATAGCATATATTAAAATATTAAAAAAGTATACTTAAAAGATTAAAAATAAAACTAATAAAACTAATAATACTAATAAAAAAAGAGTACTTTTTCAAGTACCCTCCTATTATTAATATTTATCTATTTCATCCATTAGCTCTTTTACTAAATCATCGCCTTTTATTTTTCTAACTATTTCACCTTTTTTAAATAATAGTCCTTCACCTTTTCCACCAGCTATTCCAATATCAGCTTCTCTTGCTTCTCCTGGACCATTTACTGCACATCCCATTATAGCTACTGTTATATCTTTATCCATTTTGCTTATTTTTTCTTCTACTTCATTTACCACGCTTATTAAGTCTATATTACATCTTCCACATGTTGGGCAAGATACTACTTTTATCTTATCATTTAATAAGTCTAAGCTTCTTAGTATTTCTTTTCCAACTACTACTTCTTCACATGGATCTCCTGTTAGTGATATTCTTACAGTATCTCCTATACCTTTAAGAAGTAATGCTCCTACTCCTATTGATGATTTTATAGTTCCTTTTTTAACACTTCCTGATTCTGTTATACCTATATGAAGTGGATAGTCTACTTTTTTAGATATTAATTCATATGCTTCTAGTGTTTTGTATATATCTGATGATTTTAATGATATTACTATATTTCTAAAATCTAAGTCTTCTAATATTTTAACATGACCCATTGCACTTTCAACTAGTGCCTCTGCTGTTGCACTTCCGTATTTTTGAAGTAATTCTTTTTCAAGTGAACCACCATTTACACCTATTCTTATTTTTAAGTTTTTCTCTTTACATTTATTTACTACTTCTTTTACTTTTTCTATGCTACCAATATTACCTGGGTTTATTCTAACTCCATCTACTCCTTGGTCTATTGCTTCTATAGCTAATCTATGGTCAAAGTGTATATCTGCTATTACTGGTATGTTTACATTTCTCTTTATTTCACCTATGTTTTTTGCTGCAATCATATCTGGTACTGCCACTCTTACTATATCGCATCCTACTTCTTCTAATCTTTTTATTTGTGCTATTGTGGCATTTGCATCTCTTGTATCACTGTTTGTCATTGATTGTATACTTATTGGGTTATTCCCACCTATTTTTACATTTCCAACGCTTACTTCTCTACATTGTCTTCTTTTATACATGTCTTCACCTCTTTAGTATTTTATGTATTATTTAGCCCTATATAGTATTAAAGAGGTGGATTATAGATTTGTATCTATCCACCCACCTCCTATTTATTATACTATTTATTTTAGAATAATCTAAGTATGTCTTTGTATGTTACAAATAGCATAAGTCCCATTAATAACATAAAGCCTGCTGTATGTATCATAGCTTCTTTGTTTGGGTCTAGTTTTTTCCCACCTCTTAGACCTTCTATTCCTAGCATTACTAATCTTCCTCCATCTAGTGCTGGTATTGGAAGTAGATTAAGCACTCCTAAGTTTAGACTTATCATTGCTCCTATGTACATAAGATTTGGTATACCCATTTTTGCTGCATCTGAAACTATTCCTATTACTCCAACTGGTCCTGCTACAGCATTTGCAGCTCCTCCAGGTACTGAATTTGTTACTAATTGTCCTAAGAATAATACCATTTGCTTAAGCATTTCATATGTTCCAGTAAATGCACTTGGTATTGCATTTAGTATACTTTTATCTCTTTCTGGTGCTATTCCTATTACATATCTTCCTTGTTCATTTTTTTGGGGTTGTATATTAAAGTCTTTAGTCTTACCGTCTCTATCTACTGTTATATTTATTTTTTTACCATCTGTAGTTTGAAGTGTATTTAATATATCTTCCCATGAATTTATTTTTTTACCATTTATGTCTAATATTTTATCATTAGCCATAAGTCCTGCCTTTTGTGCCGGACTATTTTGAGATATTTCTCCTAATACATTTGAATTAGTTGGTGTCCCTATAAACATAAATACTGGTATTAATAATATTACTGTAAATATTATGTTAAAAAATGGCCCTGCAAATAATATACTTGCCCTTTGTAGTAATGTTTTTTTACCAAAGGCATTAGGGTCATTTGTTTCTCCATCTTCCCCTTCCATACTTACATATCCACCTAATGGAAGTAATCTTATTGAATACATTGTATTGTTTTTAGTTTTACTGTATATTTTAGGTCCCATACCTATTGAAAATTCATGTATTGTTACCCCTGCTTTTTTAGCAAACAGGAAATGTCCTAATTCGTGTATAAATACTATTACACCAAATAATAGTATTGCTGCTATTATAGTCAATTTACCACCTCTTTTTTATATTTAATTAAAATTATTTGTTAAGCCTATTTTATTAAGCCGCTTACATATTCTCTAGCCCATTTATCTATATCTAATATTTGTTCTAGAGTTGGCTTTTCTATGCTAGTGTGTGCTTCTAGGGTCTTTTCTATGTATTTTGGTATATCGTAAAACCCTATTTTGTCTTCTAAAAATTCACTAACTAATATTTCATTAGCACTATTTAATACAGCTGAATATGTTCCACCCATTTTTAATGTTTCATATGCTAGTTTTAAGCATGGGAATGTATCCATGTCTGGATTTTCAAATGTTAATGTAGCTATTTTTGCTAAATCTAATCTTTCAAAGTCACATTCTATTCTATTTGGATATGATAGTGCATATTGTATAGGTAGTCTCATATCAGGGCATCCTAGTTGTGCTATTACTGAACTATCTATAAATTGTACCATTGAATGTATTATACTTTGTGGATGTACTACTACATCTATTTTGTCATGTTCTACACCAAATAGCCATTTTGCTTCTATTACTTCAAGTCCTTTGTTCATTAGTGTTGATGAGTCTATACTTATCTTTCTACCCATTGACCAGTTAGGATGTTTTAGTGCTTGATTTTTAGTTACATTTACAAGTTCTTCTTTAGTTTTTCCTCTAAATGGTCCACCTGATGCTGTTAGTATTATTTTTTCTATTTCTTTGTTATTTTCTCCATTTAAGCATTGGAATATTGCACTGTGCTCGCTATCTACTGGAAGTATACTTACTCCCATTTTTTTAGCTTCACTCATTACTAAATCTCCTGCACATACTAATGTTTCTTTGTTAGCTAGTGCTATATCTTTTCCAGCTTTTATTGCTTCTAGTGTAGGAACTAGTCCTATCATTCCTACTATCGCAGTTAATAATACATCTATTTCAGGAAGTGATGATATAGTTTTTAGTCCTTCCATACCACATAATACTTCTATATTTAGGTCTGATGGTATCATAGATTTTAACTTTATGTAAGAACTTTCGTTGTATACTGCTACGTATTTTGGTTTAAATTCTTTTATTTGTTCTAGTAATGAGTCTACACTACTATTTGCACTTATTGCTACTACTTCAAATTTATCTTTATGTTGTCTTACTACGTCTAGTGTTTGTTTACCTATTGATCCAGTTGACCCTAGTATTGATATTTTCTTCATTTTGCTTCCCTTTCTATAATTTACTTTATTCATTATTATATTATAACACTATTTATATAATTTTTATCTAATTTGAATATATTTTCAACTATAAAAAATAAGCCTTAGTATTTAACTAAGACTTATATTATAAAAAATTCGCTTTGCTAAAATTCATTATATTATAAAGAATGATATTGCATAGTATATAAATGGTGCTACTAGTATAACACTATCAAATCTATCTAATACTCCACCATGACCTGGTATTAGTTTACCATAGTCTTTTATTCCTACGTATCTTTTTATTGAAGATGCAAATAAATCTCCAAATTGTGCTACTATACTTCCTACACTCCCAATTATAACTAATGGTAATATATTTATATTAAATATATATCCAAATACTATACAACAAATTGTGCTTCCAAGTATTCCACCTATGCTTCCTTCTATGGTTTTTTTAGGACTTACTTTTGGTATAAGCTTGTGCTTACCAAATAAATATCCACTGAAGTATGCAAATGTATCTGTTGCAAATGATATTATAAATATTAACCATACATATAAATTTCCAAATTCAAAATCTTTAAATGTTAATACTATAAAATCTAAAAATATTGCTATGTATATAATACCCATAAAAGTTATAGCTATATCTATAATGTTATTTTTACATCTTAATAAACTAATTATTGATATTAAAAATAATATAAATGCTACTGCATATGTATACTCTAATCTTAAATTAAATATATTTTTAAATGTCAAGTATATAGAAAATATATATCCTATATAATAAATTGGATGTATTTCCTTTGATTTAAAAGCTTTATAAAATTCATTAAGTGCAATAGATACTACTAAAAGTTCTGCTAAATATAGTGGTATTCCCCCAATTATAATGAATATAAATAATGGTACTAATGCTAAACCTGCAATAATTCTTGTACGCATAAATTAATCTCCTTACTTTAGGCCACCAAATCTTCTGTCTCTTTTTTGGTACTCATATATGGCTTTTTGTAGTTGTTTTTCGTTAAAGTCTGGCCAGTGAACATCTGTAAAGTAAAATTCAGAATATGCTGCTTCCCATAATAAGAAGTTACTTAATCTCTCTTCTCCACTAGTTCTTATTATAAGATCTGGATCACTTATAGACTTTGTACTTAAATAACTAGATATTGTATCTTCTGTTATTTCATCTATACTTAGTTTACCACATTTTTCATCTTTTAGTATATTTACTAAAGCATCTTTTATATCATTTCTTGCACCATAATTAAGTGCTAAGTTTAGATTAACTCCAGTATTGTACTTAGTTAATTCATATGCTCTTTCTAATTCATCTATGCATGCCTTTGGAAGTTTAGATGTATCACCTATTGTTGTTATTTTAACATTATTTTTGTGAAGTTCCCTTACTTCATTTTTTAGATATGTTGAAAGTAGGGTCATTAAAGTATCAACTTCAAGCTTTGGTCTTTTCCAATTTTCAGTTGAAAATGCATATAATGTTAAAGTTTTTACCCCTAGTCTATTACATTCTTTTAGCACTTTTCTAATAGTTTCTACACCAGCTTTATGTCCTGCTGTTCTTGGTAGAAATCTAGCCTTTGCCCATCTTCCATTTCCATCCATTATTATAGCTATATGATTAGGTACTCTGTCTAAATCTATATCATAATGCATATTGTACCTCCTAAATACGAATCTGACTCCTATTTTAAGGAGTCAGAAAAGTATGTTACTAATATTTTTACACCTTCAGAAGTCTCAGATATTTTTATGACCTTAGGAACGATTAAAGCTTCTTGATCTTTTTTACCCTTTATCTCTTCTATGGTATATTTTATGTTTTTGTCTTTAAATGTGTCTAAAACATCATTTAAGTGAAGGCCTAATAGGTTATAATATTTTTCCAATATTATACCTCCATTATATCCTTTTCTTTAGCAGCTGCAACAACATCTACTTCTTTTATGAATTTATCTGTTATCTTTTGAACTTCATCTTGTGCTTTTTTAAGTTCATCAGCAGTTAATTCTCCATCTTTTTCCATTTTCTTTAAATTATCGTTAGCATCTCTTCTTTCATTTCTAAGTCTTACTTTGAAATCTTCAGCTGTTTTATGAGCTTTTTTAGCTAACTCTTTTCTTCTTTCTTCTGTTAATGCTGGTACTGATATTCTTATAACTTCACCATCATTTGTTGGGTTAAGTCCTAAATCAGAGTTTCTTATAGCTTTTTCTATTTCAGCCATAGAAGATTTGTCCCAAGCATTTATCATTAAAGTTCTAGCTTCTGGAACAGATACTGCTGCCATTTGGTTTATTGGAGTTGGTGTTCCATAGTAGTCAACTCTTATTTTATCTAACATTTGAGCATTAGCTCTTCCTGTTCTTATTGTAGTGTATTCATATTTTAATGCTTCTATTGTCTTAGCCATTTTAGCTTCTAAGTTCTTATGTATATCTAATTTCATATTTTTCCTCCTAAATATTTTTATCTATATAAACATTATATGCTAATTTTACATTATATAAAATACTTTAGCCATAATTTTAGTTTCTATTTTACTGTTGTACCTATATTTTCTCCCATAACTGCCTTCATTATGTTTTCTGTTGATAATTCAAATACTTTTATAGGTATTTGATTATCCATACATAAAGATGTAGCAGTTGAGTCCATTACTTTTAATTCTTTTTGAAGTACATCTAAGTAAGTTAATTCATCAAATTTAACTGCATCAGCATGAACCTTTGGATCTTTATCATATACTGCATCAACATTTTTAGCAAGTAATATTACTTCAGCTTCCATTTCTGCTGCTCTAAGTGCTGCTGCTGTGTCAGTTGAGAAATATGGATTTCCAGTTCCTGCACCAAATATTACTACTCTTTCTTTTTCTAAGTGTCTAACAGCTTTTCTTCTTATATATGGTTCTGCTATTTGTCTCATTTCTATAGCAGTTTGTACTCTAGTTTGTACATCCATATTTTCTAGTGCATCTTGAAGTGCCATAGAGTTCATAACTGTAGCTAACATTCCTATGTAATCTGCAGTAGTTCTATCCATTCCTTCAGAAGTTCTTCCTCTCCAGAAGTTTCCTCCACCTACAACTACAGATACCTCTACACCTATTTCTCTTATTTTCTTTATAGCAAGTGCTATATCATTTACTATATCGTTATTTATTCCAAATCCTCTATCACCAGATAATGCTTCTCCACTAAGTTTTAGTAGTACTCTTTTGTATTTTGGCTCGATCATTAGAAAATCCTCCCTAAATTTACATTTATCTTATTTTGCTATTGTTTTTGTATTTTTTTAACATTATATAAAGCTTTTAGCTTAATATAATGTCTTTTCCTTAAAAAAAGGAGAACACTTAAGTGTTCTCCTTTGGTCATTACTTAAGTTGCTTAGCAACTTCTTCTGCAAAGTTTTCTTCTTTCTTCTCTATACCTTCTCCAACTTCGAATCTAACTACGTTTCCTAAAGCTATTTCAGTTCCTAACTTCTTAGCAGTTTCAGCAACTAATTGCTTTATAGTTAAATCTCCGTTTTTAACGAAAGGTTGCTCTAATAAGCAAACTTCTTTTAATTGCTTTTCAAGTCTTCCTTTTATCATCTTCTCAACTATGTTAGCTGGCTTTCCTTCGTTTAAAGCTTGTTGAGTTAATATTTCTGTTTCATGTGCTATGTATTCTGGATCTACGTCATCTCTTGAAACGTATTTTGGGTTCATAGCAGCAGCTTGCATTGCTATATCTCTTCCCATTGCTATAACTTCTGCATCTCTGCATGGAGTTATCATTTCAACTAAAACACCTATTTTTCCTCCACCGTGGATGTATCCAGCAACTTGTCCGTTAGTAGATATCTTAGCGAATCTTCTTACGTCTAATTTTTCTCCTATTGTAGCTATTCTGTTGTTTAATACTTCAGAAAGTACACCTTCAGCATGATTTTCAGCTAATAATTCAGCAACTTCTGTGTTTTCTGTAGCTAAAGCCATTAAAGCAACATCTTTAACGAAAGTTTTGAAATCTTCGTTTTTAGCAACGAAGTCAGTTTCTGAGTTTACTTCTACTATTGAAGCAACAGTGTTATCTTCATTTATTTCTATAGCAACTAAACCTTCAGCAGCTATTCTATCAGCTTTCTTAGCAGCTTTAGATAAACCTTTTTCTCTTAGTATATCTATAGCTCTTTCCATATTTCCTTCAGCTTCTTGTAAAGCTTTTTTACAGTCCATCATTCCTGCGCCTGTAGATTCTCTTAATTCTTTAACCATTTGTGCAGTTATAGCCATTTTGAGTTCCTCCTATATACTAGTAAAGGTAAGGGTGACCCTTACCTTTTAATTTTGTAGATTAGATTTAGATTATTCTTGATCTTGTGCTTCTTCTTCTACTTCTTCTTCAGCACCTTGTCTACCTTCTATTATAGCGTTAGCCATAGCTCCAGTTATTAATTTAACTGCTCTTATAGCATCATCGTTACCAGGTATAGCGTAATCTAATTCATCTGGATCACAGTTAGTATCTACTATACCGAATACTGGGATTCCTAATCTGTGAGCTTCTTGTATAGCTATGTTTTCTTTTCTTGGGTCTACTACGAACATAGCTCCTGGTAATTCAGGCATATCTTTCATACCGTTTAAGTATTTTTCAAGCTTTTCTTTTTCAGCTCTTAATTTTATAACTTCTTTTTTAGGTAAAACGTCGAATACACCTTCGTTTTCCATTTTTTCTAATTCTCTTAATTTGTTTATTCTTGTTTGTATAGTTTTGTGGTTTGTTAACATTCCACCTAACCATCTTTCGTTAACGTAGAACATTCCACATCTTTCAGCTTCTTCTTTTATAGCATCTTGAGCTTGCTTCTTAGTTCCTACGAATAAAACTGGCTTTCCGCTTTCAGCTATTTCTTTCATAGCTTTGTAAGCTTCTTCAGCTTTCTTTACAGTTTTTTGTAAGTCTATTATATATATTCCGTTTCTTTCTGTGAATATAAATTTAGACATTTTAGGGTTCCATCTTCTTGTTTGATGTCCGAAGTGAACACCAGCTTCAAGTAATTGTTTCATTGATATTACTGACATTTTTTTCCTCCTGGTTTTTAACCTCCGGCATGATCAACTCCCAAAAAAACCTATTAGGCACCTTTTTAGGATCCCATTGCCGTGTGTGATTTTATTTTTTTACCTTTAGTAGTATATCATATCAAATTTTAAAATACAATATATTTTATGATTGATTTTATGTTTATTTTTTTCATTTGTTTTTGTTTGAAAATTTCTATTTCTTCTATTATAAATTATTCTTTATTTTTATATATTCTATACATTTTATTAGTCAGCAAATATCATCTTTATTCTATTTTTAAAGCTTACTTTATCTATATCATTATCACTTACTATATTTACACTACCTAATACTTCACCACTATCTGTAAAATATTTTATAACCCCTAATACATCTCCCTTTTTAACTGGGTATTTTATTTCTTTAAAAGTTATTTGAGATTTTAGCTTTTCTTCTTTAGATAATATTGTATATAATTCTTTGTTTGTTACTAATTTAATTTCTAGTTCATCTATACCTTTTATATACTTTTTACCTATTAATTTATTTTTGTCCATTACCTTTTTGGTGCTAAAATTTTCTTTTCCATAGTTTAGCATACTAAGAGCTGCTGATAATCTTTTTTGCTTATGATTTGCACCTAGTGTTACTCCTATTAGTCTATGCTCTTTTTCATTATTGTTATCTTCTTTTACCATCATAGAAAAAGATAAACAATATCCAGCATTTCCTGTATATCCTGTTTTAATTCCATCTACATTTGGTGATGTACTCATTAATGCTGAGTTTGTGTTATTTTTACAAAAATCTCTTTCTGGATAACTATATGTTCTCATATTAGTTATACTTACAACTTGTTTTTCATAATTATCAAACATAAACTTTCCAAGCTTTGCAATGTCTCTTGCGCTTGATATATTTTCTTTTGGTGGCTTTGTTTTATCATTAAGATCATATATAGGAAGTCCATGTGGATTTACAAAGTGAGTATTTGTCATACCTAATTCTATACACTTTTCATTCATAGACTTTACAAATTCCTCTTCACTTCCTTTTATATGTTTTGCTATTGCCACTGCTGCATCATTTCCTGATACTATCATTAGACCTTTCATAAGTTCAATTAAAGGTATTTTTTCACCTTCTTTTAAATGATAACTAGATCCTCTTACTTTAGCTATAGATTTGTCTACAGTTATAATATCATCTTTTTTAACCTTTCCTTCTTCTATAGCTTCTATAGCTAGTAAAAAGGTCATCATCTTACTTAAACTTGCTAGTGGTCTTTTAGCATCTGCTTCTTTTTCATACAATACTCTTCCAGTTAACTGGTCTATAAGTATTGATGATTTTGAAAACTTATCTACTCTATTGTTGTCATCAGAATAACTAAAAGTAGGAGTTAAAAATGCACAGATGACAATACTTACAATTAATTTTTTTACTCCTTTTTTCAATAACTTCACCTTCTTATATTGATTAATAAGTCTATATTATTTTTTTCCTATTTTGAAAATAATATATCAGTTATTATTTTACATAATAAATTTTTCAAAAAAAAAGCAAACAGAAAACTAAAAATTTTCTGTTTGCTTTTTTGTAGTATTTATTTTCCTAGTATTTGAATTTCAATTGTTCTTCTTCCCCAGTTATAACATTCACTTTTACTATTCATATATATATCTATTTTATTTCCTTTTATAGCTCCACCACAATTATTTGCTATAAATGTTTTATTAAAATAAGGTATATATACTTTTGTTCCATATGGTATTACTTTAGGATCAACTGCTATTGTTCCCCATACTGGTTTTTGCCCTGTTGATGTTATACCATACCCTGTATAAGCAGTTGCTACAACATTCATTTTTTTATTTGTTGTTCCTGTTGATGCGTTGTTGTTTTGATTATTGTTTGATTGATTTTGATTTGCTTTTATATAACGAGTACTTGACCACCCTATTTTTCCATCATGTAATTTTACTTTATACCACCCATTGCTGTTTTGAAGTATTGTTACTTTTTCATTTCTTACTACTTTATCAACTACCCTATATTTTGTTGATGGACCACTTCTTACATTTAATCTTGAAGTTGTTACTACTCCTAGTGTATCTGCAAATGTATTAGTCATTCCTAGTGCAAATATACATATACTAAATAGAAAACCCAATATTATCTTTTTATTTTTCATAGAAGCATTCCCCCATTTATAAAATTAATTTGTAACTATTTTGTAACTTTATATTTATATAGTAGCTAACTATTATCCATTTGTAAACTATTTTTAGGAAATTATTTACAAATAAGTTACATTTTTAGAATTTTAAAAAGGTCTACTTAATAAAAAATTTTTATTTATAATAAATTAAAAGCTACCTAAAACTTAGGTAATATTAACTATTTTATAGTTTAAAACCTATTTTAGATAGCTTTATTTTTATCTATTTAAAAGTATAAAATAATGACTTTCCATATTTATCTTTTCCATACTCTTTTATAGATTTTTGTACATCTTCTGACTTATAATAATCAACTAATTTATCTGTTATTTCTTTCATATTTTCTTCTAACCCATTTATTGTAACTATACTATATACATTTTTTAAACTTTCATCAGCACCTTTTACTAAACTTAAATCTAAATTTTCCTTAGTTGCTAAGTAAGTTCCTATATCTGTTAATGTATATGCACCCATTTCACTAGCAGTTTGTAAAGTAGATGCCATACCCTTACCTACTTCTTTGTAGTTCTCAAATGAATTTTCTTGTCCTATATTTTCCCATATAGATAATTCTTTTGTATGTGTTCCTGATTTATCTCCTCTAGATACAAAGTTTAGATTATTTTCTTTAATATATTTAAAAGCATCTTCTACACTCATTTTGCTTATCTTTTCATTATGTTTTCCATCTTTTGGACCTACTACTACAAAGTAGTTATACATTATTTCATGTCTAGAATCTCCATAACCTTCCTTTATAAACTCTTCTTCTTTAGACTTAGCATGTACAAATAATACATCTGCATCTTTTCTCTTTCCTAATTCTAAAGCTTCTCCAGTTCCCTTTGCTACAACTTTAACATCTACATTATTTTCTTTTTCAAAATCTTTTAAAGTTTCTTCTAAAAATCCTGTATCATCTAAACTTGTTGTTGTAACTAATTTTATATCTTTTGGAGTTTCACTTTCTTTTGTGTCTGTAGATGAACATGCTACCATAGATAAACTAAGTATACCTACCATTAATAATTTGGTTATTTTTTTATTCATTTTTGCTCCCCTTAATCTTTAAAATTTCATTACCCCATTAAAAAATACATCCGATTCATAAGTGTCTATATGTTTTAAGTTTTCCATAAATACTATGTAATCACTTATTTTTTTTGCTTGCATAAAATCGTGTGTTACTAATATTACAGTTTTTCCTTCTTCTTTTAATTTTAGTATCTCTTTTTCTGCTTTTTTTATAGTGTTTAAATCCATGTTAGCCATAGGTTCATCTAGCAAATTATACTCTTTATTCATTATTAAGCTTCTTATAAACTGAGCTTTTGCTATTTCTCCACCAGATAACTTTTTTACATTGGTACTTAATTTTTTATTTAAGTCAAACTTATCTATCAATTTATAAAGATAGGATTTGTCTTTTATAAATTGTTCTTTACCATATTCATATATGTAATTAAAATTATCCATTAAGCTCCCACTTAAAAATCTACTTTCTTGTGGTGTATATGATAAATATTTATATATATTTTTATTATTCATACATTCATTATCTATATATTCATCATTTATAGTTATACTTCCATCTTGAAAATTTTCTATATTGTAGATTATTTTTATTAATGTGCTTTTCCCACTTCCATTGTGTCCAACTATGGAATATATCTTACCTTTTTGAAAATTTATATTGTCTACAGTTAATACACCTTGATTTTCTATTTGTTTTTTTAATCCATAAATACTTATCATCTTTACTCCTTATATAACCGACTGCAATTTCTTTATAATAATTGTAGATATTGTGGATATTGTTAATAGTATAAATGCTATTACCAAAGATTCATCAAAATCCCCCATAGAAGTTGAAAGTGCTATATATGTTGTCATAACCCTAGTTGAGCCCTTTATATTTCCACCAACTAACATAACAGCGCCAACTTCTGAAATTCCTCTACTAAATGTAGTTATACAAACTGTTAATAGATGATACTTTATTTCCTTTAAAAATATTTTTGGTATATTTTTGTCTTCTATTTGAAGTACCTTGCACGTTGTTAAAATATCTCCTCCAAATTTATTTAGTAAATCTATTATTAAACTCATAGCCATAGGTATCAAAAGCATAGCTTGTGCTATTATCATAGCTACAGGTGTAAATAATAATTTAAATTCTCCTAAAGGTCCTTGTCTTGATAACATTAAAAACACTAAAAGCCCCATTATAACTGGCGGTGTACTCATTAGTGCATTTACAAATGTTATTATATATTTTTTAAATCTAAAGTTTTTTAAGTATATAACTATACTTAATACTATTGCAATTATCATAGCTATCATAGTTGCGGTTGTTGTTACTATTAATGATAAGCTAATTATTTGAATTATATCATTTACTTCCATATTATCTAAATTGTCTTAATCAACCATTAACATAACAGAACTTGATTTTATAACACTTGTTACTTCATCTCCAACTTTAATGCCTAGATCTTCAATAGCATCTATTGTAACAACAGATGTTAACATTTGACCATTTATATCTATTGTTACTTTGGCATTTATAGCGCCCATTTTTATTTCCTTTACTATTCCTTTTAATTGGTTACGTGCACTTAGTTTCATTTTTATTTGCCCCCTCATTTGCTACTTTATTATATTCACTTTGAAAGTATATCATCTACCTTTTTTTACAACAATATAGTTTCGTTCATCTTTTTCATCGTTTTTTCTGTTTTATTATTACTTTTTTTACTACAAATTAATTTTTTATAATTTTAATTTTTATATAATTTTATTTTTGCATTTAAACATATAAAAAAGACCACTTTTTGTGGTCTTATAATATACTAAGTATTGTTATAAATACTAAACTAATCATTGATACTGCTAATAATATTTTACATTTTTTAATTTTTTTGGGCCTTTCTATTGTTTCTTCTATATCTTCATTAATTTCCTCAGTATCTATTATATCTGCTTTTTCATACATTACATTACTTAAATCTATTAATATATCTTGTAAATATTCATATTTTTCATTTCTACTTAATAATTTTTTTATAATATTTATAAATTTATCATTGCCATTGATCGCTATATTTTGGTTCCAATTAATACCTTTATCTATGTTTTTTAGCATTTCTTCTTCATTTTTACCTTCTTCAAAAGGAAGCTTTTTAAATATAGATTCAAATAGTATTATTCCTAAGGAAAATAAATCACTATCTAAGTCAGTGAAATTTATGCATAGCTGATGTGGACATAAATATCTAAACTCTCCCCCAGCTCTTATATTTATTCCATTATTAGCTTTTGTTGTTTGGAAGTTTAATAAGCGTATATTATAATCTTTATCTACAAGTATATTAGTTGGGTTTAAATTTCCATGATACACATTATTTTCGTGAAGTATTTCTAATGCTTTTACAATCTGAGTTGCTATATTTATTATAGCTTCTAGGTGTAAATAGTTCCCATTTATCATATTTACTAAGGTTATTCCATTATAATATTCACTTACCATATAATAAAGTGTTGTAAGTTCTGTACAGTGAACACCTACATCGATGGTTTTTGATATGTACTTTGAGTGTATGTTATTTATCATAGTAGTTTCGTCTATTAAGTTAGTTATAAAATTACTTTCCATATACTCATTATGTTCAACTACCTTTATAAGTACTTTTTTATTGTCAAATACATCTCTTGCTTTATATATTTTATTTAATTCAAGTTGCCCATCGCAGTTTAAAAGTTCATATCTATTGCCTATAAAAGTCACATATTCCCCCCCTTTCTAAATTCTGCTATTAATATTATATGTTTAATTATATCAACATTTGTATCCTTTTTCCATATGTTATATATTCATATGATTTTTTATATTATTCGGAGGAATTTTGATATTTTTTAGTGTAACTTAAATTTTCTTATTATTTATTTTCTTTTAATACAATTATTTTAATAATGTTTTTATATTTTATATATAAATATTTAATAATTATAAAATCTACTTAAGTATTTTTTTGTATACATATTTAAAATTTATTTTACTTATTTATGTACTATTTCTTACAAATTATAAAGTATTTATATAATTAATTTTACTCTTTTATAATCTTTATCTTTACTTTGTTTTATATTTAGATATTTTTAGGTATATTTTAACATAATTTATAATAATTTACTGTTGAACTGTTATAAAAGGAATTTAAAATATAAAATTTAATACTTATATATACTCTTATAAAGTGTGGTGATTTTAATAAAAAAAATACTAATTCCTATAATTACCTTTTTTAGCTTTTTTGCTTTAGGCTTTAATAACTCAACTTCTTCTAATTACAAGTCTGATATAGTTGTCAAGGGAATAACACTTAAAGTATCTCTTATTCAAACAGCTTATGAGTTATATAATGTCAATGTAAAAAATCCAAAAGAGTTTAATGAAGATTTATATAAAAGTACTTCTTACGATGCTTATAAGCATTATATATGGTTAAAAGATACTTATAATGATATGGATGATGATTTGAAAAATTCTCTTTATGATATATTTACTACAAATGATTCATGGAGCTACTCTAATGCCGTTATAGGCTTAGATGATAATTCATCTTTAGAAGATATAATTAAAACTATATTAAATGATGATTATTTAAATTTATCTCCTTCTTTTTGTAAGGAGTTTGATAATTTTTTTACATCTTTTTATGAAGATTATTTTAAGTCTTATTTTTATAAAAACAAAGCTTCCTATGAAAAAAAAGCTAATGATATAAATAATCTTTTAGCATCTAAAGAAGTAGATATTATAAATTTTATAGAAAGTTCATCAGGATTAGATATTGATAATGGTTACTCATATACATTTTACTATTCTTTAAATCCTGTTGAATCACAAGGATTTAAAAGCAATAAAAAATTAATATCAACAATACCTAAAAATACGCCTTATAAAGATATAATAAGTATTCCTCTTCATGAGTTTTCTCATATAATATTTGAATACTTTGTTAATAGTGATGAGTTTTTAGATGCTTATGAAAAATTAAAAGATGATAAAAAGCTAACTAAAATGTATGATAAAGTAGGAAAATATGCTTATAATTATAAAGGCTTTTGCTCAGAAAACTTAATAGAAGGTTTTTCTAAATTCTTAAACTATAGATACTTTCAAGGGGTTTATGAAGAAAACATATATGTTTATGATTTAGATTTTTATAGATATTTAAGAAAGTTAAATTTTAATCCGCAAGCTTCATCTTTAAAAGATGTTAGTATAAATTTTTTGGAAAAAACATTAAACTTATACCCTTAAGCATCAATTATATACCCTAATTTAATCCCCTCTATATTTATAGAGGGGTTATTTTTAGCCACCATATCATTTTAATGATAATAAAACCTTACACATTGTATTTATCTCTTCTTTAGATAAATCATCAAACTTAGATAACCTTTTTACAATATCTTTTATTAACTCATTTTTATAATTTTCTTTACTATATATTACATTATCAGTATAAATAATTTTAGATTTTCCAAGGCTTTTTTTAATCAATTTACTATTTTTTTTAATCATTTCTGCTTTTCTTTTTCTTACCTCTTTTTTTATAAAGTAAGTTGATAGTGTAGATGTAACAGAACCTATAAAACCAATTCCCATTATCATAAGTATAGATGCAGTTAATTTACCTAATGTACTTATTGGATATACATCTCCATATCCAACTGTTGTAAATGTAACTATACTCCACCAAAGGGCAGCTCCTAAACTCATATTTTCAACAGATGACATTACGGTTGCACTTATTAGCACAATAATTATTGCTATACCTATAGTGTAATTAAAGTTATTAGTTTTCATAAATTCTGATAGTTCATTATTAGTACGTTTTATTATAGCAAGTAGTCTTATAACTCGAGTTATCTCTGATACTCTTGTTACCCTTCCTACTTTTAGTATATCTAAAGCTCTAAAGACTTTAAATATAGAGTAAAGAGGTATTATAGATATTAAATCTATTAAGTTTTTCTTAAAGAATTTTTTCTTATTTTTACTTTTATAAAGTCTAGTAAAATAATCTATTACAAATATTGACCAAACTATGAAATCTATAATTTGAAATACTAATCTAATTTGATAACTTAAATCTAATGTAAGTTCTAATATTAATATTATAGCTATAACTATAGATAAAATAGCCATAGCCAGATTATATGCAATATATTTTCGTCTCATATATTATTAATAGTATAAATAACTTCCATTTTCAAAGTGCCAATTTCCCTTATAGCCTTTTTCATATGCTCCTATTTCAAAATGAAGCATTGATATTCCTAAATCCACATCTTCATAGTTATGATTTTTTTCTTTTATTACTGCTTTTACTTTTTTATTTTTTAATTCATATCCTATTTCTTTTTTATTTAAAGCACTTGGAGATTTTTCAGCAAAATTTATACCATTTAAAACCCAATCCGGTAATTCTTCATCTTTTTCTATTATAATATGTGAATTTTTACCTCTACTTATAGATTTTACAACCTTCTCTTTTACAGAAAGTTCTTTAGGTGAATGACCTATAGCTATTATGCACACTAGTTCTTCTTTATCATTAAATTTAATGTGTTTTTCACACTCTTTTTTATCATATGTACCTCCAATCCAACAAGTTGAAAGTCCCATAGCTACAGCTTGAAGTACTATCATTTCTCCATAGTACCCTATTTTTTGCTTATAATTTAAATTTTTACTATTTCCAACTAAAGCTACATAAGATTTAGCACCACTTATAAGTCCATAAGATGCCTTAAATCCATTTAAACCTTCATCTCCATTTTTTATAAACTGTATATTAAGTGAAGACTCTTTATTTATCTCATCTATTAAATTAATTAATGTTAATATATCACTATCACTTATTTCTCTATGGCTAAAAGTTCTTCTAGATATTCTTTTATCCACAGCTTCTATCCAAGCTTTTCTAATTTCCATATAATATCTCCTTTCTATATAAACTTATTATATAGTTTGTATATTCTTTTCTTTTATATTTATACTCTTTTTTAAATCTTTACTATCACCTTTATGAAGTATTTTATCACAAGTCATATTTATACCTATAGCTCCTATTGGTGCGGTTATAAGTACACTTAAAATTGCAATAGCTTGCATAATCTCACCACCTACTATTCCCATTTCTAAAGGTATAGAAGATTTTGCTGACTGAACTGTTGCTTTTGGAAGATATGCTATCATACAAAATACTTTTTCTCTTATAGTTAGATTAGTTCCTATTAAAGATATAAATACTCCTATTGAACGAACACTTAATGATATTGTAAGTATTATAACTCCTACTATAAAATATTTTCCTACTAATGTAGGATTTATATCCATTCCTACAAATGTGAATAAATAAAGCTTTCCTATTTTCCAAAGTCGATTCATTGTGTCTAGTATTTCTTTAGAAACATCTTTCATGTAGTTTCTTATTAAGAATCCATAAATCATAACAGCAAGTAGTGAATTAAATACCTCTACATGTAAATTTTTCTCTATAAATCTCATACCTATACATGTTAAAAATGCTATTATTACTTTTATATTTTTATTGTCAACTTTAGATATTATAAACTTACTTATTTTAAATATTAAAAAACTTAATACTAAGCTTATTATTATAGTAAGAGGTATCATTATAATTTGATTAAATATAGATACACTTTCTCCTGTAAAGCTTTTAGTATATAGTGTTAAAAATGTTGTAAATAATGTTATAGCTACTGTATCATCACAACTTGCTCCCACAAGTAACATCTGTGGTATAGCCTTATCTTGGCCTAAATTTCTCTCAATTAGTGATACCATAGCTGGAATAAGCACAGCAGGGCTTACTGCTGCTATTATAAATCCAAGTATAGCTCCTTGTATAAAAGTAAAATCTAAAAATATGGTACACAAAAATGCTATTGTAAATCCTTCTAGTGTTGCAGGTATTATACTAAGTAGTACTGCTGGTCTTCCTATTTGCTTTATTTGAGATACATTTATCCCAAGTCCACCTATAAATAATACTGTAACTAATGCTATATCTTTTATACCTGAAGATACTTCTAGTGTTTCTTTTGGAACTAAATTAAATATAGATGGACCTATCACCATCCCTAATACCATCATTCCTATTAAAGATGGTAGCTTTACCTTTTCTACTAGTTTTCCACTTATATTTGCTAATATCCCTATTATTACCAAACTAATTAATATAATCATAACTTCCTCCTTTATTTTGTAATTTGCAAAAAAATAGACTCCTACCCTTATAAAAAGAGTAGGAGTCATTAGCTTTCGCATTTAATGGCGAACTCCATCGCCTATTTAATTAATACTTATATATGATATCATACAATGTTTTTATAGTAAATTGTTTTTATAATACTTTATATTATCTTTAGTTTAAATGTTTAATATATTTTTTATATTAGCTTGTTGTGATACTATATTTATATACTATTACTAGGGGGGTTAGTTATGATTGAAATGACTATAAAGGAACTTTTTGATGTAGGAGTAAGTTTTGAAAGTGCTGTAGGGGAAGGTACTAAATCAGAAAGAGCTAGAATACCGAAAAATTATGCTAGAATAAATTTACCTAAAGAAATTGAATCAAAAATAATGAATATTGATTTAGAATTAAATTTTTTGATCTCAGGAGAAATATGGTGTCCTGATTTTCAAATAAATACAACAATACTTAAAAAGTTTTGTGATTTAAATCCAAACTTTAATATATCTGTTATAACTATGGCTCGTGGTAAAAAATTTCTATCTCCTATATTAAATATTGATAAAGAAAATTTTAAAGGTCCTACTATAGTAGTTTTAGATAAAAATTTTAATATTATAGGATACTTTGAAGAAAGACCAAAAGCTGTTAAAGATGTAAAAAACTTTGATGATATAAAACTTGATTACTATAAAGGAAAATATATACTAGATAGCGTTAATGATTTGCTTGATATAATATGTAATATATAATTTTTATTATATTTCCTAGCTAGTACTAATATATTTTAATAAATGGCTTATCTTTTAGCTATATTAGTACTATTTAGGGGGTGTTTTTTATTATTATAGAATTAAATATTTTACAAACATTAATATTAGCTGTTTTTATGCTTTTAATGGGTAGTATTATTAAAGATAAAGTAAGAATTTTAGATAAATTTTGTATACCTTCTCCCGTTGTTGGAGGTCTTTTATTTTGTATATTAAACTTACTTTTAAAATTCTTTAATATATGTACTATAACTATGAATACTAGTTTAATGAGCTTTTTTATTTCTTTTTTCTTTACTATAGTTGGTCTTTCTTTTAGCTTTTCATTAATAAAAAAAGGAGGCAAGGACTTATTTAAATATTGGATACTCTGTGGTATATTATCATTTTGTCAAAACCTACTGGCAGTAGTTTTAGCTAAATTTACTGGTATACATCCCTTACTTGGCCTTATGTGTGGGACTATATCAATGGAAGGTGGACATGGATATGCTGCATCCTTTGGCTTTACTATAGAATCTCTTGGAATTTCAAATGCATCTAGTGTTGGAATAGCATCAGCTACCTTTGGTCTAATATTTGCAGGGCTTTTAGGTGGACCTGTCGGAAAATTTCTTATAGAAAAAAATAACCTAAAATATAATAATATTAATACTTCTTTAATAAAAACATACACAAAAAACATATCTTTAACTAGAAGTACTTCTACTTTAAATTCTACTTCATTCTTAGAACAAATTTTAGTTGTTTTTCTTTGTATAAATATTGGTGAACTTATTTCTAATATAATATATACATCTACTAATATATTAATCCCTACTATAAGTGTATGCATATTTATTGCCGTAATATTTAGAAACTCTAATGATAAATTTAAAATTTTAAATCTTGATTTTGATATTTTAAATTTACTTAGTGATATTTCCTTGGGAATATTTTTGACCATGGCACTTATGAGTATTGATTTATTTAAGCTATCTAGTTTATTTGGCCCTATAATAATTATTGTTGTATCTCAAGCAATTTTTATAGTGTTATTTGCAATATTTGTAGTATATAAAGTTTTAGGTAAAAATTTAGATGCTGCTATTATGGTAAGTGGGCTTATAGGACATGGGCTTGGTGCTACTCCAAATGCATTAGCTAATATGAGTTCTGTATGTCAAATATATGGTGAATCAAAAAAAGCATTTTTAATAGTTCCTTTAGTTGCTGCATTCTTACTTGATGTATTTACTATGCCTTGTATATTATTTTTTATAAATATCTTTTCTTAAATTTATTTAAATGATTAAAAATTTTTAAGTATTGCCATACTATAAATATAATTTGCTATAGGAGGTAATAATATGGAAACTAATTTACTATGTCTAGAAAAAGAATGTGCTTTCAATAAATCTGGTAGCTGCTATGCTTCTCATATAAAAGTAGAAGGATATGATGCTTACATAACACCTGAAACTTATTGTGATACATTTAGAGACTCTTCTTCTTTTAGTTTGTCAAATTATGGTGGAAATATATCCTTAACAAGTACTCAAAATATTTCATGCAGTGCTGATAACTGCAAATATAATATAAGTGGTGGATGTAGTGCTTCTTTTGTTCAGATAAATCCACAAAATGCTAACTGCGAAACTTTTATTACAAAATAACAAAATTCGCTTCGCTCATGTCGCCAACGACTTTGTCCGTTGCTCAAAATATCATTTTTTACATTTTCAAACCTATTGATATATATTATTTTCATGAGTCATCAACAGTTTTATGCTTAATGTAATTTCCTTTAATGTAAAAAAAGGATAGATTTTATCAATCTACCCTTTTTTTATGCTACTTGTTTTAATTCTTCAACTTCTTCTAGTACCCCTAGTTTCTTAGCTACTAGTTTTGTTGTACTTGCTTGAACTATAAGAGTTACAAGTATTGTCATAAATACTACTGAAGATATTATTTCGTATCCAGGAAGTTTCATTGATACTATTATCCCTGATAATGCTGCTGGTATTACTCCTGTTTCTCTAACCCACATCATAAATAATCTTTCTTTAAATTTCCATTTAGCCTCTTTATCAAATGCTGTACATATTAAAACTACAAGTGGTCTTGCTATAAACATTAATACTAATACAACTATTAAAGATTCCTTCCAATAAGCAGAAAGTGATGTTAAATCAACTTGTGTTCCTAGTACTACAAATATCGCCATACGACATAATGCTCCTATACTCTCTCTAAATAAGTGCTCTGAATGGAAGTCATGTTCTGGTACCCAAAGTCCAAATATTTTTTTATTTCCTGCTATAAGACCTGCTATAAATACTGCCATATATCCACTACCATGTAATAATGTAGCTACTTCATAAGCTAATGCAACTTTAAGTACTGACATTATTGGTGCATATGAATGGAATATTCCCCATTTTTTGTCTGATATTAATAATGAGAATATATATCCAACTGCCACACCAACAACAACCCCACCTAATGCAGATATTAATAATTCACCTGCACTTTTGCCAAGAGAAAATTCTCCACTAGTTATTATTCCAAGTAAAGTTGAAACTATTATAGCTCCTACAGCATCATTAAATGCTGATTCACTAACTACAGTTTGCTTTATTTTATTTTTTATAGTAACTTGTTTAAATACTGGTATAAGTGCTGCTGGGTCTGTTGATGCTATAACTGCTCCCATTAAAAGAGCTGTCATAATTTCTATATTAAATATTTTTCCTGCAAATACTCCTACAACTACAGTAGATATTAAGACTCCAATAGTTGCAAGCATTCCTACACTTATCTTGACCTTGTTAAGTACTTTTAATTTAACTTCTCTACCACCTTCATATAATATAAATGCAGATCCAAATGTAAGTATTAAATTATTTTCAATAGGAAAAGATTCTATACTAATTAGGTTTAAGACTGCTGGTCCTATTATTATCCCTGCTATTAAGTATAATATAACATCAGGTACTTTTATTATTTCACTCACTTTTCCAAGTACAATACCTGTTATTGCAATTGCAGCAAATATTAGTAACAATCTATTAGTTGCAATTGCTTCTAATGTATTTTCCATAATATCATCTCCCTTTGTCGTTTTTGTAAGTTTTTTGTCGACAATTCTAATTATATTACCGCAAATTGATGCAGTCAACCTTTTTATACAAAAATTAATTTAATTTATTATATTAATATTTCTAACCTTTTATTTTATCAAAAGCTTATATATCTAAAGTCACTTTAGTTATTTTCAAAAAAAGTGTTAAGGTATTTATCTACCTTAACACTTTTTAATTATTTATATACTCTATTTTCATATACTTTTTTAATTAATTTCATATATATATCTTTTTCTTCTTCATCAAAATCATGAGTTACTTTATCAAACCATTCTTTAAATATACCACTTAATGAACCTAAAGCTTCCTCACCTTTTTTGCTTAGTGTCAGCCTATATACTCTAGTATCTATTTTATCTTGTTCTTTATTTACATAGCCAAGTTCTACAAGTTTTTTTATTCCTCTTGTTACCATAGCCTTATCTATATTAAGTTCTATAGCTATTTCATTTAAACTTATTCCACTACGTCTTTCTATTAAAAGTAAGTATCTTAAATTTGATATAGCAAAATCATAATCTTTTAACGCATTTTCTGCATACTTTCTAAAATCTTTATTTATTTCCATTTTATACTTATTTACTAACTCAATTTCCACCTTTTCACCTCTATAAAATTACTAGTTCACTCTATTATATATGATAGGATCTATAAATCCAAATGTTATTTTTGAGTTTTTGTAAAAAACTTCACTTACATATAATGTATCTTTTTCTATTCTCTCTTTTAACACAAATTTTACCTCTTTTGAAAAATAACTAACACTTTCTCCTTCAAATACTCCGTCTTTTTCAAAGTATACCATAGGTGTAAATTTGTTAGATTCTTCTAGAGTATTATAATCTAATTTTAAATCTAAGTTATCATTTCTAAAATCTTCTTTTGATATATTATTAGGTATTTCATATGATTTTAATACTACTTGATTATTTTCATTTAATTCAAATAAAAATAAATGAGGTAATATATTTTTTCTCTCTCCCATTTCATAATAGCTTTCTTCTATTATAAAATATCCTTTAAAGTCTTTTGGTAAATTTATTATTTTATCATTTGCTATACCATTTATATGCTTAGCTTTTGGGTGAGTTAAATTACCTTCTTGTTTTTGTTTATGTATTTGTTTATCATTATTAAATACTCCACATAAATTTTTTACAAACATTTCTAATACATTCATACATATTCCTCCTTTTTAGTTGATACAATCAATAATTTTTATTGATATTTATACCCCATTTTTATTTTTTCTACCAATTGAAAAATATTTCTTTATTACTTTTATACTTATGTAATATATTGCTATTATTTATATTATCATTTTTTAGATAAAAAAGGTGAATTTATATTCACCTTTTTTATTTAGACAATTTAATTAATATATTTATTTAAAAAACATAATATTTATTAAAGTCGATACTACTGTCATACTAAACCCTACCATAATCTCATAAGGAAGTAATGTAAATCTCTCTTTTATACCCATATTTACACTCTTTGCACTTGTATGAAATAATGATCCATGAGGTAACTGCTCAAAAGCACTAGAACCTGCATTTACAATGCTTGCTCCATTTAAAGCTGAAAATCCTGAACTTATTATAGCTTCTTTAAAAGTTGATGATGCTATAGTTGCTCCTGCTGTTGATGATGCCGTTGCTAAAGACATTAGCATCCCAGATATTGGTGCTAATAAAAATTGTGGTACGCTTAATACTTCAAGTACAGTTATTGTACTATTTTGAAGATTAGACATTTGTATAATACCTGCAAGTGTTCCTGTTCCTATTAATAATATACATACTCCTTGCATTTGGCTAACTCCATAGGCTAAATAGTTATTTAACTTTTTAATATTTCCTGTTGCAATTACACAAACTATTCCTCCTAAAGGTAGTGCTATTAATGGATCTATGGAAACACTAGATATATTACCTAGAAATAATAACCATATAGATACTAAAGGCCCTATCAAAGATCTAAATAAAGTAGGCATTTCCTTTTTTTCTTGTAATATATTACTTTGTTCAAACTTGCTACCTTTATCTATAATCAACTTAGTTAATATTACAGTTATAAATATTCCACATATAGCAGGCACTATATTTGATGCCATTACATTTGATAAAGTTATATTAAAATTTTCTGATACTGCTAAAGTGTTTGGATTTGGTGATATTATATTTCCAGCCTTTCCTCCTCCAGCTAAAGCTAAAAGTATAGATATTTTAGAATAAGATAACTTATTTCCTATGTACATACCTATAGGTGCAACAGTTATAATAGCTACATCTAAGTTAACCCCAACTCCTGCTAAAACCATAGTTGATATAGCTATTCCTAAAATTGCTTTATCTGTTCCTAATAACTTAATTATTTCTTCAGATATCTTATTTACTGATCCTGTTTTTATCAAACATCCTGCTAATACTCCTGATGCTAAAACTCTTAATATAGATGGTGATATATCTTTTGCTCCATTTATCATATACTCTACAGTTTGTGATAAATGACAACCTCCAATCAATCCACCAACTAAAGCTCCTAACATTAAACTATACACAGGTTGAAATTTCTTAATTATAAGAATTATAGCTGTAAAAAGTCCAAATATTGCCCCAAAAGTTGTTATCTGCATACAAATCCCCCTGTTAAATTATATTAAACTAATTAAATTTTATTTAATAAGTTTAATATAATTTTATGTTTTTACTACTATTTTGTCAACTATATATTAATTAATTAAATTCTATTTAACATTTATTAATATGCATTTTATGCTATAATAAATATATTGTTTAAGTTTTATAAAAATTTTAACTAAGGTGATTAATTATGAATGATTTAAATATTGGTATTAAAATCTGTGAAATAAGAAAAAAACAAGATTTAAGCATAAGAGACTTAGCTAAACTAGCAGGTGTTACACCATCTTTACTAAGCCAAATAGAAAGAGGGCTTGCTAATCCTTCAGTTAATTCATTAAAATCTATAGCCTCTGCTTTAAATGTTCCATTATTTACTTTCTTTATGTCTGAAGTTGATAAAAGAAATTTAATAGTCAGAAAAGATAATAGAAAAAAAGTTATTCTTCCTGGAAATAATGATGTAGTCTATGAAGTATTATCTCCAGAAATTAATGATAATTTTGAATTTGCTATAATGAACCTATCTCCTAACACTAGCTCTTGTACTAATTTTATAGAACATAAAGGATATGAGATAGCTTATATATTAAGTGGTGAAGCTAACCTATACATAGATGAAGATAAATTTACTTTATATGAAGGTGATAGCGTTAAAGTTCCTATTGGTTCTAGACATCGTTGGGAAAATATAACAAATAATGATACTAAAGTAATATTTGCCGTTATATTATAAAAAGAGCCTAATGGCTCTTTTTATCTATGTTTTAAATATACACTATATTCTTTTATTGTTTCATTTATATTTATAGTTATTAAATACTCGTTATAGTGTGCATTATAAGGCTGTTTATATTTTAAGTTTATTACAAATTCACTATCTTCTAATTCTAATAACTCACTATCTTTTAAAAATTTTCTTTCTATCAATTCTAAAACTCTTTCCAAATAAATCTCCCCCTATAAGTATTTACCACTTATATACCCATTAATATATTTTACTATCTCTGTTTATATATTTTTAAAGTTTATCCTTTTTCTTATACATTTTCCAAGTATATACGCTAATCCTACTTTTATAAAATCTACAATTAAAAATGGTACTACACAAGTTAGTAGACCTTTAAAAAAACTTACTCCTGCTATTAAGCTAAATTGAAAAGTACCTATTATATAGCTTATAAAAAGTGCTATTAACATTGAAAGTAAAAGTAATATATTATTTTTATATTTTTCAAAAAAATATCCAACAATATATGAAACTATAGGAAATGATATTAAGAAACCTCCTGTAGGTCCAACTAATACACCTATTCCTCCACCCATTTGAGAAAATACAGGTATACCTATTAGTCCAAGGCTTAAATATATAACTTGAGATAAAAAACCTAACCTAGGACCAAGTAATATTCCACAAATCATAACAGAAAACATCTGCATAGTAAGTGGTACAGTTGTAAAAGGTATTGGTATTGATATTTGAGCAAGTATAGCTGTTATACTTGCAAATATAGAACATATAACTAATTCTTTAGTTGATAATTTCATATTTTTCTCCTTAGTATTTATACTATAAAAGTATTATACCAAAATTAACTACATTTTAGTACAATCCTTTAAAACTATATATTACTAACTTTTCTTTATTATATCTTTATTTAACTATTTTTTATAACTTTAAATAAAAACACCATAGCAATTTTGCTATGGTGCCTTATTTATTATAAAACTCTCTTAGCTCCTACGTGAGCATTTTTCCAGTAACTATTGTTTATACTAGTCTTTTGAACTACATCTCCTGGTTTTGGAGCATGTATCATTTGTCCATTACCTATATATATACCAACATGAGTTATTCTTCCACTTCCATCAGTACTAGAGAACATTAAGTCTCCTGGTTGTAAGTTATTCCAACTTACAGATCTACCTACACTATATTGAGCTGTTGAAACTCTAGGTAATGTTATTCCAACTTGCTTATATACATAGTAAGTTAATCCTGAACAGTCAAAGCTATTAGGTCCTTCTGCTCCCCATACATATGGCTTTCCTAGTTGTGCCATAGCTGTGCTTAATACCTTTTGTACTTTGCTTTGAGATGTTTGTCCATTGTCTGAACTACTATTACTTCCTGAACCTGTATTTGAGTTAGATAAGCTTATGTAGCTTGAACTTCCCCATCCTACTTTTCCATTTGATAATTTTACTTTATACCATCCATTTGAGCTTTCTAATATATCTACTCTATCACCTTGATAAGCTTTAGTTATTACGCCATAGCTAGTGCTTGGGCCACTTCTTATATTTAAAGCTGCTGTTGTTATTGTTCCTTTTTTACCTGTAACAGGTGTAGAAATTTCTCCACTATTATTATTTCCTGAACCTGTGTTTGAGTTAGATAAGCTTATATAGCTTCCACTTCCCCATCCTATTTTTCCATTTGATAATTTTACTTTGTACCAACCATTTGAGCTTTTTTCTAATATATCTACTCTGTCACCTTGATAAGCTTTAGTTATTATACCGTAGCTAGTACTTGGGCCACTTCTTATATTTAAAGCTGCTGTTGATATTGTTCCAGTTTTTCCTGTAACTGGTGTAGAAGTTTCTCCACCATTATTTGCATTGTTTCCTGAACCTGCATTTGAATCAGATAAGCTTATGTATCCACCATGGCCCCATCCTGATTTACCATTTGAAAGTTGCACTTTATGCCATCCATTTGAGCTTTCTAATATCTTTACTTGATCTCCTTTATAAGCCTTAGTTACTATAGAATGAGATGTAGATGCACCACTTCTTATATTTAAAGCTTCAGTTGTTATTGTTCCTGTCTTTCCTGTTATTTGGTTTGAGCTATTGTTGCTGCTTGAACCAGATATACTTATATAGCTTCCACTTCCCCATCCTATTTTTCCATTTGATAGTTTTACTTTATGCCATCCATTTGAGCTTTCTAATATTTCAAGTTTATCTCCTTGATGAACTTTTGTTACTATTGAATAACTTGTACTAGGTCCACTTCTTATATTTAGTGTACTAACTGTTACAGTTCCTGTTTTTCCATCTGCAAATGCACCTGTAGTCCCCATAGCTAGTCCTACTGTAGTAGCACATACTGCTACTGCCACTTTTCTATCTAACATTTTTAACCTCCCATTTTTATTTCTTATACAATATATAATTTAAAGTTTTTATTCTCAAAATAATTCTTATATATATTATATACTTTATTTGTAAATTTGTTATGAATTTTTTTACATTTTTTATATTTTTTTATTATTTTGAGTAAAAATGGGTATAATATTGTTTGATTTTTAATTTTAATTAACTTTTTTTATTATTTTCTATATATTTTTGTCGGATTATAGTATTATTTCTAACTTTTTTTATTTTTTATATTTATCTTTTTAGTCCTATATTATTTTTTACAAAAAAATAAAACACTAAGAAATTCTTAGTGTCAATCTAATATTATTTTTATAATATCGCCATTACTTCTTTCTAGGTGTGCAACTTCGCCACTTATATTTTCATCTAATGCTTTTGTAGCTAAGCTTATAAGTTTTTTACCATCAATTATATCATCTAAGTCATTAAAAAAGTCTAATGCGTTATTTTGTATCATTTTTTTAACAAAGTTTACGGGTAATTTTATATGAATTTTATCTCCATTATGAGATAAGACTTTTACTCTTAAAAGTTTTTCATCATATACTCTTTTTATATTTTTCCCCATATAAATACTCCTTACTAATATATTTTCTTAAAATTTTTAATCACATATTTCCAAAATTATGTTTATTAAAATCCTTTAAGGGAATATAATTTTTATGTAATATAAAAACTTATACTTAATCTATATTTTATACATACTTTTTTTATTACTAATTGAACATATTTTTTATTTTGAGTTTATAATAATTTTATGATAAAATCTTTAATTATAATATTTAAGGGGATGAAAGTTTTGTTTAATTATATAAAATTTGCAATTTATCAGTTCATTGGCTTTTTAGGAACTTTGCCTAAGTTGCTTAAATATAAAAATAATCCTGGTAAATATTCATCAAATGAACAATTTAATGTATTAAAATCACATGCTCTAAAATCACTAAAGTTAGTTGATATAGATGTAAATATTTTAGGAAAAGAAAAAATCCCTAATGAGCCAGTTTTATTTGTTGTAAATCATTCTAGTATGTTAGATAGTTTTATACTAATATCTAGTGTAGATAGACCTATTGGATGCGTTATAGCAGATGAGCCTATTTGGAAAAATATTCCTATACTAAGAGATTGGACTAAACTTATAAAATGTGTATACATAAATAGAAAAAATAATAGAGAAGGCATAAAAAGTATTATACAAGCATCTAAAAATATAACTTTAGGACACAGTATGGCAATATTTCCAGAGGGAGATTTAACTTGGGTAAAAGAACCTAATTCTTTAGTATCAACTTTTAGAAGTGGTGCTTTAAAAATAGCTTATAAGGCAAATTGTCCTATAGTTCCTTTAGTTATAAAAAACTCTCAAGGTATTTATGATGGTTATGAGCCTATTGGCAAAATTCACTCAAAATCTATAGAGGTTGAATTTTTAGACCCTATATACAAACATATAGATAATACTAAGTTAAAATCTAGTATATTAGCTGACCATATAAAAAATAAAATGGAAGATAAAATGTTAGAGTTTAACTATAAAGAAGAAAAGAGTATGGCTTAAACCATACTCTCTTTTAATATTTTTACTTCATCACCTATATTTATAGTTCCTTCACTTATAACTTTTACAAATATACCTTCTCTAGGCATAACGCAGTCACCTGTAGTTCTTTTTATTTCACATCCTCCATGGCATTTTTTACCTATTTGAGTTACTTCTACTTCACATTCACCTAGAGTTAATCTAGTTCCTACAGGAAGTTTGTATACATTTATTCCTTCTGTTGTTATATTTTCTGCAAAATCACCAAATTTTAAATGATCAAATCCTCTTTCTCTCATTTTATCTATACTTTCTTTTGCTAGTAACGATATTTGTCTATGCCAATTTCCTGCATGTGCATCATTAACTATTCCATGATTTATTTTTAAAGTAGCTTTATCTACAGGTACTTTTACTACACCTTTTTTTTCACTTATATTTATAGATACGATCTTAGCCATACTCCCCATCCTTTTTTAAAATTTGAAATTTCCAGACTTACCACCACTTTTTTCTAGCAGATGTACATCCTTTATTACCATTTTTTTATCTATAGCTTTGCACATATCATATATTGTAAGTGCTGCTATTGTTACTGCACTTAAAGCTTCCATTTCAACACCAGTTTTTCCCACTGATTTACACGTTGCATATATATTTATTATATTCTCTTTTTCATCTATATTAAAATCTAAATCACAACCTACTAAATTTATCTGATGACACATAGGAATATTCATTGGTGTATTTTTAGCACCCATTATTCCTGCAACCTGTGCTACTGATAATACATCACCTTTTTTAACTTGTCCATTTAATATCTTATCTATTATTTCTTTATTTACTAATATGCTAGCTTTTGCAGTTGCAGTTCTTTTTGTATTTTCTTTATCTCCTACATCAACCATTTTTGCATATCCCTTTTCATTTATATGAGTTAGCATATTATCCTCCTATTTGATACATACTCCTTTTAGTATCACTAACTTTATTTTCATTTAAGTAATGTCTTTCTGGTTTGTCTAATATTATCTCTTTTAATACTTCTCTAAAAATTAATGGCTTATTTAAGTAGTATTTTATATCATACTCTTCTTCTGAATGAAGACATAATTTAATAGTTCCATTTTGAGTTATTCTTATCCTATTACACTCACTACAAAACGAACATGACATAGGAGTTATTATTCCAACTCTTCCCATTGAATCTTCTAATTTGTAGTATTTAGCAGTAGAATTTTCACTACTTTCTATTTTATATAATCCATCTATTTGACTTATCACATCTTGTATATTAACATATCCATTTCTATATATTTTACTAGCCTCTCCTAAAGGCATAAGTTCAATAAATCTTACATCAATATTATTAAATTTTGTCATAAGTATAAAGTCTGGTATTTCATTTTCATTAAATCCACTTATAAGTACACAATTTATTTTAACTTTCATTCCAAGTTCTAAGCATCTAGATATAGATTTTAATACTTCTTTTATATCTCCATTTCTAGTAATACTTTTATATTTATATTCTTTTAATGAATCTAGACTTATATTTACAGTTCTAAGACCACTTTCATATAATTCATATGCCATATCATAAAGACCTATTCCATTAGTAGTTATAGCTACATCTTTTATATTACATTCTTCATAAGTGTATCTTATAATTTCTGATAAACCTTCATATAATAAAGGTTCTCCTCCTGTAAATCTAATTTTTGTTATTCCTATTTGCGATAATCCATTTATAATAAATTTATAATCATTTAAACTAAGTGTATTTTCGTATTCATTAAAGCTTACATCATCTGGCATACAATAAACACATCTTAGATTGCATTTTTCAGTTAAAGAAATACGTGCATAATTTATATTTCTTCCATATTTATCAATCATAACTAGCTACCCTCTTTTTTGCCTATTTTATATAACTAATTATATACTATTTTTAGTTGTAATGGCACATTCTGTTGCCTCACCTTTTAATATTTCTATTCCATGAGGTAATACATCTAACACAAACCCTAAATTTTCTATTGCACCTTTAGGGCTTCCTGGCAAGTTAATTATAATAGAATTGTTTCTTATACCACTTATTCCTCTACTAAGTATTGCTTTTTTAGTTATTTCACTAGATTTTAATCTCATATATTCACTTATACCTGGAATTTCCCTTTCTAAAACTTCTTTTGTAGCTTCTGGTGTTGTATCCCTTTTAGAAAAACCTGTTCCTCCATTAGTAAGTACCAAATCAGCTATATTATTATCACAAATATTTATAAGTTCTTCTTTTAACATGCCCTTATCATCTTTTAACAGATTATAATGTACTACTTTGTATTCATTATTTTCTTCTATATACTCTTTTAGCTTTTTTCCCGTTATATCTTCTCTTTCTCCTATATATCCTTTATCACTAAGTGTTACTATAGCTACTTTAAACATATTTACCTCCCAATTTTATATTATTTAGTATGTTTTCTATGTGATAATTCCCCTTTATTTTTTACTAATAATAATTCAGCCATTATACCAAAGGCTATTTCTGAAACATCATTTGACGATATATTAAGACCTACAGGTGCATATACCTTATCTAATAATTCTTTTTCTACACCTTCTTTTAAAAGTTCTCCTTTTAATGTATTCCACTTTTTCTTACTTCCTATCATGCCTATATAAGAAGGATTTTTCTTTATTATTTCTCTTAATGCCTCTAAATCTTTTTCATATCCTCTAGTTGCAATTATTACGTATGTGTTTTCATCTATATTTATATCATTTAATATATTATCTATATTTCCAGAATATACTTCATCTGCACTTTCAAATCTTTCTTTATTTGCAAATTCTACTCTATCATCTACTATTATTTTATAAAAGTCTAATGTATTTGCAATTTTATATATATTATAACCTACATGTCCTCCTCCGACTATTAAAAGTCTTGGTCTTGGTTTAAATACTTTTATAAAGCCACAAACTCTTCCACCACACTGCATAGGAGTATCTTTAGAGTTTTCATCTAAAGCATGTTTAAATACTCTATCACCCCCACTATCTAATGCTTTTTTACATTCAGTTATTACTTCGTGTTCTAATATTCCTCCGCCTACAGTTCCTAGTATACTTTTATCATTAAAGTACGCTAGTGTAGCACCTACTTTTCCTGGACTAGAACCTTTTACTTCAGTTATAGTTGCAAAAGCTACCTTATTTCCACCTTTCACTTCTTTACTTATTCTGTCTAATATCATCTCATCCATAATTACTTCTCCTATCTAGCTTTTGACTATTTATTATAAAATCTTACAACTTCCTCTAAAACACTTCCAGCTATACATCTAGCTTTATCTGATATTGTATAACAATTATTAACTTCTTCAATTCTTGGGTCTATATCTAGTATTTTTAATCCTTTTACTATATTAGACTTATTTCTTATAATTCCTCTTAAAACTCCATCTATATTTGCTTTTACATCAATTTTTTCATTATCTTTGTTTATTATATAAGCTAGTACTTCTCCTTTTTTTACTACACTTCCTATACTAGCTATATTTTCTATAATACCACTTTCTTTTGCATACCCGACTCTTTCTTTTCCTATACCATTTATAACTCCTGGTGTAGATGTATTTTTTAGAGCATATCCACTATTTATGATTTTTCCTAAATTATGACCCCTCATAGTTTCAATTACTATGTCTACATCTTTACCCGCACAAAATCCTGGACCTAATGCAATAGTAAGCTTAGCCATATCTTTATTTGTCCCTAAATTTTTTTTAGCTAGAATACAATCTATTACTATATCCGGTTTTAAATATTTTATATACTCTCCTTTTTCATCAACAACTAAAGCTACATTCTTATCTTTTATAGCTTTTTTTATCTCCTCTATATTATTACAAAGCTTTGCACAAACACCTTCAACACTAAATTCTCCTTCATAAACAGCTTCACTAAAACTTACATTTCGCCTTATTGCCAATGGTTTTTCAACTTCCAAACAAACCACATCAAACCCACATCTATTTAATCTATGTATTACTCCACTGGCTAAATCTCCTGCACCTCTTACTACTATCATATTTCGACCACCCTTCCAAACATTTATCAATATAAATATTTTTATTAATAGTATTATACAATACATTTATATTTTTTAATACATTATAATTCGTAAATATTTTATATAATAATGTTTATTAAAAGCTTTAATTTTTATATAAAATAAACTTTTATACAATAAAAAAGTATAGCTACACCTATTAGTATAGCTATACTTTCTAGTTTAATATTTATCATACTTATCAAAATCTTCATTTTTCTTTTCTTTTTTTCTTTCTATTATTTTAACTATAATAAGTACTATACTTCCAACTATAATAACAAAAGGTGTTCCTATAGCAAGTATTAAAGCTATTATGAGCCCTATATTACTCATCAATAACAACTCCAGTACCATATGCTAACATTTCAGCAGCTCCTTGCATAACTGCTGCTGATGTTAATCTAAACCCAATTATCGCATTAGCACCTTGTGCTTTAGCATCTTCTACCATTCTAGCTATTGCTATTTTTCTAGCTTCTGCTAACATCTCATCGTATCCTGTAAGTTCTCCACCAACTAATTGCTTAAAACTTGCACCTATATCTTTTCCTATATGCTTTGCTCTAATTGTACTTCCTTTTACTAATCCCTTAACTTCTATAATATTCTTACCTGGTATACACTCTGTAGTTAATATTAACATATATATCCTCCATCTTATTTTATACTAAAATATTTTCCTATTACTAATGAGTATATATTATTCACCTATTTTATTCTATAAACTTTACTATTTTAATATAAAAAAATACCGATAAAAATTATCGGTATTCTTTAAACTATTTCTAAATTATTTTCTCCTGATTTTATACTAGAGTTATTTTTATTTTTAGTACTTTTTCCTATAAACTTTCCTAGCTTTATATTTCTAAATATAGTAGATACAAATATTATACCTAATGCTAATGCACCAGATATTGCTAATGTATTTACCCCATATTCTATAGCCTTCATATAATCTCCTACTATAAACTGATACATTGTATTATATACTCCATATCCTGGAACCAAAGGAATAAGGCAACATACACTTAATGTTGTAGCTGGTGTTTTATATATTCTTGCACATATTTCGCAGTATATACTAAAGCATATAGCAGATATAAAATATGATATTACATCTGATCCTATACAATGTAGGGAAAATTTGTATGAAAACCAAGCTATGCCTCCACCTATTCCTGCTACTATTAGTCGCTTTCCTTTTATATTAAATATAATTCCAAATCCTATTCCTATAAAAAAAGATGCTATTGATTCTATAATCATACTACATCCCTCCCATCTGAAGATACATACTTATTACAAATCCTGTGCCAACTGCAATAGATACACCTATTAATAAAGCTTCTGCGACCTTAGTAAGCCCTGATATTAATTCTCCTTGCATAATATCTCTTATAGAATTTGTAAGTGCAAGGCCTGGAACTAAAAGCATTATACTTCCAGCTATTATTTTATCTATCTCATGTATAAAACCAATATCATACATTAATACAGAAAATATAGCTACTACTCCTCCACATAAACTATTTATAAAAAATTCATTTAATGATGATTTGCTTAATTTGTTATATATATATTTTATTATGATACCAATTATAAAAGATCCTAAAATAGCATTAAAATTACCACCAAACAATAATGTAAACATAGCTGTTGATATACCTGAAAATAATAATACTATATTATCCTTATACATATCATCCTTACATATTTTTTCTAGTTCTAGTTCACATTCATCTATGCTTAACTTATCATGATATATCTTTCTCGAAAGAGAATTTATATTATGAACTCTATTTAAATTTACACCTCTTGAGTTAATCCTTTTAACTACTGAATATATCTTACCATTAAGAAATATAGAAACCATTACCGCTGTAGGTGTTGCAAATACTTCTACTTCATCTACATCAAAAGACTGACAGATCCTTGATATAGTTTCCTCTACTCTATACGTTTCTCCTCCACTTTGAAGCATAAGTCTTCCTGCATTGGATGAAAAATCTAAAATTCTATCAATGTTCATAATACACCCCCCTTAAATTCACACAGATTCCATTATAACATAATATTTATTTTTTATATTATGTTTTTGTATATTTATAATAATTAAAATTTTAGATAAATTTAGAATTTTTAAATGTAAATACTAAAGCAATATACGTTAATTTATGTTTTTAAATAAAAAAATAAACTATAAAAATTAAATTATATAACTTTTATAGTTTATCTTCATTATTATATATCACAACATGCAATTCCAAGCACTCCAGGTCCTGTATGTGCACATATGCAGCTTCCTATATTTACAACAACAATGTCTTTTACTTTTAGATTTTCACATAAATTATTTTTTAATATTTTTAAATCTCCTTCATTATCTCCATAACCAATTATTATAGTCTTATTAGTTAAATCTTCACCTTGTTGTTCTTTTATAATTTCTACTATATTGTTTATTACTTGTTTTTTACCTCTCGCTTGTGAAAAATGTTTAACTAATCCTTCATCTAAACGAAGTATTGGCTTTATATTTAACATATTTCCTATTGTAGCCTTAGCTAAAGACATTCTACCACCCTTTTGCAAATACTCTAGCGTTTCTACTGTAAATAAAACAGATAAGTTATTTTTTAAATTTGTCAGATGTTTTATTATCTCTTCTATACTTTTGCCTTCTTTAGCTAACTTAGCTGCACTAAGTACTAAGCATGTACTTCCTATAGATAATGATAATGTATCAAATGTGTGTATATTTTTGTTTTCTATATCATTTTTAGCCATAACAGCACTTTGATATGTACCAGATGCGTTAGATGATCCTCCTATATACAAAATCTCTTCATATTTATCTATGTATTTTTCAAATGCATTTTTAAATGACATATACGTAACTTGAGATGTTTTTGGTAAACTTTCATTTTCCCTTAGCATTTTATAAAATTCATCTTCAGTTAGATCTACTCCATCTATATATTCTCTACCATTAAAAATTATGCTAAGTGGTACTACTTCTATATCATATTTATCAATAAATTCTTTAGGTATATCCGATAAGCTATCACATATTATTTTTATATTATTCATTTTTCCTCCAACTTTTTAACTCTTCTTTTATATCTAAGTTATTACTTTAAGTTTTAATACCAGGTATTAATATCTTAGCATAATAATATTTTTATTTCAATATTTTAAAGTTAATTTTTTACATATTTTAGATTATTTCCAAAATATTCATTAAGTTACATAAAATTTAATTTAACATAAAAAATAGCTTGATACTTTTTAGCATCAAGCTATTTTTTATTCAATATTTTATATATATTTTTCAAGTATTACAGCTCTGATATTTTCATACTTTATATAATCTGGTAGTGACTTTTTTATTACACTTATCTTATCTTCAGAAAACCTTTCACATACATCTAATATCATTGCTTTATCTTTTTGTTCATACATACTCTCTAAATCTATATTAAAGTTTATGCAATTTCCTTCTTTTATATAATCATATATATATCCTAAAACTGTAGAAAGAGATGTTTCTATTTCTTCACATACATATTTTATATCATTCCCTTGATTCAATAAATCTAGGGCTATTTCATTATTTTTTCTATTTTCTCCATCTATTATAAGCTTAAGTCTTTTTTTATCTTCCCACTCTGGTCTTATATTTTTTTCATTTATATATGAATTTACTACATCTAATATACTTTCACCGTATCTATTTATTTTAACTGGACCCATACCACCTATATCTTTTAATTGTTCTTTAGTAGTTGGATACCTCCCACTTATTTCTTTTAAAGAATTTTTGCTAATTACCATATAAGGTATAGTCTTTTCCTTTTTTGCTATATCTTTTCTTAAATCATCTAAAATATTATATAGATCTTTATCTGTAGTAACTTCAAAATATTCATCTTTAATTTTTGTGTTGTCTTTTTTATTTGTATTATTATCTAATACTTTTTGTTTATCAATATTGTTTCTATTTATATAGGATTCTATTACATCTTTAAATCTAGAACCATACTTTTCATACTTTACTTCGCCTATACCAGATACACTAAGCATTTCTTCTTTTGATGTAGCATAAATACTTGCCATACCTTTAAGAGTTGCATCTCCAAATATCATATATGGAGCTATAGATTCTTCTCTTGCTATATTACTTCTTAAGCTTACTAATTCTTCGTATAATTCATTTTCTACATACTTAGACTTACTTGCTTTAGCTTCTTTTAATTCAACTTTTATTTCCTTTTTTATAACTCTCATTGATTGTTCATTTAATTTTATAGTTGGAAATGTTCCTCTATGTCCTAAATTTTCTACTATATCTAAAAATCCATGTGATACTAATGTATTTATAAAGTTTTTTAAATCTTCACTAGAGTACTTTTTCATAAGACCATAAGTTGATAATTTATCAAATTCTAATTCTAATACTTTTTTATTTTTAGAACCCCTAAGAACATCGACTATCATGGTTATTCCATAGCTTCTTTTCATTCTAGCAATACAAGATATTACCATCATAGCATCTAGTGTCTTATCTACTACCTCTCCATCATTTAAACAGTTGCTACAGTTATTGCATTCATCTTCCATAGTTTCTCCAAAATAATCTAGTATACATTTTCTATAGCAATCACTAGTATATATTAAATCTACCATTTGCTGAAGTTTAGTATATTTAGCTATCTTTCTTTGAGGATTTTCTATGGACGCTTCCACTAAATATTTTTGCGTATGAACATCTTGTGGAGCAAATAATAATATACACTCACTTTCTTCGCCATCTCTTCCTGCTCTACCTATTTCTTGATAGTAGTTTTCTATACTTTGTGGCATATTATAATGAATTACCCATCTTATATTTGGTTTATCTATTCCCATACCAAAAGCATTTGTTGCTACCATTATCTTAATATCATCATTTATAAACTTTTCTTGATTTTCTTTTCTTATTTCATTACTAAGACCTGCATGATATTTAGATACTAAATAACCTCTTTTTAAAAGTCCATCATGTATATTTTCTACTTCTTTTCTAGTTGATGCATATATTATCCCACATTCATTTTCATGATTTTTAACATAATCTAATAAGTATTTATTTTTAGCAGGGGATTTAATTATATTTATAGATAAATTTTCTCTATCAAACCCTGATATAAATACTTTTGGATTATTTAAATTAAGTACTTCTACTATATCTTTTCTAACTTCATCACTTGCTGTAGCTGTAAAAGCCGTTACTATTGGTCTATTTCTTAAGTTATTTATAAAATATGGTATTTTTTTATAACTTACTCTAAAATCATGTCCCCATTGTGATACACAGTGTGCCTCATCTATTGCAACTTGACATACAACTTTATCATATATTACTGTTAAAAAATCAGAACTATCTAACCTTTCTGGTGCTACATATAATATTTTGCATTTATCATTTTTTATATTGTTAAGTACTTTTTCATATTCACTATTTGAAAGAGAACTATTTATGTACTCAGCTTCTATTCCCATAACCTTTAGTGTATCTACTTGGTCTTTCATAAGTGATATAAGAGGAGATACAACTATAGTTATTCCCTCTAGTACCATGGCAGGTATTTGATAACATATGGATTTACCTCCTCCTGTTGGCATTATAGCAAGCACATCGTTATTATTAATTATAGAATTTATAATATCTTCTTGCCCTTTTCTAAAGTTTGTATATCCATAATACCTATTTAATATATCTAACGGTGTAATATTCATTTATAACCCTCCTAACTGCATAATATATCCTTTGGAGTATTTAGATCTTAATTAATTTTAATTCTATTAATTTACTTTATCTTACCACAAGATTTTAATTTTAACTATTTAGTAACTACAAAATTTATATATTTAATATCTATATATAATTTAACTTCATTATAGAAAAAGCTTATATTATGTATTTAAAATTTTCAATATTCATATTATTAAGTAGTAATAATATATTAAATTCTCTTAATACTGGAGGAATTTATGTTAAAAGAAACCGAATATCTTTCTAAAGAAAAATATAATCTACTAAAAAAATATAACCTTCAATTAAATGATGATTTATATTGGGAATCAAACCATAAGAAATACCCTAAAGTTAAATATTTTTCCAATAAGTTTGCTAAAAATCACTCAACTCTAGCTTTATTATTTTATATACACAAGTTATGTTATGCTAAAATAAAGTATTTTGAAAAAAATTTCAATAAATATATACCTTATAAATATGACTACAAAAAAGGATTTATAGAGTGTGAGCTATTTGATATGGAGTTTATGTTGCATATTCCTAGTAATGTAATTATTGATATTAGAAACTTACAAGAAATTAAAAATATAGATGAGTTTCATGATTTTTGTAGATACCTAGAAAGCTATGAATTATAATTAAAATTAATGATTTTAACTAAAAAAGTGCCTTTTAATTAAAAGGCACTTAAATTTATTCAATATTACATACTCTTTGTTTTTCTTATTTCAGTATTGTTCCAACACTGAACATTTTCAAGTCCTTTTATATTTGATGCATCAAATACTGGACTTTTAATTCCATTTTTCTTTTGATTAGTATAATCTTCAAGTGCTATAAAAGCATATTTTCCTAAAAGAGCTATTGCTATTAAGTTTATTATAGCCATAAGGGCCATAAATACATCTGCTAAATTCCAAACTACATCTACTTGAACTACTGAACCAAATAAAACCATACATACAACTAACACTCTAAATATATTTAAAACAGTTTTATTGCTATTCATAAACTCTATATTTGATTCTCCATAGTAATAGTTACCTACTATTGAACTAAAAGCAAATAAGAATATACATAAAGCTATAAATATATGTGCAAAACTTCCTATATGAGAAGATAGTGCTGCTTGAGTTAACTCTATTCCACTTAATCCACTAGTTGAGTATCCTGGATATAAAAGTACTATAAATGCTGTACATGTACAAATTAAGATAGTATCTGTAAATACTCCAAGTGTTTGTATTAATCCTTGTTTAACAGGATGTGATGTATCTGCAGTTGCTGCTGCATTTGGTGCACTACCCATACCAGCTTCATTTGAGAATAGTCCTCTTTTTACTCCAGTAAGTATTATTCCTGCTGTCGTACCTACTGACATTTCTCTAAAATTAAAGGCATTTTCAACTATAAGCTTAAGTACATTTGGTATTTCACCTATATTTATTACAACTACAAATAACGCTACTAATATATAAAGTCCTGCAAATATTGGAACTATTATCTCAGATACTTTAGCTATTCTATGAACTCCTCCAAATATAACTATTGCTGTAAGTATTGTAATTATTATCCCTATAGTTAATCTATCAATTCCAAATGCTGAATTAAATGCAAGTGAAACTGTATTAGCTTGAACAGCATTAAATACAAATCCAAAACATATAGTTATTAGAATAGAGAATAATATTCCCATCCATTTTTTGTTTAGCCCTTGTTCTATATAATAAGCAGGTCCACCTCTAAATCCATCTTTGTCTTTTATCTTAAATATCTGTGCTAATGTACTTTCAACAAAACTTGATGCAGAACCTATTAATGCTGTTATCCACATCCAAAATATAGCACCAGGTCCTCCAACTACAACAGCCATAGCAATCCCTGCAATGTTACCTGTTCCAACTCTAGATGAAGTACTTATACAAAATGCTTGAAACGACGATACCTGTCCTTCTTTTTTATTTTCCTTAGATGCACCTTCTCCTAAAAGCTTAAACATTTCTTTAAAATATCTAAATTGTACAAACTTAGTCTTAACACTAAAGTAAATTCCAAGTGTTACTAACATAGCTATTAATATATATGTCCATATAAAATCGTTAATGCTTAATATTAAGCTATTTAAATTTTCCAATTTCAATCCCTCCTAAATTAATTATAAATACTTTTATATAATTGCCCTTTTTAAAAATATTATTATATATTTCAAAAATTACTGGCTAATAAATATTTTTGAATTAATATTTCTTTTTTATTCATTATAACTATATTTTCAATACTTTTCAAGTCATTTTTTGCATAATTAATTTTTCCATTTGCAAATTTCTAATTTTACAATAAATTCAATTTAACTTAAACCATTGATTTTAGTTATTTTACTAACTTTTCTAAGTGTCTTTTAATTTTATTTTATTATGTTAATTTATTTTATAGGTAAGTTATTAATATAATTATTAACTTATCTCTTTATTAATATTAGCTTGTATCATATCTACATTTATTGTAAAAGTATTTTTTATAACAGATGTATTGAAATATGGCATAAAAAAAGCACTTAGATTTTAATCTAAGTGCTTTTTTTATTAATTATTCTTTTTTTGTTCTATTTTTAATTTATCTAAATAAGCTACTGCATTTAATGCTGCTATTTGACCTTGACCAGCTGACTTTATATAAGAATATGGTTTACCAACACAGTCTCCTGCTGCAAAGCATCCATTTATACTTGTGTTCATATTAATATCAACCTTAATATGTGGTCCTTCTGTCTCTATTCCTGGCACTAATGATTTAGGCGAAGCACTATCTTTTATTACAAATACTCCATCTACGTCTATTTCTTGTTGTTTTAATTCTACTTTATTTACTAAATTTTCTCCATGGATTTGAACAGGTCTATCATTTATAACTTCTATAGAACTATCTAAACCATCTGAAGATCTCATAAGACCTTCTCTTTTATACATAGGTATAAAGTAAGTCTTTGATGCTATTTCACTTAAGAAGTTAGCTTCTTCTTCAGACTCTTTATTATAACCTATTATAGCTACTTTTTTATCTCTATATAAAGGAGCATCACATGTTGCACAATACCCTACACCTTTACCTAGAAATTCTTCTTCACCTTTTATTGGCTTACCATACTCTACACCTGTTGCAAGTATAACTGTAGTAGCTTCAAACATTTCATCCCCTGACATTAAAGCAAAGTAATCTCCCATAGCATATACGTTATTTATTTTTTTATCTACTATTTCAATATCCATGCTTTCTATATGTGCTTTAAATTTATCTCTTAAATCTTCTCCACTTATATCATAAAATCCTAGATAATTCTCTATTGATGGAGCTTTTACTAATTTATTACTTAAATTATCATTTCCAAATACTATTATATTTTTATTTCTTATTTTTGCATTTATTGCAGCAGAAAGTCCTGCTGGTCCACTTCCAATTATTGCCATATCATATCTCATATTAACCACCTATCATTTTATAAATGTGACTTAACTTTTGATTTAATTGCTTCTTTTGGCATAAATCCTACTAATGATTCTACTGGTTTTCCATCTTTAAATATCATCATTGTTGGTACAGTAGATATATTAAATTTTTGAGCTATTTCTAAGCTTTGATCTATATCAACTTTTATAAATTTTGCATCATCCATTTCATTTCCTAATGATTCAAATACTGGTGCTAACATTTTACAAGGTCCACACCAAGTTGCAAAGAAATCTACTACAACTACCCCTTTACTTTCTTCTACTTCCCCTTTAAATTGTGATGTTTTTATTATTTTAGCCATTTTCTTACCTCCTAAATACTCTCTTATCTATAATATGAATTATATTACAATATAGTTATTATTTGTAACATTAATTTATATTATTTATATACCCCCTATATATATCACTAAACAATTTGTTTATCTAGGGATCGTTAGTTTAAAATATGTATACTCATTTTCTTTAGAATCTACAGTTATTGTTATACCAAGATTTATAGCAATCATTTTTGCAATAGATAATCCTATTCCTGAGCCATCTATATCTTTATGTCTTATACTATTGCTTCTAAAAAATCTGTCAAATATATAATCGATATCTTCTTTTTTTATACCCATTCCAGTATCTTTTATATATATTATAATATCGTTATTTTGTTCATAAGCACTTATTGATATACTATCCCCACTTTTTGTGTATTTAAAAGAGTTATCTATAAATATTAATAATAACTGTCTTAACTTATTTTTATCTGTAAATATTTTTTTATTCTTTAATTTAATATTAGTATGAAATTCTTTTTCTTGAATCTCTGCTATATCTGCATAATTTTTACTTATCTCATCTATCATTATATTTATATCTACATTTTCTTTTATAATATCATTAGTACTATCTTCTTTACTTAATGATAATAAATCACTTATCATCTTCTTTATTCTTCTTGTTTCTTTCATAGCATCAGCTATAGATTCAACTTCATCAGATATAGTACTATCTGGATGCTTTAATAAGCTTTCTAACTTTGAAGATACTATGGCTATTGGAGTTCTAAGCTCATGAGATGCATCCTGAACAAATTTAGCTTGATTATTCCAAGCAGTTTCTATTGGTATTAGTGCTTTTTTAGTTAAATAAAGTGCTACAAAATATGTTATTATTACAGCTACTAATACTCCTATTATAAATACAAATATAAGTTGTTTTAACGAGTTTCTTTCCGAATCTATATTTCTTATTATTTGTATTTTATATTTACCAATATCAATGTTTAATTCTCTAAAAGTATATCCATTTTCAGTGTACGTAAAGAAAGTATCATTCTTATTATTTTTAGGTCTTGGTAATAGTTCATTAAAATAGCCATTTTCTGTGTAATATCTTATTCTATTTCCTTCATAAACATAGACCATATTACTTGGGTCTTTTAACACTATTGGATAAAATATAGATCTATTATTAAGTTGCATAGTTATATTTTCTAATTCAGCTTTAAGATTTTTGTCTATATTGCTATATGTAAGTCCTTTAAAGTAAGAATATATAAATATAGAAAATATTATAAGAAATGCTACTACTACAGCTATATTTATTTTTATTAAACGATTTTTAGTTTTACTAAATACATTTTTATTTATCATCAAATATATAACCTACTTTTCTTTTAGTTTTTATATAGTTATCATATCCGTACTTGCTAAGCTTCTTTCTTAAATTGCTAACATAAACTTCAACTATTTCTATAGTAGCATCTGAATCTATTCCCCAAATTCTATCATATATTTGTTCCTTTAAAAGTATTGTTCCTTTATTTATTATAAAATACTCAATTAAATTAAACTGCTTATTTTGAAGATTTAAATCTTCACCATTTATAGATGCAGTTTTATTATTTGTATCTAAATATAAATCTTTAAATACAATTTTATTATTAGATTTTATTTTTCCATTAGTCCTTAACATTGCATATACTCTTGCTACTAATTCTTCCATATAAAATGGCTTTGTTAGATAATCATTTGCTCCTATCTCAAATGCTGATACCTTATCATTTAAACTTTCTTTAGCAGTTAAAATAAGTACTAATGTATCTATTCCATCTTTTCTTATAGACTTTAATATATCTAATCCTGATATATCAGGTAACATTAAGTCTAGTATAATTAAATCATATATATTTTGTTTAATATTGTATATGGCTTCTTCTCCAAAACTACATGAATCTACTTCAAAATGATTTTTTAGTTCCTCCTCTAGACTTTCTAAAAGTTTAGAATTATCCTCAACAATTAAAACCTTCATGCCAATCTCCTTAATTTTAATCTAAGTTTATTACTATTAATTTCCTATATAATATAAATAATTATACAATACATATATATATTTTTAAAACATTTACAGTCACTAAATAAAAAAACCTACTGTATAGCTTATAATATAAACTTAACAATAGGTTTTTCATCATTTTTAATCATAATTTTATTTTTCCTCATATTTAATGTATATAACTTTTACATCTTTAACACTGTCTAATATAGGAATGTCTATTTAAAGCCTTACTTATTAACTTTGAATATTATTTGAATTATAAGTATTTATTATGTTTACAAATTCATCAATAGAAACGACATTGTCTTTTACCATAAACTCATTGTAGTACCAATTTGCAAAATCAGGGTTAGCTAATGTTGAGTTTAATTTTTCAAAGTCTATCTCTTCTTTATTGTAATTATTTTCATTCATGTTTACCACCCCTTTTTATTTAACCTTATTATTAATCATATAAATACGATTTATTCACTTCAATCCCCTCTTTTTTATTTGTATACTTAACCCTTTATAGTAAATGTTTATTTTCCTTTAAAAAGTTTTTTAATGCTTGAGTTATTATTTCTTGTTTAGTAAAACTTGAATTACTACATAACCTTTCAAAATCTTCCCATATTTTTTTATCTACCCTTATGCTAGTTGATTTTAGTTCATCTATATTATTTTTTTCTATTACTATGTCTTTTTTAGAAGTTTTTGTCTTAGGCTTTATTGCCTTAACATCCCTAACTTGTAAGTACCAATCATATACCTCACATAACTTGTCCATATCCTCAGGTGTTAAATTTACTTTCTTATCTCTTTTAGGTTTTTGTGTTTTTCTTTTAGTATTATTTTTTTTTACATTTTCCTTTTTTTCTACTTTAGTGTTTTTAATTTCATTAAATTCTATTTGTTTTTTCTCTTCTTTTATGTCATCTTTTAATTCGTACTTTCCATTTGTTAATTTGTACCCTTTTTTATTTAAATAACTTCTTAATGTTTGTGGTTTTATCTCCATCTTATCTGCTATATCTTGAAACTTTAAGTTTTTATTTTGTAGTTGCATAAATATTTTTATTCTTTCGTTTCCTGTCATTTTTTTCTCCTTGTAATTTAGTTAATTTATACCTACATATTATCATAAGAGTTTTATTTAGACAAAATTATGTGTTATAGTTTATATTATATATTTTTATTGTATTTTAAAATAACAATTTATTTTTTTATTATACTTTCTATATTCAATATCCTTTAAAGTTAATATTTTCATTTTTTAAAATTTAATTAACATTTACTGTAAACTTTCTTATATTTTTTAAAATAACAGTACATTTTTTCTTTAATTTTATCATTTTTTTAACAAAACTATTTACAATTGTCGAAATGTGCTTTATAATCAAAATTGTCTTAAGATTTCTTTAAGTTAATATGACATTAAGGAAAACAGTACCTTAAGAAAAAAACATTACATTTATATATTTAGGAGGAAAATTAGCATGATGCAAATACTTACGAGTACAGCATTATTATTAGTTGTACTGGCATTATTCACATTATTTAGTTACAAAGCACCTCACGGAATGAAGGCAATGGGTGCATTAGCAAGTGCTGCTTGCGCAAGTTTCTTAGTTGAGGCATTCCACGCTTCTTTATTTGGACAACAATTTGGTATATCTTTCTTAGAGAAAGTCGGAGCTGCCAACGGTTCTTTAGGTGGTGTAGCTGCTGCTATATTAGTACCTTTAGCATTAGGTGTATCTCCAGTATACGCTGTATTAGTTGGTTTAACAGTTTCAGGATTTGGAATACTTCCAGGATTCGTTGCAGGATACTTAATATCATTCGTTGTTAAGTTCTTAGAAAAGAAAACTCCTGCTGGTCTTGATTTAATAGTTATAATATTAATTGCTGCTCCTTTAACAAGAGCAATAGCAGGATTTATGGATCCTATAGTTAATGATACATTAATGCAAATAGGACAAGCTTTAACAGCTGCTTCTACTACATCTCCAATATTAATGGGTATAATACTTGGTGGTTTAATAACAGTTGTTGCTACTGCTCCATTATCATCAATGGCTTTAACATCTATAATAGGATTAACAGGTCTTCCAATGGCAATAGGTGCATTAGCAGTATTTGGTTCTTCTTTCATGAACTTCGTATTCTTCTCAAAAATGAAATTTGGTTCAAAGAAAGATACAATAGCTGTTGCTATAGAGCCTTTAACTCAATCAGATATAATAACTGCTAACCCAATACCAGTATTTGTTACTAACTTTATAGGTGGAGCATTATCAGGTGTTGTAGTTGCATTAGTAAGTTCTTATGTTGCACCACTTGCAATAAGTGTTCCTGGTATGGCAACTCCTATAGCTGGTTTCGCTGTTGCAGTTGGTCAAAACGGAACTCCTGCTTTAATAGCTGCTGTTGGATGTATAGTAGTTAGTATAATAGGTGCTTTAATAGGACATACATTATTCAAAAATACAAAAATACTTACTGCTGATGAGATACGTGGAACAGAAGAATCTTCTGCAGCATAATATATAAAAAAAAGAACGTAGATAATTCTACGTTCTTTTTATATATATTACTATCTTACAACTTTTCTCGTTAGAGTTCCTATACCTACTCCCATCATAATGATTCCTACAAGCATTTCAATATTTGCTACCATGTATGCTACTTCTGTGGGCTTTGAATTGTTAAACCCAACAGCTCCAAACATACCTACACTTAAATTTATAACCTCATTAAAATCTTTAATAAACTGTTTTAGGTTCCATGTACCAATATTACTTAAACTATATTTTATAACCTGTCCATCTAACTCAATACCTACTGCTAAAAATATAAATGCAAATATTATCATTATTACTAAAGATGATAATACACAAAGCCAAGGTCTTTCTCCATACCCACATGCTAACCAATATATATACGAATTTATTTTAGGTAAAAATTTAACACATTTTCTTTGTGTACATTTCCCTATATAATAATATTCTCCAAAATTATTATTCAAGTTATTTTCCTTAAATTTTTCGGACAAAGTTTTATATGTCATATATATACCTTCATATTCATTTTTATCCTTAACTCTAGGTTCAATTTTATCAAAAAATGTTTTAGCATCAAATTTAGTTGTAAATTTATCATCAAACATTATATCTTGTATATATGTATTTGAAATTTTAAAGCCTGAAAGATCACAATCTATAATCTCAAACATATCAATTTCACTATTTATTATAATTGAAGATTTTAAATATGTTAATTCAAAACTTGTGTTACTAATCTTACATTTTTCGAAAATACAATATGATAAGTCACTATTTAAAAATTTTGCATATATATCACAATTATAGAAACTACACCCTATATTGTCTTTTTTATTTAAAGAAGGTCGTTTTTCACTTCCTTCTTTTATGAATATACAATTTTCAAATACAACTCCTCCACCGCTAAAATTGCAATCATTAAAAGTACAACCTATAAATGTGCAGTCTTTGAATTTAATATTTTTAAAATCACATTTTCTAAATTTAGCGCAAATTATATCTTGCTCTACTATTTCATAAAAATCTTGTTCGTCAAATATACCATCTTTGCCGATTAGTTTATCTTTTATTTTATTATAGCTATATTTTGAATTATTATCATAATCATTTAGTTCTATTTTTTTTGTAGTTGCATCTTTATAAAATGTTTCGTTATTTTTTTTTCTATTTGATAATTGTTCATTCACTACGGCCTTTTCTTCTTCAAAATTTATATATCCCATAGAATAACTCCTTGCTTTTAGATGAAAAGAAAACGTAAAATATATTTTACGTTTTCTTTTTTTACAATTATTATTATCTTATTTTATAATTATTATTCTATATAATACAAACTCTATTATTTTAAATAAAACTAATCCATAGTATAAATAATATTATCAACTTCTTCATACGTTTTCTTACCTAATACATGTATACCTATAAATGTAGCTAATAAAGCTATTGGTAATACTATATAAACAGGTATACCAAGTCCTGCCGGTATATATCCAAATAATACTGTTATTACGGCTGTAAATAATGCATAAGGCATCTGTGTATTAACATGATCTATATGATTACATCCAGCTCCCATTGATGACATTATTGTAGTGTCAGATATTGGTGAGCAGTGATCTCCAAATATAGCGCCTGTTAGTACTGCACTAGTACTAGCTACTATAAACGACATTTCTGGGTTTATAGAATGAGCTAGTGGTATTGCAAGAGGCATAAGTATTCCCATTGTTCCATAAGCTGTTCCTGTAGCAAATGATATTATGGCTCCAAGTATAAATACTACACTTGGTAATAAAAAATTTGGTAGTGTTCCAGATAATAATGTTACTAAGTATTTAGCTGTTCCTAGTTCTTTTATAACAGAACTTAATGACCATGCAAGTATTAATATAACCCCAGTCATAATAAGTCCCTTCATTCCATCTATCCAAGCATCTATAGCTTCAGAGATTGTAAGTATATTTTTACTAACTCCAAGAACTATGCCTACAATACTTGCAAATAAAGCTGACTGGAATAATGCAACCGAAGCATCTGCTCCACTAAACGCCTCTCTTATAGCATCAAATGAATATGGAGAATTAGTAAATAATTGTATTAGATTTTGGTTATCTGAGTTCATAGCTGCTGTGTATCCGCTATAATAAAAAGAAATTAACGCAGCTATTATTAATGTTCCTATAGGTATTATTGCATTCCATGAACTTAATTTTATACCTTCTTTTGGCTCTAAATCAGAATTATCATTACTAACATTGTTTGAATTGTTATTATTTTTATTAACACTTCGGGCTTTAATTTGAGCTTCTCTCATTGGTCCAAAATCCTTAGCTAGAACTGCTGATATAACTATAAATGCTAATATTAATATATTATAAAATCTATATGGTATGGTATTTAAAAATACTCCAAATGCATCAGCTTCTACTCCTATACCGTTAAATGCATCATTTATAAGTCCAACTTCAAGACCTATCCATGTAGATATTATAGCAAGCCCAGCTATAGGTGCAGCTGTAGCATCTATTATAAACGCTAGTTTTTCTCTTGATAGTTTCATTTTGTCTGCTACTGGTCTAACTATAGGACCAACTATTAATGAATTTGCATAATCATCAAAGAATACTAATAATCCTAAAAACCATGCTATAAGTTGAGTCCCTCTAGCGGTCTTTGATCTTTTGGCTAGGCTCTCTGCTATAGCTTTTGCACCACCCATTCTAGCTACTAGGCTTATAACCCCACCTATAGCTAAAACTTGAAGTATTATACCTGCATTCCATGGATCTGCTAATGAATTTAATGCCCTATTTACTATATCTAAAAATGCATTAACAAAAGCAACTATAACATTTCCAGATGACATGTTTATTATAAAGCTTCCTGAAAATATACCTACAAATAACGATATTACTACATTCTTAGTTATAAATGCTAAAACTATAGCAACTAATGGTGGTATTAAAGTTATCATCTTAAGTCTTTCTGAATTTATAGTTGATATATCATCCCCCCCTGCAAATACTAATGGCATAGACATCATAAAAATTATAATAGTCATTAATAATACCCTAAAATTTCTCTTGCTTCTCATAAAACTTCCCCCTTAAAATTGTTTAGTCTCTAGTGAATATAAGGGTATAAAAAATTCGCTTCGCTCATGTCGCCAACGACTTCGTCCGTTGCTCAAAATGTCTTTTTTACGCTCTGCAAACTGATTGGTATTACTCAACTTCAATAATTATCCACATTCTTTAAAGTATCATATTTTCCTAAAGCGTAAAAAAGTCTTGAGTATACACTCAAGACTTATAAATTTTTACATAAAGTTATACATTAACTTTTTAGACACAGCAATATAACTATACCTATGTATAAATTTTTCTCAAATGTAGCTCTTCACAAAATAAATTGTGACAGTGATACATATATTTTATGTACCCCCAGGCATATAACCTTAAAGCATCAGCTATACCCTTCGGCAATAGTTCCTTTCCTAATGATTCTACGCGCTTAACTCCTCATTAGTACTTTTAAATATTGCGACCTCTACCCTTTTTATTTTATTCACTTTTATTATTAATAGTATATATACCTTTATTTTTATTTTCAAGTATAAAAGATTTTTTTTATATCATTTATAAATAATATATAATAATTTTGTTATTTATATTTAAATTTATAAATTATTATACCTTTTGTAAATTTTTTTATAAATAGTAAACATACTAATTATGAGGTGATTTTATGAAAAAATTTTTATTTATAACTTTATTATTAACTATATTTTTTAATCCACAAAATATTTTCTCTTTATCTCCAATATATACCCCCAAAGAACCTATGCCTCTACCTTATTCTTATGATTCTCTTGAACCTTATATAGACAAAGAGACTATGATCTTACATTATGATAAACATTATAAATCTTACTTAGATAAATTAAATAATGCCATAAAAGGATACCCTGACCTTTATGCTTGTAGTATTTCTGATTTATTAACTTGTCTAGATTGTTTGCCTAGTGAAATAGCTAAAACTATAAAAGATAATGGTGGAGGAGTATATAATCATGAATTTTTCTTTGAAATAATGTCTCCTAATAGGAAAAAATTACATGGAAAATTAAAAAGTGCCATAAACAGAGACTTTAAATCTTTTGATAATTTTAAAAATGAATTTAATAAAGCTTCACTAAGTGTATTTGGATCTGGATGGGCATGGCTTGTATCTGATGACTCTGGAAATCTATCGATTATAACTACTCAAAATCAAAATACTCCTATTACATTAAACTTAAAACCTATAATTGGAATCGATGTATGGGAACATGCTTACTATCTAAAGTATCAAAATAAAAGGGCCGAATATATAAATAATTGGTTTAATATTATAAATTGGAGTAAAGCGGAAGAAAACTATATTCAAAATCTAAAATAAAAATTTATAATAATTTGTAGATTTTAAGTATATTCAATCCTTTTAAAATTATATTTTAAAAATAGTTTTTGAAAATTTTTACAATTTACTATATAATTAATACAAATATAATTATCAATAATATTATACTATCACCTAGGAGGTTTAATGGTAAAAGAAACTCATACTAAGGGAGGCTATATATTTGCACTTTTAGCGCTCCCTTATTTATATAAAACATTTTTAAATAATTATAGTGTATTTTATAAAGCTATTTTGCTTTTAATATACACATATTTTGCATATATAGGTTCATTATATCCTGATATCGATATGAGAGGTTCTTATATAAGTAAAAGATATCCTATTATATATAAATATTTTGGTTCTAGATTTAGGCATAGGAGCTTTACACATAGTCTAATTTTTATATCTTTACTTGCTTATGGTTTCAATTTTTTAATAAAATCTACAGATAGTAATATAGTATTTATATGTGTATCTTGCGGCTTTTTAGTAGGATATGTATCTCATCTAGTTTTAGATCTGCTAACTAAGGAAGGTATAGAGATTTTTTACCCTATAACCATTAATTTTTCATTCCTTCCTATAAAAACTAATTCTAAGACAGAAAAGTTAATATGCAAAGCTTTAAACTTTATAGTTATATTTTTACTAGGATATAGATTTTATATATTACTTTAATAACCCACCTAATATTAGATGGGTTATTTTATATATTCTATACATTTTCAGTTTCATTATCTTTTTCATGATTCTCTAAACTTTTCTTAACTTTATTACCTATAGTCCATGATAAAAATACTAATAAACAAAATACTAATATTTTAACAGGACTGTTTATAAAACCTTTTATGTCACTCATTGGATAACTTATAAATAAAAACATTATAAACTTTCCTGATAGCATTGCAGGTATAAAACATTTAGGATCCACTTTACAAAATGCAGATGCTATTGTTACTAAAAAACTTGGTACAAAGGGACAAGAATAAGCAAAAAATAGTAACTTAAATCCTTTTTTGTCCATCCATTTTATTGCTTTATCTACTTTTTTATTTCTAAATTTATTAAATAACTTATTATCGTTAAATCTACTAATAATTAAAAATAGCAATGCAGTACCTAAACCAGATCCTATCCAAGATAGTACAAGACCTCCAAATAGCCCAAGTAAAAGTGCATTAGCTCCTACTATAGCCATAAGAGGAAGTATAGGTAAAAAGCTTTCAATAAAGCTTGCTAGTAATCCTATTATCATGGTTAAAATCCAATAGTTTTGTGCAAAATGATTTAATTCTTGAATATATTCCATAATCTATTTCTCCTTATGTCTATTATATATTATAGTATACACTATTTTCACTTAAATTCACCATATTTTGACTAAAACTTCATATAACAATTGCTGCCATTTAACCTTTAAATAGCTCCTTCTAATATATTAATTAAAATAAATAAAAGCTAATACAGATAAACTTCCGTATTAGCTTTTATTTATAGACCTAAATCTTCCTTTTTCACATGTAAATCCATTTGTGGATAAGGTATGCTTATATTTTCTTCATCAAATCTTAATTTGACCTTCTCTAATAGGCTAAAATGTATATCCCAATAATGTTCCGATTTACACCATACTTTAACTATAAAGTCAACAGAACTTGGACTATGAGCACTAACACCTATAAATGGTTTAGGATTATCTAAAACAAACTCTTGTTTTTTTACGATATCCGTTAATACTTCCTTAACATGGAGTATATTATTTTCATATCCTACACTAAATGTTAAATCAACTCTTCTTTCTTCCTTTGCTGAATAGTTTATTAAACTACCATTTGACAATGTTCCATTTGGTATTAATATTAACTTATTGTCTATAGTTGTCAATTTAGTATAGAATAACCCTATTTCTTCAACTGTACCTTCATAAACTCCAGTTTGTATATAATCCCCTACTTTAAATGGTCTAAGTAATAATATTATAAAACCACCTGCAAAGTTAGATAAACTGCCTTGAAGGGCTAAACCTATGGCAACCCCACCAGAAGCTACAATCGCTGCAAGACCTGTCAATTTAACATCCCAATAGCCAAGAATTCCTATAAATAATATAACTTTTAACACACCTGCTGTTAATGACTGTATGAATCTTCTTAATGTTATATCAACATCTCTTTTTTCTAAAAATACTCCAAATTGTTTTACTACCTTTTTTATAATCTTTAATCCTATAGATATAACTATAAGACCTATTATAAGCTTTATTCCATATTCAGTAACCCATCCTATAAATTTTTCAATAAGTGTATCAAGTGGCATTTTACTCATTTGTTGTACCTTACTCGACACTTCTTTTGCTATTGCATCTGGATTTGTCATTTATAACCACCTCTTTTAAAACTTTCGACTTTTTACTCATACATATTACCTTATTTTTTGCAATATGTCTATATAATACAATTATTTCAAAAATATAACTATTTAAAATTATAGGTCCTTTTAATTAGCTATTGTAACTTTAACTCACATATTACCTAACTACAATATTTATCCACATTTTTAAAATATCATAATTTCCTTAAGCGTAAAAAAAGGTTGCCTAAGTTTAGACAACCTTTAAATATATTATAATTTATTTAGCATCAAAATGTCTTTGTAATAAACCTAAGAATGCTTTACCATGTCTTGCTTCATCTTTACACATTTCATGTACTGTATCATGTATAGCATCAA
>NZ_JADNAJ010000002.1:0-538404 GCF_015550185.1 Romboutsia sp. 1001285H_161024_C4 | reverse complement strand
TAATAAACCTAAGAATGCTTTACCATGTCTTGCTTCATCTTTACACATTTCATGTACTGTATCATGTATAGCATCAAGTCCTAATTCTTTAGCTCTCTTAGCTATTTTTAATTTTCCTTCTGTTGCTCCGTACTCTGCATCTACTCTTGCTTTTAAGTTAGCTTTTGTATCAGCTACAACAACTTCTCCTAATAATTCTGCAAATTTAGCAGCATGTTCTGCTTCTTCAAATGCTATTCTCTTATAAGCTTCTGCAACTTCTGGATATCCTTCTCTATCAGCTTGTCTACTCATTGCTAAATACATTCCTACTTCTGTACATTCTCCAACAAAGTTTGCTCTAAGTCCTTCTAATATTTCTTCGTCTATACCTTTAGCAACCCCTATTCTATGCTCGTCAGCCCAAACCATTTCACCTTTCATTTCTTCAAACTTATCAGCTCCAACTCCACATACTGGACATTTCTCTGGTGCAGTTTCTCCTTCATGTATATATCCACATACTGTACAAACAAATTTTTTCATAATTTTATTCCTCCAAATTTATATAAATTTTATTTACTTTCTTTTAACATACTATATATATACCTCATATACATTGTTTTAAACATTTATTTGCATATTTTTTTATTTTTTAATCTATATTTTATAAATCCATATACTATAGTTATTATTAATAATAAAATAACCATTATATATGAGTATTTAGTAACTAAAGACATTACAAATTTTAAGTTATCTCCTAAAACATAACCTATACTTATTAATGAAGTATTCCAAATCCCTATTCCTATAGCAGAACACATCATAAATGTAAATATATTCATTTTTATAGACCCTGCTATTATTGACACAAATGTCCTAGCATAAGGTATTACTCTAGTTAAAATTACTGATAATTTATCATGCTTTTTTAACCAAATATAAGATGAGTTTATAATTGATTTGGTCTTTGGATACTTTTCACCTATAGTATCTATTAAAGGCTTTCCAAATTTAAATCCTAGAAAATAATTTAGCAAGGAACCTATAACCCCACCTAAAGTAGATACTACTATTACATTTACAAATCCAAAGTTATATTTATATGCAAACATACCTGCAATTGGAAGTACTACTTCACTAGGAAGAGTTACATTAGCATACTCTAGTGCTACTATTATAAATATACTTATAAGTCCATAATTCATCATAAAATGTTCTATTATATTTTTTAATTCCAATAATTTCACCTCTTTATATTTATATAGTAACAGTGATTAATATATAAAAAGACTACCTGTATAAGGCAGCCTTTATATTCTATATATTACTTAGCATCAAAATGTCTTTCTAATAAACCTAAGAATGCTTTACCATGTCTTGCTTCATCTTTACACATTTCATGTACTGTATCATGTATAGCATCAAGTCCTAATTCTTTAGCTCTCTTAGCTATTTTTAATTTGCCTTCTGTTGCTCCATACTCTGCATCTACTCTTGCTTTTAAGTTAGCTTTTGTATCAGCTACAACAACTTCTCCTAATAATTCTGCAAATTTAGCAGCATGTTCTGCTTCTTCAAATGCTATTCTCTTATAAGCTTCTGCAACTTCTGGATATCCTTCTCTATCAGCTTGTCTGCTCATTGCTAAATACATTCCTACTTCTGTGCATTCTCCAACAAAGTTTGCTCTAAGTCCTTCTAATATTTCTTCATCTATACCTTTAGCAACCCCTATTCTATGCTCGTCAGCCCAAACCATTTCACCTTTCATTTCTTCAAACTTATCAGCTCCAACTCCACATACTGGACATTTCTCTGGTGCAGTTTCTCCTTCATGTATATATCCACATACTGTACAAACAAATTTTTTCATAATTTTATTCCTCCAAATTTATATAAATTTTATTTAGTTTCTTTTTAACATACTATATATATACCTTTTGTTTTTTTATTTAAACATGTTATTTAAAATTTTTATGTTTTTTATACAATCTGTATATTTTATCTAAATAGTTTTAGTTATTTTTTACATTACTAAGAAAACATTTTTTTGATATTATTAAAATATAAAATGAAATTAAAATATAGTTGTTAAAAGGGGGAAATGGTAATGGCTAAGGTAATTTTAAAAAATATATGTAAATCATATTCAAATGGATTTAATGCAGTAAAAAATGTAAATATAGATATACAAGATAAGGAATTTGTAGTACTAGTTGGACCATCTGGCTGTGGTAAGTCTACTACGCTAAGAATGATAGCAGGCCTTGAAGAAATAAGTGATGGTGAACTTTATATAGGAGAAAATTTAGTAAATGATGTAGATCCTAAAGACAGAGATATAGCTATGGTTTTTCAAAACTATGCACTTTATCCTCACTTGACAGTATACGAAAATATGGCATTTGCTCTTAAACTTAGAAAATTGCCTAAGGATGAAATAGATAAAAAGGTTAGGGATGCAGCTAAAATATTAGACTTAGATCAATTATTAGATAGAAAACCAAAAGCACTTTCAGGTGGTCAAAGGCAAAGAGTTGCACTAGGGCGTGCTATAGTTCGAAACCCAAAAGTATTCTTAATGGATGAACCTTTGTCAAACTTAGATGCAAAACTTAGAACATCAATGAGAACAGAAATAACTAAACTTCATAAGTCTTTAGGTACTACATTTATATATGTGACACATGACCAAGTTGAAGCTATGACTATGGCAGATAGAATAGTTGTTATGAAAGATGGTATAGTTCAACAAATAGATACTCCACAAGAAATATACGATAAACCAAACAATATGTTCGTTGCGGGATTTATAGGCGCTCCACAAATGAACTTTATAAATGTTATTCTAACTGAAGTAAATGGAGAAATACATGCAAAAGCTGATGGTTTTGATATAGCATTAAATAAAGGTGAATCATCTAGTTTAATAGAAAAAGGATATATAGGTAAGGAAGTTGTTCTAGGTATAAGACCTGAAGATATACATATGGAAGATATATTTGTCGAAAATAGCTTAGATAGTACTTTTGAAGCTACTATTGAACTTGGGGAACTTATGGGTGCTGAAATATATGCTTACTTAAAAACAGGTAATCAAAGTATAACTGCAAGATTTGATGGTAGGTATAGAGTTAAAATGGGAGATAAATTAAAACTTGCTATGGATAAACATAAAATACATATATTTGATAAAGAAACACAAGAAGCTATAAATAAATCTCTAGTTTATATATAAATATTTCTAAATTAATGATATATTTAAAGTAGGATGATTAATCATCTTACTTTTTTAATTGAAAACTTCAGGGGTGGTCTTCATGCAAAATTTGATACAATTTATAGAGGGAAAGACAAATAAAAAAATTAATTTTTTCGAGTATAATAATCAAAGTATTAGCAAAAACCAAAATGTAGTAACATTTAATGATAAAGCTTATGTTATAGAATTTATAGAAGATATAACTATAGATAATATAAAAGGTTATTTTTATATATTCTATCAACAAGACTGTGAGCTAGATAATTTAAAGGGAATATTATATAACTTATATGATAATATAAAATTATTTTTATATGAAAATTTATTAATATTAAATTCAGATTATAAATTAGATATTAATTTTCATACACCAGAAATAATAGAATCAGAGACTTATAGAAATACTTATATTATTAATTTAGGTGAAATATATGATATAAATATATTTAAGTCTAGAGTATCTATTTTTAATGAAATACCTAAAGACTTCCTTATAAATAATACTTTTTTTAAAAACTACATAACTTTAAATGATTTAATAATATATAAATCTATATATTTTATAAAACACGACAGACCTTTTTACGATTTGATAGATTTTGAGTCTATAAAAACAATGGATATAAACTTGTTGAATACAGGAATATGCTTTATAGAAAATGATCAAAATATTTCTAAAACTTCATCATCATTATTTTTACATAGAAATACACTTATATATAGATTAGATAAAATTAAAGAAATACTAAATCTTGATTTGAAAAACTTTAAAGATGCTTTAATTTTTTATTTAACTATAAAATCTTATATAAATTTTAAATAATAATTTTTGCTTTAACTATTAACAGCTTAATATATTTAAGCTGTTTTTATTTTGCCTAATCTACTTATCACTAAATTACGAATATTTTTATCATATTTTTTATAAAATAAGATTAGCTATAACTTTAAACAAGGAGGATATTATGGGATTTTTAACTATATTTTTTACAGCATTTGCACTTTCAATGGATGCATTTGCCGTATCTCTTACAAAAGGTATGACTCTAAAGAATATAAATTTTTGGCTAGCTTCTAAAGTAGCTTTTTTCTTTGGATTATTTCAAGGCGGTATGCCTTTAATTGGTTATTTATTAGGTGTAAATTTTGAAAGCTATATAAAAGCATTTGATCACTGGATTGCTCTAATTTTACTAAGCTTTCTCGGTTTAAAAATGATTTTAGATGCAAAAGACAAACCTGAAGATACTACTTCATATTACATAAATAATAAAGATCTCATTATATTGTCAATTGCAACTAGCATAGATGCACTTGCTGTTGGAGTTAGTTTTTCCTTTTTAAGTGTAAATATAATTCCTATATCACTTACTATATCTTTAGTTACATTTATAGTATGTTTTTTAGGTGTTTTATTAGGAAAAAAAATTGGCAATTTATTCAAATCATCTGCTCAAATAATAGGAGGAGTATTACTTATTTTAATAGGTTTGAACATATTCAATGATCATACAGGTATTATAAATTTACTATTTTAATATATATTACAATTTTTTAACTTTACTTTTTATTGTATAAATAATATAATATAAAATAGTTCTAAATCTAACCTTATTTAGTCAACATGGAGGTGTAAAGACGTGAAAAATATTTTTAAAATATATAAAAAAGACATAAAGGATATTTTTACAAACAAAGTATTGTTAGTAATAATACTAGGACTAACTGTCTTACCATCATTATATGCCTGGTTTAATATAAAGGCATCTTGGGATCCTTATGGTAGTACTAAAAATATATCAGTTGCTATAGTTAATAATGATAAAGGTACTGAAATAAGGGGTAAGGATATAAATGTTGGTGATGAATTAGTAAAAAAACTTAAAGAAAATGATAATTTAGGTTGGAAATTTGTAGATAAAGCTGACGCAATAAATGGAGTTAAAAAAGGTACATATTATGCCTCAGTTGAAATTCCAGAAAGCTTTTCTAAAGATTTAACTTCATTAACTTCTGATGAAGTAAAAAAAGGTAAGATAGTATACACAGTTAATGAAAAAATAAACGCGATAGCCCCTAAAATTACAGATAAAGGTGCTTCAACTATACAAAATGAAGTTAATCAAACAGTAGTAAAAACTGTTAGTCAAATTATATTTGAAGTATCTAATAATTTAGGTATAGAACTTGAAAATCAACTTCCAAAGCTATCTAATTTAGAAAGTGAACTTATAGATGTTCAAAGTAAATTTAAAGATATATATAAAACTGTAAATCTTGCTTCAGATGCTACAGATAAAGTACAAGATCTTGCTAAGGAATTAAAAAAAGATGTTCCTTTAATAACTTCTACTATATCTAATACTAAAAAGTTAGCATCAGATGTAAAAGTATTTTTACAAGATAGCAAAGGTAGCTTAGATAAAGTTGCTCCTGTAATAAAAGAAGATTTGCAAATAGTATCTAAAGTTTCATCAAGTGCTTCATCAAATATATCATCTATAATAGATGCGATAAATAACGGTGCTGATAATGTACCTCAACTTATAGATAGCTTATCATCAAAGCTTTCTACTTTATCAAGTACAAGTAATACAGTACTAGACTTTTTAAATAAACTAAATGCTATTAAACCAGGTGGGCCTCTAGAAAATGCTATATCATCTTTACAGTCTATAAATAATAGCTTAAATAATGCTACTAACGCTTTAAATGCTATAAAAGGACAGATTGCAAATGGAGAAAAACCATCTTTAGATAAGTTAAATAGTGTATTAAAGGTTGTAAATGATGTAAACCAAATTTCTACATCAATTTTAAATAATTTTGATTCAAAAATAGTAAATCCTATAAATAACATATTTGAGGGAAGTTTCAATACTGCTAATGAAGTTATTAGTGTGTTAGATAAAGCTCAAGCAAAACTACCTCAAGTTGAGGATATACTAAATACTACGATATCATTATCAGATAGTGCGAAAGATAATATATCATTTATAAGAAAAAAACTACCTATAGCTAAATCAACAATTGATGAATTAGTTAATGCTATGAAAAAAATAAACTCAAGTGACGATGTTAATGAGTTAATATCTTTACTTAAAAGCGATGCTATAAAGCGTGCTGAGTTCTTAAAGCAACCAGTAGAGCTAGTTACAGATAAATTATATCCAGTAGCTAACTACGGAGCTGGTATGACTCCATTTTATACAGTATTATCTTTATGGGTTGGTGTACTTTTACTAATGTCATTACTGTCTGCTAATGTACATGGAGATTACAAACCATTTGAGATATACTTTGGTAGAGGACTTACTTTCTTAACTATAGCTATAATACAAGCTTTTATCGTAAGTGCTGGTGATTTATATATTCTAAATGTTAAAGTTATTGATCCTTTATCATTTGTATTATTATCAATGTTTACAAGTATTGTATTTACAGCTATTGTATACTCATTGGTCTCTATATTTGGAAATGTAGGAAAAGCAATAGGTGTAATACTATTAGTTATACAAGTTGCTGCATCAGGAGGTACTTTCCCTATACAAGTTACTCCTCCATTTTTCCAATACGTAAACCCATTTTTACCATTTACTTATGCTATATCTGCTCTTAGAGAGACTGTAGGTGGTATTTACAAACCAGTATTGATAAAGGATATATATGTATTAATAGTATTCTTAATAATACCTATAATATTAACTATACTATTTAAAGGTATTATTAATAAATATACAAAACCTATAAGTGATAAATTTAATGAAAGTGACTTAACTGGACATTAAAATTTAATATAAAAGATTAATATATAAAAATATATATAAATCAAAAAAGTCTTCCTAAAATCTTTAGGAAGACTTTTTACTATATTAATATTTTATGTCATCGTAATGTATACCAACTCCAGGTCTATGCTTATTTTCTTCTCGTTCTTCATGTTCTCTTTCTTCTATTGCTTTATTTACATATCCTTCTAACTCTTCTTTACTTACATTTGTACAATTTTCTTCTATTATTCTATTTGAATTAAATTCATCTACTTTGGATTTTAAGTCATCGTCAAAACTATCCATGTCTTCATCACAACAATAAGCTCTGCTATCATAATCATCATAATAATAAGATTCATTTTTATAATCATTACAACAATTGAAATTTTTATTCATTCTTTTATTCTTAATAGCCTTATATGCAAAATAGCCCCCTAATCCAACTAAAACTCCTCCTGTATATACTAAGGCTTTTTTACTTTTTACGTTGACTTCATTTTTCATTTTACGTTTAACTAAGTACTTTACCATAGAACTTTTTCCTCCTTAAATGTCATATACTATATTAATAGTATTTGTATTATCTAATAAAAAATTCTTCTATTAAAAATAAAAAAATAACCCTTAAATTAGGGTCATTTTTTTTTATATACATATATATAAGTTATAATTAAAGTTAATACTTCAGCAAACACAGCACTTAACCATACTCCATTTACACCTAAGAATATGGGAAGTATAGTTATACCTATTATAATTAGTATAATCCCTCTTGATAATGATATTGCATTAGATAATATCCTATGTTCCATGGATTGATAATATGCTCCATTAACTATATTTATCCCCATAAATATAAATGCTAAGAAGTAATATCTTATGGCATTCACAGTTATATCTACAATCTGACCTTTTTCACTTGTAAACACTCCTACTATAAATTGTGGAAATAATATACCTATAATATAGAAACTTAATCCAACAATTATAGAAGTCTTCAGACCTTTTTTTCTTACTCTCTTTACTCTATCTATCTTATTTGCACCATAATTTACACTTATTATAGGTTGCATAGCTTGTGATATCCCCGTAAATATAGCTGCTGCTACTAAAGATACATTTGCTATTATACTATATGCACTAACACCTATATTACCTACTATATTTAGTAATTTCAAGTTAAATATAAATATTACTATTCCAGATGATATTTCAACAATAAAGCTTGGTAAACCATTAAATAGTATCCTTGATATATCTTTTACATTGATTTTAAATTTTATAAATCTTAAGCTACATTTTTTAGATATAAAGTGAGTTAAAAGTATTAATAGGTTTATAAGTGATGCTATTGATGTAGCTAAACCAGCACCTTTTATACCCATATCAAAAATAAATATTAGTAAATAATCCAAAATAACATTAGATAAACCACTAGTTACAGTAGCTATCATAGCAAGTCTTGGATTATGATCATTTCTTATAAAAGCTGATGTAGTATGAGCTAAGATATAACTAAATGAAAATATTAAAACACCACTTAAATACTCTTTTACCATATATATATTACTTATATTAGCCCCTAGTATATACCCTATTTTCTCAGTAAATATTTTCCCTAAAGTAGATAATGTAATTCCTACTAAAATAGCTATTATAATAGATTTTGTAAATATCCTTTGTGACTCAACTATTTCTCCTTTTCCTCTACTTATACTTAAGGCTGTAGCCCCTCCCATACCAAACAAAAGCCCTAATCCATTAAATAGATTAAATATAGGTATACATATATTTAAAGCAGCTAATCCATCGCTTCCTATACCTTGTCCTATAAACATAGTATCTGCTAGTATACAGAACGATACTGCTAGCATACCCAAGACACTATTAATTAAATACTTATAAAATAACTTATTTATATCTGAATTTAAAAATACACTTTCTTTATCTTTCATTTACTTCTCCTCATACATATATTTATATATAGTATTTGCTATAATGAAAGTATATTATTCATATTAGTAAGCATTCTATAAGCTTATATTTAATATATAGATATGTTTTCTAATAAATAGTAAAAAAAATAATGACATAAAAATATGTCATTATTTTTTGTGTTTTATACTATTTTAAATGGATTTAAATCTATATTACTTTTTAAAACTTCTATATCATGTATATCATCTAAAAATCTCTTCATAACATCCTTAAATATATCTTCAGTTTCAAAGTGCCCACAATCTATTATACACATCCCCATGTCTATTGCATCTTGTGCATCATGATATTTAACATCTCCAGTTATTATAACTTCACAACCACTTCTTTGAGCTTTCTTAACCATATCAGCACCAGAACCTGTAACTAAAGCTATTTTACTTATAGTAGTATCTAAACTACCTACTACTCTAATATGTTTCATATTTAGCTTTTCTTTTATAGAATTACTTAAATCTTTTAAACTAATCTTTTCTTTTAACTTAGTAACTCTACCTAAACCAACTGAATTTCCTTTATTCTCTAGTTTATATAAATCATAAGCTACTTCTTCATAAGGATGAGCATTTATCATAGAGCTTAAGACTCCGCCTAATATTTTTTGAGGTACAATAGTTTCTATTTTTACCTCTTTAACACATTCTATCTCTCCTTTTGTTCCTATAAATGGATTTGTGCCCTCTAAAGGCATAAAGTTACCTTCTCCTCTTGATGTAAAGCTACAGTGACTATAATTTCCTATATGACCTGCTCCTGCTTTTCCTAAAGCATTTTTAACCTTATCTATATGAGTCTCAGGAACATAAACTGCTAGCTTATATAATACTTCGTTATTTGTAACTTCTAATACCTTACAATTTTCAAATCCCATTAATTCCATGAAGTAATCATTTAAACCATCAAATGCTATATCAAAGTTTGTATGCATAGAATAAAGTGCTATATCATTTTTTATTAATTTATGTATAAGTCTTCCTTTTAAATCCGATGTATTTATTTTATTCATCTTTTTAAATATAAATGGATGATGAGTTATTATTAAGTCTATATTATTTTCTATAGATTCATCTATAACTCTTTCATTTGCTTCTAGAACTACTAATACTTTTTTAATATCACTGTTAAAATCACCCACTAAAAGGCCTACATTGTCCCAGTCATAAGCTAAGTTTAATGGGTATTTAGCTTCTATATTTTTTATAAGACTTTTAAGTAACATAATATCATTCCCCTTATAAAGTTTTTAATTTTTCTAATTTAGATATATTAAGTCTACTATCTTCTATTTTCTCATCTATCCCTTTTCCACTTTTTCCTTCTAATTTATTAAGTATTGAAGTGTATGTATGTATTCTTTTATCTATAAACTCATTTAGTAATTCATCTTTATTTTCTATAAGTTTATTTCCTACTTCATAAAATATTTCATCTTCTACATTAGTATTTTTCCCAGTATATTTAGCCACTATTATTTCATATATTCTGAAATCTTCTCTAACTAAAACCTCATCTAATATCTCATATCCATTATTTAATAGATATTTTCTAAGTTCTTTTTGTGCTTGCATTGGTTGAAGTATAAATTTTTCAGTACTTTGTGCTACTTCTATATTAGCTTCTAACAATTCACTTATAAGTATTCCACCCATACCTGCTATTATAACTTCATCAACTTCACCTTTCTTTAATACTTCTATACCTGATCCTAATCTCAAATCAACTTTATCAATTAAATTATTATGTCTAACTTCTTTTCTTGCATTTTCAAGCGGTCCTTTATTAACATCTGCAAGTATTGCAAAATCTATGTTTCCTTCATTTAATAAATGTACTGGTATATATCCATGATCTGTTCCTATATCAGCAATTTTTTTGCCTTTAGTAACTAAAGATGCTATTTTTAATAATCTATCTGTTAACTTCATTTATATAGTCCTTTCCTTATTTCTTAGATGCAAAAAAACGCCTTATATAAAGGCGAGTTTTTGGTATAATCTAGTCTAAGTAGTCTTTTAATTTTTTAGATCTACTTGGGTGTCTTAATTTTCTTAAAGCCTTAGCTTCTATTTGTCTTATTCTTTCTCTTGTTACATCAAACTCTTTACCAACTTCTTCAAGAGTTCTTGCTCTTCCATCTTCAAGACCAAATCTTAACTTTAATACTTTTTGTTCTCTTTCATTTAAAGATCCTAAAACTTCTTCTATTTGTTCTTTAAGTAGTGAATATGCTGCAGCTTCTGCTGGTGCTGGTGCTGCATCATCTTCTATGAAATCTCCTAAATGACTATCTTCTTCTTCTCCTATTGGAGTCTCAAGAGATACTGGATCTTGAGCTATTTTCATTATTTCTCTTACTTTTTCTTCTGTCATATCCATTTCTTTAGCTATTTCTTCAGGCTTTGGATCTCTACCTAATTCTTGAAGAAGCTGTCTAGATACTCTTATTAATTTATTTATAGTCTCTACCATATGTACTGGTATTCTTATAGTTCTTGCTTGGTCAGCTATAGCACGAGTTATAGCTTGTCTTATCCACCATGTTGCATAGGTACTAAATTTAAATCCTTTTTCATAGTCAAATTTTTCAACAGCTTTTATAAGACCTAGGTTACCTTCTTGTATTAAATCAAGGAAAAGCATACCTCTTCCTACATATCTTTTAGCTATACTTACAACTAGTCTTAAGTTTGCCTCAACTAGTCTTTGTTTAGCCATTTCGTCCCCTTCATTCATTCTTCTAGCTAATTCTACTTCTTCATGCGGCTTAAGTAAAGGTATCTTACCAATTTCTTTTAGATACATTCTAACAGGATCGTCTATACTTATACCTTTAGGTAATGATAAATCTATAGCTTCTAATTCCATAGGTGCATCATCTTTTGATAATTCTTCATCTACACCATCTTCTAGCACATCTATATCTAAATCATCATCTGATGAGAAATTAATATCAGCATTTTGAGGTTTGCTTTCTATAACCTCTATACCTAAGTTTCCTAAAGTTTCATATAAATTTTCTATTTGATCTTTATCAAGTTCAGTTTCAGAGAAAGCTTCCATTATTTCCCCTAAAGTAAGAGATCCTTGCTTTTTACCTTTTTCAATTAATCCCTTAGCTGTTATTCTTTTTGATTCTTTTTTATTTGTTTTATTTTCCACACTCAGACCTCCCTTCATTAAAGCTTTTGTAGCATTCTTCTTATTTCCACGATTTTTAAAGCAATTTCCATAATCTTACCATCTACCTCTTTCGTGTCACTATTATTTTTATTTTTTTCAATTTCTTTTTGTTCTTTTAATAATCTATTCATTTTTTCATTAAGAGTATTTTTCTTTACATTCTTAATAATATCATCTACACCCTTGACATTATTCAAGCTCATATTATTCAATGATATATTTTCTATATCTTTAATGTATTCTTCGGATATGTTTAAACTTTTAATTTTGTCAATAGTTATTTTGTCCAATTCTTGATTTTTAATTATCCAATTTAAAATTTCTTTACTTTCATCTAATAAAAAATCATTGTCATTTACTTTTAGTACGATTATATCTCTTAGTTTTTTATCTTCTATCATTAATTTTATAAGATTTTTCTCAACAAACTTTTCTCCATTTGTTATAATCTTAGGTTTTTCTATTACAACTTCGTCTTTTTTTATATATTTACTTTTTTGGTATTTATTATTTCCATTTTTATTATAACTTTTTCCATATATTTCCCTTTTTATGGAATCTATACTTATTTGTATTAAATCACTTAAGTATTTAGTATAATAGTCAATTTCAACAGGACTTTTTACTTTTTTTATTATTTTAGATGCCCCTTTTGCAAATTTAACCTTATCTTCATCTTTATTTAGATTAAATTGTTTTTTTAGATTATTTATTCTAAATATTATTTGATTTATTGACTCATCTATTGCCTCTTGGTATCCTTTAACTCCATATTTTCTTATAAATTCATCTGGATCTTTGCAATCCTTTAAATTTAATACTTTAACATTTATATCTATATCACTTAATATTTCTATAGCCCTTAATGTAGCTTTTATACCTGCTTCGTCCGAATCATATGATATAATAACATTATCAGCATATCTTTTAATTAACATACCTTGTTCTTTAGTAAGTGCCGTACCTAACGTAGCTACTACATTTTTTATACCATATTGATAAAGAGATATTAAATCCATATATCCTTCAACTAATATCAAAGTCTTATTTTTTATTTCTTTCCTTGAGAAATTAAGGCCATATAAATTATACCTTTTATTAAACGTTATTGTATCTGGGGAATTTAAGTATTTAGGTAATGAATCATCAAGTACCCTACCTCCAAACCCTATAACATTTCCTCTATAATCAAATATGGGAAACATAACTCTATTTCTAAATTTATCATAAATTTTGTTACTTTCTTTTTTATGTGCTAATAGCCCACATTCTATAAGATCTTTGTTACTATAACCTTTTGATGTTAAATAGTCCATAAGTGAATTCCAAGATGCTAGTGAATACCCAAGTCCAAATTTTTTTATGATTTTGTCATCTAATCCTCTACTTCTTAGGTATGCATATCCACTATTTTTCTTAGTGTGTAGGTTAGAAAAATAAAATCTAGCCGCTTCTGTGTGTATATCTTGGAACTTTTTTATCTTTTCTAATTTTTTCTTAGATTCTTCATCCATATTAGTATTAATTTCAATTCCATACTTCTGAGCTAAAACTTTTACTGCATCAATAAAATCTAGATTTTCCATCTTCATAACGAAGTTAATTACATCTCCACCCTCTCCGCATCCAAAGCATTTATAAATTTGCTTAGATTCATTTACATAAAATGATGGTGTTTTCTCGCCATGAAAAGGACAAAGTCCCTTATAGTTTATCCCAGATGATTTAAGCTCTATATACTGGGATATTGTGCTTACTATGTCACATCTACTTTTAACTTCTTCTATTATATCTTTTATATCATTCATATTATCACCTTCTGGTGTAATTTTTTCTAACATTACTATTTTACATTATATTTTAAATTTGTCAAATCCTCATTATACACAATTCGACTTTTTTTGTTAACATCCTTCTTATTTTTTTATTTTTTTATTATTTAATTCTATCTATATATTTATTATACGTTATTTATCTACAATTTTAAAATATCACATATTTTTTGAATTAAATATGTCTTTTGCAGATTAAATCTATTCTTATATAATTTTTCCTATTTTAATATAAATACCCTTATTTTTTAATATTAATTAAATTAATTTTAGCAAAATAAAAAAAGAGGTAATTACCTCTTTTTTTATAAATTAATTGAATTCATTAAATCTTCAAATTCATTAAAGTGAAGTGACTGCATACCATCTGATAATGCATTTATAGGATCTGGGTGAACTTCTACCATTATACCATCAGCACCTGCTGCAAGAGATGCTATAGACATTGGTTTTACTAAATATCTTACTCCAGTTGCATGAGATGGATCAACTACAATAGGAAGACCTGTCTCCTTTTGTATTATAGGTACAGCTGCTAAATCTAATGTATTTCTAGTATAATCATTATATGTTCTAATTCCTCTTTCACACATGATTATTTTTTGATTTCCACCTATGGCAATATATTCTGCTGCTCCTATCCACTCACTTATAGTAGATGATAAACCTCTTTTTAACATAACAGGCTTATCTTGTTTACCTACTTCAGTAAGTAAACTAAAATTTTGCATGTTTCTAGATCCAATTTGAATTATATCAGCTACTTCATATAGTTTATCTAATTCTCTTGCATCCATAAGTTCAGTTATAACAGGCATTCCTGTTTCTTTCTTAACTGCTTTTAATATTTCTAATCCTTCTTCTTTTAATCCTTGGAATGAATTAGGAGATGTTCTAGGCTTATATGCTCCTCCTCTTAAAATATTTGCTCCTTTTGATTTAACAAATTTAGCTGTTTCTAAGAGTTGTTCATAACTTTCAATAGCACAAGGTCCTGCCATTACAAGCTTATTTTCCTTTACTATTAGCTTAGAGTTTTTATCCGTATTTATCTCAATCCTTATGTTGTCATCAAACAAATTTTTCTTCATCGCCTACGTACTCCTTTACTTGTTCTCTCTCCTCACAAGTTAGCGAATTTAAGTATTCCTCTATAGTTTTATTTTTAATTTTTAATTTTTTATTTAAATCCATAAGAGGGATAAGCACAAATGCTCTCTCACTTATTCTTGGATGAGGTATGTATAAATTTTCATCCTTCAATATTATATCATTGAAAAATAATATATCAATATCTATAGTTCTTGGTCCCCATCTTATAATTCTTTCTCTATTTAACTTTTGTTCTACCTCATGACAAAACTCAAGCAAGTCATATTCATTTAAACTTGTTTCTATTTCTAAGCACATATTTAAAAAATCTGCTTGGTCAGTATATCCCCAAGCCTTTGTTTCATATATCTTAGATTTTTTTAAAACTTTTATTTTACTGTTATTTTGTATTAATTCACAAGCAGAGTCTAAGTAATTAAGTCTATCCCCCATATTTGTTCCAAGACCCAGATATACTTTATTCATCTTTATTTCTCCTTATTTCAACGCCGAAATAGTCATATATTCCATTTACTGGAGCCTCTGGCTTTTTAACTCTAACCATTATGCCTTTAACTAAATCAAACTTCTCAAGTACTTCTTTAGCTATATTTTCTGCTACTGCTTCGATTAAATTAAATCTCTTATTTTCTACAATTTCTTTTACTACAACATATACATCAGCATAACTTACTGATTCATTCATATTATCACTTATTCCTGCTTTTTTTGTGTCTACATTTAATTCTATATCAATAAAAAACTTTTGACCTAATACACTTTCTTCCTTTAAAACACCATGATATCCATAAAAACCTAGGTTATTCATTAATATTTTATCCAATTTAATACCTACTTTCTATATATAGCATCAGCCATTTTTGCTGCCATTAAATTTTCCTTAACATCATGCACTCTTACTATAGAGATACCATCTCTAATACCTAAAACTGTAGTTGCTATAGTTCCTTCTAATCTTTCTTTTGGCTCTACATTTAATACATGTCCTATTACTGACTTTCTAGATGTTCCTAAAAGGATAGGATACCCTAATGAATTTAATTCATCAAGTCTTCTTAATACTTCTAAATTTTGTTCAACATTCTTTCCAAATCCAATACCTGGATCTAGTACTATTTTTTCTTTTTTTATGCCTGCATTAAGTCCTATTTTTATACTTTCTAATAAGGATTTTTTCATTTCTTCTATAATATCACCATCATAATTAGTACCATCTTGGTTATGCATTATACAAACGTGTGCATCATATTTTGCAATAGTACTTGCCATATCTTTATCCTTTTTTAGTCCCCATATATCATTTATCATTTCAACACCTAATTTTAAAGCTTCATCGGCAACCTTAGCTTTATATGTGTCTACTGATATGGGAACATTTACTTCTTTTTTTAATTCCTTTATAACTGGAATGATTCTTTTTATTTCTTCGTCAGCTTCAACATATTTATGACCTGGTCTTGTTGATTCTCCACCTAAGTCTATTATATCTACACCTTCTCTTACCATTTCTTTAGCACGATTTATAGCTTTATCTATATTATTAAAGTCACCGCCATCAGAAAAACTATCTGGTGTAACATTTAATATTCCCATTATATAAGTTCTCTTTGAGTAATCAAACATTTTTAATCTCCTATTACTTCATAGTTATTAAGCTCATAGCTTCTGCTCTAGCCGCTATGTCTTTTTCAAATATACCTCTTACTGCTGATGTTATAGTTTTTGAACCTGGTTTTTTAACACCTCTCATAGTCATACACATATGTTCAGCTTCAACAACAACTATAACTCCATAAGGTTCTAATTCTTGCATTATTATATCCGCTATTCCCTTAGTTATTCTTTCTTGTAATTGTGGTCTTTTAGCGAATGTTTCAACTACCCTTGCCAATTTTGAAAGACCTGTTAATTTACCGTCTTTAGGTATATATGCTATATGAGCCTTTCCAAAGAAAGGAACTATATGGTGTTCACAGCATGAATAAAAAGGTATATCTCTAACTAACACTAATTCTTCATGACTTTCATCTTGGAAAATTACTTTTAAATGCTCACTTGGGTCTTGATGAAGACCTGCAAATATTTCTTCATACATTCTAGCTACTCTATCTGGAGTTCCTATTAGCCCTTCTCTATTTGGATCTTCTCCTATAGCTTCTAATATGTCTCTTACAGCTTTTCTTATTTTATCTTTATCTACCTTGCTCATTGGTTTAGCCCCCTTGATTAGTAAGTTATTTTTATGTTTTTGCTTACTTTTATATTATTAAATGCGTAATTATACACATTTAGTAAGTCTTCATATTTTTTTGTTTTTAGCGTTTGTTCAACTAAATTATATAGATTTATATCTTCTTTTTTTAGTGTACTAAGTAGTTTTTTATCTTTAGGTACCCACTTATTGTTTATAGTAAAATACCCAACTATTATATCTTTTAAATATAAATTCGTCAAAAACTCAAATTCAAAAAAATCTATTTTACTATTATTATTTATTCTATCTAGATTACCTTTTATTTGAGATTTTAAAAACTCTTTTTCGCTTTGTGAAAGTTTTTTAGGCCCTTCGCTTAGCTTTTTTTTACATATGCTTATTAAGTCTTTTGCTTCATCATTTAAATCGTATAATATTTTTGGATTTGACATTTCTTTTAAGAAAAAATACTCTCTTGAATCTATTAACTTATAAATACCTTCTTTTGAAAAAATATTTATATCAAATTCTAAGTTATCTATAGTTTTTATAATTCTAGTTTGAGTATTCCCCTTACTAACTATTACAAATATATCAAAATCATTTATAATCATACTACTATTTTCTATATCTATACTCTTAGAAGAACCTACTAAAAATACACTTTCTGTATTTTCATAACTTATAATTTTTTCTATTTCTTTAGTATATATGTCATAAACCCTATTTCCCATTTATTTCTCCTAATTTCTATTTATATATTTTATCTTTATATGCTTTTGTTATTTTATCAAATAATTCATTTCTATTATTGAATTTGATACCTTCTATCTCAATAACTTTCATCATTTCCATTATGCTATTTGTTATAAATACAAAGTCAAATTCTTTAATTTCATCTATGTTTATATTAGTTTCTACTAGTTGTATATTCAATTCGCCACAAATTTCTATAATCCTTCTTTTTACAGTTCCACTAAGTATAGGAAATTTATCACTTATAGTAAATATCTGTTTATCTTTAATGAAAAATATATTGCTCATAGAACATTCTAGTATGTTATCTTCTGCATCTAAAAATATACCATCATCATATCCATTTTCAGTAGCATAATTTTTAGTATATATATTTTCAAAGTAATTAGTAGTTTTATGTCTATGTATTATACTATCTCCTCTTCTTATAGGGGATATATTTAATCTAAATCCAACTTCATACATTTCTTTGTTATATAGTATATTTCTAACCGATATATTATATCCTTCATCGAATACTGTTAATCTTAAGGCTTTATTTTCAATATTATTCTCTTTAATATATTTTAATATTTCTTCTTTGTAAAATTCTTTATCATTATTAATTAAAATGTTTAACTCACTAAGTGAGTTAAACATTCTATCTATATGTATATCTATATCTATTGGGCTTTTATCTACTTTTATAGTTTCAAAAACCCCTATTCCAAATTTAGCTAAACTGCTAGAAAAATTCACATTATTCTTCATAATAGCCTCTTAATGCTTTCATTATAGATTTTGCTTTATCTAATGTTTCTTGGTATTCATCTTCTGGATTTGAATCCCAAGTCATACCTCCTCCAACTTGGAAGTATACTTTCTTATCTTGTTTTATAATAGTTCTTATTGCTATATTTAAATCCATATCACCATTAAAACCTATATAACCTATAGAACCTGTATATATATTTCTTTGAGTAGGTTCTAATTCATCTATAATTTCCATAGCTCGAATTTTAGGTGCTCCTGTTATAGATCCTCCAGGGAATGTTGCTTTTATAACATCCACACAACTTCTGTTATCATCTAGCTCTCCAACTACTGTTGAAACTAAATGATTTACATTTGCATATGGTTCTATTATAAATAATTCAGGTACCTTTACCGTTCCTATTTTAGATATTCTTCCTATATCATTTCTTTCTAAATCTACTATCATAAGTAGCTCTGCTCTATCTTTTTCACTATTTCTAAGTTCTTCTTGTAATCTTAAATCTTCCTCTTTTGTTGTTCCTCTTGGTCTAGTTCCCTTTATAGGTCTAGTTTCAACTTTTTTATCTATACATTTTATAAATCTTTCTGGAGAGTTAGATAATACATTAGTATCTTCAAAGTTTAAAAAAGCTCCAAATGGTGCTGGACTTATATTTCTTAAATCTCTGTAAAGTTCATAACTAGAAAGTGTAGTTTCTCCTTCAAACCTTTGAGTAAGATTTGCTTGGTATATATCACCTTGTTTTATGTAATCTTGTACTTTTCTAACTGAATTCATAAATTCTTCTTTAGTAAAGTTTGATTTAAGTTTTATAGGATTAACTTCTATTTTTTCATAACATATAGTGTCTATTCCCTTTTTAGTAGCTTCACCAATTCTTTTTTCTATATCAAGGGCTATTTTTCCCTCTTCCTTTTCATTTAAATTTGGTGTGGCTATATATGTCTTTTCTTCTAAGTGATCTATGACTATAACCCAATTGTATAAGCCAAAATATAAATCATAAACATTTGTATCATCTTTTGCAGTCCTAGGCAATTTTTCCATATAATTTCCTAAATCATAAGATAAATATCCAACTGCTCCGCCAATAAAAGGAAGGTGTGTATTATTTTCAACTTTATATTTATTTAATTCTTCTTGTAGATTATCTAGTGGGTTATTCTCTGTATTTTTGTATTTAATAATCTTAAATGGGTTACTACTTATAAATGAATATCTACCTAGTTTATTAGGGTCCATTGCACTATCTAATATAAAACTATTACTATCATCTTTAAATATAGTAAATATTTCAAATGAGTTTAATTTAGTATCTATTAATTTTATCATTATGCTTGTCCCCCTAATCTAGCTTCGTTTATAAAGTTCTTAAGTATGTCATGCCCTTGTTCTGATAAAATAGCTTCTGGGTGAAACTGTACCCCTTCTATTAGATATTTTTTATGTCTAATTCCCATTATCTCATTTTCATTTGTGATTGCAGTTACTTCTAGTTCTTCTGGAAGATTTTTTGTATCAACTACTAAAGAATGATATCTAGTTACATTTAAAGGATTATTAAGACCTTTAAATACTCCTTTATTTGCGTGGTTTATGCTATGTACTTTTCCATGTACTGGCTTTATAGCTTTTATAACATTAGCACCAAATGCATATCCTATAGTTTGATGACCTAAACAAATACCTAGTATTGGCTTTTTACCTTTAAAATAATTTACAACATCAATACATACTCCTGCTTCATTTGGTGAACATGGTCCTGGTGATAAAACTATAATCTCTGGATTTATTCTTTCTATTTCTTCTATCGTTACTTCATCATTTCTTTTAATTATGATTTCTTCACCTAGTTCACCTATATATTGTACTAAGTTATATACAAAAGAATCATAATTATCAATCATAAGAATCATATCTATTGCCCTCCCCTAAATACTACTTTTTATTATGTTTATTCTCTTTAAGTATCTCCTATATACAATATTAATTATATATTTTTATAGAAATCTATGTCAATATAGTCATCTTTGGTCTAATTTTTTATATTTATTTATATAAAAAAAGAGAAGCTATAAACTTCTCTTTACTACTTTATATCCACTATTATAATATTTTTCTTTTTTACCTTTTTGTTTTCTAGCCTCTATTAATTCTTTAATATGATTTATATAATCATCGTCATCTGAAATTCTAACAAGACTAGATAAATAATATACATCTGTGCTTTTAGGTATTTTTTTATTTATAACCAAATCTATTGCCGTTTTTGCTGCTTCAAAATGTTTCAAATGTGTATGACCTTCTTGAAAATCCTTTTTAGTATTATATACAACATATCCTTCTTTTACTTGAAATATTATAAAACCTTTTTTTTCATATATTTTATTATACATATATTAAATCAATCCTTTTCAAGATAGTCTTTAATATATGTATATTATCTCTTTAGTCAATTGTTTCGTTTTTTTATTATTTTTACATTATTTTTAAATTATTTTTTAGATATATCTTAATAGTAAAGTGTATATATTATAAATTATTGCTATATATTATTATTTCATATATATTAGCTACTTTCTATCATTTCTGATACAGTTACAAATTTATATCCTTTTTCTATCATCTTAGGTATTAGTATATCTAGAGCTTCTACAGTGTTATTAGTTGCGTAATCATGTAGTAATACTATATCTCCATTTTTTACATTGTTTATTATTGTATCTGCTATTTTATATGCTTTAGGATTTTGCCAATCTCTTGCATCAACAGTTGTCCAAAGTACTATTTTATATTTATATTTACTTGCTATTTGACCTAAAGTTTTTTGATTATAACTTCCGTATGGTGGCCTAAATAAAGTAGGCTTTACCCCTACAACCTCTTTAATTATTTTTTCACATTTTACTATTTCATCTTCTAATTGTTGTTGACTTAAATTACTTATATCTGGATGATTAAATGTATGATTTCCAATCTCATGTCCTTCTTCTTTAGCTCTAATAATAGGCTTTGGATACCAATTAACATGTTTTCCTGCTACAAAGAATGTTGCTTTAACATTATATTTTTTTAATACATCTAACACTTCATTGGTTTCTTTTGGATGTGGACCGTCATCAAAAGTAAGCGCTATTAATTTTTTATCTCTTGAACCATTTTTTATAAATACTTTATCATTACAACTTACTGGATTTTTTAAACTAGCAATTAGCATTATACTTATTGCTATTGTCATAACTTTTATTATGCTATGCTTCATATTATGTCTTCCTTTCAGATTATATTATCTATAAAAGTTTTGAGTGTAATAAATATTATAATCTCCTCCAAATTCAACTCCTACTCCTATACTATTATAATTACCTAAAATATTTTTTCTATGTCCTTTAGAATTCATTAATGCTTCATGAGCATATATTGCACTAGTTTGACCTGCTGCAATATTTTCTCCTGCACTTATATATTTAATACCTTCTTCATTCATCCTATCAAAAGGTGTTTCATTTTCTTTATTAATATGATCAAAGTAGTTTTTATCTACCATATCTAAGCTATGTTTTTTTGAACTTGTAGTAGCCATTTCACTGTATTTTAACTTATTTAATCCATTTTTTGCTCTCACGCTATTAGTTAAATCTATAACTTGCATTTCAAAACTCTTTTTTAATTTTTCGCTTGGGCTTGCATATATAGATTTCATATCACTTTCATTTTTAGAATCTATAACTTGATATGAACATATTTTATATTCATCATGTATATCATAAAAGAATGTTATATATTTATTATTTATCTCTATTATGTCATATTGACCTTCCGAACTAATAATATATTTAATATTTCCTTTTTTCTTATATTCTATAGGTGTATACAACTTCCTTACATCATCTCTTTTATCACCTATATTTATATTTTCTGTTTCACATGAATTTAATGAATTACTATATATTCCTTTGACAACTTCATCTTCAATACCTACCATAAAAAAATTATTATAATCATTATTATATATATACCAATTAAATCCATATTCACTTTCATCTATTCTATCTGGTTGACCAAATAACGATAATAATTTTTCTTTACGCTCTCCAATTTTTATATTATAAATGTCTTTTGTATTACTAATATTTATAGACTTATTATTAACATTATTATTTGCATCTATCTCTTTTTTGCTATTATCTATATTTAAATTAAAAAGTAATAAGCTTGTTATTACTCCTCCTATTAATAATATACTTTTCAATGTATCACTCTCCCATACAGTTTATATTAGGATGATAGACATCTTTAAAATTATCATACATAATATATACTATATGTGATAATTTTAATAAAAAAATAACCTAGCGTTAAATAACGCAGGTTATTTTATATAAGAAAATATTTCATCCAGTGTTCTATTACATATTGATGGTTTATCAAATTTCCAAGTGCCTTCATATACCAATTCATCATCTATATAAAATATTCCAACACCATGCTTTTTCCCATGTGCAAATTCACCTTCATATCTTTTTCCATTTGGCCATATATAGGTTCCTTTACCATGAGCTAAATTATTTTTCCATTCTCCTTTATATATAAGTTCTTTTTCATGATCATAGCACTCGCCAATACCCTCCATTTTATTGTATTTAAACTCTCCAAAATATATACATCCATCACTCCATGTATATACTCCTACACCATGTCTTTTCCCACTACACCACTCACCTATATATTCATTACCATTACTATATACCATTTTTCCTATTCCGCTCATTAAATCTTCTTTAAACTCACCTATATACATATTTCCATTTGTAAATATGCATTCTCCATTTCCATCTTTCATATTATCTTTAAACTCACCACTATATTCTATTCCTTCTAAAAATGTATATATTCCTTTTCCGTTCATCTTTCCATCTATAACTGTTCCTATATATACATCTCCATTTGAAAAATTGTATACTTTACTAACTGGTCTTCTTGGTTTTATATCACTTTCAATTGTATTCTCTTCTTCTATCGCTTTAACTTCTTCTTCAGTAGCAACTTCTTTTTTCTTTGTCTTTAGCTTTTGTATAAATTTTACTTCTCTTTTTATATTATTTATAAACTTTACATACTGATTATATATATCAAAATATTCATTAGATAAACTCATATTATGCTTCTCCTATCAAATCTAAATTTATTATAGTCTAAACTTATTATATATTATAAATTATATACTTTTCTATATATTTTTAAATATAATAGATTTACATAAAATAAGATATGTTAATAAATTTATATTGCTAAAAAAGGGTATATCTATTTGATATACCCTTTTTATAACCAATTTGTATAATCCTAGTGATCAAAACCATTTTAATCTACCTATAATTTGACAAATCCAAATACTTTTATATATTTAACTATAGAGTTAAGTATATTTAATCATTCTCATATATATTTTTTTACTCATATTTATTTTAACTTTATAAGTACTTTTCTTTAAATCCTCTACCCTTAACCTCACTTACATCATTTACAGATATAAATGATTTTTTATCATATTTTAAAGCAATTTCCTTTATCTTAGGTATCTCATTTGATGATACTATACAGTATATAAGCTTTTTCTTCTCATGAGTATATGCACCTTCAGCTTCTAAGAAGGTTACACCTCTATGAAGTTCACTCATTATCTCTCTTGCTATACTATTGCTTTCTCTAGATACAACCATAACTGACTTTTGATAATTCATAGCATCTTTCACAAAGTTCATACAGTATGCACTTATAAACATACCTATTAATGTGTATAATGCTAAATCCATACCAAATAATACTCCGCCTATAGATACAATTAGTATATTTATAGATAATGTTGTATCTTTCATAGGAATATTTTTCTTAAATTTTAATATTGCAGCTAATATATCTGTACCACCTTGTGATGATTTTGTTCTAAATACAATACCACTTCCAATTCCTGATAATATCCCTCCATAAACACTTTGAAGTAATATATCATTTATAGGTATATATTGAGCTATATCTTGAGTTATACCTAGTAAAAAAGAAAATATCATCATGTTTATTAAACTAGATATACAAAATTCTTTTTCTAAGTATATAAACCCTAATATAAATATAGGTATATTTATTAAAAATGTTAAAAGACCTATATTTATTCCAGTTAAGTAATTTATAGCTGTAGAGGCACCTGGTACTCCCCCACTTAATAGATGTGCTGGTCTTAAAAAACCATTGACACCTATACATGCTATAATCATTCCACCTATTACCACTAAATATCTAAAAAAAGCATTATCTTCTAAAGTGGTGTTAACTTTGCTCATTTTGTTCTCCCTTCAATTCGACCTAAACAAATTACCTAATAAATCAATAGGTAATTTAAATTATGCTTCTCTTTATTCATTGCACATGATATATTATATTATTTTTTTTTAATATGTCTAGTTAATTTTTTTTACCTATTTTACTTTTTTTTAACTTTTGAATAATTATCAAATTATTTAGCAATAAAAGATTTAAACGAATAATTTCTTGCATAATATATAAATACTGAACAATTTAATACACAATAAAAGGCAAGAAACTTATTTTGTTCCTTGCCTTTTATTGTGTATTATATACTTTTTAATTTGAAAATATTTTATTTCAGCCTTCATTTTTTGATATTTTAGTATATATATTTTCATTTATAAGAAAAAACTTTTTATATCATATTGATTATTATAGGTATTAATATGACTGTAATTATCCCAGATATACCTATAGATAGTCCACTCATAGCACCTTCTATTTCTCCTAATTCTAAAGCCTTTGATGTTCCAAGTGCATGTGCTGATGTTCCAAGTGCTATTCCTTTTGCTACAGGATGTTTTATTCTTCCAAGCTTAAATACAAGCTCTGCCATTATAGCACCAAGTATACCTGTAAATATTATTGCCACTACAGTTATAGACTCTATACCATTTATAGTATTAGTAAGAGATAATCCCATAGGTGTCGTTATAGATTTAGGTATTAAAGAATTTATTATACTAATATCTGCATCTGTAAAACCAGCTATTATCTTTATAGAAATAAATGATACTACTACACCTGTAGTTATACCTACTAATATTTCTAGTATATGTTTTTTAAATAAGTCAAATTGCTTATATAATGGTACTGCTAATATAACCGTTACAGGCCCTAAAAAGTAATTTATACTATCTGCACCTTTTTTATAACTTTCATATGGTATCTTAGTTATATTTAAAAATAATATAATTCCAACTATTGCAATTAAAAGTGGATTCATTAAAGCACTTTTAGTTTTCCTTTGTATATAAAGTCCTATGTTAAAAAATATTATAGTTATTACTATCCCAAATATAGGTGTGTTTAAAACATTATACATGACTAATTCTCCTTAACTTTGTTTTTAATCATCTTTTCTACTACTATTCCAGTTATGTACATAACTAAAATAGTACTAAAAAATATAGTTATTAGTAATACAAATACATTTTTTTCAATAAGACCTAACGATCTTATAAGTGAAACCCCTGCCGGTATGAAAAATAAAGCCATATTATCTAGCAATAGATTACCTATATCTTCAAGCTTGTCCACTTTTATTATATTGGCTTTTAAAAGTATAAATAGTAATATCATACCAACTATACTACCCGGTACAATTACTATATTTTGTATGAATGAGCTTATGTACTCACCTAAAGCCCATACACCTAGTATTAATACTAATTGATTAAATAATTTCATTTTTGCCTCCTTTAATTCTGACTAAATCTTTAATGAAATTGTAAAGGGAGTTACAATACTCCCCCCGTATAATACTTTATCATATTTTTAGATATTTTCAAATTTATAATAGTAATTTTCCATACTTATCTATATAATTGTTATTTTTTCCATTTATTATTTCAGAGTATCCATCTTTAAAATCAGATAGAGATTCATATATTGGAAGTATCTCTATATCACCACTTTTATTTATAAATCCCCATTTCCCACATTTATTATTATTTATTCCTCTTATGAGTGAGTTAGTATCTATATTAAACCTACCTAACCCTTCTTTAAAGCTACAAGCATAGTCAAATATAGCATCTATAACTACATCACCATTTTTGTTTATATATCCCCATTTTTCATTTATACATACAGCTGCTAATCCTTCGCTAAATGGCTTTGCTTTATCAAACTTAAAATCAATCTTTAATTTCCCATATTTATCTATATATCCCCATTTATTATTATTTCTAACAGCTGCTAATCCTTCACTAAAGTCTGTTGCTATTTCATATGTAGGTTTTATTATAAACTCCCCTTTTCTATTTATATAGCCATACTTATTTTTATATTCTACTAATGAAGTATTATCTTTAAATTGATTTGCATAAGTATATTTTGGAGCTATAATCACTTCTCCATTAGAGTTTATATACCCCCACCTCTTATTTATTTTTATATTAGCTAAACCTTCACTAAAATCACCCGCACATTCATATTTAAAATCTATGGCTAAATCTAAATTTTTATCTAAATATCCATATTTATTGTAGGCTTTGGCTCTAGATAATCCTTCATTAAAATCAGATATACTATCTATGTGTAAATAGACTTTAGTATTTCCTAATTTATCTATATACCCAAATATCCACCTATTGATTCCTCTTATTTTTTTTATATATGTAATGACACTATATCCATCTTTTAGTCGCTCTGATACATACTTGAATTTAGGCCTTACAATAACATTGCCTTCTTTATCTACAAATCCATATTTTCCATCCCTAAGTATCGGGAGAAAAAGCTCTTTATTATCCATACTTATCCTCCTCGCTAAAACTTAATATCCCCTTCTATAAGTTTATTTAAAGGTAGTATTATATATGATTGTGATTTGTAAGATAATAAAAAATAAAACTACCTATTGGTAGTTTTATTTTTCTTTTAATATATCATTAACTTTTGAATTGTTATACATACTATCTGGTACTTCATTTTTTAGCCCATAGAATGTGTTTTTTGCATCTTTTAAGTCACCCATTTTATAATAAAGCATTCCTAATTGGTAAAATGCATCATCATAATATTGATCATTCTTTGTATAAGTATTTATATATTTTTTATAATATTTTACAGCTTCATCATCATTACCTATCTTTTCATTTAATAATGCTAACTGGTATACAGCTTCTGATATATATTTCTTACTTTTTCCTTGAGATACAATATATTCGAAGTTTTTTATAGCCTCTTTATAATTTTTATCCTTAGACTCATCAACTGCTTTATTATATAAAGTTTCCTCATCAGAAACTATAACTTGTGTATCTTCTTTTTTATTTTCGCTTTTTGCATTATCTAATTCTTTTTCTTTCTCTTTTATTTCTTGTTCTTTTTCATTTAGTTTTTTATCAGCTTTATCTAGTTCTTGCTCGTGATTACTTAATTTCTCATTTAATTTATCAATTTTATTTTTGCTATACATATGATATGCACCTAATGCCAAAAGTAAACATACTCCAAATATTAAAAATGGCTTACTATTCTTAGACTTTTTCTTAGGCTTAATATCTTCTTTTTTCTCTTCTTTATCTTCCTTCTTATTTTCAAACAAAGGATTATCTTTATCTACTTCTCTTAATCTACTTAGATAATGTTCTCTCTTTTTAACGTTACCTATCTTATCATATATTAAAGAAAGTATTATATATGGCTCTATTAAATCTGGGTCATCATCTATCATATTTTCAAGTATATGTATTGATTCTTGATTCATCTCCTCATTAATAAATCTTATAGAGTGATTATATCTACCTAAGAATACTTTAAATTCATCAGATGATAACATATCTACATACTTTCTAGATAGTTCATTGTTACCATAACACATAGCAGTGTAAAAACTTTCAAAAGCCTTAGCAAAATCACATTTTAATAGAGTAAGTAATCCTTTTAAATTAAGTATATCTACATCTTTTGGATTTATCTCTATAGCTTTTTCTATTAATTCATAAGCACTAGTTAAATATCCCTTTAAAGATAAATCAAGTGCATTATTATACCTTTTATATGATTCTAACTTTAATTCTTTTGAAGTATCTTCTGAATTACTCTTTAGTGTATTTTGTAAGTTTAATATTGTTTCTTCTTTATAGTTATTAGTTACATAACTTTGCTTTAATGCCTTTAATGTCTCATTCGTTTCTTCTTCATCTATATTAAAAAATGTCAAATCACTTTTGTTATCTTCAACTAAAGATATATCTAAAATTTTTCTAGGCATTTGCTTTATATCTTTTTTGATAATTTTACCTAAAATCATATTCTCCTCCTAATTTAAATATATATTCTAAGATAACACATTTAACACTACAAGTCAAAGATATACATATTTTCATATTTTTAGGCAAATTATTATAAAAAAAGATAACCTACGTTATAGGCTATCTTTTTTTAACTAATATTATAATCTTTCTTAAGATACACTTGGTGTGTCTGGATTAGGATTTTGTTCTGGTGGTGGTGTTAAAGCTTCTGGTTGTACAGGTTTTTGTTCTTGTTGATTTGGTTTTTCTGGTCTTACAGGTTTTTGTTCTGGTGTTTTAACCTCCATAGTTCCAACAGCGATAACACCTTGCTTTTTAGGATAATATGATGTATATACTTTTTCTTTTTTTAGCACTTCTCCATTACTGTTCTTATATACTCTGTAAGTTGATACTGTATATGCATTTCTTGCTTTTTCTAATTGTTTTTCTTTCCCTTTTGGAAGAGTTGGATCATCGACTCTTTTTATAGGAGCTTGAGATACTCCATCTATGTTAGTTAATATATCTACATTTTGCTTATCTGATTTACTACCATAGATTTGACATATAACTCTATTTCCTGATACATAATTTTTTAAATATATAGGCTGCTTTAAGTTATTTTTAAATACAAAGTCTATTCCTCCATCAGTTACAGTTGCATCTCTCCCTTTTGCTACATATGTAGATGGTATAGAATGATTTTTAAGTTCTACAATTTCTAATCCTGAATATAACACCGTATTATATAGTGTAGATGATACCTGACAAACTCCACCTCCTACACCTTCTTGTACTACTCCTTGTACTATAACTGGTGCATTTTTATAACCATTTGATACAGTTCTCATTAAAGTATTTTCATTGTATGAAAATGTCTCACCAGGCATTAGCAATTTATCACTAGTTCTACTTGCTGCTAATTTTATATTAGTTGTTCTACCAGCTACTGATGAATCAAATTTGGTAGAATAGCTAGCTAATAATGTATCTATATGTTGTATATCCTCTTTTTTTACATTCTGATTAGTAACTTTTACTGCTAAATCTTCTTTTTTATTGCCTTTTTTAAGTTGACTAATTATATTTTCTACACTCTTATTTACATCAACTTCTTGTCCTTTATGTCCTGATAATACCTCTACTTTCGAGTTATTTATATCTAATTTTGCATCTTCCATATCAATATTTATATCCTTAGATATATCTTTAACGCATTTTATTAATTTCTCTTTATTATAGTCTATTTTAAGCTCAAGGTTATTTTTTGCTCCGAAATTTGCTTTTATAGTTTTTTTAATATTATCTATCATAGAATCTTCTCTATTTATAGATAGTGCCTCATTAATAGTCTCGTCTAAACTATATTTTAAATCTATATCTTTACTATTTATTTTCCATAACTTATCTGAATATGAAATGTATATTTGTTTTATGTCATATTTTTTATTTAGTACATCTTTAGCTTCTTCTCTTGTCATATTTCCTATTGATATGCTGTTAACATATGTGTTTTTAAGTATTTTATTTCCGTTTATTTGAAAACTTATAAAACCTATAAAAACAATTATCCCCAATAATATTACACCCGCTGCAGCGTATACATATTTTTTTACATCTTTCATGTCTTACTCTCCTCAATCTCCCATTTTTCTCACATATTATTACTTAGCTATAAGGTTTATATATCCTCTTTTATATTTCAATATTTTAAAAAAAGTGTGTTAAAAAACACACTTTTAATATTCTTTAATCTCTTTTTGAGAAATTATATAAACTTTTTCACTATACATATTTATCATAAAAGCTTCTTTAGGTCTAAAGAATCCTTTATTTACAATTTCATAGTAATATAAGCCTTCATTTCCCTTTAATATATTTTCTAATCCTTTTTCATCTTCTACATATCTGTCAGCTTTATTTTTAGATACTTCATATATTTCTTTGTACTTTTCGTCATTTTTTTCTAATTTATTTTGAAGTATAAATTTAGCTTTTTCTTCACTTATTGCAAATTGTACTTTTCCTGAATTATCATATCTAAAATACCCATTACAGTAAGTGTTTTTGTAATCTTTATTACTATCCTTATATGAATATATTTCCTTTGTCTTCGCATTTACTAGTATTTCATCGGTTAACATTCCATACTCTAACACTTCAACACAATAATATTTTTCACCATCTATCATTTGGTAGTAAGAATTTATAGATAGGCTATTTTTAGATATGTTTCCTTTTTTAGATATTAAATTAATAATATCATCTGCTGATAATGTGTATATTGATAATTTTTCCTTATACTTTTTCTCTAAATTTAGTATATTTTCATCATCTGGATAATATTTTTTTACATACTCTATGTATCTTAATGCACTTTCATAGTCTCCATCTTTGTTACTTTCATCAGCCTTTTCTATATAATCATCATACATAAGGTCTATACATTCATCTTTTTCTTTTTGTGCTTTTTTATAATATTTATCATCTTTGTCTAGTACTTTATCATAATCTTGTATTGCTTCATAATACATGTGGTTTTCTTTGTTTTCATTTGCTTTTTCATACACCAATCTAGATTCATGTATTTGTTCTATATTACTTTTATATCCATCTAATTCATTTGAAATTCCATTTAGAGTAGATGCCATACTTATATAAGATAAAGCTGTATCATAATCTGTATTTTCTTCCTTATACATATCAGATACTCTTTGAGATTGTTCTATTATACGACCTACATCTACCTCAATATTTTCTATTGCATTTATGGTATTTATCATACCTACATATTGTTCCTTTGTAATTTCTTTATTTACGTATTTATCTCCACTTTCAAGAAGTAATTTATTTATCTTTTTAGATAATGTTTTATCAATTCTTTTCATTTTAGAATCAGAAAATTTCTTTTCGTAGTTAGAGTAATTGTCAATAGCTATATTGTATCTACGATTTTCTATATTTTCCAATAATGTATCAACCTCTTTTTGTACGCTTAATTCATCACTACTTATGAAAAATACTATAACTAATACTATTACACCTAATACTGATAATGAAATTGTGATTATATTTTTTTTATATATATCTATAAAATCTACACATTTATAAAATAATTCTTTAAAATTCATTATCGTTTCCTTTCCTATTTAGTTTTTATGTAAATATCATTATTTATTATATCATATATGTATATCTTTAACCATATTTTATATTATTAGTAAATATATGTATTTTAATTGTTTATAAATAAAAATAAGTCAATATAATGTCTATAAAACTTTTTAAATACATAATATTGACTTATTTTTTTATTTATATTAAAAATACAATGCTTATATCATCCTGACTTTTTTGCTTGCTTAACTTACTTAGTCGCTGTTTGTAAGTTCTTTTTAGAACTTCCCTAGAAAATACACTCTTATTGTACATATATATTGTATCATTAAGGCTTTTGTACAATTCATTTTTATTGTCAAAAGACTGCTCATATCCATCTGTAAATATAATAATATTTTCTTTGTATTTATTTATTTCATCATCTATATAATACATAATATTTTTATATGAATCTATTCTTCCTAAAGAATCAACTGTATCACTTTTTCTAGTTTCTAATACTTCTTTAAACTCAGTATCATCTTTTATTATAATATTTCCATCTCCTATTTTTAAATATAGCCTAAATCTATTAGTTACCAACACTGCTATTAATGTTGTAGAATATTTTATATATTCTGTTTTAAAAACTAATGGATGAAATCTTTCAAAATCTAACTTAACTAAATCCATCCATTTTGATTGAATTTCCATTTGTATTTTTTTTTCTTCTAGCATATTAACTAAATCTTTTGTATCTAAATCTGCCAAATCTTTAAGCATGCCTACTGCAATATTACAAGCTATTTTAGCTCCTCTATCACTATATTTGAAAAAATCATTACTATGGCCATCAGACACAGCAAAAACTATTCCTTTATCAAAAAAATCGAAATCTAAATAATCTTGAGATTTCGATTTTTTTAATATATTTTTATAACCAGTTACCATTTCTGAAAATATATTGTATTCCATAAGCAACCTCTCCTATAATTGTTCTTAATTATCTTTTATTATAGGTTTTATATATTTATAACTAAAATTTTATTTTCTTAAGTAAAATTTTAACTTTATTTAAGTGACTTTATCTATTACCGAAAAGTTCTTTTTTGCTACCGTGTAAAGTAGTATCATTACTTTTTAACCTATTACTATAAGTTCAATAATTATGCATAATTTATAAATAGATATAATAATTAATAAGCAAAAAAGACACCATAGTTTATTTTATTGTGCCTTTTTAAATCATTTTAATATTAAGATATTTTTCTTTTTGCTTTAACAACTTCTTTTGTATTTCCTCTTTTAATATTTTTACTCTTGCTAACTTTAGTCTTTTGTATATGTTTTTTATTTTTAAATATTCTATTGTAGTCTACAACTACTAACATAACTGTTAAACATAAAGTTAATCCTGTAAATAACATAAAGTAATATTCTAACCCTATAAACACTCCCATAATAGCATTTAACAGTATAAGTCCAAATGTTATAACAAAAGATATAATAGATGATAGAACTAAAACCTTAAATATACTTTCTATCTTTCTTAGGATAGATTTCAACATTCTCACCCCGTATAATAACAAATCTTTACATTTATCTATCTTTAAATATATCAAATATGCACATAAATAGCAATTCTTATTAGTTATTTTTCTAAAAGTATTTACAATTATATTTTCTTCGTAACAATATCACCCCTTAATTAATAAAATATAATTAGGTTATAATTTTATTAATTAAGGGGTGATATATATGCCATGCCTTCCAAGTTTAGGATCGAAAGCTCCTGATTTTAAGGCTAACACAACATTTGGGCCTATAAAATTATCTGATTATAATGGTAAATGGGTAGTTTTATTTTCTCATCCTGGAGATTTTACTCCAGTATGCACTACAGAATTTCTATGCTTTGCTAAATACCATAATGAATTTAAAAAAAGAAACACAGAATTAATAGGCCTAAGTGTTGACAGTAATGCGTCTCATCTAGCTTGGATGTATAATATATTTACTATGACAGGTATTGATATTCCTTTTCCAGTTATAGATGATAATGATAAATATGTAGCTAAGCTATACGGTATGATTTCAGAACAAATGAGTAATACTTCTACAGTACGATCTGTTTTTATAATAGATGATAAACAAATACTCAGAACTATACTTTACTATCCTCTCACAACTGGTAGAAATATTCCTGAGATTTTAAGAATTATAGAAGCACTTCAAACTAGTGATAAAGATAAAGTAGTAACTCCTGCTAACTGGTTTCCTGGTATGCCAGTCATAACACCATCTCCTAAAACTTATAAAGAGTTAAAAAATAAAATTAAAAACTGTGAGAAAGAATATGCGTATATGGACTGGTATCTTTGCTTTATGCCTGATAAGGATAGACCAACTATTAATGTAAAACATAATAAAGATGTATTTATAAAATCTAAAAATACTAAAAAGTGCCAAAGACCTGAAATAACAGACCCAGATAAACAGCCTGCTATAAGTTGTCCTGATGTTAGTCCAATAGTCATGGAGTATGTATTTGGTAATCCTGGAAACGTAGATCCTAATCTACTTGATGCTGTAATCTATGCATTCGTAGAAATTAATGAAAATGGAACATTACGAGTTCCTACCCCTAATTATTTAAATCAACTTATAAGTCTTAAAAATATTAAGCCTACTTTAAAAGTTATTGCTGCCATTGGTGGATGGGGAGTTGAAGGTTTTTCTGATGCTGCTTTAACTCCTGCATCTAGATATGCATTTGCTAGAGAAGCAAATAAGCTTATAAAGCAATATAATTTAGATGGTATTGATATTGACTGGGAATATCCTGGAAGTAGTGGTGCGGGTATAAAATCTAGACCTGAAGATAAAGAAAATTTTACACTTTTACTAACCGCTCTAAGAGATGTTATAGGAGATAATAAGTGGTTAAGTGTTGCTGGTACTGGAGATATTGGTTATATAAATAGAAGTGCTGAAATATCTAAAATAGCTCCTTTAATAAACTATTTTAATCTAATGAGTTATGATTTTACAGCTGGAGAAACAGGTGAGAATGCTAAGAAACATCATGCTAATTTATATCCTTCTAATTTATCTTTAAGAGGATATAGTGTAGATTCTATGGTACAAAATTTAATAAATGCCGGTATGCCTCGTGAAAAAATACTACTTGGGGTTCCTTTTTATGGTAGACTTGGAGCTGCAATTACAAGATCATATGATCAACTTAGAAGGGATTATATAAATAAAAATGGTCATACAGTAATGTTTGATAGAGATGCTAAAGTACCTTATCTAGTAAAAGATGGAGAGTTCTCAATGTCTTATGAGGATACCCTTTCTATTTATATAAAAGCTCTATATGTATTAGATAATTGTCTTGGTGGTATTTTTTCTTGGACATCGACATATGACCAGGCAAATATTTTGGCAAAAGCTATGTATGATGGTATAAATAGACCTTCTTTTGTTTTAGCTGAATTAGAGGATTTTGGATTAAGTTAAAAATAAAGTCTTGCAAAATACTTTGCAAGACTTTTATATTCCTATAGCTTTCTTTGCTAATTTATCAGCTTCATCGTTATATTTATTACCACTATGTGCTTTTACTTTTACAAACTCAACATTTAACTTATCTTTTATATTATCATAAAATTTCTTATATTTAGTAGTTCCTTCTTTATTAGTTTTCCATAATCCTAAGCACCATTTCTCTATTCCTTCATAATCAAAATGTAAAATCAAATTATTTATGTTATTATCTATACAATAATTCATCGCAATCTTTGCAGCTTCTATTTCACCTGCGACATTTCTCATTCCAACTAAATCTTTATCATTTCCTTTTTTGCTATAAGTTTTTATAACTTCTTCATTTTTTATTATAACTACCCCTGAACCATATTCTCTTATTGAATGTTCATAACTACCATCAACATAAGCTTTTACAAGTTCTTTTCCCTCTTGTATTTTTACACCACTTTCACCATATATATATGATTTTGCTTCCTCTATCGTAGTAAAACTTTTATACTCAGCGCCTGAAAAACCATTTATTTGTTCCTTACATTCATTCCATGTATTATATATACCATTGTTTCTTCCTTTTCTTACTGCATAAAACTTAACCTTAGCCAAATTTTTCACTTCCTTTCGTATAACTATTTATATAAAATTTATATTTTTCTAAATCATACATTTAATAATTATTCTATAGTAAAATAAGTAGTTTTTAAAGACTTATTATTTTACATATTATTGTGAAAATTTTCTTAAATTTTTTATTCCTAAATATTTCATGCTTTATTTTTTTTTAATTTATGGTATAATCTTTATTATCAAATAAATCGAATATAACTATTGGTAGAGGTCGCATTGTTAAATAGTAGTTTTGTGGAGGTAAGCACGAAGAAGCAAAATAAAAGGTAACTATGCCGAAATATATAAGGGAAGCTTTAAACTTATATATTGGGGTTATGCAAAATATGTATAACACTGTCACATTTATATGTGGAGTGCTATCTTTAGATTAAGCGTATTTTTAATTGTACGGTTGAATGCTTAAGTCTAGGATAATATCTTTACACCTAGACTTTTTTTATTATCTCTTTTCTCCTTAACGTTATATTCGGTATAAATTTTAGGAGGACTTTTATGACAAAAAAGGTTAAAAAACAAGCAACTTTATTTGATGCATTACTGTGTGTTTCTGTTTTAGTTGCAGTTTTAGTGACATGTTTAGTGTTTTTAAGAAAGTATGAAATATCTGCTCATATACCACTTATAATAGGAGCTACATTTGCAAGTGGTGTTGCAGTTTTTAGATTAGGTTTTACTTGGAAGGAATTAGAAGAAGGTATACTATCTACTATAAATACGACAATGCAATCAATACTTATACTTTTAGTAGTTGGTATGATAATAGGTACTTGGATAGCTGGTGGTATAGTTCCTGCTATGATATATTGGGGTCTTAAAATATTATCACCTGGAATATTCTTAGTGGCAACTACTTTAATCTGCGCTATAGTATCTATTTCTACTGGTTCATCTTGGACAACAGCTGGTACTGTAGGTATAGCTCTTTTAGGTATTGGTAGTGCCTTAGGTATACCTGGTAAAATAGTTGCAGGTGCTATAATATCTGGTGCTTATTTCGGGGATAAGATGTCTCCTTTATCTGATACAACAAACTTAGCTCCTGCTATGGCTGGTTCTACTTTATTTGATCATATAAAACATATGGTATATACAGCTGGTCCTGCTCTTTTAATATCACTTGTATTATACGGTATAATAGGAATGAAATATGCAGGTTCTGAAATGGATATATCTCAAATAAATCAAATTCAAAATGCTTTATTAAGTAATTACAATACATTATCTCCATTTTTACTTTTAGTTCCTTGTGCTGTTATAGCAATGGTTATATTTAAAGTCCCTACAATACCAGCACTTATAGGTGGTGTTATATTAGGTGGCGTTTGTGCAGTAGTATTTCAAGGTGCATCTATAGCTGATATACTTGTAGTTGCTAAGTCTGGTTATGTTTCATCTACTGGAATGAAGTTTGTTGATGATCTTCTTACTAGAGGTGGACTTGACAGTATGTTAGGGACAGTATCATTAATACTTTGTGCTTTAACTGTAGGTGGGGTATTAGAAAAAACTGGTATGTTACAAGTTATAGCACAGTCTATACTAAAATTTGCAAAAGGTACTTTTGGACTTATAGCTGCTACAATATTTACTTGTATCGGTACTAACTTAGCAGTTGCAGACCAATATTTAGCCATAGTTATACCAGGAAGTATGTATAAGGATGCATTTATAAGACAAGGTTTATCTCCTAAGAATCTTTCTCGTGCTTTAGAAGATAGTGCCACTATAACGTCTCCACTTATTCCTTGGAATACTTGTGGAGCATATATGTCAGCAACACTTGGAATTGGATCTTTCGTATTTTTACCATATGCATTCTTTAACTTAATTTGTCCTTTAATATCATTATTCTATGGATTAACAGGATTAACAATAGAAAAACTTTCTGATGAAGATTTAATAGAAGAATTTGAAAACGGAATAGCTTAAAATAAAAAAGAGTCTTTAAAGACTCTTTTTTATTTTCTTATTATTATAAATGTCATATATAATATATACATTATAACTAATAATATACCTTCTTTTTTATTTATACGTTGCTTAGTTCCTGCAAATATATATGTTAATATTGTTATTATTATCATAATCATCATATCAACAAACACTATACTATGAACTTGTATATTGCTTATAAATGAGGATATACCTAAAACAAATAATATATTAAACAGATTCGAACCAACTACATTACCTATAGCTATATCACTTTCACCTTTTCTAGCCGCAACTATACTCGTTACGAACTCCGGAAGAGATGTTCCTATAGATACTATAGTTAAGCCTACTAGATTTTCACTCATCCCCCAAGCTAAAGCAATATTACTTGCGCTATCTACAACAAACTGACCACCTACTATTATTCCAATTATACCAAGGATACTCATTAGTATACTTTTACTCATAGGTATGCTCTCATCAGCTTGATCTATTTCCATTTCCTCTTTAGATGTTATGGCCATCTCTACTAAATAATACATAAATATACCAAATAAAGTTAGTAGCATCAGCCCATCTGCTCTTGTTAAAGCATTTTGAGTATACCCTTGAAACTTTATATCGTGAGATAATATAGATAGTACTATAGTTGCAAGTACTGCAAATGGAAATTCTTTAATTATAGTGCTCTTTTGTACCTTTATAGGATTTATTATTGCTACGACTCCCAAAACACATAAAAAGTTAAATATATTAGACCCTACTACATTGGCTATAGCCATATCATTACTTCCTTTTAATGCTGCTGTTATACTTACTGCAGCTTCTGGTGCACTAGTACCAAAAGCAACTATAGTAAGCCCAATTATAAGTGTTGGGACCTTTAATGTTTTTGCTATAGATGATGAGCCAACTACAAATACATCTGCTCCTTTTATAAGAATTAAAAAACCTATTATAAGTAATATATAACTCATATTTACATCCTTTCTTTTAACTACTTTATAAGATTTATTTTTTCTTAAATATCTAATCTTATTCAATAATTAAAATATAGGTAAAGTCTTTTTATAATCTCATACCTTAGATTTTAATTTGATTTTTTCTTTTGGTATAGTGTATCTATGATTAAAATACTTTATATTTAATTTATCATGATTATTTGAAGTAACTCTGCACTTTATATATCTTTGATTCATTTGCTCAACTACAAACTGTTCTATATCTTTTATGTCATCTATATCTGTAATTGTTAGTAAGTTCCTAACATCTACTAATACCTCTCTCATAACCTGCTTTCTACATATATTTAGATGATTATTAGTATAGTATTGTATATTATTTTTGCTAACTATATTTATTTTACAACCATGAAGATCTCTCTCTAATTTTTTTAAAGTATGCCCATTAGTTCCTATGTCAAAGATTATAAAACATCCATAATCATATTTGCTTCTTAAGATCCTTCCCATAGCTTGTTTTACTTTAATAGCCATCTGAGGGTAGTTTATAGATTGATAGGTCAAGCCATATTTTTTCATAATAGTTGAGTATAAAGGATCTTTCGGATTTAGATTAGGAATTTTATCTAATGTTACACACACAAGTCCATCCCCTGGAACATCTACACCTTCAAAGCATCCTTTCGACCCTAATACCACACAATTTTGATTCATATTCTTTAAATTTCTAATTCCTTTTTTGTTTTTGTATATATCTATGTTTTTTCCATTTAATATATGAGTTAGATCTTCGTATGTTTTATCCAATCTATCTGTACTATTAAATAATGATAATAAGTGTCCATGTGTTACCTCACATATTTTGTATATAGTATTTGATATGTCTGTTGTAAAGTTTTTATTATTATAATTTGATAAATCGCTTAGCCCTAATGTTAATACTTTGTTTTTATAATTATATAAAGGCTCTATCACTTTTTCGATATTTTCAACCCTATTTATACCGAGAGTATTTTTAAAATAATTCATATTGTTTTCTACACTCAAAGTAGCAGATATAAATATACCACTTTCCACTTGACTTAATATATTTTCTTCAAACAATTTAGCTAGTTTTAAAGGAACAACTTTAGCCTCAAAGTTAGTATAATTTTTATCTATTTCAATAATTCTTGCAAAATCGTCTTCTTCAGTAAATTCCATAAATAGTTCAAATGTAGTCCTTATATCTTCTAGTTCTTTTATTCTTGCTTTACCAAATTTATATATATCAGATTCCTTATCTATACTATCATCATCTATATTTCTATCAATTATAACTAATATAGCTATTAAATTTCTTAGTATTTTATCAAAACTATCTCTAATCTTATTACTATAACTTAAATATGTTAATTCTATATATTCATCTTCTTTTTTTACCTTTCCTAGCACTTCACTTTGTTGTAGATTAAATTCCCACCTTAAGTTATATTTACTTAAATAATTATAATCTGATTCCATGCCAAATCTTAGAACAGAGTTAAGTTCCTCTAAAATTAAATTTATATTCCTACTTATTTTTTCTTTTATATCTCTTCCAAAGTGAACATGATGATAAAACTTATCAAAATACTTTATCTTTCTAGATGTTTTATACTTTTCATATATAAAAGGACTATTTCCTATATATTCATATGGATATATTTCTTTTAAAAAATATTTTAGTGCTTTGTATTCTATAATACTTGAGAAAAAATCATATCCCTTTTCAGCTAAATTATGACCCTCATCCACTATAATATTTTCTAGTGGTTTCTCTTCTTTATAAGGCCACTTTGCTAATAAAGAGTGATTTATAACAGTTATATCTTCTTCTTTTAATTCTTCTACCCTATTTTTGTATAGACATTCTTTATTACACTTTTTAGGTCTACATAAATTCGGATCACAACTAACATGTTTTATATGATCACCTATTACATTAAATTCATTTAATATAGAAGGACTTATCTCCTCTATATCACCGTGTTTTCCTTCCTTAACTATTTGTTCTAGTAGTAGTATCCCTAGTATTTCTTTTTTAGTTGGTTTTTTAGAGGTATATTCATGTTTATACTGTTCTAATTTTTCTACACATATATAGTTGTTTTTTCCTTTTATGTATCCATACTTTATCTTTCCCATAAGACCTAATGAGTTTAATACATTAGGTATATCTTTATTGATCAATTGTATTTGAAGCTCTTTAGTGTCTGTAGATATTATCATTCTCTTTTTGTTTAACCTTGCTTCTAATATAGCTGGAAGTAAATATCCTACACTTTTACCTATTCCTGTTGGTGCCTCTATACATGCTATTTTATAAGTAGTAGCACTACTTATAGTTTCTCTTATAGTTTTACTTAGTTCATACTGCCCTGGCCTGTATTCATATATAAATCCTTCTTTTTTAGCCCATATACTTTCATCTTTTAATAATTCTTCATAATTTCTTTCATTTTCATTTAGTTTTCTTATTACTAGTTTTTCTTTTTTATTATCTTTTAATTTTTCTTCTGATTTTTTTTCTAAATTTTCTAATTCTTTAATATCATCTACACTATCTATTAACTCACTCCACTCCCAATTAGATAGTGAAAATTTATTTAAGTAAGAATTTATCTTAAATGTTAAAGGCTCTAATGTTAATTTATCTTCTTTTTTTATACTTATTATTATATTGTTTACAATGTTTACAATACTTATTAAATCACTTATATACCTATCATTTGTTAATATATCATTTAAATACTTAATATTATAATCACTATAATAAGGTTTAATTACATGCACTAACTCTTTTACATCTAATATCTTCTCGTTTATATATCTCTCTATAAACTTTTTATTAGATGATAAATCAAACATTGCTATATAGCTATCTCCTATAAAATCATTTAAACTATTTACATTATAATTTTTATCATCATTATTTATTGTTTCCTCAAAAATGTATACTTGATTATTAAAAAACTTCACTCCTATTAACTTAATTTTATTTGAATTTTTGCTAGCTTCTATATCTAAATAAGTTATATTATCTAAAACACTATATAACTTACTAGTTAATTGATGTATAAATTTCTCCATTTCATTTACCTTCCATCAAATATGTCTGTGCTTAAACATATTTATTTCATTGTCTTGTATACATAATTATATGATAAGTTTATCCAAAAAGTAAAAATATAATTTCCATTTACTTTTATTAGTATATTTTTAACTTAATTATTAAAACTATATATAAATTTACTACACTACTAGAGGTGACTTTATGAATAAAAAAAATACAACAAACTATCTACTAATAGGATTTTTCTTACTTATATTTACATTAATATTTACTACAAATTTTAATATAGTAAATAAATCTAAAACTCAAATATTAAATCCTATAAATACAGAATATAACTGGTACTTCAATCCAAGAAACGATGGAAAACAACCAGAACCTATTAAAGAAGCTAATTTCTTTAAAAAGTATAATTCATATTATGTCGGTGATAAGGATAAAAAAATAATATACTTAACATTTGATGCAGGATATGAAAATGGAACAACTGAAAGTATACTAAATACATTGAAAAAACATAATGTAAAAGCCCACTTTTTCGTTGTAGAAAGTTATATAAGAAATAACCCAGCGCTTATAAAAAGGATGGAAAAAGAAGGTCATTTAGTTTGCAATCATTCTAAAAATCATCCTTCAATGGCTAAAATAACAGATTTTGAAAAATTCAAAGATGAAATAACAAGTGTAGAGGATGCTTATAAAGATGTTACTGGTAAAGATATGCCTAAGTTTTTCAGACCACCTATGGGAAAATTTAGTGAGCAATCATTAAAATACACACAAGACTTAGGATATAGTTCTATATTTTGGAGCTTTGCTTATGTAGATTGGTATAATGATAATCAACCTACGCCTGAATATGCAAAGGAAAAAATCTACTCAAGAACTCACCCTGGTGCTATAGTTTTACTTCATCCAAACTCTACTACTAATACTCAAATATTAGATGAAGTTATAACTCATTGGAAGGAAGAGGGATATAAGTTAGAAACACTTGATTATCTAGTTAAAAATAAATAGTTTATAAGGATACAGATATCTCTGTATCCTTTACTTTAAGCATCTATTAGTATATTTTTTCCCCTAAAATTTGCTACCCAATAAGGTTTATAAATACTCTTAACTTCTTTTATATTAATATCTTGAAGGTTAACTTTTTCTATTTCAAGTTTACTTTTTTTATTTTTTAAAAATCCCATTATCTCACATTTAACATTTTCAACCATATACTCTTCCGATATTTTTGATCTTTTTATATAACTCTTATCTACATACTTACTTATTGTACTTGGTATAATATTAACAGACTCTGAGTATCCATTATAGGTATTAACTAACATAGTTATTTTATATGTACTTATTTTGTTTCTAAATATGCCAATACTTCTTTCTTTACTTATTATTTCATAGCTAAGAACTTTAATTTCTACATATTCTAAATGTATATCTTTTATTAACATATTAAATTGTAAAACTCTGCTCATTAAAGGCATCTTTTTTAATATATATTTGAGTATATCTTTTTTATTTGTATTAACTTCCATTGCCTCTATTCTCATACTATCCTCCTATAGTATTTGATATTAATAAATTATATTAATACTACCTATATTTTCATGTATGTATATATAAAAAATACATATGATAAATAACACAATATAAGGTAAAGGAATTGATTATTTATGAGATTAAACCTTCTATTAACAATTTTAATTTTATTTATATCTTTTACATTTTCTATTTTAGGCTTTAATAGAAATATATTACATGTTAATTATTTAAATAATGATTCTGTACATGTTGGTTCTTTTGATAATACTCCTCCTACTATAAAATCTATATCTCCTGGTAAATGTTCTGAATATATAGTGTCAAAACCTACTATAAAAATTAAATACTTTGATGAAAGTAAAATAGATAAATCTTCAATTAGATTACTCGTCAATTATGAAGATGTAACTAATAAAGCCACTATTTCAGATTCTAGTATAACTTATACACCAGATAAAAAATTTAAAAGAGGAAACCAAGTAGTAAGTCTTGAAATAAAAGATTTATCTCCAAATAAAAATAAGTCTAATATTGAGTGGTATTTTACAGTTGGAACACCCGTTTATAAGCATTATAGAGGACTTTTACATTCTCATACTAGTGCAAGCGATGGTCATGGTAGTTATAGTGATGCTTATTATTTAGCTCGTGATAAAGCTAATTTAGATTTTTTCTTCATAACGGAGCATTCTAATATGCTAGATAATAACTCAAATTGCGATATAAATAATGCTTCTAAAAGCAATAAATGGTCTGAACTTGTAAAAGTTAGTGATAAATTTACATGTGAAAAAAATTTTTTAGGTCTATATGGCTTTGAAATGACCTATCCTTATAATGTAGATAATCCTATAGGACATATTAACATATTTAATTCTAAGGGATTTATAACTGAAAAACATGGTGATATGATGAATTTAGATAATTTTTATAATTTTATATATAACCAAGAAAATTTAATAGGTCAATTTAATCATCCTGGTGAGAAATTTGGAAATTTCAATAATTTTGAGTATTCATCTAAAGGAGATGCTATTATCTCATTACTAGAAGTAAGGAATGGATATAATTCTGATGATAGTAAAAATATTAAATCTTATGATATGTATCAGTTAGCATTAGATAAAGGATGGCATGTCGCGCCTACATGCAATCAAGATAATCATAGAGTTAATTTTGGTATAGCAAATGAATTTAGAACAGTAGTATTATGTAGCGAACTTACTAAGGATTCTTTATACGACGCTTTAAAAAATATGAGGTTATATGCATCTGAAGATAAAAATTTAAAAGTAGATTACACTATAAATAATCTTCCTATGGGAAGCAAAATAACTAAATGTTCAAGGCTAAACTTTTATATAAGTGCTGTTGATAATGACAAAAATGATAAGATAAAAGAGATACAAGTTATAAGTAATAAAGGTAAAGTAGTAAAGAGTAAAAATTTCGATTCTAATATAGCTAGATTAGAATTTTCAATGAAGTCTAATAAAAATAGTTTTTATTATGTAAAAATTATTCAAGACAATGAAAAAACATCTGTAACATCACCTATTTGGATTAAGTAAATAACATATATAAAAATTTATCCAAAGATGTAAATAAGTCATTAAAATATATCCTTTTTATTTGTAAATACTATATTTGAATAAATTTTTATGGAGGTATTTATGAATAATCAATCTTTCAATACAAACTATAAAATAGCAAATGTATCTAAGGATGAAGAAAAAGCAATAAAAAAAATAGAGGAAGAATTAAAAAATATAACTAAAAAAGATTTTGTTATTATAGCTTGGGAAAAAGAACAATAGATATATAATACCTTATTATTTTAAATAATAAATCTATCTAAAAATTAATAAAGCTATAAATATATAATTTTATATACTTATAGCTTTATTATTCTTAATTAAGTTTTTGTTTTTAAATTTATATTTAGATTAACTTAATATAAAAAAAGTACCAGTAACAAGAAGTATTGCTCCTATGTATTTATAAAGATGTATACTTTCTTTTAAAAGAGTAGCATCTATAAAAAACCCTATTAGCATCTGAGATACCACTATAAGTGTTAATGTATTAGATACACCTAAACTTGGAACTGATTTTACTGTAAAATATATAATTAACCCACCAAGTATACCACCTATTAATAGTTTAGGATTTATACTATTTATATTAGCTAAATCCTTAAAATCTCCAGCTAATAATATACTTATCAAAAAAAATAATGCTCCTACTACTAAACTTATAAATGTAGCTATTAATGCAGTTGTATTTTTTCCAAGTTCTCCATTTACAAATGCTTCTATTGCTGTAGAAACTCCTGCTAATATAGCAAATAAAACCGCCCCTAAATTGCCCACTATATCCCTCCTTTAAATGTTCTCTATTTAATCTATGATATAGCTTGTCTATTAATGCTTACTTACAATTTATTTTTCACTATTTAATAAATATCTATTTTTTGTTATAATTACTTTAAATTTATATAAAATAATGTTAGAGGTGACAAGCTATGTTTCAAATGTTTAATATAAACTTTAGTAACATGTATAAAAAAGAAAACTCGGCTAAGTTTATGATTATAGGAGTATTACTGATAGGCTTTGGTGTTTTATCTTTTATAAATAAAGGAATCGGAATTAAACTACTTTCTTTTGCTTTTTCTTTATTACTTTTATTTTTTGCATACTTAAATTTAAAGAATATAAATGAACTTAGAAGATATGCTCCTAAAGAGGAAATTAAACCTTTTATTGGTATACAATGTATACTTTTGATTTCTGCCATATTATTGATAGTATTTCCTACTAAAATTCAAATTTTTATCTCCTCAATATTTGGAATATATATAATATATTCTCAAATAATAAACTTAATTAGAAATAAAAATAACCCTTACTATAGATTCGGTACTTTTAATTTAATTAAAGTCATATTTGGATTTATATTAATATTTTCACCATTTTTCTTATCTAGATTTATAGTTTCTATATTATCAGTAATATTGATACTTATAGGTTTTAGTATATTATCAGTAGGTAATAAATTAAAAAATATTGACATATTATAAAAATTTAATGTGATTATATTATAAATAAAGTTGATTAAATTTTATAATTAAAAAGAGGAGACATTCTCCTCTTTTTATCTATATACACTAGTATCTATATGTTTTTCATATACTTTTTTCCCTTTCTCATTATATCCATACAAATACGTATTAGCTACTTTTCCACTAGAATACCCTACAGCTTCATACTCTATTCCATCTAAAGCTTTTTCATTTGACCAAAATTCTATAGTTAATAAGTTATTACTTGTTTTAGTATTTATAACTATTGGATATTCTAAAGTATTTTTAAACTTATAATCTATACTCCCTGTAGCTAATGTAGCATCTAATCCTCTTGGCACATAGCTAACTGGCTTTGAATGGTTTCTTCTCTCTGTAGGTAGTATTCCAGACTTTAATTGAGTATTATATAACGTTGATGAAACTTGACATACACCACCACCAATTCCATCTTTTAAATCTCCATTTATTATTACAGGTGCATTTTTATATCCATTTTCTCTATCTATTTGTCCCAAAGCTTTTTCATATGAAAATTCTTCTCCTGGCATAAGTAATAAATCATCTATTTTTTTTGCTGCAACTTCTATATTATCTCCTCTTCCTCCACCTGATGCATATGAAGTTGAGTATGATGATATCTTATGATTAATATTCTTTAAACTATTTATTTTTATTGTAGGCAGTTCATTTATTTCTTTACAGTTTATAACCATGTCCTCTCTGTATATATTTTCATTATTAATGTTATATAAAATATTTTTTACAAGTCTATTTAAATCTAATCTTTTACCAGTTTTACCTTCTTTCAATGTTACAACTTCATTGTCTATAATTACTTTAGGTTCTAGTGGCTTTTTAGAATTTTCTTTATCTATAATATATCCACATCTTACTATCTTATCTTCATTTATATCTATGTTAAACTTATAATTTTTTTCTTTGTTTTTTATTATAGTCATAAATTTTTCTAATATATTTTTATTTTTATTTTCATTAACTATATCTTCATATAATTTATCTGTATTATAATTTGATACAATGTCATTCATACTAAGTACATATGTATTTTTTTTTATTTTTATTTTCACCTCTTTTTCATTTATTTCTTTTTTTAATACCTCTAACTTTTCTCTTAGTTCATTATAATTCATTCCAGATATGTCTTCTTGGTATATACTAACTCCTGGGTAAACTCTTTTGTCATACTTAGCTACAACTATATTTATGCACACACATAATGATATAACAAAAAAAACTATGATTATTATACATTGTTTTTTAGTTATACCATTTATTTTGCTTTTTATAGTATTTAAGCATTCTTTTATTATCTCTTTATATGATTTTTCTTCTTTATTACTACTCATTTTTGCCCCCCTAATACTTTGTTAATAAATATTATTAAAGAGATGTTATTTGTATTCTAAATTTTATGTAACAGTATTGTAATTCTTATTTTTAGACTAGTTATTCTAGTTTGTACATATACTTTTTTTATGGTAATATAGATAGATATAAATTATATTGATTAGAAAAGGTGATAAATTTGACGAAGTTTAAATATGCTTTTGATAACAAAAGATACCATACATGGAATTATTATCTTAGAAATACATTTGGCGAGAAAGTTTTCAAAGTTTCTATAAATGCAGGTTTTACTTGTCCTAATATAGATGGTAAGGTTTCTTATGGTGGATGTACTTATTGTAGTAAAGAAGGTTCTGGAGATTTCGCTGGAAATCCAAAGGATAATCTTATAAAACAGTTTAATGATATAAAAGAAATGATGCATAAAAAATGGCCATCAGCTAAATATATAGGATACTTCCAAGCATATACTAATACTTATGCTCCTTTAGAGGTTTTAAAAGAAAAATATGAAACAATATTAGAACTTGATGATGTCATAGGTCTTTCTATATCTACGAGACCTGATTGTCTTCCTGATGATGTTGTTGATTATTTAGATGAGTTAAATCAAAAGACTAATCTTTGGGTTGAGTTAGGGCTTCAAACTATTCATGATAAAACATCTAAACTTATAAATAGAGGTCATGATTATGAAGAATTTTTAAAAGGTGTTGAAAAGTTAAAAGCTAGAAATATAAAAGTTGTCGTTCATATAATAAATGGACTTCCTGGAGAAGATTATGATATGATGATGGAAACTGCTAAAGCAGTTGCAAATATGGGTGTTGATGGTATAAAAATACACCTTCTTCATGTAATAAAAGATACTCCTATGGAAAAAATGCTTCAAAATGGCATGCTTAATCTAATGGATAAAGATGAATATATAAAACTTGTATGTGATCAACTAGAAATACTTCCTGATACTATGATAGTTCATAGATTAACAGGTGACGGTAAAAGAGATGAACTTGTCGGGCCTTTATGGAGTTTAAAAAAATGGGAAGTACTAAATGATATAGATGCAGAGCTAAAAAGACGTGACTCTTATCAAGGTATTAAATTTAATAATAAATAAAATTGTAGATATTTATTTACTAAAAAAAGGATATGTAAACTTGCTAAAGCAAGTTTACATATCCTTTTTTAAATATTTTTGTTAAGCATTTTTATTATAAAAATTAACTAACATTTCCTCTCTTATTTCTTTCGCTTTTTCTTCATACCCTAATGCTTTAAGTAGTTCTAAAGAAAACTCAATAGCTGTTGCTGGTCCTCTACTAGTTATTATATTTTCATCTCTTACTACTATTTCTTCTACATAAGATACACTAGATTTATCCTTTATAAATCCTGGATAAGATGTACACTTTCTGTTTTTTAATACTTCAAATTCTTCTAATGTTTCTGGTGCTGCACATATTGCTGCTACTATTTTACCTGATTTATGTAACTTTTGTACAAAATCTTTAACTCTTTCGTCTTTTAAATTTGTAGCACCTGGTAAACCACCTGGAAGCACTATGGCATCATACTCATTAACATTTATATCATCTATACTACAATCTGATTTTAAAACTATATCATGAGTTCCTCTTACGTATTCTTTTTTTATTGAGCACATATCACATACAACATTTGCTCTTCTTAATACATCTACCACTGATATTGCCTCTATTTCTTCAAATCCATCTGCTAACATAACTAATACCTTTTTCATTATGTAATCCTCCTTCTTATTTGCAATTTATGTCATTTATTATTTTTATAGCTTCAGCTACACTATCTACAATATAGTTTGCATGTTCTTTTACGCTATCTCTAGAATTTTTCATTGCAAAGCTATATTTTACTCCACTTAACATATTTATGTCATTAGGAGAATCACCTATAGTAGATATTTCATCTTCTTTTATCCCTAAAGATTTACATATATACTCTATACCCTTTCTCTTAGATACGTTTTTAGGAGTAATATTTAACGTATTTTCTGATGAAAAATATATATCTAATACTTCATTAAACTCTGCTTTTAAGTCTATTTCTATTTTGCTTAGCTCTTCTATATTTTCTGATACTACACCTATATTTCCTATTAGATTATCAAAACTTTTTCTATGGATAAATTCTTTATCAAGGATATAATTATTAGTATACTTACTAAATACATTACATTCTTCGCATAGTATTACAGTTTGATTATACTTAAAATATAATTTTGCATCATTTGACTCAAATCTAGCTATAACTTTTCTAACTATCTCATCATCTATAGTACCCTTAAATACTAATGCTTTATCTTTATTATAAATATAAGATCCATTTTCGCATATATAGTAACCTTTTATTTCAATCTGATTATCTATAATATTTAATGCATGTGGAAATATTCTACCTGTTGCTATGTTAAATACTACATCTTCCTTCTGAACTTTATTTATCTCATAAATATCTCTATCATCTATATGTCCATTATATAAAGTTCCATCTAAATCACAAAATATATACTTTATCATATGTCCTCCTAAGATAGCTCTAATAATTTTAGTCTTAATTCATTGAGTATAGTTTTAGTAGCCCTTAACCTTATCATTTGTCTATCACCATTAAAAATTTGACCTATAGCATATGTTTTACCATTTATATATATACCCATATATACAAGTCCTACCGGTTTTTTTTCACTTCCTCCATCAGGACCTGCAATACCTGTTGTTGATATTCCGATATTAGTATTAAATTTACTTGCTATGCCATAAGCCATCTCTTTTGCTGTCTCTTCACTTACTGCTCCATATTTATCTAAAGTTTCTTTTTTAACACCTAACCTTTCTCTCTTAGCTTCATTTGAGTATGTAACACATCCTTCAACGAAAACTTTAGATATTCCTGGGTAATTTATAAGAGTTGAACTTACCATACCACCAGTACAAGATTCTGCTACTGATATGGTCATATTTTTATCTATTAACATATTAGCTATAACATCTTCTAAATTTATGTCTCCTACTGCATATATGCAATTTCCAAGCCTTTCTTTGATTTTATCTACAAAAGGTTCTATTAAACTACTTGCTTCATTTTTAGTTTTAGCTTTTGCTGTTATTCTAAGACTAACTTCTCCTTCTTTTACATATGGCGCTATTGTTGGATTATTTTGTTCTTTTATGATATCTATTAAATTTTTTTCTACCAAAGACTCTCCCATACCAAGTATTTTTATATTCTTTGACATTAATACACTTTTAGTTTTATCTTGTAGATATGGCTTAACAAATTCCTCAAACATAGGCTTCATTTCCTTAGGCGGTCCTGGAAGTATTATTATAATTTTATTATTATTTTTTAGTATTGCACCTGGTGCTGTACCATTTTTATTCTCTAGTACCATAGCATTTTCTGGGAAATAAGCTTGTTTTTTATTACTATCACTTATCTCTATATTCATCTTTTTAAAATATTTTTCTATATTTTGAAGTGATGGCTTATGAAGTACTGGTGTTTGATTAAAAAATTTACAAGCCACCTCTTTAGTTATATCATCGCTAGTTGGACCAAGTCCTCCTGTAGTTATAACAATATCACTTCTACCTAAACTTTCCTCAAATGATTTTAAAAGTCTTTCTTCATTGTCTCCTACACTACTTTGGTAGTATACATCTACTCCTATACTTGCTAATTCTTTTGCTAAATATTGAGAATTAGTATTTATTATATCCCCAAGAAGTATTTCTGTTCCTACTGTTATTATTTCAGCTTTCATCTTCATCACCCTGACCAGTTTTGTTTTATTAATACTATAATAATCCATTTTTTTTAAGTATTTCTAAAGAATTTATTAGTTCATTTGTATCAACTATTTCTAAAGATATACTTGAATTTTTTAAATTTTTGTTTATGTATTTTATAAGTTCTATTATATTTATATTACCACTTTCTATACTACTGTGGCTATCTTTTGACCCATAATTATTGTGTATATGAAAGTGCTTAATTCTATCTCCCAATCCTTCTAACCATTCATTAACACTTATATTAGAAAATACATTTACATGACCTATATCTAAGCATACTGAAAAATTTTTATGATTTACATTATCAACTAACTCTTTTATAAAAAGATAATCTTCTTCCATAGTGTTTTCGATATGTATGTCTATATTGTCATCTTTATCTGCTAAAAAATCATTCCAAAAGGTTATTGCATTATTAAGCCATTCTTCCTTAGTGTATGTATTTGGTGTATATCCATTATGATATACTATTTTTTTAGCACCTAGTTCTTTAGCTATACTATACCCTTCATTTAATCTTTTTTTAGTTACTTTTACTATATCTCTATCTCTGCTTCCTACAGATAAATCTGCATAAGGTCCATGTATTGATATATTAGTTTTTCCATATATATCTTTTATTTCATCTTTATATGTTTGTAAATACATGTCTTTATCATCAAGTATATAAGGACTTGCAAATTGAACAACTTCTAATCCCACATTGTATTTTTTAATAATTTTAAGTATCTTTTGTGTTTCGTCTAATTGTGATATATATATATCCATCGCTTATCCCCCATTTTCTATTTAAAATACCTTAGTATATTTAACACTTATAAGATATAATATAATTATGTTTTTCTCAAATTATATTATATGCATTTTAAGTTTCACTTCTTTATATAGATTATACTCTATTATTTTTACATGTAAAATTAATTTAGTTAATAACTATTTACCTCATCATGTAATTTATATAGATTATTTTTGGTTTTAATGTCTATATTTAATAGTTTATTAAACATGCATAAATATAATCTCTTATATAGATTTATTTAAATAAAAAATCTATTATCAAAATTAATATGAATTTAGGTGATTTTATGAATTTAATGACTTTAGAAAATATATGTAAAAGTTATTCGGAAAAAACATTGCTAGAAAATATATCCTTTGGTATTAATGAAGGAGAAAAAATAGGTATTATAGGTGTTAATGGTACTGGTAAATCTACATTACTCAAAATAATAGCAGGAGTTGAAGTTCCAGATAGTGGTACTGTTACTAAAGCTAATAGAGTTAGAGTTGAATATCTACCTCAAAATCCTGACTACAATGAAGAGTTCACTGTATTGCAGCAAGTATTTAAAGGTACATCTAGCGAAATGAAACTTTTATTAGAATATCAAGAAACTCTTGATAAACTTAATAAAGCTTACAATGAAGATATAAACAATAAGCTAATATCTCTACAAGAAAAAATAGATACGCTTGGTCTTTGGGATTTAGAAAGTGAAGCTAAGATGATTTTAACAAAACTTGGCATAACTAATTTTAGTCAAAAGGTAAAAGAGCTATCTGGTGGTCAAAGAAAAAGAATATCACTAGCTTCAGCACTTATAACTCCTTGTGATTTATTAATACTTGATGAACCTACTAACCACTTAGATAATGAAACTATCGATTATTTAGAAGAATATCTAAATTCTAGACGTGGGTCACTAGTAATGATAACTCACGATAGATATTTCTTAGATAGAGTTTCTAATAGAATAATTGAATTAGATAAAGGTAGATTATTTAGTTATGATGGTAACTACTCTTTATTCTTAGAAAAAAAGATGGAAAGACTTGCACTTGAAGCTAGTATGGAAGAAAAGCGTCAAAATTTAATGAGAAAGGAACTTGCATGGGTTAGACGTGGTGCTAAAGCTCGTACTACTAAGCAAAAAGCTAGACTTCAACGTTTTGACGACTTAGTTAATCAAGACATTATAAAACCAGATGAGCAAATGGATATATCTGTTGGTTCTACTAGACTTGGTAATAAAATAATAGAAATACACAATATATCTAAGTCTTTTGATGGTAAATGCCTTATAAATAACTTAGACTATACTCTAGCTCGTACTGATAGAATAGGTATTGTTGGTAAAAATGGTATGGGTAAATCAACATTAATTAATATATTAAATGGTAAATTAAGACCCGATAGCGGTCATATAGAAGTTGGTGAAACTGTTAAAATTGGATGTTTCTCACAAGATGACTCTCACATGCATCCTGATATGAGAGCTATAGATTATGTTAAAGAAGGAAGTGATTATATAGAAACTTCTGATGGAAGTAAAATATCAGCCTCTCAAATGTGTGAAAGATTTTTATTTAACTCAACACTTCAGTATAGTTTAATAAATAAATTATCTGGTGGAGAAAGACGTAGACTTCATCTACTTAGAACCCTAATGACTGCACCTAACGTACTATTATTAGACGAACCTACGAACGATTTAGATATAGAAACACTAAATAGACTAGAAGATTATTTAGATGAATTTAGAGGTGTTGTTATAACAGTATCTCATGATAGATACTTCTTAGATAGAATATGTAATAAAATATTTGCATATGAAGGTATGGGAAATATTCATATATATACTGGTAACTATAGTGATTATCAGGTTTATAAGGAAGTACAAGGTATAGAATTTGAAGATGAAAAAATTATAAAAGAAAACTCTACTCCTAAGAAAGAAAAACCTAAATCAGCCAAAAAACTTAAGTTCTCATATAACGAACAAAGAGAGTTCGAAACTATAGATTCTGATATAGAAAAATTAGAACAAAAAATCGAACAATTAGAAAGTGATTCTACTAAATATGCAACTGACTTTGTTAAACTTCAAGAAGTTCTTGATGAAAAAGCTAATCTTGAAAAAGAACTAGAATTTAAATATGAGAGATGGGAATATTTAAATAATCTAGCCGAAGAAATAGAAAATAGCAAAAACTAATTATTAATAAAAATTTTCTAAATATTTTAATTTTACGAAATAAAATTGTTGACATTTAAAATTATTTATTTTAAGATTATAGAAAATAAATAATATAAATTCAATGAAAAAGAGAGTACATTAAATGAATTTTATAGAGAGCCGAGGATGGTGGAAGCTTGGCATTGAAGTTTAATCGAAGAGAGCTTTGGAGAAGATTATCTGAAACTAAGTATGGTAATCGGGATATCTCACCTTACGAGACTTAAGTGAGTAATATATGCGCATATATTATTAATAAGAGTGGTAACGCGGAATTTTCGTCTCTTGGTCTTTTGACCAAGGGACTTTTTTAATATTTAAATTTAATTTAGGAGGTTTGATTTATGCAAGGAAATTTAGTAGGTTCTACATCGAAAAGTAGTTTTTTTAAATTTTTAATACCGTCATTATTTGGTTTATTATTATTTGTTATTCCACTACCTTATGGTAGTATGATTCCTTTAGAAGGATTATCTTCTATAAATATTGGGATAGGATTTATTGCTGAGCTTATAAAAATAGTTTTTGCTGATTATATGTTAAACATAGCCTTAGTTGTTATTATTACTTCTGCTATTTTATCTATATTGAGTAAATTTATAAATATAAAAAATGAGTTTTTAAATAGTGTTTTAAATGTCTCTCCATTTTGGCTATTATGTAGAATACTTGGTTCTATATTTATAACTATGACTTTATTTAATGTAGGTCCTAAAGTTATAATATCTGATGTTACTGGTCAAACAATAATAGGACTTTTACCAAGTCTTCTTGCAATATTTTTAGTATCAGGTTTCTTCTTACCTTTAGTGGTTGACTTTGGTCTTATGGATTTACTTGGAACTTTAATATCTAAATTTATGTATAAATTATTTAAAGTTCCTGGTCGTGCTGCTGTAGATGCTGTTTCTTCTTGGCTAGGAGATGGTACTTTAGGAGTTATGATTACTAGCACTCAGTATAAACAAGGTTATTACACTACTAAAGAAGCTGTTATAATATCTGTTTGTTTCTCTTTAGTGTCACTGCCATTTTCTACAGTTATAGCAGATCAACTTGGGCTTATGTCAATGTTTGTACCATTTTATGGAACAGTTTGTATTGCATCACTAGCTTGTGCACTTATAATGCCTCGTATATATCCATTAAATAAGTTTAGTGATTCTACTTATAACGGAGTGGCTCATTTAAAGGAAGAATTAGTTCCTAGTGGTAAAAATGTTTTTGAATTTGCTTTTGAAAAAGCTTTATATAGAGCAGAAAATGCACCTTCTTTTAATACTATTATAATACAAGGAATAAAAACTGTTATAGACATGTACTTAGGATTACTTCCTTTAGTTATGGCTTGGGGGACATTAGCACTTATAGCTGCAGAGTTTACACCAGTATTTAATATAATATCTTTACCTATAGTTTATGTCTTAAACTTATTACAAATACCTGATGCTCATATAGCAGCTCCTGCTGTATTAGTCGGATTTACAGATATGTTTTTACCATCTATTATGGTATCTGGAGATGGAGTTAGCCAAATAACTCAATTTATAATAGGTGCTTTATCTATAAGTCAATTAATATTTTTAACTGAAACTGGAGCTGTAATATTAAAATCAGATATACCATTAAACCTAAAAGATTTATTTATTATCTTCTTAATACGTACAGCTATAGCACTACCAATTATAACTTTAATAGCTAATCTATTATTCTAAATTAGTATCAATTTATATATAAAGTGCATAATATATATTAAGAGGAATGTATTTGACCTTTTAGCAGATAACTAATTCCTCTAAAGAGCTATCTTCAACTTTGAAGATAGCTCTTTTATGTCTTGACACCTGTATTATATATATGTAAAATAACTATAATTAGTTTATATATAAGGGGTGTATTATGGAAAATCTATTAAATGAATTAAAATCTATTAAAAACAATATTGATAACATTAAATCTAAAAATATTAATGATTTAAATCTAAATGAAACTGAGTTATTTATAGTTGACATGAATAATGGATTTGCAAAAGGTGGTTCCCTTTATTCACCTAGGATAAATGCTTTGATAAATCCTATTTATAATTTTACAAAATATTTATCTAATAAAGTGTCTAATATAACTGCCTTTACAGATTGTCATACTACTGATTCTATAGAACTTTTAAGTTATCCTCCTCACTGTATGGTAGATAGTTTTGAAAGTGATATAATAGATGAACTTAAGTCTATAGAAAACATCAAAGTTATTCCGAAAAACTCTACTAATGCCTTTTTCACATTAAAAGATATAAATTTTTCAAATACTAAAAATATAATAGTTGTAGGGGATTGTACAGATATATGTGTATATCAATTTGCAATAACGTTAAAGTCATACTTTAATCAAAATAATATAAGTAAAAATATTATAGTTCCTATTGATTTAGTAGATACATATGATAGCGAAGTTCATCCTGCAAATCTTCTAAACATAGTATTTTTAAATAGTATGCTACAAAATGGAATAGAAGTTGTAAAAACTATAAATTATTAATAAAAAAGTGTATGATTAAGTAAAATTAATCATACACTTTTTTTATTATGAGATGAAGCGAATTTTTTATTAATAGTCATACTCTGTACAATTTTCACAAAGTACTACTTTTATTTTATTATTAAATACATTTTTATATCCTAGTAAAAATTCATTTAACTCAGCATCAACTAAATTTATTTTCTTACTACTACATAATGTAACTTTTTCTTTATCTATTATAACTTCTATATCATTTGTATCATTTTTTATATAAGTAGTTACACAACCTTTAGTTTGTATTTTATTAGCATATTTTTCATAAAATGATGTTGTATTCTTTATAGAATTTATACTCTCTTCACTAATATTAGACATGTCTAAATTTGCTGGATCTATTCCAAAATTTTTAAGTTGATCTTCTACTTCTTGAGGATTCATACCATATCTTTCCATAAATTTTTTTTGTATATTCATAAACTTCTCATAAGATATATTATTATCCTTCATATAATCAAATATCTTCTTAGAAAATTCAGCCATTGTCATACTTCCATCCATTACTGAAAAATATAAATTATATATATACTGTTCAAACTTATCTACATCAGAATCTTTAGCCTTGTTTTTTAAATTGTTAAAATCTATCACTCTATCGTCAGACATATTTATCCTCCTTTAAAAATCTTTACTTGTATATGATTATAACATATTTATATAGTTTTAAATTATTATTTATATAATATATTTGACCAATTTCAATAAATAAAAACTCTCCATTTATTATTTAACTTATCATCATATACATCTTATGTTTATCTATATTAGAATTGGAATTTATTTCACTTAATTGTTTAATAATTTTACTTTATATGATATATTTTTATATGTAATGTGATTTATTGGAATATTTTTAACTTGGAGGTAAAATTATGGAAATAAAAAGATTTGAAACAACTGAAAGAATGAGTAAAGCTGTTGTTCACAATAATACTCTTTACTTATGTGGTCAAGTTCATGCTGAAGGTGATATAAAGGAGCAAACAGCTAAAGTATTAGAGAAAATAGAAGATTTATTAAACAAGTATGGTTCAGATAAAAATCATATGTTATCAGTTACTATATATATAAAAGATATGAAAGATTTTGCTGATATGAACTCTGTTTGGGATGCTTGGATTGAAGAAGGATTTGCTCCAGCTAGAGCATGTGTTGAAGCTAAGATGGCTAGAGAATGTCTTCTTGTTGAGATGAGTGTTGTAGCTGCTATAAAGGAGTAATATAACATAAATAAAAAAGATGGTTTAATACCATCTTTTTTATTCCTCTTCTTCTTCCCACTCCATAGCTCTTTTTACAGCTTTTTTCCAGGTTTTATATAATTTCTCCTTTTTGCATTTATCCATTTTAGGAGTAAACTCTTTATCAACTCCCCACTTAACCTTTATATCATTCTTACTTTTATAAAATCCTACCGAAAGTCCTGCCAGATAAGCAGCTCCTAGTGCTGTTGTTTCTATAACCTTTGGTCTATCTATATTTACATCTAATATATCTGATTGAAATTGCATTAAAAAATTATTGCTACTTGCTCCTCCATCTACCTTTAAAAACTTAAGATTTATATTTGAATCTTGTTCCATAGCATTTAATACATCTTTAGTTTGATATGCTATAGATTCTAAAGTAGCTCTTATTATATGTTCTTTTTTAGCTCCTCTACTTAAACCTACAATGGTTCCTCTAGCATACATATCCCAGTAAGGTGCTCCAAGACCTGTAAATGCCGGAACAACATATACTCCATTGGTATCATCAACCTTTGATGCATAACTTTCACTATCCTTAGCTTCTTTTATCATTCTTAATTCATCTCTAAGCCACTGAATAGAGGCACCTCCCATAAATATACTTCCCTCTAATGCATAAGTAATTTTATTGTCTATCCCCCAAGCTATAGTTGTTATTAAACCATTTCTAGATTTAACTATTTCTTCACCTATGTTCATAAGTAAAAAACAACCTGTACCATAAGTATTTTTTGCACTTCCCTTTTCAAAACATGTTTGTCCAAACAATGCAGCTTGTTGATCCCCTGCACATCCTGATATTGGAATTTCTGCACCTGCCATCATCATAGAATCAGTATGTCCATATACATAACTAGATGGATATACATTTGGGAGCATTGATTTTGGTATATCAAGCTCTTTTAATATATCTTCATCCCACTTTAGCTCTTTTATATTATACATCATAGTTCTCGATGCATTAGAGTAATCTGTAGCATGAACTTTTCCCCTAGTTAAATTCCATATAAGCCAAGTGTCAACAGTTCCAAATAGTAATTCACCATTATTTGCTTTTTTTCTCGCGCCTTCTACATTGTCTAATATCCATTTTACTTTAGTAGCTGAAAAATAAGCATCTATTAAAAGACCTGTTTTATCTTTTATTATTTCTTCTAATCCTTTGTCTTTTAATTCTTTACATATATCTGATGTTCTTCTACACTGCCAAACTATTGCATTATATATAGGTTTTCCTGTATTTTTATCCCATACTATAGTAGTTTCTCTTTGATTAGTTATTCCTATTGCAGCAATTTCTTCCGGTCTTATACCCTTAGTTTCTATTACTTCTCTCATTACCCCACTTTGAGTTCCCCATATTTCCATAGGATCATGTTCTACCCATCCAGATTGTTTATATATTTGAGTAAATTCTTTTTGCGATTTACTTACTATTTCTCCATTTTCATCAAACAATATAGCTCTTGAACTTGTTGTGCCTTGATCTAGAGATATTATATATTTCTTTTCCATATTAATCTCCTTACTTTATTAATGAATATATACATATATATTACCACAATAAACAAAATAGCTAAATTATATTATTAAAGAATGAGATTATGTTAATTTATACTACTATATATATTTATCAAGTTTTTATAACTCATTTATTTCCTTTTTTTTAATTATATGATAAAATAATTAATATATTTTGCTTTGCTTGAATATAAATTTTAATAACAAACTTGTACATAATATAAATGTAATGACCTTTAAGTTTCAAGCATGACATCGTTATTATATCTAATATTAATTAAATTAGGAGGATTAATATGGGCTTAAAAGACAAATTCGCAGAATCATTTGCTAGATCAAAAACAATGACTGGCCCTGAAAAAAGAGCTAATGAAATAATGGGCAAACTACTTATGAAAAAAGCTATAATTCCTATTGTTTTAATGGTTATCATTATGATAGTTGGTATGGTTGCTAAGATAAATGGTTGGGCTATACTTGCAGTTAACTTATTAGTTGCTCTTGGGACTTACTTCTACATAAAAAAAGCTGGGGAAAAATATCAAAACTTCAAGCCTTATGTTGGTAACTTAATCAGTCTAGAGAAAAAAGGTAAAAATGAGTACGTAGCTATAATAAAACAAGGTAAAATGCCAGTAAAATTAGAAATAAACTATGGTGGAGAAGACCTTGCTGGACTTAAGAAAAATCAATTAGTTCAAGTTAGTTACAATCCTGATGCTAAAATAGCTATAGTTGTAACTAAGTAATAAAAAAGTCTTCGTTAGAAGACTTTTTTATTTATTATAAATATATTTCTTATATATTTTAAGTGCTTTAGCTAATTGATCAGGGCAAGATGTTCCTCTATTCTTACATGGTATATCTTCAAGATTTTTTATTATATCATCAATATCTTTACCTTCAACTAGATGCTTTATTCCTATAGTATTTCCACTACATCCACCCTCGAAAACTACGTCTTTTAATATATTCCCTTCAATATCCATTAATATAGACTTTGAACATACACCTTTAGTATAATATCTATACATACTTATCCCACCTTAATATATTTTATAAATTAATTTCTTAATTAATATATATACTAATTAAACAATAAATATTTCATATATTTTTTTTATATAGATATAATAATGGTAGTATTTGATTAATTTGTATGCTTTAATTTATTTATAGATTGAATTTGAAAGGATGTGTTTATTATTTCAAAAGAATTTCTTGATAAATATTTTAAATTTTTATTCTTATTTTTTTGGCCTATAGTTTGGTACGACTATGTTTCTATTGCTGCTATGAGGATTGAAATATTTATGTTTCTATTATTTTTAACAGCATCTATAGTTTATATAATAATGATTCTAAAATCTATTAATAAAATAGAAGATATAGATGTATTATATAGAATAACTACAATCTTAGCATTTATACTATTTTTATGTAGCTATTTATTATTCTCTAAAAACAGAATATTACTTATTTTTAAACTAATATTTTTATTTATATACTTTTATGTTTCTTGCATAAAAAATTTTAAATACAATGAAAATGAAGGTGTCGTTGGAATGCTATCATCACTTTTACTTATAACTATTACTTTTTCATATTAATACATATTTAGTATAAAATTTGGAAATGTTAGACATATAAGTTTTTTTCTGATATCATTTAAATTGAAAGTAATATTAATTATAAACTTACATAAAGGAGTAACAATTATGGAAAGAAAAGTTTTAGCAACAATTGGAGAAAAAGAAATCACTAACTACGATGTTGAGAGTGCTCTACAAAGCTTAGAACCATATCAAGCTATGCACTTTAATAGTGAGCAAGGTAAAAAGCAATTATTAGATGATTTAGTTAACCAAGAATTATTCTATATGGAAGCTAAAGAAAATGAATTACATAACGATGAAGAGTTTAAAAAAGAATTACAAAGAGTTCAAGAAAATATGTTAAAGCAATATGCTATAAACAAAGTATTAACTAGTATATCTTTAACTGAAGAAGAAAAGAAGGCTTTCTTTGATGCTAATAAAGATAAATTCAATAAGCCAGAAACAGCTACTGCTAAGCACATATTAGTTGAAACTGAAGAACAAGCTAATGATTTATTAAATAAAATAAAAGCTAATGAAGTATCTTTTGAAGATGCAGCATCAGAACATTCTACTTGCCCTTCTAAAGAAGCTGGTGGAAACTTAGGATCATTCCCTAGAGGACAAATGGTTCCAGAATTTGAAGAAGCAGTATTCAATATGGAAAAAGGTGAAGTAGCAGGACCTGTTAAAACTCAATTTGGATACCACTTAATAAAATTAGAAGATTTAAATAAAGGTGGAGAATCTGAATATGAAGAAGTTAAAAATGAAATAGAAAGAACTTTAATGTATCAAAAGCAAACAGAAGTTTATTCTAAAAAATTAAATGACCTTAGATCTAAATATGGAAATATGATCAAGTTAAATGACTAAAAATAAGACCTAGTATATACTAGGTCTTATCTTATTCTTTTAATTTATTGTAACAATACTCTATAATGTCTTTTCTTTTTATTATACCAATAAAAATTTCTTGATCGTCTATAACAGGAACAAAGTTCTGATTCATAGATTTTGAAATTAAATCTTCTATATTAGCGTTAACATCAACAGGAGAATTGTCTTTTCTTCTATTTACTTCTTTGATAGGAATATCCTCTACTCCCTTTAAATCTAGCGAAAATTTATTTTTTAATGTCCACAATAAATCTCCTTCTGTTATAGTCCCAACATACTTCCCCTCATCATTAATTATGGGAATAGATGAATATCTATGATATTCCATCTTCTCTAGAGTTTGCCTCATAGTGTAGTTTTCATATATATATGCAACTTCACTCTTAGGTGTTAGAAAAAATAATATATTCACTATACTGCACCTCCAATAAGTAAACATTAATTAATTTATATACAAAAGTATTATATTCTTCTTTCTCTCAACTATAATTTTAACATATTTTTATATATATTTTAATTTAAAATATGTTAAAATTATTTTTTTTATTTAAATTATCTTTTATGGGTATATATTAAATAAAAATTATTTATGTTTTAAATTTGGAGGTATAACAATGAAATTTGATTATAATATAGAAGTTAATAGTTTTTTAAATAAAATATATGAACACAAGGTATATGAAATAGCATATGAAAATAATTTATACAATATAGATGCTAAAGTTTTAAAAGATAGATTTGATTTATTAAAAAACACAAAAATATATTTAGGAAGCGATATGCATGAATTTATAGTAAATTTAATTCCTAAAGATAAAGATGGATACTACTTTAGATGTGAAATAGCTAACTATCACAACTACTCTGTTCCTAGAATTTATGACTATAAAGGAGAGCCTATAAAAAATACTAATTACAATAGATATGGTGTACAACTTTGGGAATCTCATATGAATGAATTACTTATAGAAGATATTGAAAGTAAATTTAATCAAGCTGATTTTATTTATTTTATAGATAATAATTTATTAAGCATTGTTGATAAAATAAATGACTATATTAAATCTCGTAGAGATAAAGAAAAGATAGTTATAAAATTTGAAGATAAGAATGAAATATTAGATATAGTGAAATCCCTAATATTAAATGGAAGTCTTGATTTATCTTATGCTGAATTTTTAATTGATATGGACAAATTAAGAGATGAAATGATTAAGTTTAGTACTCCTTTTCATATGTACAATGAATTTGATAAATTAGAAGATGATACTCTTTATTGTTTAGATAATTTCTGTAAATACAATTCTTTAGATTTATTTGATGCTTTGATTAATGAAAAAGGATTTAAATTTATAAATGGAGTTGGACTTGTAAAAGAATAAGTTAATAGTGAAATTAAAAACGCCGCTTAATTGCGGCGGGTGTTTCACATACTACTAGACTTACTAATATATATATGAAATTAATTATAATTTAACTACGTTAGCAGCTTGAGGACCTTTAGCACCTTCAACTATTTCGAATTGAACGTTTTGTCCTTCTTCTAAAGACTTGTATCCATCAGCAGCTATAGCTGAGAAATGTACGAAAACATCTCCTTCACCTTCTACAGATATGAATCCAAATCCTTTTTCATTATTAAACCATTTAACTACACCAGTTTTCATTTAATAGATCCTCCTAAAAACACACAAAAATTATTTAGCTACAAATGTTTGCAACTTTATTATTACTTTAACATATATACATATCATTGTCAAATGTTATTAAGTTTATACACATCAACTTATAGATTCTAGTTTCTAGTAATGTACCTTAATTAAATGAAATCTTATAGCCTTATCACTCCACCCTAAATCCCATGGTACTAGTAATCTATCTGTATTGTGACAAGTTACTAAAGGATATCCTTTTGAGTCAAGTCCTGTTACAGTTGATACGTGAGTTATTCTGCCTCCTTTTTCATATGCCACAAAATCCCCAGGTCTTAAATTATAGGCTTCTTTATAAATATCTTCATAACTTCCTTTTGCTATTAAACTTCCTCTACCACTATATACTATATAATTTTTAAAAGCTTGTGCATTTACCCATGCCTTAGTTCCTGCACCATCTGCGTAATTCCATGTATCATTTTTTTTGAATCTCCCACTTTCAAACATTATTTGAGATGCAAAGTTTGCGCAGTCTCCACCTTCTGGATTATAATCTCTGTAATTTGAGTTGAATTTTAAACCATTTTCTTCATCAGCAGCTGCTCCACAATATTTATGTGCATATTCTATGGCTTTTATTTGCTCTTGCTTTAAATCTAATATTGTAGGCTTTTGCATACTTATATAATTTTTTATGTCTTCAGATTTTATATTATCTAAGTTTAAAGAATCAGCAAATGGATCTGTATACCATTCTTTAGTTATTATATATTGATCATCTATTATTTTGACATTTATATAATGATAAGTTCCTATTCTACACATATTTATAATATCTGGTTCTTTATCATATGAATACTTATACTCTGTTGAAACTGTACATATAATGCCGTATAAACCTTCTTCCTTTTCTTTTACTTTTTTGATTTTCACTTTTGCTTTTATATCATTAAACTTAACTCCTTGTTTACTAGACCAATTTTCTAGGTATTTCATCTTTTTTACTTCATGTTCCCATGCCCATAAACCAAACTTTTTATCTACCTCATATAATTCTTTTAGCCCTTCTTCATTTTTATCAAGTATTGCTTTATTTCTATGATCAAATAGTTCTTCAAGAAGAAGCTTGTATTTATTATTTTCGCCATCTTCTATTTTACTTACTTCGGTAGAGTTTGATTTTATTATTAATTCACCTTCTTTTATATATGAATATAATCCAATAGCTATCGTTAATGATAATGATATAATTATAATTTTAGCATACTTATTTTTAATATTAAGTTTTATCAATGTCAGACCTCCTAAAAGCAATTTATGTATTCTCTTGATTTATATTATTATATCCAAACATATTAAAAATAATTTTAATTTATTTAAAGCTTTTACTCTCTCAAATCTTTGTAATATATATTTAAATAAATTGTAACCATACATTTTATTTTTTGTAATTATATATTTGTTTTTGAATTTTTTAGTAGTAATATATTTATATAAATATTTTTATAGGGAGGTGCTATTTTGAAGAAAATAGCTGCTATTCATGATTTATCAGGTATAGGTAGATGTTCTTTAACTGCTGCAATACCTATATTATCTGCATTAAAAACTCAATGTTGTCCTTTTCCTACAGCAATTTTATCTAGTCAAACAGGCTATCCTAAATATAGTTTTTTAGATTTTACTGATCACATGAGAGAATACTCTAATGTTTGGTCTGAGCTTAATATTAATTTTGATTATATCTATAGTGGTTTTTTAGGTTCTAAAGACCAAGTAGATATAGTGATTGACTTTATAAAGAAAAATAATAATTCTTTTGTAATAGTGGATCCTGTAATGGGAGACAATGGAAATATGTATTCTATATTTGATAACGATATGTGTAAAAAAATTAAAAATTTAGTAAAGATATCTAATCTTACGACTCCAAATATAACTGAAGCATGTCTATTAACCAATAGAAGTATTTCTGATATTGGTGATTTGACTAAAAAAGATATTATTAATATGGCCAAAGAAATTTCTGAATTAGGCCCTGAAAATGTAATTATAACTGGAGTAGTTCAGGATGGTTATATACTAAATATTGGATATGATAAAATCAGTGATAATTGTTTTATTACTTCATTTGAATATAATAATTTATCTTATAGTGGCACTGGTGATATATTCACATCTATTATATGTGGCTTAATAGCAAATGGTCATGATTTAGAATTTGCTATTAACAAATCTAGTTATTTTGTTCATAAAGTAGTAAACTATACATCCAAATTTGACACTGATAGAAATGATGGTATTATGTTTGAATACTTTTTAAATGAATTAACTCGCTTATAATGTAAATTATATTCCTTTTAAATATGTAGTATATATTACCTTCTTAAATTATAAAATGTAATATAGTATTTTTTATAAATGGAGGTATATATGGATATAAATAAAAAAGCACTTGAACTTGCTAATTCAATTAAATCTAGTGATGAATTTAAACTTATGAAGAAATCTAAATCCCAACTTGATAAAAATAAAAATTTAAAAAGACAACTTGATAATTATATAGATAAAAAAAATAAGCTTTACTCTAATAATAGAATAGAAGATGCATCAAGTAAATTAGCAGAACTTAACAAAGAATATCAAGAATTTTTTAATTTACCTCTAGTTTCTAGCTATATGAAATCTACTAGAGATTTTAATAATCTCATGGAAAAAGTATATAAGTCTATAGAAAAAGAATTATTAAAATAAGTATAATTTTCTTTAAGAATAAATAAAGAATGCCTGCAGGCATTCTTTATTTATTCTTAGTATTTTAATATCTTGGCCATCCCATATTTTTCATCATATTTTTCATATTCATATAATAGTGCATCCACATATCATTTGCGTCTTGACAATGATTAGAGCAAGCATTCATATAAGGCATTCCGACCATTGGATATTCATCTGCCATATCCCCTATATAGTGCATATTACACATATCATACATAGGGCTTACATAAGTTGCACAATCACAATCCATATACACATCTTCTTTGCAATGTGGCTTACAATATTCTGGCTTTAGACCTATATCACAATACTTCTCTTTATTTTTTTTGTAATGTGATTTGCTTTCTTTAGTATCGCATGTACAATATTTTTTGTGATCACAATCTATATATTTTTTCATATCCATTTCACACTTATCTAACTTGCTACTACATTTTTTTATCATTTCTTCACATTTTTTAGATTTATGTCCATATTCTTTTATTTTATCTTCTGCAGATTTGTAACATTCTAATGCTTTTTCATCAAATTTTAAAGCTTTAGCATATAAACACTTAGCTTTTTCACTGAATTCCTGTGCTCTGTCTCTTAAATCATTTGCTTTTTCACACTTACATCTAGCTTCATTCTCTATTTCTTCAGCTTCTTTATGCAAGCATTTAGCCTTTTCACAAAGTTCTCTAGCTTTTTCCATTAATTCTTTGGCTTTACATTCTGCTGCTCTAGATTCATTCTCGTTGCATTGTGCTTTTTCTCTTAAATCATTAGCTTTTGCTGCTAATACATTTGATGATTTTTCACACTCTCTAGCTTTTTCCATTAACTCCTTAGCTTTACATTCACAGCGTGATGCTTCATCAAATAAATCTTCTGCTTTTTGTGCTAGTTCTAAGCACTTATCTACACATGTAATCTCAAAATGCTCATCACATTTGCAATCGTCCATAAAATCACATTTACTCTCATGATCACAATCTATATATTTTTTTGAAGGTTTTTTGCAACAAACATTTGATTTGTGTGAGTTACATGGTTTACATGATTTTACTTTGTCATTGCATACATTGAAATTGTCACACTTAGGTTGACATCCACACCCTTGGCTTTTCTTTTTCTTCATAATACGTCAAAACCCCTTTTGCTGTAATATTCAACTCGCATAATAAACTTATGCTGTCTAATATAATTATATGAAAATCTTAAAATCTGGTTACTAGTTCTTTTAATAATATTATTAAAGTAAATAATCCTAAAATCATAAATATTTTTAAAATATTAGTTTTAGATTATATTTTTTTATCATTTACACATCCTATTTATATATTAAATTTTAATTAATTTTTAATATTATAAATTATATCTTGATGGGAGTGACACCATGGATAAAGATAATCAATTATTAAAAGGTATTTTAATAGGTTCTGCTACATTAGCTGCTTTGAGTGTAATTAGTCCTTCAATTAGAAAAATAACAACTTCAACAGTTAAAGCAACTTGCAAGCAACAAATGAAGCTTCTCGCTGGTATAGGTGTATTATCTATAGCTAACTATATATCAAATCTTGATGATGATATATATACAATAGATGATATCTAATTTATATGATAATTGTTTTTACTTATATTTCTTTGAAATACATATAGAAATTATAAGTAAATTAAAAACAAAATAATCATAAAAACATAAAAAAGTCAGTATTAGAAATACTTCTAATACTGACTTTTAATCTAATGATATTAACTTACCATCATAATATAATTGTACCTTTTTTATCCAATCGCCTTTATAATCTTCTTGAATTATATTTTTTACAATTGTATTTATTGTGTACTCTTTTGTTGTTTCATTTAGATAATCTTTCTTCCAAGATACTCTACTCTCTGAATCAGTCTTTGGTTCTATCAATTCAATCCTTGCAGTACTATTCTTAATAAAAACAGTAACTTTCATTGGTAAACTATTAAAGCACTCTTTAGATAATACATTTATAATACTTTCTATCTTTTCTTGAAGTGTACTATCTTTTTTAACTTCTATATACTTAACCTCTTTAGGATCATCTTTAAGTATATGTATAGGTATGTTAATGCTATCTGAATTTTGCTTAATTTTATCCGATTCCTTTAGTGTTGCTTCACTTTGAGATATTTCACTTTCTACTGCAGAAGATGGTTTAACTTCTACTTTATTATCATCATTTACGCTTTTATCACTACATCCTATAACTAAAAATGAAGTAAAAGCTGTTATAAAACTTAATGCTAATTTATTCATAAGTATACCTCTTCTTTTTATATTTATAAATATTATAACATAGTATACTTTATATTTTTAGCATTTTTTATTGGAGTTAATTGATTATTCTATATTTTTTGGCTATAATTTCATTTATTTAATGTAAATTTATATTATTCGCTTTTACATTTATAATATATTTCTCTTCATTATTTAAATTTTCTTTGTTTAAAGTTCCCTTTAACTCTTTTAAATTTTCATCATTTCTATAATGCTCATCAATAAGCATATTACTTACATTTATACCTGATATAGACTTCATATCTACACTAAAATTATAATTTTTACTTGGTATGTTTATATAAACGCTTGAATTGTATGCATTTATATTTAATTCTTTAGCTATTGGTATATTTGTATCTATATTAATATTTGAACTACTATTACTATTTTGAGTTATATTTATAGTTTTTGGTATAAATTTTTCAATATCATCTACAAATATTTCATTTTGAGCTGAATATATTTCAATTCCACCACTTTCTATATTAACGTTATCTATTCCTATTAATTCCTCTGTAGATAAATATATATGTCCATTAGATTTTATATCTAGGTTTTTAAGTGTTTTCATCCCTTTAGGCAGTGATATATACCCATTTATAGTCTTATAATATACACTATCTAGTAATAGATTATTTTCTATACTTAATCTTGCATAATCAGTAGATGCATTTACATTTATATTATTTGGAACATATATAATTAAACTTTGACTATTATTATAGTAAAATGCATTAATCACATTTTCTATAAATTCTTCTAAATTGTTGCTTATTTTATAATTATATTCCTTTTCATTTTCAACTATACTCAATTTATTGACATCTTCTTTAATATTATAGTTACTTATACCTTTTTTCACTACTTTAACTTCATGTCCTTCATATTTTTCTATTATTATATTACTCACTTTAGTCTTTACATCTAAATTTTCTATACTTATATTTTTATTGTAAATTACTTGTTCTTTATCTAAGCTTTTTTCTATATTAGATATAGTTTGAGTAAAATAAGGGACAGATGATATAGAAAAGTATATAGTACCAACTATACCAATTACTATTAATATTATTGAAAATATGGTTACCTTTTTATTCATCATCTTCCTCTCCTTCCTTAAAACTATTCTCTTCTTTATTATTAGCTTCTTTTTTCTTACTAGCATTTATATATAGTTTTCTTGTTTTCATCCAACTTTTATATCTATTTACGCTTGTTTTATATATAGATATTATAAATATATATATTTGCCATGCTAATATCTGACCACCTACAAATGCAATAGACATAAATACATAAAGTCCCATCACCTCATGTGTTTGAGATATAAAATTCATTATTATAGGCATTGTAGCTACATATAAACCAATTAATGAAACTAATATAATACCAACTACAGATAAAAATAATACTATTAAAAATCTTGGAATGAATACTATTAAAGATAGTATACTAAGACCTAATTGTATTATTTTTCTTTTATTTTGGTCATTATTTTCAATATCTAAAGTTAATTTTTCACTAACTCTATCTTTTAAGTTTATATATTGTCTTTTAAAATTTGACTTTATTATATTTATTTTTAGTCTTATATTATTATCTTCTTCTTTATTTTTAGTCTCTGCTATAAGTTCACTAGCTATAGTTTTAGGTGAACCAAGAGATTTTATTATTTCTATATCGCTTTTTCCCTCTATTGTTCCATCTAAAAAGTATTCTTCATAGTCTCTTAATATATCTCCTATTTCTTCTTCTGAAAAACTACCTTTAAGATAATCTCTTAATATATCTAAAAATTCAGCTCTATTCAATATTATCACTCCTTTTACTCTATTAAAATATTTACAGCCTTTACGAAATCTTTCCACTCTACAATTAACTTATTTAAGTTTTCTTTTCCCAGATCTGTTAATTTATAATACTTCCTAGCAGGTCCCTCACTCGATTCTAATATATATGTGTCAAAATATCCCTCTTTTGTAAGTCTTCTAAGAATAGGGTATATAGTTCCTTCATTAACTTCTATAACTTTAGATATATTTTGCACTATCTCATATCCGTACATGTCTTTTTTAGAAATAAGAGCTAGTACACATATTTCAAGTACTCCTTTTCTAAACTGAGTATTCACAAAACTCCTCCTCTCATTAAGCAGTCTACTGTGTATAACACACTACATTGTTTTATTACAATAGTGATTATATAATAGCACAGTACTTTGTTTTGCACAATAGTAATTTATAATAAGTTAATATTAAAATTATCCTTTAAGTTGATAATTTTGAAAAAGGAGCTATTTTAAGCTTAAATAGCTCCCTACATTAGATTAAATATCCACTATACAAGTAAGATATAAATATGTATATTATTATAATTAAATTTATTCTAAGTAAATAAGATATTATAAACTCTTTTATATTTATTTTTAATGCCATTTTATTATTAGCTATATATATAATATTTGTGCTAATAGATGTACAACTTAAAATTCCTATTATACAAATTAAAATTTTGGTTTGTATACTTATACTTTTATCTACATTATTTATTCCTATTATAGTGTTATAAAATACATCTATTATAAATCCTACTAACTCATTTATATTTTTAACTTGCAAAACATCTAATACTGGATTAATCAAAATCTTTATTATTTCTATTATTATCTCACTATTTAATATTATCTGCCCTATATATAGAAATATAACTATATTTGGTATAAGATTTATAGATATACTTATGCTTTCTTCTAAATTATCTATAATTGCTTTAAATAGACCTTTACTATCACTATTAGATAAATAATATTTTATTATTTTTTTTAATTTATCCTTTTTAGGGTAACTATTTTTTTTATTACTTTTTAAATAATATGATTTTTTCTTCTTAGATATTGGATATATTCTACTTAATACCATATTTATTAATATTAATACAGTAGTTGACACCGTAATGGCATAAGCTAGATTTATATTTAGATATCCACATATATAAATAACTATTGGGTATGAAAGTATTGAAAAATTTAATATTATATTACAAGCTTCATATTCCTTTAATTTACCTTCTCTATATAATTTATTAGTCATAAACATTCCACAAAATGGATTTGTAAAAATATATACCAATATATTTAAAAAGCTTATACCATCTATTCTAAATAACAATTTTGTATATTTATTTAGATAAGCACTTGTTAATTCTAACAATCCATATTCTAAAAATGGCATAAATAAAACACCTATAGTAAATACAATTATTGTATTTAAGACTACTTCTTCTATAAGAAGATATACATTATCATTTCCTAAAAGTCCGTTTTTACTTCCAAAAAATATATTTACTAAGAAAATTAATGCTACAATTCTACTAATAATAAGAATATTTTTATTTTTCAAGTTACATTTTAATATTTCTTTAAACATTCCTATAATTAAATAAAATACAATACACACTTCTATGAAATGTTTCATATTACTTTGAAGCTTATATGATATATGATATATTAAATTCAATACTTGTCCATTTAATTTAATAGGTATAAAAAATATAATTATTCCAATTGCTGTGTATACTATAGATTTTGATAATTTTATAAAATATTCTCTATTATAATCATCTTTTACATTAATTTTATTAATATTTTCCATATCACCACCTCATTTATTATTTTCAATTCTTATTTGATATTTCCTCTATAAAATTTTAAATTACAAATTATTTATATACATTTAGAAGCTAACATCAACTTCTATTATTGCTTATTTTTCCTTATATGGTTATAATAAATTATACTTATTAAGGTAATTTTTTAGAGGTGAATATTTAATGGATATAGATAATAAAAAGACTGTACTAATTCTTACTGCTCAATTTGGTGCAGGACATATAAGTGCAGCAAATGCCATAAAAGACTATATTTTAGAAAAGGATTCTTCTGTTAATGTAATAATAGAAAATTTTATAACAGCTAGTATACCTAGGATGAATAAACCAATGGTAAAACTTTATGAAAACAATACTAAATATGTTCCTGGACTATATAACTACTATTATTATTTAAAAAAGTCCTTTGATTCAAAACATGATATAGCTCATAAATTATATACTCCTAAGCTTATCGAATTTATATTAGATGTAAATCCTGATGTTATTATATCAACGTTTCCTCTTGCTGCTGCTTGTGTGTATAATTTTAAAATTAAATACCCTAGTATTAATATTCCCACACTAACAGTTGTCACAGATGTAGTTGATAGCCTCGAATGGATATATCCAGATACAAGCATGTATTTTGTACCATCATTAGAAATAAAAAATAGATATGTTCAAAAAGGTATTAATCCAGAATCTATAAAAGTAACTGGTGTACCTATAAACAAAAAATTTTGTATTGAGAATAAGACAAAAGAATCTAATAAGTATAAAATTTTATTACTTGGTGGTGGTAGAGGTTTATTTGATATAGATGAAGATTTCATGTATTGGATTGATGAATTTATAGAAAATAGCTGTAATAACATAGAAATAGCTATTGTTACTGGTAAAAATAAGAAGCTTTATGATATATTAAAAGAAAAAAAACCTTTAAACAATATTAAAGTTTTAGGATTTGTTACTGATATGCACAATCTGCTAAGAGAGTATGATTTAATGATAACTAAACCTGGAGGGGCAACACTTTTTGAGGGAATTCTTTCTCAAACACCAGTTGTCGTTAAGCTTCCTAAGGTAGGACAAGAAATAGAAAATGCCCGATTCATAATAGATAAAGGAATTGGATTAGTATATACAAATGATGAAGATTTAAAAGATATTTTTAATAGTATAGCTTCAAATAAATTTGATTCTATATTTAATTTTATGAAGTGCAATATGAAATCTTTTAAAAACACTATAGAAAATGAAAGTATTGGAGACAGTATTTTAAATCTAATAAATAACAAGTAATACACTTGTTATTTATTAGATTTTTTACATTTATCTAAATATATTATATTGTCTTTTTTGCTTTCTAATACCTTTGTATTTTTATTTCTTAACTTTTTACTAGCATGATTAAATATATTATATGTTATATATATTTCTCCTATAAGAAATAATATATTTACTAACATCTCTAATGTTAATGTTATTTTGTAACTTTCGTTGCTATAATTTATTATAGTGTAATACTTAATAAATATTATAGCTAAAATATGAATATTTATTATATTTGAAATTCTATTAAATTCATTACAAAGATTATACTTTCTTATATTATTTTTTATAATATACTTACTATGACCATTAGCTCTTAGTATATCTGTGTATAAAGCACTTGCTATATCTTTTTTTAATAAATTACTAATAATTATAGCTACTAATATTCCTATTAGGATATATATATCATATGCATATTTTTCAAAGCTTGAATCCATATCTTTTTTTACTAAATGTATTATTATATATATGCAAGAAAATATTATTGCTGTAATGTTTAATCTATGTTGGCTTTTAAATGTATAAAGTGAATAAAGTATTCCTGGCACTATTAATAATATAGCTATATACTCTAGACTTTTCCATTCACTTATATAACAAAATCCCAAAGGTAAAAGTATATAACAAAGCATATCTAATAGAAAATCTTTTTTCATGGCATCATCCCTTTTTAAATTTTCTAAATTTTCTAAATTTTTAACTTATAGATTAGGCTTATGTTTTTTGATTACTTTATTATAATTTATTTTATGCTAAAAAGAAGGGTATATTACCCTCCTTTTTAATATATTTAAATTATTTTATTACTCCATCAATAGGATTTGTAGTTTCTCCATTTAATAAAATCTCAAAGTGGACATGATTACCAGTTGAATTTCCTGTACTTCCAACTTCCGCTATAGCTTGTCCTTTTTTTACTATATCACCTTTATTAACTCTATTATATGAGTTATGTGCATATACTGTTGTCTTTCCATCAAAATGTTTTACCTTCACAACATTACCATACCCATTTTGACTACCAGAAAACTCTACTATTCCATCATCACTAGCTAATATTTCAGTAGACTTAGGAGCAGGTATATCTATCCCTCTATGAAAATTTGCTTTTTTAGTTATTGGATGTATTCTTTGTCCATATGCAGAGCTTATTTCATAATATGATTTTAAAGGCCATATGCCAGGTATAAAACTTAAATTATTTTTATCTAAATACTCTTTCTTCTCTTTCTCTATGCTCTTTTGGATTTGTATACTATCTATCATTATATTTTCTAATTCTTTTTCTAATGCTTTTTTGTTTTCTTGTAATGAATATTCTTTTTCTTCTACTAGATCCATATCTTCTTCTAAAAAGCTTATACTTATAACTTCTATAGATTCACTTTCTTCTTTTTTTAATTCTAAGTCTAGTTCATTTATTTTTTTAGATATTTCCTTTTGCTTTTGCTCATTTTCTATTAGTCTATCAATTTGTAATTCTGTTGATGCATGTACATTATTGTATGGCAAAATACATACTAATAAAATTAACATATAAGTAAATATATTTTTTCTCATTTTTTCACTCCTTTTAAAACTATTTATCAGTATTAACTATTTTTTACATTTTTATTACATTTTTTATTCAATTTAAGAATTATTGTTAAGTAATAAAGTAAACTTTCCTAATTTTTTATTATAAAAATTTACTTCACCTAAGCGACATGTAGATAAAATACTTTATGCCGTCAACGACTTTGTCACTTGCTTAAAATATAATTTTTTGTATATAAAAAAGAGCTATTCTCTATTTGAGATAGCTCCTTTACTTTAGTAAATATTTTTTTTGTAATCTGCATATAGTGCTTGAATATCTTCTATATATCCATTTAATTCTAATTGTAACTTTGATACTTTTTCAAAATCATTAAATTCTATAGCTTCTTTTATTTCTGTAAATAGTGATTTTTTAGTTAATGTATCTTTCATAACTTTAAACTTTATATCACATATTTTATTCCATGTAACTTCATCTAAAGCGTCCATATTTTCATTATTATGTAATTTTACACAATTTCTTATTATTTCTCTATCATTTTGTATTATTCTATTATTTAATTCCTTTGTCCACTTGTCTATAGCACCTGTCTTAAATGAATCTATTATAGCTTCTGTGAATACATCTCCCATTTTTAACACGTCTACCTTAGATTTATCTATTTCTAGATTTCTCATATTTTCATAAACAGTTGCTGGTGGTACTGAGAATCTTTCATTTCTCTCTTCAATTGTATAATACTCAAATACATCATTTTCATCTCTGTATGATCTATTTTTTTCTAAATAAAAACTTTCTTCTCCTATATCTTTAGATATTTCTTTTTCAAGTTCCTTAGTTGTTAATTTACTTTTAGCTACTGCTTTTATTCCATCTAACATAGTTTGGTAACATCCAGCTATAACTAAGTATGTATTTGAAAGTGGATTTGGAGATCTTAGTTCAAATCTTACTGTTTTAGGGTTTTTAATATCTCTTACTAACCCTACTAATACAGATCTATTTCTTGATGGTAGTTTATAGCTATGACCTAGAGATGTAACTATACAAACAGGTGCTTCAAACCCTGGAACCAGTCTATTAAATCCATCATTAGTTGCCGTTACTATAGGATTTAATACTTCATAGTTTTTAAGGATACCCATAAGTGCTCCATAACCAATTTCACTTACATAATCTTTATTCATATCTCTTGGCGCAAATAAATTTTTTATACTTCCATCCTTTAATTTTGCACTAACTCCTACGTGAGTGTGTCCTCCACTACCTGCAACTCCATGTATAGGTTTTGCTTTAAATGTTACTTCAAGTCCATGAGACGTAAATACGTCTTCTATTATCTCCCTTACTAATAACTCATTGTCCGCTGTTTGTATAGGGCTAGAAAATTTCCATGATATTTCTAATTGCTCCATCGCGTGGTTAGTTTTACCATCTATACTTATAGAACTATTTATTCCCCCTACTTCTTTATGTGCCATTTCTGGATTTATTCCCATTTTTTGAAGTACTATTATTGACTTTTCTAGGCACGTTCTTATTATTCCATGTGTTCTTTTCCAGTACTGTTCTTTTAAGCTTTGAGATACCGATAATTTCTCTAAGTCAGCTTTATCTTCTGGAGTATTTACCCAAAACTCTAATTCAGTTGCAGCTGTTAGTATTATATCTTCTATATCATCTGCTTTTTCTATTCCTATATTATTTATAAGATGTGGATATTCCCTAAATAACTCTATTATAGAGTTTTTAAAATATTTTTCTGATTTTTTAAGTATTCCCCTTGAACAAACTTTTTTATTTTCATGTATTAAAAATGCAGGTATTCTAAGGGTACCTACAGGCAAATTAGTTTCTTCATCTATATGCTCAAAATTATAATCTATAAACCATGTACACTCTGTATCTGGCATTAAATCTACCTTAGCATTGTTTAATGTAGCAATATTATAAAGCTCAACACTTGAACCATCAGTTTGAACTGCCGATTCTAAGAAATTATCTATATCATCTAAAAACAATTCCATAGGTATTTTTTCATCAGTTGCATTTCCACCTAAGTCAACACCCATTAATGATACAAACTTTATATGCTTGTTTTTACTTAATATATCTCTAAGATTTTTTTCATTATGATTATCTCTTTCTATTGTATATAATAGTTTTTGCATTTAAGCACACTCCTCTATAAGATATGTATTTTGTACTGAAAAATATACACGATACCTAAAACTTTTATATTTTAATTTTTATAAATCGTTTTGTTCATATTTTAATTTATACTTATTATATATTAAGCTTTTAAAGTTCGCAATATTTTTATTAATTTATATTTTAAACATATTCACGATATTACTTATTACTGTTTTTTATACATTTATTTAACATTTTTATCAATATAGGGTATACTAAAGTAAGATGTATTTTTATATATTAATACAAGTAATTTTATAATTTAATTATACATTTTATCACAAGATAAGATTATTAGGAGAGAAGTATTATGGAATATATAGTTTTTGACTTAGAATTTAATCAAGGCTTTGACAAAAAAATTAATAAGACAGTATCTAATGAAAAATGTCCTTTTGAGATAATTCAAATAGGTGCAATTAAATTAGATAGCAATTTTAATCTAATAGATACCTTTAATAGCTATGTAAAACCTCAACTATACAAAAAAATTCATCCTTTTGTTGGTAAAATGACTAATATCACTATAGATGATGTTTTAGATGCACCTACCTTTCCACAAGTTTATAAGGATTTTAAAAAATTTATTTCTACTAAAAATCCTGTGCTTTGTGTATGGGGAACTGGTGATTTAAAAGAGCTATATAGAAATATAAATTACTATAGTCTACCTTCTAAAACTTTGCCTAAATCATATATAAATATACAACATCACGCTTCAAATTACTTTAATAATCCCGCTGGAAAAAGTATTGGTCTTCAAAATGCTATTAATATATTAGGATTAAATCAAGACAAATCATATCATAATGCTTTAAATGATGCATATTATACTTCTCAAGTGTTTATTAAAATATATAATCCAAGTATAGTTCCTGATGTATATATGTATACTACAGTTAAAGCACCTTGTTCTTCTAAAAGAAGTCAAAAAAAGCAATTAGATTATGATAAACTATTCAAAGAATTTGAAAAACTTCTTGAAAGACCATTAACTCGTGAAGATAAAAAAATTATTGATTTAGCATATAAGATGGGGAAAACTGGCCAATTTTTAAGTGGTGAACCTAAATATAAAAAAAGATAGAGTATATACTCTATCTTTTTTTATTTAAATATTTATAAATAGCATCTTCATAAGCTCATACTGAGCAAATTCTACACTTTTTATTTCTTTACTTTCACTTCTATTTAGCTCTTTTTCTCCTATAAATACATCTTTATCACCTATATTGGCATATAGTTCATTTAATATATTTAAAAAGTCACATACCTTAACAGATTCTTCTTTTGACTTTAGCAAGGTTATATATTCATTCTCTCTATCTTCATATAAACACTCTATTCCATATAGTATATTATCTTCTTTTATATAAATAACCTCTCCGCCTAAAGATTCTCCTTTTTCTAATTTATGCTTAAGCTCTAATAATTTCATTTTGTCCCCCTTAATATAAATTTTTCTTATGATTTAATATAATCATGCTACTATACATTATATTAAGGTGATATAAAATTTATTAATAATTATTTTATGACTAATTCTATAGGACAATGATCAGATCCTAATATTTGTGTATGTATATCAGCACTAACTAATCTATCTTTCATATCATCACTTACTACAAAGTAATCAATTCTCCATCCAGAATTATTTTTTCTTGCATTAAATCTATAAGACCACCAAGAATATACGCCTTCTTTATCTACATTAAAATATCTATATGTATCTATAAATCCAGAATCTAAAAGTTCTGTAAATTTATTTCTTTCTTCATCTGTAAATCCTGCATTTTTTCTATTAGTTTTAGGATTTTTTAAATCAATCTCTTTATGAGCAACATTTAAATCTCCACATACTACAACAGGCTTTTTAGTATTTAATTCTAATAAATAATTTCTAAAATCATCTTCCCATTTCATTCTGTATTCTAGTCTTTTTAATTCACTTTGAGAGTTTGGTGTATATACTGTTATAAAGTAAAAGTCCTCAAATTCTAAAGTTATTACTCTTCCCTCTTTATCATGTTCTTCTATATTTAACCCATAAGATACACTTAAAGGTTCTATTTTAGAAAATATAGCAGTTCCTGAATATCCCTTTTTTTCTGCATAATTCCAATATTGGTGATATCCTTTTAAATCAAGGTCTATTTGACCTTCTTGAAGCTTTGTTTCTTGTAAACAAAATATATCTGCATCTACTTCATTAAAGTAGTCTAAAAATCCTTTTGTTACACACGCCCTTATTCCATTTACATTCCAAGATATTAATTTCATTTATTCCTCCTAAGTTTATTATTGTATTTTTATATTACCCAGTTTTAATTATTATCAATCTATATTATTAAACCTTAATTTATTTGCAAATTCTGAAGGATTAATTGATGATACATATAGCCCTGTACTTAATTCAAATCCTCCAAAACTATATTTCCTAGGTATTATATGCATATGAAAATTATAATACTCATCACATTTTATTTTATTTGGATGTGTATGTATATATAGATTAAAAGGACTATATCCTCTTACCTTATATAGTTTTTTAAATAATTTTTCAAATATTTTAGATAATTCATCTATATGTTTGTCTTCCATGTTTTCAAATCTAATTTTGTCTTTTGATATAATTCTTATCTCACCGCTATATCTAGTGGCATAAGGAACTAAAGCTAAAAAGTATTTACCATTGTATATAATTCTTTTAAATTCTTTAATTTCTTTATTTATTGTATATTCATATAAAGATGATTTATTTTGATTATAATAATCCTTTGCTATATTTATTTCATTGTATATTTCTGGTGGTACAATTGATAGAGATATGATTTGAGTATGAGGATGATCTAATGATGCACCTGATTTTCTTAAAAAGTTTTTAAAAATACTAACATACTCTATCCCTTTATCATTTATTAAATTTTTATATCTATTTTTATACATCTCAAACATATGAATAAACTCTTCTTTAGTCATGTTATAAAAATTACCATTGTGCCTATAGGTATCTATCATTACTTCGTGAATGCCATATATGTCTTCTTTTTCATCATTTATTATAGGAAATTTATTATTTACAGATTTTACAAGCCATCCATTTTTATCACATACCTTATATTTTTCATCCTCTATAAATTCTTCATTCCCTCTACAAAATGGACATGTTTTTTCATACTCATTGTATACTTCTACTTCTTCAGAATCTTTAGTTTTATCCATAGGTCTTTTTGACCTATCCTTTGCTACTATTATTTTATCATTATTCATGTTATCTATTATTAAGTTACTCATTTATAACACCTCTTAGAAATACATTCTTTATTATAAAAGCCTTATACTATTGATTTTACATTATATATCCATTTTTTTGCTACTTTTTTAATATCTTTAACTATTTGTGTATATTCTTATATTTATGTATACAAGATTTTTCACGCCATATATGCTACTATAATCTTGAAATTATAAATTGACTTTTTAAAGCTATCTATGGAAAATCTACTATAAAGCTTTATCGTCATAATATTATTTCCTATGGGCTATAAAATTGTCTGGTTATTTTAATTATATAGGAGGTAGTTTAAATGAAATATTCACAGAGAGTATCTGCTATGCAGTCTTCTCCAATAAGAAAGTTAGTTCCTTATGCACTTGATGCAAAATCTAGAGGAATTAAAGTTTATCATTTAAATATAGGCCAACCAGATATAAAGACTCCAAAAGGATTTTTTGAAGCAGTAAAAAACTTTGATAGTAATGTATTAGAATATGCTGTATCTAATGGTATTCCAGAATTAATAAAATCACTTCAAGATTATTATACTACATATGATATGCATTTTGATAAAGATGAAATACTAATTACTAATGGAGGTAGTGAAGCAATACTTTTCACTCTTATGGCAATATGTGATCCAGGAGATAATATAATAGTACCAGAACCTTTTTATACTAACTACAATGGCTTTAGTCAGTGTATAAATGTAGAAGTAAATCCTATAACAACTAAAGCTGAAAGAGGATTCCACTTACCATCTAAAGAAGAAATCACATCAAGAATCAATTCGAAAACTAAGGGTATATTACTTTCCAACCCAGGTAATCCAACAGGAACAGTTTATACGAAAGAAGAAATAGATATGATAGGTAAAATAGCTATAGAAAACAACTTATGGATAATAGCAGATGAAGTTTATAGAGAATTTGTATACGATGGTCTTTCATATACAAGTTTCGGTAATGTAAAAGAAATAGAAGATAGAGTTGTTATAATAGACAGTGTATCTAAAAGATACAGTGCTTGTGGAGCAAGAATTGGTTCTATAGCATCTAAAAATAAAGGGCTTATAGCACAAATATTAAAACTTTGCCAAGGAAGACTTTGTGTACCTACATTAGAACAAATAGGCTCAGTTGAGCTATATAAGACTCCAACTTCATACTTTAAAGAAGTTAATGAGGAATATAGAAGAAGAAGAGATGTTTTATATAATGAATTAATGAAGGTTGATGGTGTAGTTTGTAAAAAGCCTACTGGTGCATTTTATATAGTTGCTAAGCTTCCTGTTGAAAATGCTGAAGATTTCGTTATATGGATGCTAAAAGATTTTAATAAAGATAATGAAACAGTTATGGTTTGTCCTGCTGAAGGATTCTACTCAACAGAAGGCTTAGGTCGTGATGAGATTAGGCTTGCATATATATTAAATGAAGATGACTTATTAAAAGCTGCTTCTATATTAAAAGAAGGACTTGAAAAATACGTAGAACTAAAAAAATCTCAATTATCATCTGCTGATGCTTAATATAATTTCCTTGTATGTAAAAAAAGAGGTATAATTTTTACCTCTTTTTTATTTATTTTCATAATATAAAATTTTTCTTATATATTTATCTGAAGTTTTCTTGATTTAGTATATCTTCTAAAGTATTTATAGCGTCCCTATATCTTTTTATATCTTCATCATTTAATTTACTTAATTTATCTTCTAGTTTTTGGCTTAACTTTTCCATAAAATCTGATGCAAGATTCATTCCCTTGTCTGTTATACTTATTAAATACTTTCTTCTGTCTGATAAATCTCTAGTTCTTATTACATATCCTTTTTCTGTTAAATCATCAACCATGCTAGTTAAACTCCCCTTTTCTATGTTTAACTTTGAACATAGATCGGTCATACTTATATCCCCATAGTTTTTGATAAACATCAAAGCTCTTAATTGCGTTTTATTAACATTTTTTATAGAAGAATATTCTTTTAAATATTCTAAATATAAACTTGAATATATTTTTGGAAATGTTCTTGATAAAAACGCGATTGTATCTGATACTACGTGGTTCATTTTGCCTCCTTAGATGTTTATATATATTTCTTTTTCTAACTATTAGTTTACATTATAAATCTAATTAAGACAATACTTTTTATTTTATTTTAAAATAATTTTATTATATATTTTTATTTTGTATTATTTTGTATTAAAAAAGTACCATATAATATGGTACTTTTAAAAATTTATACGTGTAAGTCTATTGTCATTCCTATTTGCTCTTTAAACTCTTCTATTGCAGGATCTAAATACTCTTTTACAAATTCTACAACTTGTTCTGGAGCTCTACCTATGAAGTTTTTAGGATCCATTACAGATAGTATTTCGTCTCTAGACATTTTGAAAGAATCATCATTTATTATAAGCTCTATTAAGTTATTATCTTTACCTTCTTGCTTTACTCTATAAGCTGCTTGCATAGAGTACTCTCTTATTATTTCGTGAAGTTCTTGTCTATCTCCACCTCTTTTTACAGCTTCCATAAGTATATTTTCTGTAGCCATAAATGGAAGTTCTTCATTTATATGTTTATTTATCATGTTTTCGTAAACTACTAATCCATTAGTTACATTTATACCTATTTCTATTATAGCATCTGCTGCCATAAATGCTTGTGGTATAGATAATCTCTTGTTTGCTGAATCATCTAAGCTTCTTTCTAACCATTGAGTAGCTTGTACTAATGCAGGACTTAATGATTCTGCTATTATATATTTAGAAAGTGATGCTATTCTTTCACTTCTCATTGGGTTTCTCTTATATGCCATAGCAGATGATCCTATTTGATTCTTTTCAAATGGTTCTTCTATTTCTTTTAAACTTTGTAGTAATCTTATATCATTAGTCATTTTATGCATACTTTGTGCTATACCAGATAATACACTTAACACTTGATAATCTAATTTTCTAGTATATGTTTGTCCACTTACTGCATAAGAAGATTTATATCCCATCTTTTCACAAACTAACTTATTAAGTTCTTTTACTTTTTCATGATCGCCTTCAAATAGACTTAAGAAACTTGCTTGAGTTCCAGTTGTACCTTTAACTCCTCTTAGCTTCATATTATCTATTCTGTAGTTTATATCTTCTAAATCTAGTATTAAATCTTGAGCCCATAATGTAGCTCTTTTACCTACTGTTGTAAGCTGTGCTGCTTGGAAATGTGTAAATCCAAGTGTTGGAACGTCTTTATACTTTAATGCAAACTCTCTTAAGTTGTTTATTAAGTTTACAAGCTTTATTCTTATAAGTTTTAAAGCCTCATCCATTTGTATAACATCTGTATTATCTCCAACATAAGCTGAAGTAGCACCTAAATGTATTATACCTTTAGCGCTATCACATTGAAGTCCATATGCCTTTACATGACTCATTACATCATGTCTTACTTCTTTTTCTATCTTTCTAGCTTCATCAAAATTTATATTATATATGTTAGCTTTTAATTCTTCTATTTGTTCATCAGTTATATTTATTCCTAATTCCTTTTCACCTTCTGCAAGTGCCACCCATAACTTTCTCCAAGTTGAGAATTTAAATTGTGGAGAGAATATATAGCTCATATCCTTGCTACAATATCTATCTATTAAAGGGTTTTGGTATGTACTATATTTTTTATCTATCATAATTTTTCGCACCTTCCTTAAGTTGTTATATAATAATTATATAAAATATTACGAACCATAACAAGTTTTTTTTTATTTATGTTCATTTTATTTGTTATTTAACGTAAGATTTTCTTTTTGCATCATATAATCTATACTTTCACTATCAACAAAATTTAATACATATTTATACCTTATAGCATAGTATTTATCACTCCAACCTAATTGCTTCTTTATATCAGATTCATTAGCACCTAGTCTTAGTGCTATAGCAGCATAAGAGTGTCTAAAATCTTTTGCAGAATATTGGCAAAGCCCAGCATTATCTAACGCTTTTCTAACTATTAATCTGACATTTCTATCGGTTATAGAATTACTTTTTTGAGTTGTAAATACAAAATCTTCTGTAGGCATTATAACCTCTGATAATCCAGAATAATTTCTGTAATCCTCTAATAGCTTAAAACAATATGGATGTAATTTTACTATCCTTTCTTTTCTTTTTTTGCCAAGTCTTACATAGTGGTTATCTTTTTCATCTACCATAAGATCTTTCCATTTTAAACTAACTACTTCATTTAATAAACATCCTGTTGTTACTAAAAATACTATTATAGCTCTATCTCTTATAGTTAACTTATATATGGAATCTACTAGTTGATTTATTTCTTGAATACTTAACACATCATCTTTAGTTTTTATTCTAGTTACTTCAGGCTTTTCTACATATCTAAATGGGTTTACTTCTATATATTCTTCTTTCATTAAAAAATTATAGAAACTATGTAAATAACTATATATCTTTTCTGATGTTGACTTTGCATAGTTTTCTTTTACATTATCGATAAATTTTTGACAATCTTCTTTATCTACATATAAGAGTTCTTTATCATCTATAAACTCTTTAAATGCTATTATTTTTGATAAGTAATCATGCCTAGTTGCTGGGTTAAGTTTTTTTGAAAAGTTTTTAAAAATCTCATATTCATAATCATCTAATTCTATAATTTTATTCATATATTTATCCTTTCATTTCATATATTATATTTAGTTGACACCTTATAATTTTTATTGGTATACTCTAAGTTGACGTTAATTTAGTATATTAAAATTTTATGTTGGAGGAACTTTTTAATGGCAAATTTAATAGAAATTTTCAAAGCCGTAATACTTGGTATTGTCGAAGGTATAACTGAATGGTTACCTGTAAGTAGTACTGGCCATATGATACTAGTAGATGAATTTATGCACCTTAATTTTTCGGATACTTTTGTAAATACATTTTTAGTTGTAATACAACTTGGTGCAATACTAGCAGTCATTATCATATTCTTTAAAAAACTAAATCCTTTTGATAGTTCAAAAACTTCTATTCAAAAGAATGAAACAATAAGCTTATGGCTTAAAGTTATAGTAGCTGTTTTTCCATCTGCAATATTAGGATTTTTGTATGATGATAAAATAGAAGCAGCTTTCTTTAATGCTACAACAGTTGCTATTGCACTTATAGTATACGGTATAATCATGATACTACTTGAGAATAGAAATAAAAAACCTAAGTATAATGATTTCTCTCAAGTAACTTATAAGTTAGCTATCGGTATAGGTTTATTCCAGTGTTTAGCTTTAATACCTGGAACATCTAGATCTGGATCTACTATAATAGGTGCAATACTTCTTGGTACATCTAGATATGTAGCTGCAGAATTTTCATTTTTCTTAGCTATACCTACTATGCTTGGGGCTAGTGCACTAAAACTTGCTAAAGCTGGTTTAGCATTTAGTGGACTTGAGTGGGTTGTACTTCTAACTGGTTCTATAGTGGCTTTTGTAGTTTCAGTATTTGTTATAAAGTTTTTAATGGATTATATCAAAAAGCACGACTTTAAAGTATTTGGATACTATAGAATAGTCCTAGGTATAATAGTTTTAGCTTATTTTTACCTTATAAAATAGTATCTTTATAAATTTTATATAAATATAAAAGTCTTCATTTGATTATCTAAATGAAGACTTTTATAATGCATATTAAACCTGATAATACTCTTATAATGTTTATAATGTTTTATTTACTATAAGAAAATACTTATGTTTTTCTTATAGTTTCAAACTTATATATTTGATTCTATAAGAAGTTTTATTATATCACTAGATTCTTCATTAAATGCAGTTATTATAGTCAAATCATCACAAGCTCTATTTATAGCCGAATATACTTTATTTAAATCTCCTACAAAATCGTTTATTTGATAATCCTGACTTCTATCTATTATTTTATGATTGTATAACATTTCTAACTCACATAATATTAAAGCTTTGTATTCTAAATTACTCATATTATAAATATTAGAAATGGTTATTCCAAACTTTTCACTCATATTAGTTAAGTCTTCATCTGCACATATATAAGGTATTTCTGCTTCATCTAATGCCTTTCTTAGCATATATTGGAAGTATATCATTTTTCCACTTTTTAATTTCTTTTTATTGTATGGATATACTATTCCTATATCACTATAATTTAATCCTTTATCTTCTACTAAATGCTCTATCTCCCATATTACAGAGCTTATTTGTTCATCTAAATCACTAACTTTTATTATATCTACAGATTTACCTTCTTCTCTTTTAGATATACTTTTATAAAATTCATTATAAGTTTTATTTTCTCTTAAAGAATGTATATAATTATTTGCATTTTCAGAGAAATTATTTACAAATTCCACTAATCTTTTAGTTTGTTTATAATTATCTTTTAATTCTATTATTTCATCAAACGCTAGATTGTTTACATTGGGTTTGAATATGTTTAAATCATTACTTATATTTGAACTCTCACATGAATACACATTGAATATGTGTTTAGTTTTATATAAGAATTCTTTTAAGAAATATATTTCCTCACTTGAATACTGTTCGCCTTTATCTACAAATATTCCTTTAAACATCTTCTTATTTTTTATTATATTTTTAGCTTGCTTTATAAGGTTTTCAAAAGCTTTTTCATAGTCCTTTTTTAATAAACTATAGTTTATTACTAAATTGTATTTTTTAGCTAGCTTAAATATAAAAGAACTATATGTATGTATTTCTAAATTGTTATTATTTTTATATAATAATTTAACCTTTTCTCTAAGCTCATTACATCCTTGTTTTGATGGTGTTATTATTAAAAATTTATGATGTGGATATATTCTAGCTAATTTTATAGCTCTAGATAACATTATTGCTGTTTTACCAGTACCTGGTGCTCCTTTTAAGAGTATATCACCATATTTTATAGATATACTTTTAATAAGCTGACTTTGATTTAGCATAGTCGCACTATACTCATAGTCATCACTATAAAAAGATATCTTTTTAAAATTTTTATTTAAGTGATATTTACTATTAAGTAAATAATACTCAGGGCATACGTCCATCATAAATAAATTTAATGTTACTTCATTATTTGATTCTTCTAGGTAATTATCTAGTAATTTTTTATCATTCATTATTTCTTCAAGTTTACTTTTGTCTATTATATGTTTATATATAAATTCGCTAAATCCATAATCTTCTTCTATATCTACATATGGCATAACAAAAACATAATTATATTTTATATCACTATGAGACTGCTTCATTTTTAAACTTAACAGGTCATTTTCTTCACTCATAACCTCTAATAGGTCTTCTTCTAGGATATAGAATATATCTTCTGTTGTATCCATAAATTTTATAAATAGCGCTTTATTGTCTTTTATATATAACATATCTGTATTGATCCCTTTAAATGGTGTTACTTTAGGTATTATTTTTACATCTCTTTCTATATTTTCATAGAATACTTTTTCTACTTCTTTTATTTTTAAAGCATCTAGTTCAGAGTCAATATTTATGTAATTTTTCACCTGATATTCCCCCTCGCTTACTAATAATTATAGCATTTAAACTTATAATTTACTATATTTACTATGTATTCTATAAACTTCTTAATTTATATTAATTTAATTATATAAATTGTATCATTATATTATAGTTTTTACAAAAATAGGGAAGTTTATAACTCCCCTTAAAATTTTTAATGTCTATAATGTTCTTCCATCCAAATATTCATTTTTCTTCTTACTTCATTTTCTTTTACTTCATCAAAATAAGCATCATCTATATTATAAGTATCTACTAGATTGTATGATTCTATAGGGTATTCTAAAAAGTTGCCATTTTTATTTATAAATCCTATTGTCATTATTTCATAATTATCTTCATTTTTATTAAGAACTACTCCATATTCAACTTCTTTTTCTTTATCATTAACTTTAGTCATTTTTACATACTGATTTTTTGATAATTGTTTTAGCATACTAGCACTCCTTTTATTTATAATAAACTTACACATATTTAGTATTTCCAATTTTCTTGCTTATATTTAATCTTTATATACATAAGTATTGTACTATATTGTATTTTTGTTTCTTTATATAAAAAAATGCATACTTATAAAATTTTAAGTATGCACTCTTTTTAAAGCTATATTATTTTTTTAAGTTTATGACTTCATCAAGTACTACATCACTACCTATTTCTTCGTATGTTCCTGGTTGTGATTTTAACTCTTTATATTTAGGTTTTTCTATCACTACTCTAATGTTTTTGCTATCTTTTGGTGATTGTAAATAAGTTTTATCACCTTTATTATCATTATCTGCTGTAGACTCTGATTGTTCTAGTTTTTTTCCTTTGTCATCAAATACTGTCATTCTATATTCATCCCACGTACCTTTTTTGTAAGAATTTTTGATTATCATATCAAAAGGTGTTATAGAAATTGAATTAACTTTTACAAAATCATTTTCAACATTTTCTAAATTTATAATATTTCTTAATTCTTTATTTACTTTTACTGGAATGTTAAAAGCCCATGTTCCCCAAGTTACATCATCTTTATCATCTTCATTTATAGCATAATTTTCTATAACTTTTAATTTAGTCTTAAATGTAAATTCATCTGGTATCTCTTCTTTTATTTCATTCATTTTATATTTTTGTACTCCAACAAATGTATATTCATCAATAAATTTTCCTTCTAATCCTGCAAATCCTGTTGAGTCAAGCTCATCATCACTAAAACTAACTTTATTATAAGCTTCTTCTATTATTAATTGATCCATATCTAATTTTTTCCCATTTCCCCACGAAGTATGTTTAAATGGCTTTTCATTTTCAACTACATAAGTTATATATAATGATTGCCCATCGCATACAACTTCTGAAAGTGTAACCCCTATCCCATTTGAATATGCTGTTTCATTAATAGCTGTAGAATATTGAGAATAATTTCCTGGGAAGTAAATATTTTTTTCTATTGCTTCAAAAACATTACCTACAAAAGGTATTTTAGATGCTAACGCTGGGTTTAAAGCTCCTAGTGTAAGTATTCCAACTAAGCTTGCAGCAGCTATTTTAGGCAAATTATTTCTTTTATGATTTTTATTGTTCTCTTTTAATGCCTTTGATACTCCCTTTTCTATAGCTTCATCTATATCTAAAGGTATATTTATATTATCATATCTCTTATTGCTCATTTATCTCGCCCTCCATTAATATTTCCTTTAATTGCTTCTTTGCTCTTCTCATATGGCTTTTAACTGTATTTATTGGTATATCCATATTTTGAGAAATCTCTTCAATAGTCATGTCATTAAAGTACTTTAAAATAATAACCATTTTGTATTGCTCTCTTAAACTATCTATCGCATCATATAAATCTAATTTTTCTTCTATTGAAATTTCCTTTGCTTTTTCAACTATATTTGCTTCTTCTTCTATGTAAACTATCTTGTCTTCCTTCTTTGAATAATCTATAGCTACATTTATTAGCACTTTTGTTATCCAAGTTTTAAAAAATTTTGGTTCACTCAATTTATTTATATTTAATAATCCCTTGTAAGTAGTCTCTTGTAATATATCTAAAGCTTTTTGCTCATCTTTTACGTAACTATATGCAATTTTGTAAAGAGATGCTTTATGAACTTTCATCAATTCTGTAAATGCTTTTGAGTCCCCTTTTATAGCTTTTTTAGCTAGCTTTATATTAGACTCTCCTTTTTTTCTTCCTTGCCAAGGTAATGTTAATACATTTCCCATATGTTCCTCCTTTTTTTCAATGTGCCATGACACAAAATGTATACAACAATTAGACTGACATAAATACTAAAAAGTTGCAAATTTTTATATTTTTTATAAATTTATATATGATTAGAAAATTTAAATATTAATAAAGGGCTCTAATACTAATTTTTAAGCAATAAAAAAGAGAGGGGAAATTCCTCTCTCTTTTATTTAGCATATTCAATTGCTCTTGTTTCTCTTATTATACTAACTTTTATTTGACCTGGATATTCTAATTCATCTTCGATTTTCTTAGTCATATCACGAGCTAATAAATGTATATCTTCATCGCTTACATTTTCAGGTTTAACCATTATTCTAACTTCTCTACCTGCTTGTATAGCAAACGATTTTTCTACACCATCATAAGAGTTTGCGATCTCTTCTAGCTTTTCAAGTCTCTTTATATACGCCTCTAATGTTTCTCTTCTAGCACCTGGTCTTGCTGCTGATATAGCATCTGCCGCAGTTACTAAAACAGCTTCTATTGTTTGAGGTTCATAGTCTCCATGGTGAGTACTCATAGCATGTATAACTTCTTTAGATTCTTTATATCTTCTTAATAAGTCCATACCTATTTCTACATGTGTACCTTCCATTTCATGGTCAACAGATTTACCTATATCATGAAGTAAACCAGCTCTTTTAGCTAATTTTATATCAGCTCCTATTTCAGCTGCCATTATACCTGCTATATGTGCAACTTCAATAGAATGTTTAAGTACATTTTGTCCATAACTAGTTCTGTAGTTAAGTCTACCTAATAGTCTAATTAACTCTGGATGAAGTCCGTGCACTCCTGTTTCAAATGCTGCTTGTTCCCCATATTCCTTAATTATATTATCTACTTCTTTTCTAGCTTTTTCTACCATTTCTTCTATTCTAGCTGGATGTATTCTTCCATCTGCTATTAGCTTTTCTAAAGCTATTCTTGCAACTTCTCTTCTTATAGGATCAAATCCTGATAAAATTACAGCTTCTGGAGTATCGTCTATTATTAAATCAATTCCTGTTAAAGTTTCTAGAGTTCTTATATTTCTTCCTTCTCTACCTATTATTCTACCCTTCATTTCATCATTTGGTAAATTAACTACTGTAACAGTTGTTTCTGCAACATGGTCTGCTGCACATTTTTGTATAGCATAACCTATTATTTCTCTTGATTTTTTTTCAGCTTCTTCCTTAGCTTGAGATTCTATCTCTTTTATCATTATAGACATTTCACGTCTTACTTCTCTCTCAGCATTAGTTAATATTATCTCTTTTGCCTTATCAGAAGTTATACCTGATATGTTTTCTAATTTTTCAAGTTGCTTTACTTTTATTTCTTCTACTTCTTCTTCTTTTTTTGCTACATTTTTAAGCTTATCACTTAAACTATTTTCTTTTGATTCTAGGTTATATAATTTCTTATCTAGAACTTCTTCTTTTTGTATTATTCTTCTTTCGTATTTTTGTAAGTCATTTCTTCTTTCTTTGTTTTCTCTTTCAGCTTCAGTTCTCCACTTGTGGATTTCTTCCTTAGCTTCTAGTTGCTTTTCTTTTTTAATAGTTTCTGAGTCTCTATTTGCTTTATCTATAATTTCTTTGGCTAAGCTTTCTGCTTGTCCAATTTTAGTCTCAGATATATTTTTTCTTACAAAATATCCAGCTATAATACCTATTGCTGCCCCTATCAAAAGCATTACTACAGTCTCTATGACATCCACCTCCTTTAGTTAATATCCCAAAATGTCACTTCTAAGATTTTAATCGTTAAAGTACAATCATAACTATGATATACGTTTATAAACTATAAGTATTTTCATAATCTATGTTGTAATAACAACAAAATACCTTTATTTATATTTATCTAAGAATATTTATATATAGAACTAAATTTAGATATTTTATTTCTCTTTAATTTTATAATTTTTTCTAACTCATGTCAAGTTAATAGGAGGTGTATGTTTAAGTTATTATTGCTTATCTATTTCATCTTCTAATGGTGCATTTTCTTTATTTTCATCTAATTTGTAGTGTGCTCTTACCTTCTCATCTATTTCTGCTATTAAATCAGGATTATCTGATAAGAATTTCTTAACATTTTCTCTACCTTGTCCTAATTTTATATCATTATAGCTATACCAAGCTCCTGACTTTTTAACTACATCTATATCTGCTGCTATATCTAATAAATCTCCAACCTTAGATATACCTTCACCATACATTATGTCAAACTCTGTTTGCTTAAATGGTGGTGCAACTTTATTTTTAACTACTTTTACTCTTGTTCTACTTCCGATTACTTTATCGCCTTGTTTTATACTATCTACTCTTCTAACATCAAGTCTTACAGATGAGTAGAATTTAAGCGCACGCCCACCTGTTGTTGTTTCTGGATTTCCAAACATTATACCAACTTTTTCTCTTAATTGGTTTATAAATATTGCAACACAATTAGATTTTTTTATTGAACCTGTTAATTTTCTAAGCGCTTGAGACATAAGTCTAGCTTGAAGACCAACGTGAGAGTCTCCCATGTCCCCTTCTATTTCAGCTCTTGGAACAAGTGCTGCAACTGAATCGACTACTATTATATCTATAGCTCCACTTCTTATAAGTGCTTCTGCTATTTCTAGTGCTTGTTCCCCTGTATCTGGTTGAGATATTATTAAGTTATCTATGTCAACTCCTAATGCTTTTGCATATACTGGGTCAAGTGCATGTTCTGCATCTATAAATGCTGCTATTCCACCTTGTTTTTGAGCTTCTGCTACTGTGTGAAGTGCAACTGTTGTCTTACCTGAAGATTCCGGTCCATATACTTCTATTATTCTTCCCTTTGGTAATCCACCTATACCAACTGCAATATCTAGCCCTATTGAACCTGTTGGTATAACATCTATATTCATAGATGTAGCTTCTCCTAATTTCATTACTGACCCTTTCCCAAAGTCTTTTTCTATTTGACCTAACGCTTGGTTAAGTGCTTTTAATTTATCTTGTTCTATACTCATTTATATCCATCCCTTTCTTTCGCTTTTTACAAACATTTGTTCTGTAATATAGATTATATACTAATTTTTAATTACAGTCAATTAATAAAAATTTGTTTTTACATTTATATTATTTTCCTATATTAAAATTTTACCATACTAATTTTATTTATAAACCTTTATTTACATTTTTATACATTTTATATAAAACTTATGTTTTAGTATAACTTGTATCTGTGTAAATTAATATTTACACTTTAGCTTATATTTAAAACTGTATTTTGTATAAAGTAAAAAGCGGGCAGTTTATGCCCACTTTTTATTATTTACTATTCATGAATAATTCTTTATTTTTATATAAGTATTCCCATCCTGAGTAAAGTGTTAGAAGTGTTGCTATTAATATAGATATATCTCCTATCATAATTAATAGTGAATTGTTAAAGTTTGCTCCTAATAATAATACTATTATAGCTACCATTTGGCTTATAGTCTTTAACTTTCCTCCTCCACTAGCTGCTATTACTTTTCCATCAGCTGCTGCTATTGCTCTTAGTATACTTACTGTTAGCTCTCTCGCTACTATTATTATTACCATCCAACTTGCTACTAAGCCACTTTCTATCATACATATTAATGCTGATAAAACTAATAACTTATCTGCAAGTGGATCCATAAATTTCCCAAAGTCTGTAACTAGATTATGCTTTCTTGCTATGTGTCCATCCATAGCATCTGTTATTGATGCTACTACAAATATTATACAAGCTATTAAATATTTGTTAGGTATGTTAAGTAACATTACTATTATAAATACTGGTATTAAGAATATCCTAAATAAAGTTAATTTATTTGGTAAATTCATTTATAATACATCTCCCATTAAATCATATTCTAAAGCTTTATCTATTCTTACTTTTACAAAATCCCCTACATTAAGTTGATCTTCAGATTTTACGTAAACTATACTATCTATTTCTTCTGCATCGCCTTGAGTTCTACCTATATATACTTTATCTTCTATTTGTTCTTCTATTAAAACTTCGTAAGTGTTTCCTACTTTAGCTTCATTTAATTCTTGAGATATTTTTTGTTGTTCTAGCATTAATTTATCTCTTCTTTGTTCTTTTATTTCTTGTTCTATGTGATTAGGTAATTTATCTGCTGGCGTATCTTCTTCTCTTGAATATGCAAATGCACCTAATCTATCAAATTTAACTTCTTTTGCAAATTCTACAACTTCATTAAAATCTTCTTCAGTTTCACCTGGGAATCCTACTATTATAGTTGTTCTTATTGTAGCATCTGGTATATGCTTTCTTATCATTTCTATTTTAGATAATATATCTTCTTTAGTTGTTTTTCTATTCATTAGCTTTAGTATTCTGTTACTTGCATGTTGTATAGGCATATCAAAGTAGTTACATATATTATCATATTTTTTCATTACCATAACTAATTCTTCGCTTATTGATTCTGGGTAAGAATACATTACTCTTATCCACTTTATGCCTTCTACTTTAGCTAATTCTTCTAGTAAAGTTGGTAACATTTCTTTGTTGTATAAATCAAATCCATACTTAGTTGTATCTTGTGCTATAACTACTAATTCTTTAACACCTCTAGCTGCTAAATCTTTAGCCTCTTTAACTATATCTTCCATTTTTCTACTTCTATATTTACCTCTTAATTTTGGTATTATACAGTAAGTACAATGGTTGTCACAACCTTCACCTATTTTTAGGTATGCCATATGATTTGGAGTTGTAACATATCTTGGTAATTTTTCGTTGAAAGCAAATTCTATATCATTTAAGCTAACAACTTGCTTTTCTTTTTCTAAGTCTTTTATTATTTCGTCTATTTGTTGATAACTTCCTGTACCTACTATTGCATCTATTTCAGGTATTTCTGCTTTTAATTCTTCTGAATATCTTTGTGCTAAACATCCTGTTACTATAAGTATCTTTAGATTTCCATCTACTTTGTATTGTGCTAAGTCAAGAATAGTATCTATTGATTCTTGCTTTGCTGATTCTATAAATCCACATGTATTTACAAGTATTATATCAGCCTCAGAAAAATCACCTACTAACTTATAACCTTTTCTATTTAGTATTCCCATCATTATTTCTGCATCTACTAAGTTTTTCGAACATCCTAGTGATTCTAGTGCTATCTTTAACATCTTTATTGCTCCTTTTTTGCCTTCTCGTGATATTTTATGCTTTCATTTAGTCCTTTAGTCATATCATCAAAGTTTATAACTTGATTATATTTATACTTATCAACCGAATGCATATATAAAGGGTCATAATACTCTACTAAATATCTTTCTACTAATTCCTCGTATTTTCCTTCATCTAATAGATTAATATATTCATCTACTCTCTTATGACCTAATCTTTTTCTAAATTTATTTATACAATCTTTTAAAGTTTGTATGTTTTCTTCTTTATTTTTTTGATTATGTATATAATCTCTACATAATCTTTTAACTCTATTTTCAGTACTACATTCTAATAATATATGATGACCATCTCTTATAATAGCATCATATATTTCATTAGGTACACAAACATGACCTACTCTTTTACTTTCACTTTCTATAAATATATAATCTGAGTTTGAGTAAAATAATTCTTCAAATATTTTGGTTTCGAATTTCTTTTGACTTGGTGGTTTTTGGTCAAATGTTATAAATCCAAATGTAGAACCACTATTTTTAGCTATTCCTTCTAGATCTATATTGTCTATGTTATTTTCTTCTAACATTTTAAGTAAGTCGGTTTTTCCGACTCCCGTAAGTCCATGAACTACTATAAATTCTTTTGTATTCATTATATTTCTTAGATAATCTAATACATAATTTCTATAAGATTTATATCCACCTTCTAATTGGTATACATTTATGCCTAGAGAAGAAACTAAGTTAACTACCGATCCACTTCTCATTCCTCCTCTAGCACAATAAACTACTACATTGTCATGATTTTTTGCAGCTTCTAATACATTAAGATATATATCTTTTAATTTATATCCAACATAATCAAATCCTATTTTTATAGCTTCATGTTTTCCTTGCATTTTATATATAGTACCTACTTCATTATGTTCATTGTCTTTAAATAATGGCATGCTAAATGCATCTAATATATTATCTTCTTCATGCTCTGATTCAGTTCTTACATCTATAAAAACTACATTTTCCAACTTAAGTGCGTCTTCTATTTTTATTGTCTTCAATTTTACTCACCTTCTAAATTTTGTAAGTCTTGTTTGCTTATTAATACTTTTCTTGGTTTGCTTCCTTCACTTGGTCCAACTATACCTCTTTCTTCCATAGAATCTATAAGTCTTGCTGCTCTATTAAATCCTATTTTAAACTTTCTTTGTAACATAGATGATGACCCTTGGCCACTTTCAACTATAAATTCTATAGCTTCACTTAATAGCTCATCTTCATCACTTGATTTTGCTATATTAGCTTTTGATATAGTCTCCATTATATCTTCTTCATACTTTATTTCATTGCCACTAACTTGTGATTTTACAAAGTCTATAACTCTTTCAGATTCACCTTCTGATATAAACGCACCTTGAAGTCTAACAGGTTTTGCTGCTCCTAATGGATAGAATAACATATCACCTTTACCTAATAGTTTTTCAGCTCCACCCATATCAAGAATTGTTCTTGAGTCTGTTTGTGATGAAACAGCAAATGCTATTCTAGATGGTATGTTAGCTTTTATAACTCCTGTTATAACGTCAACAGATGGTCTTTGTGTTGCTACTATTAAGTGCATTCCAGCTGCTCTTGCCATCTGTGCTAATCTACATATATAATCTTCAACATCATTTGAACTTACCATCATTAAGTCTGCAAGTTCGTCTATTATTATTACTATCTTAGGGAGTTTTTCTTCTGCCTTTTGATTGTAACTTGTTATATCTTTTACTTGTGCTCCTGCAAATAACTTGTATCTTCTATTCATTTCTGTTACTGCCCAGTTAAGTGCATTAGCAGCTTTTTTAGGATCTGTAACTACTGGTATAAGTAGGTGTGGTATCCCATTATAGTTTGCAAGTTCAACTACTTTAGGGTCTATAAGTAATAACTTTACTTCATCAGGCTTTGCTTTATAAAGTATACTACTTATTAGTGTATTTACACATACACTTTTTCCTGAACCTGTTGATCCTGCTATTAACATATGAGGCATTTTTCCTATATCTGCTATTACAGTTTTTCCTGCTATATCTTTACCTAGTGCCATAGCAAGTGGAGATTCAAAGTTTCTAAATTCTTCACTTTCTAATACTTCACGAATTCCTACCATTTGTGCATTTTCATTTGGCACTTCTATACCTATTGCACTTTTACCTGGTATTGGAGCTTCCATTCTTATACTTTTAGCAGCTAAGCTTAGTGCTATATCATCTGTTAGATTTACTATTTTACTAACCTTAACTCCTGGGCTTGGCTGTATTTCATATCTAGTTATAGTAGGTCCTACTGTAACTTGATTAACCTTTGCTTCAACTCCAAAATCAGATAAAGTCTTTTCTAAAAGAGATGCATTTTTAAGTACTTTTTTTCTTCCTCCGTCATCACTTTTTTTATCTATTTTGTTTAAAAGGTTAAAGCTTGGCATTTTATAGTTTTCATAACTCATATTTGAAGCTACATTTATATCTTGAGTTTTCTCCATATCGGAATTGAATGTTTTAGATGTTTTTATAGGTTGTTCCTTTACATCTTCTACAACTCCTGTTTTAAAGCTTTGTAATTCCTTTATTGTATCTAATTCTGGCATATTTTGAGTACCTTCTAATATTTCTAGGTATTCATCTTCTGCCTTATTAAACCCAACTATTTTTATAGTTTTATCTCCTATATCATCTTCGTCTTGGTCTATTACATATTCTTCCTCTTCTTTAGAGTTTTTAGACATAAAGCCTTTAAATAGACCTTTTTTATCAACCATAGTTTCTTCATCTACTTCTTCTGTCATCATATCTATTGCTGATTTTTTCATATTAGATACTTTTTCTTTTAAGTTTAGGTTTCCATTTTTAGCACTTGATGATTTTGCTTTTATGTTTAATATTAAATCTTTAACTGATATGTTAAAGATAAATAATATAGTCATTACAAGTGCAAATATACTTATCATCCATCCACCAGTTAATCCAAACATTTTAACGATATAGTAAGTTATAGTGGTAGATACAAGTCCACTTCCTTCTCCACTTACCCCCATATCCATAACGCCTTTAATCATGTCTGAGCTTAAAGGAGAATCTACAGGCAAACTTTTTGCATTTAATAATCCATAGAATATAAACATAAATAATATTACTACATAGTATGTTTTAGTATTTTTTAATCTATATATATATTCGTTGCCTTCAAAGAATCCAAGTATCCCTATAATAATTACTATAAATGGTATTATTACAGAAAGAGAACCAAATAATCCTTTAAATAAAGATTGCATCATAGATCCTATAAATCCCATTGAACTTGAATTTAAACTATATAATAAAAATATACCTATAAATATAGTTACCAAATTATGATATTCCTGATTAAAGCTTAATTTCTTTTCTTTTTTCTTGCTTTTTTTCTTTTTAGCCACTCATCTCACCTCTTATCTTACTTTAAGTATATCATAGCAAAAAGTGTTAATGCCTTAACACTAACACTTTTATTTTATCATTTAATTATATCATACAACATATATTTATAACAATTTTTATTTATCTTGATTCTTTTCATCTTCTTTTATAAGTTCTTTTAACTTACTTAATGCTTCTTTTAATCCTCCAACTTCATTTATAAGCCCAACATCTACAGCTTCTTTTCCTATTAATACACTTCCAACGTCATTTACAAGTTCGTCTTTTGAGTGCATTATCCTGTCTAATTCATCTCTATCTATATTAGAAGTTCTAGTTATGAAATTACTTATTCTTTCTTGCATTTTTTTAAAGTATTCAAAAGTTTCATTTACTCCTATTACAAGTCCGTTAGTTCTTATAGGATGAACTATCATGGTAGCAGTTGGTGCTATAAATGAATAGTCTCCTGCAGTTGCAAGAGGAACTCCTATACTATGACTTCCTCCAAGTACTAATGTTACTACTTTTTTAGAAATGCTATTTAAAAGTTCTGCTATAGCAAGACCTGCTTCTACATCTCCTCCTACTGTATTTAATATGACAAGTATGCCTTTAGTATCTGCATTTTCTTCTACTGAATAAAGCATTGGTATTATATGTTCATATTTAGTTGATTTTTTTTGAGGATTTCCTACGTAGTGACCTTCTATCTCTCCTATTATAGTTATACATTGTATATCTTTTTTAGGCTGTGGTGGCATATCAGGCACACCCATTTGTTTTATATTTTGTATATCTTTAGTTTCATTTACTGGATTTTCTTCATTTTCATTTTTTATTTGTAATGTACTTTTTTCTCTACCTCTATCACGGCTAAATTCTATATGATTATTGTAGTTAATGTTATCTTCATAATATCTCATGTATGTAATACTCCTCTCAAACTCTGCTTTCATGTTATTTTGTCCAAATATATGCAAAAAATTCTTTAAGCATTTAGTTTTAAAGTATTACATTTATTAATTTTAATATAATTTTTGTATTTAGTCATTTTTTATTGTATATTAGGTATTTTTACTTGATTAGTTTAAGTGAAATTCATTATGAATTGCATGCACTGACTTTGATATATCATTACTATCTACTAAACAAGATATTGTCATACTAGAATCAGATGTTTGAAGTAATGGTATATTTTCTTTTGATAAAGCTTTTACTAATCTTGACATAACTCCTGGTATGCCATTTATCTTAGCACCTATTAAAGTTACTTTTGCGCAATTTTTTCTTATGGAATATTCTATGTTTGATTTTTTAAGTATATTTTCAAGTTGCTCTATATACTCTTCTTCTACTACAAATGCTTTTTCTTCTATAAAAAAGTTTATCATATCTATACTTATGTTTTCTTTTTCTATATCATTTAATATATTTGTAAAGTCATCTTCACTTGCTTTTATTTTAACTTGTGCTACTTTATCCTTGTGAGCTACAGCTGTCATTAGGCTATTTTTTACTTCATACTCCATATATTCCCTTTGGCACTCTGTACATATTCTAGTTCCTGCAAACTCTGGATTTAATGTATTTTTTATTGAAAGTGTTATATTTGCACTCCTTGCAAGAGATACTGCTCTTGGGTGTATAACTTTAGCTCCTTTTTCTGCCATTTGAAATACTTCTTCATAATCTATACAATCTAATACCTTAGCATCAGGTTCTATTCTTGGGTCTGCTGTCATTATTCCATCTACATCTGTATATATCTCAACCCTAGAACAGTTTAATGCTTTTCCTATTGCAACAGCTGATGTATCACTACCCCCTCTTCCTAGTGTTGTTATTTCTCCATCTTCTGTTTTACCTTGGAATCCAGCTATTACTACTACATTGTTATCATTTAACTCTTTTAATATTCTTTCTGTATTTATATCTAATATTTTTGCATCTGAAAAATTATTAGTTGTTATTATTCCAGCTTGATATCCTGTCAAGAAAGTAGACTTTATATTTCTAACCTGTAACATATTTGTAAGTACAGTTCCTGATATTATTTCGCCACAGCTCATTATCATATCTAGTTCTCTTTTGTTTGGTTGATCGTTTATTTCACTTAATAAAGAAATTAATGTATCTGTTGCATATGGTGAACCCTTTCTTCCCATAGCTGATACTACTATAACTAGCTTTAAATCCTTATAAGTTTCTTTATATGCTTTTATTATTTTGCATACCTCATTCATTTTTTCGTAAGATCCAACTGATGTACCACCAAATTTTTGAACTAAGATTTCCATAATGCCCCCCTAGTATATTCCGTCATATTCAATTATTATCATATCATTTCCTATTTTTCTAACATTTCTCCAAGGTACTTCAAGTACTGATTTATCCTTTCTAATACCAAAGAATCCTTTTTCCCTTGGTATTAATAATGCTAGTATCTCTCCTGTAGTTTCATCTATTATCATGTCACACTCTCCAATTACACCTAATCTTTCTCCTGTAACTAGATTTACTATTTCTTTACCTGCTATTTCAGATAAATTCATGTTTATCCCCCCATTTTTTCTTTTATAGTAAAATATCTCAAAGCATTTTGTAATATAAAAGTAAGTTAAATATTAGTTCACTTTTATATGATTATATTTACCTTAATTTTTATATTAATTTTAATCAACTTTGAGATATTCTTCATTCGTTTATTTTATTGTTTAAAGTATTATAGCTTTATGTTTTCTACATCTCTACCAACTATACATACTCCTATTTTATCTAAATTAAATACTTTATCTATTACCTTTTTTATAGTTTCTCTATCTATATTATCTATAGATTTTAATATTTCATCACTATTTCTTACCTTTTTATTTAGTAGCATTGCCTTACCTATTGCCATCATTCTGCTACTTGTACTTTCTAGACCTAGCATATAACTTCCCTTTAATTGTTCTTTAGTTAATCTTATCTCTTCATCACTTAGGTAATTGTTTTTAAGATCTTTTATTTCCTCTATAACTAAATTATATACTTCTTCTAGATTTTCGTTACTCATACTAGCAAATATTCCCAACTCTCCACATTGTCTATATAAACTTTGAGATGAATATATTGAATAAACTAATCCCTCTTCTTCTCTTATCTTTTGGAATAGCCTAGAACTAATACTTCCTCCAAATATAGTGTTTATTATAGCTAATGCATAGGCTTCTTCTGTTTCTTCAGATGCTATAGCTTCTAAACCAATTGCTAGATTAACTTGTTCAGTATCTTTATTTTTTGTTATATAAGTATTTTTAAAGTCTGCCTTAGTAAAGTTTATATCTACTTCTTTTTTATTCCATGATTTAAACTTATCTTCTATTTCTTTTACTATTTCTTCAAAATTAAAGTTTCCACATATAGATATTACTGAATTATTAGGTACATAATAACTATTAAAATACTCTTCTATTTCTTTTTTATTTATATCAAAAAGAGATTTTTCTGTTCCTATTATGTTATATCCTAAAGAATCTCCTTTATATATTCCTTCACTTAATAAGTCATAAGCTAAATCTTCTGGAGAATCTTCATACATCTTTAATTCTTCAAGTATTACTAATCTTTCTTTATCTATATCAGTTTGATTAAATAGAGGATTTAACATCATATCACTTAATATGTCTATTCCTTTATTTATATGAGAATCTAATAATTTAACGTAATAACATGTACATTCTTTGCTTGTAAAAGCATTTATTTGTCCACCTAAATTATCTATCTCATTTGCAATATCTTTTGAAGTTCTATTTTTAGTGCCTTTAAATAGCATATGTTCTATAAAGTGAGATATACCACTTATTTTCTCATCCTCTATTCTTGAACCTGCATTTATCCATACCCCTAGTGCAATAGACTTTAAATAAGGTATCTCTTCCCCTATTATTGTTAGTCCATTATCTAATATGTGTGTTTTATACATACTTCCCTCCATTTATAATGTCATTTTTATAATTTAATATATTTATAAAGTTTTTATTTTTACTTAGTGCTTTACATGAGCTATGTAGTAAATATCTATACCCTAATATAAAAAATCTAAATATTAGTAGCTTTTATTAAACTACATGTATTAAATTATAAGTTACTATTTTTATTTATTCAACTATTACTATCCTAAAATATATCACTTAACTTCCCTGGTTTTAACCCTTTGTCCCTAATTATATTTATAATATCATCTATACATTGGACTGTTGCATTTGTTGGATGCATTAAAACTATACTATTATCTACTATGTCTTTTTTCTTAATTCTTTCAATTATAACATCTGGCTCTTCTCTATTTTTCCAGTCTATTGTGTCTATGTCCCATTTTATAGATGTATATCCCATTTCTTTTGCTGCTTTTACAGTGTTGTCCCCAAATGAACCTGATGGGGCTTGAAAAAATTTAGTTTCCTCCTGTATTATATCTTCTATTATTTTCTTAGATGTTTTTATTTGCTCTAAATTTTCTTCATAAGATAAATTTGCATAGTCTAAATGTTTATGTCCATGGTTTCCTATTTCATGTCCTTCTTCCTTAATTTTTAGAAGTAATTCTTCATTGTTTTCTGCCCATCTACCAGTTACATTAAAGGTTATTTTTACATCTTCTTTTTTTAGTGCCTCTAGTATTCCCTCTACATATTCACTTTCCCATCCTAGGTCTACGTTGCAAGTTAATGCAACGTATCCACTTTTAACTTTTGTTCCTTGGTAGTATGGCTGATTTGCTACATCTAAGTTTAAGGTTGGTTTTGTCTCTATTTTCATAAAGTATAACCCAGAAATTACAATTAATATAACTGCTATTAATCCTATAATGACTTTTTTTAATTTTTTCTTATTGATTACTATCATCATAATAGTTTTCCCCCTAATCAAGCCTTAATTATGTACAACTTCTTATATATTTTATTAGGTTGTATTAATATTTATGACTCTATTTCTTTGAGATTATTTTTGTATTGTATATTACTTTTAATCAAACTAAAAGACTGTAGAAAATTAGTTCTACAGTCTTTTTGTATTAATATATTATTTTTCTTCTTTTTTCTCAGGCTTTGGTAAAAGTACTTTTCTAGATAAGTTTACTCTTCCTTTTTCATCTATTTCAGTTACTTTAACTTCTACTTCATCTCCTATGTTTAGTACATCTTCAACTTTAGCTACTCTTTCGTGTGCTATATGAGATATATGAAGTAATCCTTCTTTTCCTGGAAGTATTTCAACAAATGCTCCAAAGTTCATTATTCTAGTTACTTTACCAGTATAAGTTTTTCCAACTTCAGCTTCAGCAACTATATCATTTATAAGCTTTTGAGCAAGTTTTATCATATCAGCATCTATTCCTGCTATGAATACTTCTCCTGTTTGTTCTATATCTATTTTAACTCCAGTTTCATCTATTATCTTAGTTATAACCTTTCCACCAGGTCCTATAACGTCTCTTATCTTATCTGGGTTTATATTCATTGTTACTATCTTAGGTGCATACTTAGATAATTCAGGTTTTGGCTCACTTATTGTCTTTCTCATTTCATTAAGTATGTGTATTCTACCAGCTTTAGCTTGAGTTAATGCATCTCTTAGTACTTGCTCATCTATACCAGCTATTTTTATATCCATTTGTATAGCTGTTATACCTTTTTCAGTACCTGCAACTTTAAAGTCCATATCTCCTAAGTGGTCTTCCATACCTTGTATATCTGAAAGTACTGCTACTTTATTGTCATGCTTTATAAGACCCATTGCAATTCCTGCTACCATATCTTTTATAGGAACACCAGCGTCAAGTAGTGATAATGTTGAACCACAAACACTACCTTGAGAAGTTGAACCATTTGAGCTAAGTACCTCAGATACAACTCTTATTGCATATGGGAATTCTTCTTTAGATGGTAATACTGGAAGTAAAGCTCTTTCAGCTAAAGCTCCGTGACCTATTTCTCTTCTCCCTGGACCTCTTGATGGTCTAGCTTCACCAACACTGTATGCTGGGAAGTTGTAGTGATGCATATATCTTTTACTTTCTTCTTCATCAAGTCCGTCAAGTATTTGAACATCTCCTAAAGCTCCAAGTGTAGCTATAGACATTACTTGAGTTTGACCTCTTGTAAATAATCCAGAACCATGAGTTCTTGGTATAAATCCATTATCACACCATATAGGTCTTATTTCATCTAGCTTTCTGTTATCTGGTCTTACATTTTCATGTACTATTAATTTTCTAACTTCTTCTTTTATTATAGCATGAAGAGTTTCTTCTATGTCTTGTTCAAATTCTTCAGCTATTTCTGCAAAATGTTCAAAAGTTTCAGCTTTAACAGCATCCATCTTTTCCATTCTTTCTAACTTTTCAAATGTTTTTATAGCTTTAGCCATTTTTTCGCTTGCAAATTCACGAACAGCTTTTTCTATATCTTCATCTACTTGATGAAGTACAACTTCCATTTTTTCTTTTCCAACTTCAGCTACTATTTGTTCTATAAATTCAACTATCTTTTTGATTTCTTCATGAGCAAATAATATAGCTTCAAGCATTATTTCATCTGGTATTTCTTCAGCCCCTGCTTCAACCATCATTATAGCATCTTTAGTTCCTGATACTACAAGGTGCATAGAACTCTTTTCTCTTTCCTCTGCTGTTGGGTTAACAACAAACGCCCCGTCAACAAGTCCTATTAAAACAGAACCTGTTGGTCCATTAAATGGTATATCAGATATAGATAATGCTACTGAAGAACCTATCATTGCTACTATGTCAGGAGTACAGTCTTGGTCTACTGATAAAACTGTTGCAACTACTTGTACATCATTTCTAAATCCTTTAGGGAATAAAGGTCTTATAGGTCTATCTATAAGTCTTGATGTAAGTATAGCTTTTTCCGACGGCTTTCCTTCTCTTTTTAAGAATCCTCCTGGTATTTTACCTACTGAGTATAACTTTTCTTCATAATCTACACTTAGTGGGAAGAAATCTATTCCATCTCTTGGTGCAGAAGACTTAGATACGTTAACCATTACCATCGTATCTCCGTATCTAAGTATAGCACTACCACTAGCAAGTTCTGCTATTTTTCCTATTTCAACAGAAAGTTCTCTCCCTGCTAAATCCATTTTAAATATTTTATGTTCAAACATTAATTGCTTGCCTCCTCTTTAAAAAACACGTTTATCATCCTATGTATTATATTATCAAAAATAGTATAAATTAACAACATAAAAGTAATTTACTATATTTGGGATAGCTTTGTTTAAATAACCTATTATTAATTTATTATTTACTTATTGATATAAATTTAGTCATATATGTTTTAATCAATTAATATATTCTTTTTAAATAAAAAGTCTGTGTTTAACTTAAAATACTTTAAGTCAAATACAGACTCTTTATATTAATATAAATATCTATCTCTTAATTCTTTTAGATCTTCTACTGTTAATCCAAATTCATTGTATAAATATTCTTCTGTAATTTTATAATCTTCATCTATTCTTCTAAATGCTTCGTTTATATAATCTTCATTTACACCAAATAAATATTTTAATTTTTCCTCAGGAACATTTTTTAACTCAGGTTGTACTTTCATTATCTCTTCTATGGCATCTTGTGCTGATTGATTGCTTTTTAAATAATCTTTTATTATATCTTCTCTACTTACACCTAATATCATTAAAATTATAGCACATCCTACTCCAGTTCTATCTTTTCCTGCTGTACAGTGAGTTAAAATTGGTAGGTTATTTTCATCTCTAATAAGTTCAACTAATCTTTTATATGATTTGTTATTTACTGGTAAATCATAATATCTTTCTTTTAACATATTAAAAGCATTTTCATTTTCAAACATATTTAATAACATTTCTTTGACAGATCCAAACTTAGCCGCGCTCATATCATCCATATTCATAGCAGATACTCTTATGTACTCTATATTTTCTATTTCTTCTGTTGGATTTTCTTTACTTTCTTCTTCGCTTCTATAATCAAATACTAACTTTATGTTTAAATCTCTTAATGTCTGTATATCATCACTACTTAAATTAGCTAAATTTCCAGATCTGAAAAATAATCCTTTTTTTACAGTTCTTCCATCTGACGACTTACATCCTCCAATGTCTCTAAAGTTTATCAAAACTTATCCCTCCTTATCATTTACATTTGATACATACCCTAAATAATTATAATAAAACATAGGTATAATTTTCTATAAAAATCACATTTTAGAAATATATTTTATATAAATTTTTAAGTATACTTGAAATATTTAATTAAGAGTACTATAATCTAATTAAGTAATCACTTAACTAAAAGGAGTGAACATGAATAATTTAGCTAAAGTATTTAAGGCACTAAGTGATGAAACAAGACTTAAAGTTCTTTTGTTAGTTTCAAAAAGAGATATTTGCCAAAAAGGAATCTCTAGGTACTTAGGTATAACTGATTCATCAGTATCTCAGCACATAAAGGTTTTAAAGGAAGCTGAGATAATAAGAGGATATAAAGAAGGATACTACGTTTTTTATCATATTAATGAAAATGTTTTTAATGAATGTATATCATTTTTTAATTCTCTAGGAAATATTAATGAAAACTTATTAGATTTATCAAACATTAATCTTATAAGTACAGACTGCAGTACTAACTGCAAATCTATAAAAAAATGTTGTAAAAGAAGGGATGTTTAATTATGAAAATTTGTATGCCAGTAGAAGTAAATGAAGGTCTTTTAAGTAAGCCATTTGGACACTTTGGTTCAGCTCCAATGTTTTTAGTTTACGACTCAGAAACTAAGGAAGTGTCTGCTTTAGATAATGGAGATTTAGGGCATGAACATGGAAAATGCCAACCTATAAAAGCTTTATCAGGAAATGTTGTAGATGCAGTTATAGTTGGTGGTATAGGTCAAGGTGCTATAGTTAAATTAAATTCTATGGGAATAAAAGTGTATAAGGCTTTAGGAGCTACTTTAAAAGAAAATATAGATTTATTCAATGAAAACAAATTAAATGAATTCCCAAGTAATCACACATGCTCTCATGATGGATGCAACCATCATTAGAATATAAGTTTTGCATAATTATCAACATATAAAAGCCTCTTATTAAATCTTTAATAAGAGGCTTTTTATATAATTCTTAACTACAGTAGTTAACCACAGTTTTTTAAGTATAATAATTTTCTTAAATGCAAAAAAGTTATCTCTTACGAGATAACTTTTTATATATAGAAAAATTATTATTTTCTTAATCCTAACTTAGCTATTAACGCTCTGTATCCTTCTAAGTCTCTGTCTTTTAAGTAAGCTAATAAGTTTCTTCTTCTACCAACCATCTTTAAAAGACCTCTTCTTGAGTGGTGATCTTTTTTGTGGATTTTTAAGTGGTCGTTTAATTCGTTTATTCTAGCTGTTAATAAAGCTATTTGTACTTCTGGAGAACCAGTATCTCCTTCACTTCTTCCGAATTCTTTTATTATTTCTAATTTGTTCATTTGAATACCTCCATAATATTTAAAAATCGCCTATTACTAAGCACGAATTGGAGTAATTCTATGCCGAGTAATGGTTTACTCCAACTATTTTACCATACATTCACTAATATTGCAAACATAGTTTTCTCTTACATAGTTGGTATCTTTTTTCAATTGTTGTTTTAGTTCTTCTAAGGATGAAAACTTACGCTCATCTCTAATTCTTTCTAAAAACTCAACTTTTATAATCTTGCCATATATATCTTCATTAAAATCTAATATATTAGTTTCTATTGATAGCTTATCCCCATTTACAGTAGGATTAAAGCCTATATTTGTTGCGCCATAGTAAGTATTACCATCAATATATACTTTTGTTGCATATATACCATTTTTAGGTATTATCATATTTTTATCGCCTTGAATATTAGCTGTTGGAAAACCTATAGTTCTTCCAAGTTTTTTAGCGTGTATAACTTCTCCTTTTATTTCATAGTTATGTCCTAAATATTTTTTTACTTTAGATACTTGTCCATCTTTTATAAGATTTCTTATATAAGTACTGCTAACTCTTATATTATCTATTTTTATAGGATTTACTATCTCTAGTTCAAAGTTATACTCACTACATAGTTCTTTTAATAAATTTACATTTCCTTCTTTATTTTTTGCAAATGTAAAATCATATCCAACTATTATTTTCTTAACGCCTAACTTATCTATTAAGATGTCTTTTACAAACTCTCTTGGAGATATTTTAGTCATATATTCATCAAAAGGTATACTTATTATTAAATCTATACCCATATCTTTTATTCTTTGTTCTTTTTCTTTATTACTTATAATATTTTTTATTGAGTTTTTTATAAAATAATTTGCTGGATGGTTGTCAAAGGTAAATACTACACTTTTTATATTGTTTTTAAATCCATATTCTACTGCCTTTTTTACTAAGACTTGATGACCTTTATGAAGACCATCAAAGTTACCAATTGTAACTACACTTTTATTTATGTTTTGTATTTTATCTATAGATTTTATAATATCCATAATGAGTCCCCACTGAATTATAGTATTTTTTTAGTTTTATACTATAAATAGTTTATCACTCTTTACACTTATTTCGCTACCTTTTTTAATTAATTTACCACTACCTAAAAATTCACCTTCACAGTAAACTCTTACAATTTCATCATTTTCATTGAAATCTTTTTGTGTAAATCTTCTTTCATCTATTATTCCACCATTTACATAATACTTTCTTGCATTAGGGTGTATAGATAGACTGTTAAAGTTTGATAATACGTAGTCTATGTCATATAAATGTTCTTCTAAAGTGTTATTTTCCTTGTATTCTTGTAATTGTTCTAAAGTTATAGCATTTTCTAGATTAAATTTACCTGAAGATGTTCTAAGTAAGAAAGACATATGACCTCCACAACCTAGAACTTGTCCTATATCATAACATATACTTCTGACATAAGTTCCCTTTGAACACATTACATAAAACATTATCTTATTATCATTTATGCTAAGTATTTCTAATTTTTTAATATGCACTGGTCTAGTCTTTAGCTTTATTTCATCTGCTCTTCCGCTTCTAACTAAATCGCACATTCTTTTTCCATTTACCTTAAGTGCAGAATACATTGGAGGTAACTGATCTATATGTCCTCTTTGAGTTTCAAAAGCTTTTTCTATTTCTTCTTTAGAGTAGCTAAAGTTATCAACTCTATCTATTATCTCTCCTGAAGAATCGTAAGTGTCTGTTGTTATACCAAGAGTTAATTCACAAATATAGCTCTTATCTTTATTTAGTATAAGTTCACTTACTTTGGTTGCTTTTCCTATACATATAGGTAATACCCCTGCCGCATCTGGGTCAAGGGTACCTGTATGTCCAACTTTCTTTATATTTAAGGTTCTTCTTACTACACTAACAACATCATGAGATGTCATTCCTGTAGGTTTTATTATGTTTACTATTTTGTTCATGTCTTTATCACCTTAGATTGTTTTTAATACAGCTTCTAATACCTGTTTTTTTGCATTTTCAACACTATCATATATAGTGCATCCTGCTGCTCTTACGTGCCCTCCACCATTAAAGCTTTGCGCTATAAGGCTTACATCTACATAATTTTTAGATCTTAAGCTTACTTTTACTTCATTTTCTTTTTTCTCTTTAAGAAGTATTCCAACTTCTACTCCTTCTATATCTCTAGTATAAGATGTTATTCCGTCTACATCATTGAAGCTTATTATGTTATTTTTTAACATTTCTTTTGTTATACATATACTAGCGACTTTTTCATTAACTATATCTAAAGTATTTAAAGCTTCTCCTAATAACTTATAATAGTTGTATGGATTACTTTGAAACACTTTTTGGATTATCATATCTCTTTTAGCACCTTTTATAAGTAGTTCTTTTGCCATTTCAAAACTACTTGGATGAGTGTTTGAATATGAGAAGTTTCCAGTATCTGTTGCAAGGCCTGTATATAAGGCTGTTGCTATTTTTTCATCTATTAAGTCTATGTTTTGAGTTTCACTATATCTTACTAATAAATTGTATACTAACTCACAAGTAGATGATGCATTTATATCTATGTAATTAAAATCTCCATAATTATCATTACTTGCATGATGATCTATACATATAACTTTATTAGCATTATTTATTATTTCTTCTTCTAAACATATTCTTTTTTTATCTCCGCAATCAAGAGCTATTAATGAATAGTTGCTTTCATTAAATTCATTAGATTTAAGTATCTTTATATCTTCAACTAAAAATTCTAAATTTCTAGGTGCATTATCATCTAAAACATAGTAAACGTTTTTACCTAGCTTTTTTAAGCTATAATACATTCCTAGAGTTGAACCTATATTATCACCATCAGGACTAATGTGAGAAGTGACAACAAAATTGTCACTTCCATTTATATAATCTATTATATTGTCTAGATTACTCTTCATCAAACATTTCCTCGTCTATTTCATTTGCAGTTTTTCCTTCATTGACTTTCTTTATTAATGTATCCATATACATTCCATTTTTTATAGAATCGTCAACTTTGAATATTATTTGAGGAGTATGTCTTAATTTAACATTTCTACTTACTTCTCTTCTAATGTAGTTTACTGCACTTCTTAGTCCTGTTAATGTAGATTCTTCATCTCCACCTAGTATACTTATATATACGTATGCATAACTTAAGTCACTTGTAACTTCAACATCAGTTACACTTACCATAGAGTTTATTCTAGGATCTTTTATTCCACTTATAAGCATTGTACTTATAACTTTTTTTATTTCTTCTGCTATTCTTTTTGTTCTGCTATATGATGCCATAAATATCGACCTCTTTTACTTCTATTTTAGAATAGCACATTAGAAATTATATTTGCAGTAAATATAATTTCTTTAATGTGCTTTGATTTTATCTATTAATTTATTAGCCATAATTATTTACAACATATTACATAGTTTTAAACCTTAAAAGTTTTTGTAATATATTATTATATGACTTAAAATATCTTTTTGTTATTATTGTCTATTTATCTAAAACTTATTATAAACTTTTTCTTTCTACTTCTTTAGTTATATAAGCTTCTATTATATCTCCGATTTTTACATCGTTGTAGTTAACAAAGCTTAATCCACATTCGTATCCGTGGTTAACTTCTTTAACATCATCTTTGAATCTCTTAAGAGCTGCTAATTGTCCATCATGGATTACTATACCATCTCTTACTATTCTTACCTTAGAACCTCTAAATATCTTACCACTTGTTACATAACATCCAGCTATTGTTCCAACACCTGATAATTTGAATGTTTCTCTAACTTCAGCTTTACCAGTATCTTCATCTTTAAGTTCTGGATCAAGCATTCCAAGCATTGCAGCTTGAACATCTTCTATAGCTTTGTATATTATTGTGTAACATCTTATATCAACAGATTCTTTTTTAGCTATAGTTTCAGCAGTAGCTCCAGGTCTTACGTTAAATCCTATTATTATAGCATTAGATGCAGCAGCAAGCATAACATCTGACTCAGTTACAGCACCAACACCACCATGTATAACTCTAACTGCTACTTCTTCAGTAGATAATTTTTCAAGTGATTGCTTAACAGCTTGAACTGAACCTTGAACATCAGCTTTAACAACTATGTTTAATTCTTTTACATCAGCATCATTCATGTGACTGAAGAAATCATCAAGAGACATTCTTTGGTTAGATTTTAACATTTCTTCTCTAGCCATTTGAGCTCTCTTTTCAGCTACACTTCTTGCTATCTTTTCAGTAGCTACAGCAACAAATTGATCTCCACCTTGTGGAACTTCTGATAAACCTAATATTTCTACAGCAGTAGATGGTCCAGCAGTTTTAACTCTTTTTCCTTTAGAGTTTATCATTGCTCTTACTTTACCACTTGCAGTACCACATACTATTGGGTCTCCAACTTTAAGTGTTCCACCTTGAACAAGTACAGTAGCAACTGGTCCTCTTCCCTTATCAAGCTCTGCTTCTACAACAGTACCAACAGCTCTTTTATCAGGGTTAGCTTTGAATTCTTCAACTTCTGCAACTAATAATATCATTTCAAGTAAAGTATCTATTCCTTCACCTTTAAGTGCTGAAACTGGAACTGCTATAACATCTCCACCCCAGTCTTCAACTAATAATCCTTGATCAGCTAATTCTTGCTTAACTCTATCAGGGTTAGCTGCTGGTTTATCTATTTTGTTTATAGCTACTATTAATGGTACTTCAGCAGCTTTAGCATGGTTTATAGCTTCAACAGTTTGAGGCATTATACCGTCATCTGCTGCAACAACTAATATTGCTATATCAGTTACTTGTGCTCCTCTAGCTCTCATTGCTGTGAAGGCTTCATGTCCTGGAGTATCTAAAAATACTATCTTTTGTCCATTTACCATTACTTCAGAAGCACCTATATGTTGAGTTATTCCACCTGCTTCTCTTGAAGTTACGTTTGTTGATCTTATTGCATCAAGTAAAGATGTTTTACCGTGGTCAACGTGTCCCATAACTGTAACAACTGGAGGTCTAGGCTTTAAGTCTTCTTCTTTATCTTCTTCTATTTCCATTAAAGCATCTATCGCTTCAACTTCTTCTTCATCTGCTCCTCCAACTACTAATTCAAATCCGTAGTCCTTAGCAACAAGTGAAGCTATTTCGAAGTTTAATTCTTGGTTTATTGTAGCCATAGTTCCCATTTTCATAAGCTTCATTATTATTTCTGAAGCTGACTTATCAAGGGCATTAGCTAATTCTTGAACAGTTAATTTTCCTTCTATTTTTAATATATTTCCTTTAGCCGCTGCTATTTCTTCTTTTAATATGTCTATAACTAACTCTAATTCATCTTCTGCTATTTCAGAATTTTCGTTTTCTACATCTATATCTAATTCTTTTAACTTTTGTATCATTTCTTCATTTGATACTTTCAATTCTTCTGCGATTTGGTATACTCTTGTTGACACAAGACCACCCCCTATTATATTTTTTGTGTTTCCATCAACTCACTGATTTTATCAGCAAAGTTTTTGTCCTTTATACCTATGACTGCTCTAGGAGCTTTTCCTATAGCTAGCCCTAGCTGTAACTTTGTTGAGAAGTATACATACGGTATACTTCTATATGATGATTTATCTTTATATAATTTTTTAGTATTATCAGATGCGTCATCTGCTAATATAACTAGATTTACCTTCCCTTTTTTAAGGTCAGCTAAAGTAGATTCTCCAGACACTATCTTCCCTGCTCTTGTGGCAAGGCCTAAAAATGAATATATTTTTGCTTCACTAGTCTTCATAACTTTCTAGCTCCTTAAGTAGATTGTCATATACATCAGATGGAACTTCCATTTTGAATGCTCTATTTAAAGCTTTACTTTTTATAGCTTTTTTTAGACATTCTACATCCTTACATATATATGCACCTCTACCGTTTGCCTTTCCTGTTGGGTCTAAAAATATTTGACCTTCCTTAGTCTTAACTATTCTTATTAGCCCTTTTTTTGCATCTCTTTCTTGACATGCTATACATTTTCTTTGAGGAACCTTTTTTTGTTTTTGCAAAGAGTACCCCTCCTTTATTACTCAGCGTCTATGTTAGTTTCTTGAGGCTCTAACCCTGCTTGAGATTCACTTTTTATATCTATTTTCCAGTTAGTAAGCTTAGCTGCAAGTCTAGCATTTTGTCCTTCTTTACCTATTGCAAGTGATAATTGGTAATCAGGTACTACTACTAAAGCAGATTTTTCTTCTTCATTTATATCAACCTTAACAACTTTTGATGGGCTAAGTGCTGCACATATAAATTCAGCTGGATCATCACTGTATTTTATTATATCTATCTTTTCGTCACCTAATTCATCAACTATGTTTTTAACTCTTGAACCTTTTGGTCCTACACAAGCTCCGATTGGATCTATCTTTTCATCTATTGACTTAACTGCCATCTTAGTTCTAGAACCAGCTTCTCTTGATATAGATTTAACTTGAACTATACCTTCAAATATTTCTGGAACTTCAAATTCAAATAATCTCTTAACTAATCCTGGATGACTTCTTGATACTACTATTTGAGGTCCTTTATTAGTTTTCTTTACCTCTAATATGTATACCTTTATTTTTTGACCAGCTCTGTATGTTTCACCAGGTATTTGATCTTGTGGAGTCATTATTGCTTCTATTCTTCCAAGATTAACATGAACTATGTTTTTGTTTACTCTAGCTACTTCTCCTGTAACTATTTCATTTTCTTTATCCATAAATTCATTGTATACTATTTCTCTTTCTGCTTCTCTTATTCTTTGAACAACTACTTGCTTAGCAGTTTGAGCAGCTATTCTTCCAAAGTCCATAGGAGTTACTTCATTTTCTATTATATCTCCTAATTCGTAGTTTGGACTTATTTCTCTAGCGTCTGCTAATTCTATTTCTAAGAATGTATCGTATAAATCTGATTCATCAACTACTACTCTTTGAGAGAATACTTTAACGTCTCCTCTTTCTCTATCAAACTCAACTCTTACGTTTTGAGCAGAACCAAAGTTTTTCTTGTATGCTGTTAAAAGAGCTTGTTCTATAGTGTCTATAAGTATTTCTTTATCTATTCCTCTGTCTTTTTCTAACTCATCTAATGCTTCTATAAATTCGTGGTTCATTTTATTTTTACCCTAAGCTATCTTATTAAAACTTTATTGCAAGTCTTACAAGAGCTACTTCCTTTCTATTAAATTCAACTTCTTCATCATTTATTATAACTTTTATAGTATTTTCATCTGTTAATCCAACTAATGTACCTTCAAATTGCTTTGAGCCATTTAGTGGTTTGTATAATTTTATCTCAACGTCTCTTCCAGCGTATCTTACAAAGTCTTTATCTTTTTTAAGCGGTCTATCAAGTCCTGGTGAAGATACTTCTAAGAAGTAGTTATCTTTTATAGGATCTTTAACGTCTAAAACTTCGCTTAATTGTCTACTTACAGCTTCACAATCATTTAATGATATTCCGCCTTCTTTATCTAGGTATACTCTTAAGTAATACTCGCCAGCTTCTTTTACATATTCTACATCTACTATTTCAAAATTAAGTGGTTCAGTTATTTCTGATACTAATTCTTCTATAGTAGCTTCTATACTCTTTTTCATATTTTTCCCTCCTATTCAGTTGTCAGTTTATTTAAAACAAAAGAGTGAGAACTTCTGGTCTCACTCTTAGTGTTTGCAAAATGTATTATTTTATATACTATAATAACATATATAAGGTTTAATTGCAAATTTTTTGAAATTACTATGTTTCTAAGCCATTTTATTTATATTTAGCCTTTGATATTATATGAGTCATTGTTCCCATTGGACAATAAACACACCAAGAACGAGGCTTATATAAAAGCATTGTAATTACACCTAGTAATGTAGATGTAATCATCATACTATAAAATCCAAAAGCAAATTGTGCTACCCAGGGGCTTACCATACTTACATTAGCTACTTTCCATGGCATTTTGAATGTCCAAAGTATTGTTATAACTTCTTTTAGGCTATTAGTTTGGTTAAATACTAAGTATGTCATAAACAACATATTTATAAACATTGTCATAAAAAATATTAAAAATCCATATCTAAACCACTTACTTTTTAGAAACTTAGGAATATCATTGTATTTTGATAGTTTCATTTTATTTCCCATTAAATTTAATAGTTGACCTCTCCCACAGTAAGTATTGCAGTATGCTTTGCCTTTTCCTAATATTGCCATAACTAAAGGTATTGTAAAGCATTGTAATCCTAGCCATGCAAATAATATATTAAATAACCCTAGGAATAAATATAGAGCACTTAATATCCACATATACTCTTTCCAAGTTTTCTTTTTCATTATATACATTCCTCCATGCTTTTTATTTCTATAACAGATGCAGGACATGCTTTATTATTATAACTTTTGAGTATGTAAATAATATATATAAATATAGTATATCTATTATTATTTAGTGTACTTAAAATAAGAATAGATAATAGTAGTAAAATAACAGAAGTTAAGTAATAATAGATAGTAATAATTAGACATAGTTAAAATAAGTATGAATAAATGAACAGATAAAAATATACAAGATATAAGTAATAAAATTAGACATAGTTGAAATAAAAAATATAGGAGTAATATTAGACAAAGTAGATTTATATAAATGGATAGATATATAAATAATGCATAAAAAAGTTGACATGAAAAAGAACCAAAGCTACGCTTATGTTAGCAATGATTCTTTTTTTTATAGACCTTCTATTTTAGTTTGACCTTGAATTTGCACATCAGGATTAGGGTTTAATTCCCAAATGATATTCCTTCCTTCTTTACGTTTGATTCTTATTATATTCATCGACTCTAATTCTTTGCATGCTCTATTAATCGTTTGTTTACGTGCTTTTTCACATCTTGCTGGAAGTAGTTCTTCTGCCATTTTAGATTGAGTGGCCTCTTTAACAGCATCTAAATATAGTATTATTTTATAATTATAAGTTGTTAACCCATCGGTTTTTGAAAGTTTTTCAGATACATTAGGTTTCACATTCATTCCTCTTTTCTTATCTTTTGTTAATCAACATATTTGTTTATCATTTTCACCTATATCTATTTATCGCATTAATACACATATTTGCGTATAAATATCAACAAATATGTGTATTAATTTATTTTATAATTTAGGTTATTTAGGTAAGGTTACTACCTTTGATTTAGAGATGCTTTTATTTGAGTTTGAATTAACTGTACCTTTTCTTAATTCTATAATTTTACGTTCCATCTCCATATTTTGTTCATTCATTCTATTGATAGTATTATCTCTATTTTTGATTTGCTCTAATAAAAATTCATTTTCATTTCTTAAAATCTCAGTATCGATATCTCTATTAATCATAAGTTCTAATTTTTCATTAAGTTTATTTATTTTCTCCTTTAATTCATCTATTCGGTGATAAGGGTTAAGTTCATCGATTTGGAGTGTTCTAAAGTTTATATAAGCCTTTAATTCCTTATTATTGTATAATGTCTGTCTACTTATTTTAGTATCATCTGAAACAGAGCTAAGTGTAACTTTATTTTCTTTAAGTTCGTGTAATAATTCGATATACTTTGATTCTCGGTTTGTAATAGCCGTTTCTATGTTTAAAAGATGATTTTGGGTCTTAGGTTTAAGATTATCATAATCTATTCCCAACTCAGTACAAATTGATTTTAGTTGTTCTTCAATGTTAACGGCTCCTGGTTTATCCATTTATCCATCTCCTTCTTGATTTCATCTAGTTTATCTATAATAGGTATAAGATTTTCATGTTTTTCTTTTACCCAATCCACACCTTTTTTAGCAATTGTGTCTTCAAGTTGTTCTATTTCTGGTTTTAAAGACTTATTGATTGCAGATTGTAACTTATTTAACTCCTTATTTGCCTGTCTAAGATAGCCTTCGGCTTTATTGTACTCTATAATCCCTATTAGATTTTTACACTCATTATAAGTGATGTCAGCCATTATATATAGGTGAAAATGGTTAGGGCAAATTCCATATGCACAGTAGATTGCATCTGATTGCCCATCTACAGTACATTCTCTGCCTGAGGCAGATTTAATACACATCCCACCAGTTTTTTGTCTAATAGGTATCTTACCTTTTAAAATAGAAATAATCTTATCTAAGTCTTCAACCACATTAAATTTACCATTCTCAATAAATTGATTTATTTTAAACATAAGGTCATCACTACCAGAACCGAGAGGTTTTGTTTCTTCTCCTATCATAACTTCTAGCATTTTGTCAGCAAACTCACTATCCTGTTTAGATGAGTCTTTGCCTCTTACATAGTAATCGGTCATTTCTTCAGTTAGATGGTTCATATACTTTTGTATAAATGCTAAAGGTACACTTTTATGGTAAAGGAAAGTACAAAGATGAACTCTAAATTGGTGACTTGTAGGGTATGAGATTACATCATCATCAGAGTAACTACTATATATTTCTTTAGAAATACGATATTTTTCTTTAAATTCCCCGATACTTATAGTATTTAATTCTGGATAATCATCATTTGTATTAACCGCTCCTATATCATATCCAACTTTAATAATTAGACTTAACATATTTCTACCAAAAGTACTAGTACATACAGGTACATTCCTTGTATATGGAGGGCAGAAAAGATAATCTGTTTTAAATTTTTTACGATTGTTTTTGAATACTTCTTCTAAAACAGTGTAAGCCTCATATCCTAATTGGTTTATAACTGTAAAACCTGATTCATACACATCTTTTTTTACTATTGTATATTCTAAAAAATAAGAGGCATTATCTAAATGTGAAATATGAGTTTTAGATAATGCATTCACTTTTAAAGACATCATCTGACTTATTCTCAGTCCAGTTTGACTCATTAAGATTATGAGAGCGGCGTAGCCTCTTGTTTTGCTATCTAAATTTTCATCTCTCATTAAACCTATAAGCGTCCTAAGAAGTTTGTCAAAGTATTCATCAGGTATATTGTTAAACTTATTTTCCTCTACGCAATCTATGGTTAAACTTAATAATTTACTTGATGTTTTATCTAATTGTTTTAATATACTAGACATATCAGTATTAGTCATATTAAAGTTATAAAATGATATAAATTTTCGTATATTTCTTACATGTGCCTGAATACTATTGTATCCATTATCTTTATCAAATTTTAAATATTTAATATATTCTGATATCATTCCTAAATCTATAGCATCTAAGGATACGATGTATTTACTATCTAAATATCTTAAAAATTGTCTTACACATTTAAATCCAGTGTGTATAGTGTTTATTTTATTATTTTTCTTCTTTTGTGTTATCATCCAATAGACATAAAACTTCAATTCATCTTTAAAGTTATTTGAAATATCAGCGAATTTAAAGGTATCTGTTTGTTTTGCTTCAATATCATTTTTTGTTAAAGGAGATAAATCCCAATCATCATCTGAAAAGGTTACATCTAATTTTTTTAAAGGGATTTTATTTAAAACCTTGATATCTCTACAAATTCTTAAAAATTCACTAACATTATCAATTTCCTTTGGTATGAATTTTTCATCTGTGTATTCTACAAAATTAACTAATTGATTGGCTGTAACTTTCACAAATATCACCTCCTATATGTGATTTTATTTAATGTTTTGGTTTTGCTTAAGTTCTAATTTTTGATTAAGGTCAAGTAATTTTGATAAATAGGCGGCATAAAGTTTTTTTATGGCTTTTAGGTGTTCTTTTTCATGTTCGATAGTTTCATTTTCTATTGAAATATCAAGTCGTTCTAATTTTTTAATGTAAAATGGTATTCTATCTAGTGTAACTATAAAAAATTTACACATAGGGCATCCTATATCCTTATGAATACGGCATTCATTTTCTTTACAAAAACCACAACCATCATCCATAGTTTCATCTTTGCTAAAAGAGGAACTATCAGTAGTTTCTAATATTTGACCTTTAAGGTCTATATTGCCTATAATAATACCGTAGGTTGCTTCAACAAATAATTTGGATTCTTGATTATCGTAATAATGTTTAAGTTTTGTAGAACGCTTACCTCTAATTAAAATTTCTGTTTCTTGGTGGCTTAGACCATTCTCTACTGCATAGTCAATAGCTCTTGTTATACTTGTATCTCTAAGGTTTTCTGCTGTATATTCAGGCAATCCTATTTTTTTACATTGGCGTTTTAAAAAAGAATTAAATGTTGCAACCGTAATTGGCGTAACGCCTTTTATATTGGCGGATTGTATATAATGTAAAAAAACAAAGTTTTTATATTCTTTAGGTGCTTTACTTCTTAGAGGATCGGTTATTTTTATTGCTTCTTCTAAGTATCTGTAATCATATTTACTTATATGTTCTTTAGCCTTTTCTTTATTAGATGTTTTAGTTACAGCCTCGATATAATATTGTTCTTTTTTCATAGACTCTTTAATTGAATCGATAGTTATTGATAACAGATGACTTATTCTAAAGTTTGTTAATAATGCGAGTTTGAAAATTGTATAGTAAACATAATTCGTATCGTTATCATATGCAAGAGTTAATAAATGCTTATCTAACTTTTTCACTTCATCTTCTGGTATACTCTTACTACCTGGTGGAGTAGGATTACCAGCGTGAACAAGGTAATCAAATACTGCTAATTCAACATTGAAATACTTATTTTTTAGAAATTTTCTAATAGATTGTACTTTGTCATTATATACCCTAAGACTGTCTTTATTTGAGATATGGCCTAAGTATGAAAGTGCTTCTACTGTAGTTATTTCGTTGTAATTACTATTGTTTTTTATATTTAAAGTTTTATACTCATATATAAAGTTTAAAAATTTGATAATATTATAGAATTCTGATAGTCTGACAGGTAATGTTACAGTAGATTTCCAAAAAAAATCTTTTAAAAATGGTCTATACTCATTATATTCTATTTTAGTAAAATCAACTGTTTTATAGTCAGTTGAATTTAATCTAGTGGTAAATTCTTCTTGACCGTTAGGTCTGACTATCCATCTATCATCTGTCGGAAATGGTTCTGTTGGGTTTAAATCTACCAATCTAAAACCATCATTAAATTGGTTTATAAATTTTGGATGTTTTGTTATCCAAAATATATCAACAGGATCATTAGGTTTAAATATATCTTCGTATATTGAATGAAGATATATGTAAAACTTAACTAAATCTTTTAATTGTCTTTTATTTTTTTTATAAAAATCAAATTGTTTTTCAAATACTTTGAAGTTGAAATTAGAAATTTCTTTAAAACTAGAGAATTTATCATAACTTTTATAAAAATTTCTGGAAAAGTTAAAGTCGCTTTTCCCGCTCCTAGTACTAGTAAAATCAGACCTATAAAATCCATCTAATAATTTAACTAAAAATGGATTATCTAACTTGGTATCTATTATTAATTCGCCTGCTTTACGTACACCTTTTTTCTTATACGTATGGTTGCAGATGAAAAGATTTTTTAAATTGAAATTCTTATCAAAATACATGATACGATTTCTTTTTTCCTTAGATGAATTAAGTAGATTTAATATAATATCTGAATTTGTATCTATAAATGGGTCTTTGTATAAACTATTTTCGATTAAGTATATAACAAAGTTTAAGTTAAGTATTCCGAAGTACGTACTTAGATGTGCAGAATCTATACTTGATGATATATCGCAAATAGTTTCCCAGTTTAAAGTATCTAATTTTACGTTCTTATACATTGAAATGTAGGAATTTAAATACTTTTGCTGACCACTGTTTAACTCTACTTTACTATAAAAATCTAAAAGGGTATTCCTCATTTTGTCATCATCTATAATGTTAAATTTTTCGTACATTTTGAATTCAACTCCTTGTGAAATTTGTTATATGGAATAATTCATTAAAATATTATAATTCTTTAAGAGCATCTTCTAATGATTTAGAAAATCCATCATGAGCGGTAGCTCTATCATCATCAGTAGGTCTAAAGTATTTTTCTGCTGACTTTGATGATTTCTGTCTTAGACGGTCTGCAACTTGTTGAGATGTGTATTTTAATACTTTAACAAGAAACATGGCATGTCCATGTCTAAATCTATGATTTAAGTTATGTTCTCTTTTATTTTTGTCTACATCTAAACCACTTTTTTCTAAAATTTCTCTGATAATTTTATTCCAGGAAATTATATTTAGTGGTTTACCTACTTTATTGATAAAAATATACGAGTTATTTTCTAAAATAGGGAATCCATTTTTATCGGTGTTTGCTTTTTTATCTACTATATCGGTTTTTGCATATTTTCCTAAATTTTGCTTGAATAACTCTAAAGATTTATCATTTTTTTTCTTGATTTTATATTCTTCTTTAATCTCAGGATTTAAAATCTCATTAAAAAAATCATATTCTAGAATACTATCTTCAACTTCAAATTCATCTTCGTCTTCATTATTTTTAATATAACTATTCGGATTATGAAAAATATCTACATATTCCATTATTTTATCGTATAAAGAAATATCTATAGATGTCTTTCCGGTTCCTTGCTTGTATGTTTTAGTAATGTAGGCTCTTCTATTTTTTGGCTTTTCAAGATTTTTTGCTAATTGGTAATCTTTATCAGTAACTCTATTTCTAGTGTAAACAAAGGCTATTTTTTTTGTTTCTTTAGTATCTTGATTTTTATAAAATCCAGATTGAACATCTTCAATAGTTAAACCTAAAACTTCTCCTATTCTTAATCCTCCCTCATACATAAGTTTTACTATGCATTCTTCACGTATTGTATAATCTTTTGCTATAACAGCTAGTACTTTTTTATATTCATCAATAGATATATACATTGGAACTGTCTTGCTTTCATTTACACGTTCATTATGAACATAAGTGTTCTTTTCAACAAGGATATCAGCTCCGTACATGAATGTTTTTGTTGTTATAGGGGAGATTTTATGCAAATTACAATTTTCAATATTTAAAAATCCAGTATACCGTCTAAACATAGCTAAATAAGTGTTTATAGTACTGTTACTTCTATCTGTATTTAAATTAACAGTTACTAGGTTTCCTCTAGGCGAGTAGCCTCTTAGAAAGCATTTTAAAAGATTTATATTATCATCTGTTAATTCCCTTAAATCTAAATCAAATAGTTCTAAGAAACTATATAATATTCTAAGAGCAGTAATAGCTTGATATTTTGTATTTGGGGAACAATCTAAAAAATTATAATTTATAAATCTAAAAGCGTCCTTTATTGGATTCATATTACTATCATATAAAATAGAGTATTCAACTTTTTGGCGTGTTGAAGTTTCACATGTGATTTCAACAGTTTTAAGAAGAGTCTTTTCTCTAGAATCTTTATCTACTAAATATTTATAATAAATATTTTGTCTTGTGTCGGCTTCTTCTATTAAAATCATACTAATTCCTTTCTTCTATATATCTATGTAGTCTTTGTCGAATTATGTAGATTATTATAACACTAAATTATACAAAAATTAATATTATAATAAAAAAAATTAGATGTTAAAATATGGTTTTGTTATATGTATTAAATTGAAGATAATTCATTTAAAAATAAGGCTCTGTTAGATAATTTCGTGATTAGTAATACTCAAAATAGGTTATAATATAGATATTCACTATACTTTAAGAACTTTTATAGAAAGGATGCCTAAATATTATGCCAAAAGTAGATATAAATGCCATAGTTAAAGATTTAAATAAAGATGAATTAAAGAATTTAATTTCAATAGCACAAGGAGTTCTAAGTTCTCTGTTTAGTTCTGATGAAATTAAAGAAAACATTAAAGAAAGTAGATTTTCCAAGGGATATGAATGTCCTAAATGCCAATGTAAGGATGTTAATAAAAATGGTAAATCTAATGGTAGACAAAGATATCTATGCAAAAGATGTCGTTGCAACTTTGATGAGTTCACTTCTTCACCTTTCTCAAGTACTAAATTAGGACTAGATAAATGGCTCAAATACTGCGAATTAATGATATTAGGACTTTCTATAAGAGAGTGTGCTACTGAAATAGCAGTTGGAGTTAAAACCTCTTTTTATATGCGTCATAGGATTTTGGATGTTATTAACTTGTCACTTAGAAATGATACAGTAGATGGTATTGTAGAAGTAGACGAATTTTTTATTCGTCATTCGTACAAGGGAAATCATTCAAAAAGCACTACTTTTGAGATGCCTAGAGAGCCTAGAAAAAGAGGCAAAGGTAAAAATGATAAGAAGAAAAGAGGAATTTCTAGCGACCAATTATGTATTGAAACTGGAATTGACCGCAAAGGAAATATAGTTATGGGAGCAGTCTGCAATGGCAGAATTACAACTAATGAAATAGTTGGATTTTTTGATGGAAAATTAGGAGAGGATGTTACTTTTGTAGTTGATAGCCACAAATCTTATATGGGTATAAAGAAAGACCTAAATGTGGAATTAAAACAAGTTCCTAGAGGGAAATCTATGTTAGATAGCGTTTATCATCTTCAACATGTAAATGCTCTTCACCGTGGATTTAAGAGATGGCTAATGTCCTTTAATGGAGTGTCTAGTAAATATATCTCGAACTATTTGGCTTGGTTTAAATTCTTACAATTAAGCAAGAAGAACAAAAAGGGCGATAGAATCAAAGACATGTTGGTGAATGTAGCAACTAAAGAAACCTGTATAACTATAAATACTATTAGGAATAGATATGTGGAGTTGACTTAATACAAGTCATTCCACTTTACTTTAATGAAAGCATTTTGCAATTGGAAAATAATTGAATATTATGTATAATACAATCAAAGCTTAAAATTGTTATATGTTACAAAGTATAGGGAGGGGTATTTATGAATGATATAGATTTTAAATTGATTTATACGGCTTTAGGTTCTTTAATGCTTGTGTTATTACAGACTACTGTATTTCAAAATGCTATAGGACTTACAAGCTTGATAGGGATACCATATTTAGGAGATATAACATTTATATTAGTTAAAATACTTTCTTTTATAGGTGTTATTATATTTATAATTACATCTTTAAAATTAATATTTAAGGCTATGTTTTAAATAAGTGTTGAAAATGGATATTTTCAGACATATAGGTTATAATATAGATATATCAATGTTTCGGAGGTTATAGTATGCCAAGTATGAAGTCTATATTAACAGATATACAAACATTACCATTGAATCAAGTAGAGGAACTACTATCCTATTTAGAAGAATTTCTTGTATTAGGTTCTCAAGTAGGGCAAGTATGTGAAGAGGTTAAAGAGTTTAGATTTTCTAAGGGGAAAGTGTGTCCTCATTGTAATTCTGAATTGATATCAAGAAACGGTAAATATAATGGTAAACAAAGATATATCTGTAAAGATTGTAGAAAGACTTTTACTGATTTTACAAACTCTGCGACATATAGAAGTAAGAAATCTTTAGATAAATGGCTTAAATATGCCAAATGTATGATTATGGGGTTATCAATAAGAAAGTCTGCTAAAATTGTAGGCATTAACATAGCAACGAGTTTTTTCTGGAGGCATAAAATACTTGATTGTATAAGTGATTTTTTAGGTACTGGACACGTTGATGGAGTAATAGAAGCAGATGAAGTATTTTTTGCTGAGGGTTTCAAAGGCACAAGAGCTTGTAATATGCCAAGAAAGTCTCGTAAAAGAGGTAAAGAGATTAAAAAGAGAGGTATATCTAAGGAACAGATTTGTGTCGCTACAGCTTTAGATAGACAAGGGAATTTAATCATAGAGCCTTTATGTGAAGGCAGAATGACACACAAAGAACTTGAAAGGCTATATAAAGGACATATAGGAGAAAGTTCTATATTATGTACAGACAGTCACAAGTCATACAATAAATTTGCTTCAGACTTTAATTTAGACCATAAACGTATAAAAACAGGTAAGCATAAAGAAGGTATTTACCACATCCAACACATCAATAGCCTTCACAGTAATTTGAAGAAATGGATGGGTAGATTTAACGGTGTTGCAAGTAAACATATCGTTTGATTATCAAGAGTAAACTAAAAAAATATTGAAAAAACTTAGTTGTAACATATTATATATGTATATTATGTTATAATAAAAAAATCCATTTAATTATTAGGCTATGTTTTAACACAATGTTAGAATTAGATAAATTTTGAATAATAAAAAATCAAGAGTTATATGAATAATCAAATACAACTCTTGATTTAGTTCGCATTATATTAAAATTATTTACTATATCTTATATACAATTTATTCTAAATTAACCCTAAATCTGGATAAAGGATTAGACTCTTCTCCATAATTTTTACAAACTAAAATATCAATATATTTAGGTATTTGACCAATATCTACTAATTCATTTATTTGAGTATATATTTTATTTTTACCTTCAATTCCTGTAGACATATTTAGTACTCTGCCCTTATCATCATATACTATTATAAAATTATCATGAGTATTTCCTAGAGATGGTTGGAAAGGAAGTTCCATTTTAACTTCAATATATGTATAGGTTACATCAACTTTTTTCAAAATATAGTCCCCATCTTTTTCATCTAAAGTTATACTCTTTATACTATCATCTATAGACTTTATATTAAAATCAAAATAGTGTTTTTGTCCAATTGCCTTTGATAAATCATATTCATCTATTTTAAAATTTATTTTAAAGTTTGCATCCTCTACATCATTATTTGTATCAAGCTCTATTAAATAACTAAGGTTAATAGTATTTTTATCAATAAAATCAACAATTCCAGCCGAATAACTATAGCCATCTTGCTTAACTCCATTTATATACATTTCTAAATCATCAATATACATTTGCTTTACACCATCACCATAAGGAGAATCACCAACTGCTTTTTTATATTTACTTTTATTAAATGGTTCATCTGTTTTTAGAGTCATATCTAGATAAATTTTCTTCTTATCATACATTGCTTTATCTATAGTAATTTTTAAGCCATCAGCTTTACTAGACACATCTATAGGTGTTGCCATAAGTTTATTCTTTTTATACTCTGCCTTTTCTTTTTCTAATTGTGGATACATATTTGGGTCATACTCAACGATATCTTCACTATTAATATTTTCTTTTATTTTATCCAACATAGTTTCAAATTCTGGTAATCTTATTTTTAAATTATCTGCTAAAGAAGGATTAGCCACACTAATTCCAACTACTATAATTCCTATAACTGCTATACTTTCTATTAATCTATTATTTATTTTTCTTTTTTTCTTATATCTCTGCGATGACTTTAATTTTTCTTCCATTTTTAATTTTAGTTTCTCATTATTATTAGTTTCCACTTGTTCATATTTTTCTGTATCTACCTTAATTTTATTAAAAATTCTAAAGTTATCCATTATACTCTCACTACTCCTATTTTAAAATACTTTCCCTAATTTTATTCCTACCTCTAGATAGTCGACTATGTAAATTCGATACATTTGTATTATTATCTATAGCTATTTTTTCTAGCTTTTCACCATTTAAGTAATACCTCATAAAAAGTTCTTTATCCTTATCATTTAATGAGTTCAGTAGTTCATCAATTTCTTCTTGTATTTCTAATTTATATAAATTTACATCTATATAAGAAAGATTATGATTTAGTTCTTCGTTTATCTTAGATATATATTTTCTTTTGTAATCAATCGCCTTATACTTAGCAATTGCACATATCCAATTTTTAAAAGAACTTTCTTTATCATTAAATCCATCTATATTTTCCCAAATTGCAAAAAGTACATCACTTATACATTCCTCTTCATAATTTAAAACTGGATTAATATGTTTTCTAATTATTGATGTTAATAATCCGTTATAAGTATCTATTAACATCTCCATCCCCTTTGGATTGCATCTTTTTATATATTTAATTATAAATTTATCCGTCAAAATATTTTCCTCCCCATAAAAGCTTTTATATTAGTTAATACGAAGTTTATCATAAAAAACTGACATAATATAAAAATAAATAATAATTTTAATAAAAAAAGTAGGAGGATACCTATTGATATACTCCTACTTTTTGTTCGCATTATATAACAATTGCGAAGTAAACAGTTATAATATAATTATATTATAACTGTTTATACATACCAGCATAATTAACTTTAAGTTGTTCTTTTAATTTTTTATTTTCTTCTTCTAGTTTTTTTTCCTTTCTTCTAAGACTTTCTATTATTGCATCTTTGTTGTTATCATCCATTTCCCTTTTTACTTGGGCTCGAGTGGATACCTTAGACTCTTGTAATCTGAGGAATTCTATTCTTTCTTTTATTTGAATATTATTGTATAACGTAGCTTTAGTAACTCCACTTTCATTAGCTGTTTGTAAACAAGTTCCATAAGGTGTATCCATAGCATTTAGCTTATGATTAATCCATAACATATCAAGTATATCATTAGATATTTCATTGTTATTTTCTTCTTTCAACTGAGTACTTTCATCAAAGCTAAATATACCTTGTTTTATAGCATTATCAAATACTTTACGCTTAGTATCATCAAGTAATTTTGCATATCTCATAGTCATTTCAGGGGATGCATGAGCTAATAATTCTTGAACTGTAAGTATATCAGCTCCACCATTTAACATTTTAACTGCAAAAGTATGGCGTAATGCATGATTTTTATAATGAAATACTGAACCATTTTCATCTGTAATATTATTTTCTCTAATAAAATTGTTTATGCTCTGACTTACCCAACCTTGTAAATAAGGTTTCCCTTTTCTTGAACCTTCATATCTGTCTCCTTATTGTTTTTTATGTTGAATTTATTATATAACATATTGTACATATTATACTATTTGTAATTTATACCTTTAATAATTATAATATGTAAAAAAATATCAGATATAAAGTAACATGCTATACTTATTATCCGATATTTATTATACTATATTTAATCAAACTATATGCAATGGTTTAAATGGCTAAGCATATTTGAAACTGACAGAGATTCTATTAAAACTAAGAATTTTATTGTACAAAGTAATGTGGCATACTCTTATACTAAGATAAAGGATTTTAAATTAAGAACACCAAAGTTTATGTAGTGGTAAAAATAATGCTATAATAAAAGCAAGTACGCAATTGTTATATAATGCGAAATATGTACACTTGTGATAATACATATAAATAGGAATTTGTAAGGGGGATAAACAAATGAAACCAAAAGGTAAAAAAGTAATTATAATGATAGGGTTATCCGTATTAATTGGAGCAACTATAATTAAAGTTACAGGCTTTCAATATGCAGGACCAGATGTAAGGGCCATATTTACAACAGAAGATATTAAAGAATAATATTAATATAATGCGAACGAAAAGTAGGAGTTATCAATTGGTATACCCCTACTTTTTTATTATTGAAATTGTTCCTAATATCAACATTGACTTAAAACATAGCCATATTTAAAAATATCAATAATTAGTAACATACTACTAATTATTATTTTAAAATATAAAAATGCTAGAAATTGATAAGAATATCAATAGTTCTAGCATTTTTATTTACTATTTATCACAAATTATCTAACAGAGCCAAAAATAAAAAAGTAGACGAAAAACAAAATTATAATAATATTATTAGGTGTAGTTGGTGTAATTAGAAATGCAATAAAAATAGACAAAAAATAAAATTATAGTAAAATGATTTAATGTAATATATGTAATTACAAATGGTATTTATATACAATTAAATAGATAAAGGAGTTTCAAAATAAATATAAAAAATATGTGTAAAATTTAATAAAACATTAAAAATAAGTGTCTAATTTGCTAAAAAAGATAAAATGAGTGATTTAAGGGCTTGTAAGTATTGAAAAATACACAAAGTAGAAAAACTTTACAAAATTAAAAATTATAATAAGCTTTAGCACATTTTCCACATCCTACACATTTTTCTAGGTTAATTTTTGCAAATACACCTTGTTCTATGCTTATAAGGTTTAGTGGACATTCTTTTATACAAGTTCCACAAGCTACACAGTGATTTGTATCTATAATTGCCTTTTTTCTTATTTTCATAATTATTCCCTCCTATATTTCTTATAGAAGTATTATATTAATTTTTAATTTTTAGTTCTGTGACTTTGTCACATTCAAATAATTTATTTGTAAAATAAAAAATGACCTATAATAGGTCATTAAAGAAATTATACAGAAAAAGGTTGTTTCAGCTATGTTAGCCAACTTTATGATAAATATCAAATAAAAATAACTCTATCATAGTTATTTCAATATATACTAAGATAGAGTTATTAATTTTACACTAATCAATATTACATTATAAATAATAATTCTTCATTTTATATATAAATTTTTCATCATTAGAATAAATATCAACGCCTCTATCATCATATAAAAAGAATACATTTTTAGTTTTATTGTCTATAATATATACTGCACCATCTAAAACTGTATCTTCACCTATATCAGAAAGAATTATTTTCCTAAAGAGTGATTTACTATCTATTTTGTTAGTAACCCAGATATATCGTGTTGCCTTAAATTTTTCACCTTCATCGTTCCATTCAAAAGAATAAACAAAACAAGTTGGTGAATTTAAGCAATTTTCTATAAACTCCTTTTCTCCTTTATGATAAGTATTATATTTATCTTCAAATAAAACAATCAAATCATTTGAAAAATTACACTTATCCCATATATTTTGTGCTGATTTAGCACACAAATCCACATATTCTGGCCTAAAATTTAATTCTTCATTTTCACTGTAAGCCATCTCGTAATATGGTGATTCATTTACTTCCAAATCAAACGAAATACAAATTTTATTTTTATTAAGTTGTTTATTAGTTAGGCTATTTACATATAAATCCACTAAATCCCCTCCTTTTTATTAAAATTCATATTCATAATATATAATAACTGTTAACTTTGATTATATTATACAGCTTATTGAATTGTTTACTAACTAAAAATAGAAGAATTAAATATATAAGCATAATATGCTACTATAGTCATTATTTTAATTTCATTCACAGTTTTAATTATATTATCAGTATATTAAGATGTATCATTAACTTAATTAATACTGTATTCGAAAATATATGTTTTTTTGAACAGTTAAAAAAACTATACAATTTACTTCACATTAAAAAACAAATCAACTAAATATTACGCTCATTTTCTCTGCAAATATCAATTTGTTTCACCTTTATTTTCAGTTAAATTTAATGAATATTCTCCACAGGAAATAATCAATGTATCATGCTGTGTGTTATCTGCATATTTTGTAAAACTTTTTACTAAATGACCAGTTTCATTGTTATCAAATATTACTTCATAAAGTGTTGATTTACTGTCTTCATCGATTATTTTACAGTTTCCAATCCATTCATCGCCTGTATCTTTATCTGTAATAGTAATAGAAGATTCTTGTAAAATACAGACAATATTTTTAATAGTAGCATTTTGATAAATATCTTTATTTTTATTTGAACAATAAATAACTCCTCCACCTTTACCTTGAATATAATCCATATTCCAAATTGTTTTCTGATTAGCCCTACTACATCCGCTTATACAAATACAAGAAACAAACAGCATAATAACTGTAATTAACTTTTTCATTGATTTGTCCCCCTTGGCCAAATATAAATAATATTTGTTTCAAATTTTATAATAATTGTTAATTTAATTATAGCAGAATGTATTATTTGATAAGTGTCTATTAAAACAGATGTTTTCGTGTACGCTCGTTTCTATAATATTTTGTAATTTTTTACTTTTTTGGATGCATTGATATTACCATAATCTCTCTACATATTTTCAATCAATGCAAATTCCTTGTAATTAAAAAATACCTTAAAATAACTATAAAAGTTATCCTAAGGTATTTTATTATTTCATTGTATATAGATTTATTTTGTCGTATAAATCACTAGGCACTATGTACCATACACTAGTTTCTCCTATATCCCTTCTGGCAAAGACTTTATCTTTACTACATAATCCTAGTCTATTTCCATCATTATCTTTTATAAATAAGTCTGGCTCTAAATCTATATCATTTTCTCCATTCCATCTAGCTATATTTATAGAATTAAGTTCTTCCATTAACTCATATTTTTCATATATATCATCTATTAATACACTTTTTTTATTATTTATATTTTCTATAGTTATTTCTACATCTTCATAATTTTCTTCACTAGAAGATATTTCATAGTTTGTTAGGTAGTATTTGTAATCTATGTCACTCCATGAGCCTTCACTTACTTTTTCCATAGGAATATACATAATACAACTAGCATTAATTATCTCACTATTAGGATATAGTTTATCCGTTGAATAATCAGCTAAATTAACTATATATGTTTTTTCATTTTCTATATAACTTAAGTTATTTTCATATTTTATAGTGTAAATATCTGCTTTATCATATTTTTTTAACTCTATATTATCTATAGTTTCTAATAGTTCTTCAGTTGTCGTGTTAAATTCACCAAATTCATGCTCTACAATCTGACCTTTACTACTTATTTTGCTTTGTTTTACAGAATAATCACCATTATATATTCCTATACTTACAAATTTATTTTTTTCTTTATCTTCTATATTCATATCTAGTAATTTTATTTTTTTGTTATTATCATATTTTACTTCAAAATTTATTATATTCGTATCTAACGATAATCCTAATTCATTTTTTATTGTTTCATAGTCTTCTTTTAATGTATCCATAGATATATTTTTTATATCAAATTTCATATCTCTATACTCTACAGAATCATATATGATATTACTTAATACGGTTAAATATAGCATTGAAACTCCAAGGATTGTTGCTTTTTTCTTTATAATACTATTTGGTCTTTCTTTATTTTTTAATAAAAACCAATATAATAAAAATCCTGCTGGTATTATTATTGGATACCAGTTAAATGCAAATTCTAATCTAAATCCCCCAAGTATAAAAAATCCTACTAATTTTAAAGCTAGGTATTTTTCATTTTCTTCTTTTTTATAATATATATGTATTAGATATGCTATTATAGCTCCCCAAAATATTAAATTTATCATACCACTTTCTTCTGCAAACTCTATAAATTTGTATATATACTCCACATAACCCCTCCATACTCTTTGTCATATATATGATATATTAATTTTAATTATATATGGTAAAGATTTGATTACAAAATAATTCCTAATTTATTTACATAAGTTATACCCCCACGTCGTTTTTTCTTACCCCATCATTTATTACTAGAAATACAATTAAAAATAGATTTATTGAACTAACTTAAAATAAGGAATTTTACTTCAAATTAATGAAACTATTTTGCAATTGGAAAATAATTTAATATTATGTACAATATAATCAAAGTTCACAATTTCTATATAATACGAACTATAACATTAGGTTATTTAGGGAGGGGTATGCATGAAAAAAATAGCAACAATACTATTATTAATAATGATGTCAACAATGCTTGTTACTGGTTGCTCTAGCTCAAAAAATCCAAGCGGCTTATATCTAAGTAATTGTCCTGATAATATGAATGGAATGGGGAAAAAATACTTTGTAAACAATTTGAAAAATGGAAATTATGAAGTTGAATTTAGTGCTAAGGAATATGAATATGGTATTCTAAAAAAAGAACATAAATTATATGAATCATCTATAGAACATAATGGCAAAAATAATATCTTAAAAATAGGAGTCATAGATGGGAATGAAATAGGTTCTTATTATCTTAAATCAATAATTAACGATACTGAATCTACAGGTTATAATTTGGATTTTTTAAAAGAAGGTTATAATACAGGAATAGCTCTATCTATCTTAAATAAAAACAAATCTTTTGATTTAGACAACGAAGTTGCCATAGCTTTATATAGTATCGGCGGAGAAAATAGGAACACTAGTAGCTTAAACATTGATGAAGAATTTGAGATAAGCAATAATAATCTAAAAGATTTAGTAGTATATATAAAATTACATAAAACTAGCTAATAAAAAAATAGCTGGATATATTGGTATTACTAAATATCCAGCTATTTTTATGCTTAGTTTATCACACAATTGCTTAATAAAGCCTAAACTTATTAAATACTATCTTTGTATATTTTCACTATATTTAAAAGTCAAACCTTTATCTGTAGATAAAAAATTGATTACTTTATCACTATCCCTAAGTTTTACAGGAAGCATTATAATATCATTTTCAAATTTAAGATTAAGAGGAGTTGCATAGTCATCTATATAATCATTAGGAAGTTTTATATCGAGCTTTTCCCAAGTACTACCTGAATCCTCAGTTCTATATACAGTTGGATTGTTATCACTTTCATACCTAAATCCAACAAAACCTATATTCTTATCTAAAAATCCTACTCCTGTAATTATCCTTGGATAAACTTCATTTGTATTTCCAATTTCCTTATAAGTTTTACCACCATCATCAGTTATGTATATGTAACTATATTGCTTACCCATAGCAACATCAGTAGTTATGACACAATATCCTATGTCTTGACTGCTAAATCCTATAAATAAATCTCCATCTTGGTAAGCACCCTCTAACTTGATTTCATTCCAAGTTTTCCCCTTGTCATCTGTAACAATAATTAATATATCCGAGTTAAAATTTGATATAAAGGCTGTTTTTTTATGACTTATATAATAAGTATTTTCTTTTAATTTATTATTATCAAAATCAAAAATCGAAAGCAAATACTCATTAGGTATTGGTACACTCACCCAATTTTTCTTTTTATCATAGCTTAATTTTAGACCATTTGAAGTCATTTGATAGTATATTCCTAATATTTTTTTAGTTTCATTTATATCTATTTCTTCTTTTATTTCACTTAATCCCTCTTTTTGTTTTTGTTTATTTGAGTAATTAACCACTTTTAAACCATTGCTATCTACCATATTGCCTTCATCAATCAATGTGTAATCTCCATTATTATCTTTTTTGATTCTCATTTTATGATGTGATGATGTAAAATCTTTTTCATCATTTACATCCACATCTACATCAAAGTAAACCATTGCCATAAACTCATTTTTATCCCCTGCTACTATTACTGTTTCTTTGTTTGTGTAAACTGCTTTCATCCCTTTTTCTTCGTATGAGGCTTCACCTTTTTTTATATATTCATTAAAAAAGTTATTTGTAACATCTATTAAGCTATCCATTTCTTGCTTTTTATATATTGTATAACCTACTCTAAATAAACACGCTATAATGATTATTGATATTATAATTATTATAATCTTTATACTCTTTTTCATATTTCACCTACCTTAAATATTCACTTTTTTGTTTTATAAGATTGATAAATTGATTTTTTATCTCCTCACTTTCAAAGGAATTTAAAGGTAGTAGTATTATAGGATTTATCTTTTGTATACAAATAACTAATACATTATCCTCTTCATAAATATTATCAATAGCTTTTATATTGTATTCACAATATGATTTTTCACCTTTATGTATAATAATATCATTCTTTACTTCTATCAATTTAGGACCTATTGTACTATTTCTTGCTTCTATTAGCTTATCAATTAATTTTTGTATGTTTTTTTTAGACATTATGTTCAGAAGTATTGTTGTTATTATAGTCATTGTTGCTAGAATTGATATTACAGCTATGTATAATGTAATTTCTATATTATAAAAGCTAGACATTTCATTGATAAAGAAAAAAGTAATTCCCATTAGTGTTAGCATAGTTAATGTAAGTGTGAATACATCTTTTCTTAAAGCATACTTTCTACTTTTTTCATACCCCTTAATATAATCTTCACGATTATTTGTATATTTTATTTCCACCATATCCCCCCTATTTTTATTAATCATTATAAAAGATTATAGTTGTTAAATATATTCCCTTTTTATATCTCTAAATAATTATTTTATTTTAATATCTTTAAAGTTCTTATTATATTTATAATATATTAATTTTTACTATATATGGTTAAAATCTAATTACAAAATACTATCGAATTTATATGAATGAGTTATACCCCACGTCGTTTTTTCTTACCCCACCTTTTTAGCTTTAGTTTGTTTATTTCTAATAAAAAATTCACTTCGTTCATGTCGCCAACGACTTCGTCCATTGCTCAAAAATCTTTTTTACGCTCAAAACCTAGTGTATTGATATACCTGTATTTAATAATTTATACACAATTTTTGTATTAAATATAATTTCTTTAAGCGTAAAAAAGCCCTTGTAATTTACAAGGGTTTATATTTTCTATTTATTTTTCTAAGCACCGTTAATACTTACCTCATAGTTTTTGTTCATAACTTTATATGATTTTTTCATAAGTTTAATTCCAATAAACAAAGTAATTAGTTCTGCAAAAGGTACACTCATCCATATACCATTTATTCCAAATATAGTAGGTAATGTAAATATACCTGTAATTATAAATATTAAACCTCTACATGAAGCTACTATTACTGATTCTTTAGCATATCCTATAGCTGTAAAGTATCCAGAATTAACTATATTAAATCCATTTATAAAGAATGCAAATGCATATATCTTTGCTCCTACAGATGCTATATTTAATATTTCTTCATTTCCATTTACAAATATATTAACTAAATTTCTTCCAAAGAAGAATAATGAAGTAAATATTATTATTCCTATAGTTATTATAACTTTGTCAGATAATTTCATTATAGCTTTTACTCTATCAAATTTCTTACTTCCATAATTGTAGCTAACTATAGGCCCTATACCATCAGATATACCAAACATTGAAAGTATGCCAAATTGAGCTACATAATTTATAGCAGTAAAAGCTGCTACACCTGTCTCTCCTGCTATATTCATAAATGCCATGTTGAATAAATATGCACTAGTGGCTGTGGCTATTGAATTTATTCCTTCTGATGAACCATTATATATTACTGGAAATATTACAGATTTATCAAACTTTCCAACAAATACGTTTATAATGTTTTTTTTATTTAATGCAGGCCACACTACAACTAAAAATGCTAAAGAGTATGCTAATCCTGTGGCAGTTGCCGCTCCTACAATTCCAAGTTTTAACTTATATATTAATGTATAGTTTAATGTTATATTTGCAAATAAACTTAATATAGAACCATAAAAGTAAAGTTGAGGTTTTTCCATTATTCTTCCTGAAAAACCAAATAAAAACATTAAAGACATTGGTATTGTAAATACTGAAAGTGTCTTGATATATAAAGAAACATCTTTTAATAATATATCACTAGCACCTAATATATATGCTATTTGTGAGTTCATTGTAAATCCAACTACCGTTATACCAAATCCAAAAACTAATATAAATATCATAGCTGTCTTAAATATATTTTGTGTCTTAGCTACATTACCATCTCCTAAACTAAGCCCCATATAACTTTGTGATCCTATACTCATTATCATAGATAAAGCTATTATAACTTGCATAAATGGTGCTGCTATATTCACACTAGCCATTGCGTTTGGTCCTAGTACATTTCCTACAAATATTCCATCTACAACTGCCTGCATGCCTGTAATTACCATAGCTATTATAGCTGGTATAGAATATTTTATAAATAATCTAGGTATTTTTTCACTACCTAATATATTCTCTTGCATATTATCCCCTCCTAATCTATCAATTTTTATATTTGTTAATACAAGATAAACTATATATGAATTACTTTCTTTGTATAATAATAAAGTCTTGACCAACTCAATAGTCAAGACTTTATCTAATATTTTCTATATATATTTTTACGAAGTATATATTTTTTTTACTCTTTTTTAATAGTGTAAATAAACATTCCATAAATACATTTATATTTTTTTCTATTTTTTTATCTTTATAAATTTCTTCTATACATTCTTCTATAAACTTTTCTATGTTAGATGCAGTATCTTTTCGAGTTAATAAAATATAATTTCCTCTATATTTAATTTTTTCGTATTTTGCATCATTACTAATGGCTTCATTATCTAGTTCAAACCCAATTATATTTTCATTAAAAAATATATTTTTAATTTTTAATATTAGATTTTTTTTATTTAAAAATTCACCAAAGTAGTTATAATCATTTTGATTAAAATATATAATATCTTTTTCTATATATACCTCTTCAAATTTTTCTTTTGTCTTATTAGAAAAGTTTTTCATTTGAGTTGTTACATCTATAGAGTGTTGTACTTCATCTTTTAATTTTGTCAAATACTCTATTTTTTCTTCTAACAACTTTTTGTGATTTTTAAATAACTCTATGTAACTACTTTCATCTTCCTTTTTTATAATTTCTTTTATATCTTTTATTGGTATTTCTAGTTGTTTTGCTACTAATATTATCTCAAGCAATTCTATTTCCCTTATTGTGTAATATCTGTATCCATTATCTTTTTTTAAACTTGGCTTTAATAGGTCTATTTTATCGTAATATCTTAGTGTGTCATGACTTATGTTATACATTTTAGCCACTTGTCCTATAGTAAATATCAAAATAATCTCCTCCAAAACTTTCCTTTATTATTAATTTATTTTATCACACATCTAACTATATTATTTTAATATAGTTTTTTACTTTATATAAAATAAAAAGGCTGATTAAAGTCAGCCTTTTTATTTTTAAATTGATACTTTATTAAAATTATTATCTAAATCTATATAAAAGTTGGTAATAGTTAATTGTATATATGGCCCTAACCATAAATATCCTATACCTAAAGTAAGAATACATAAAAGTGCCCATCCTATAAAACTTAGGTTTATAACAAATAGGTTCCATTTATTACCTTTCATCATTTTTATACTAAGTCTTATTGAATCAATTAAACCAAGTTCTTCTTTATCAACAAAGATATATGGTGTCATAGCTAAAGCTAATTCAAGTATAACAATAGGTATAGATAATACTACTCCAACTATTAATGCTCCTACTATCATACCAGTAGATACACTTTCACTAAAAACTATCATAGATGATGTGGCAAAAACTATTATAATACCTAATACAATTCCTATAACAAACATTAAAGCAAATAATCCTAATGATTTTAATATTGATTTTTTAGATACTAATAAGTCATCAAACTTAGCTTTTCCATCAGTTTCGCTAAATCTTAAAAAGAAATTAGCAAATCCTACAGAAAACCATATTGCTAATCCAATTAAAAATATTGTACTAATTAAGTATATACCCATTGAACTTGAAAATTCAGACATAAAAGAAAGAGCCATGGTTGCTATGGTATATACTAACATGACTAATACTGGGGTTTTCCAATTGCCTTTAAGTTGACTCTTAGAAAGTTGTTTTAATTCTACTCTAGTCAAAATCTCATCCCTCCTTAAACTTTTACTTACAATATATATATATTCAAATGTATGACCAATAGTTCTAAGATTTGCTAGTCTAAATTTTAAAAAATATAATAAAAAATGACCTATAAATAGGTCATTTTAATTTCATGTACAATTTTAAGTATATTACAAATACGTTTAGATATATCATTAACTAAATTAAATATGTTCGCGAAAAAATATGTTTCACTAAACATATAAAATAGAATAATATATTAACATTAATTATCCTAAATAGACTTGTTCTCTTTATTTTTTAGTAATTTATTAACCTTATATGCTTTATAAAAACAACCTATTGCCAATAAAATATTAATATTCGGAATCATTATATCAATTTTGATAATAGTAACTAATAAAATACCCATCAAAATACATATATTTCTCTTTATAGTTAAATTCATAAATTATCCCCCTTAATGAAACTAAATACATACTTTAAATCAGATAACTATTGTTAATCTATTTATAACAGTACTTGTAATTTTTATAAATGTCCACTAAAACAGATGTTTTTTAACATATTATATAAACTAACTGTGTAAAAATTTATTTATATGTTTTTACTAATATTTAATTACAATAAAAAAAGACACATAATGTGTCTTTTTCCGAACATATATATATATTATAATATAGTTACATTCTCCGCTTGAGGACCTCTAGCACCTTTAACTATATTAAAGTTTACTTTTTGACCTTCTTCTAATGATTTAAACCCATCAGTTTGTATAGCTGTAAAATGTACGAATACATCATCTCCACCTTCTACTGATATAAAACCAAATCCTTTTTCATTGTTAAACCATTTTACTATTCCATTTATCATTAAAAAATACTCCTGTGAACCTATTTCTAGGTCTCTCTTAATTTATTTGTGTATCGATTTTGTATCGCTACAAGTATTATTATAGCACATGCTATTAATAATAGATAGCTTTTTATTTTATTTTCTTTTAAATGCTTTCTATTTAACTTAAATTAACCTTGTTTAAATGTACTATTTTAAACGATTTGCAAGAATTTTTCATCATAATTATCAATATAAATTTATAAAAATTACAATAAAAAAGAGCTTAAATTAAGCTCCTTTTACTTTTAATCTATATGTTTAGCGTTATATTCTTTATCTAGTTCTTTATAGAAGTTAGCCATAGTTAAAGTAAAGTATGGTGATAACCATAAAAATCCTATTCCTAAAGTTAATATACTTAATATAGCCCATCCTATAAAGCTTAGCCATATAACGAATAATCTCCATTTATGACCTTTCATCATTTTTATACTAAGAGATATTGATTTAAATACTCCTACTTCTTCTTTATCTGCAAGTATAAATGGTACCATAGAAATTGCTAATTGAATTACTATTGATATTAACCATAATATAATACCTACAATTACCATTGGTGCTATAGCTTCAAATAAATCATTTGCATTTAATACACTTATTGTAAATCCACCTACAAAACTAAACATTAATACAATATATACTATTATTAATATTATACCTACTAATACAGAAAATCCTAAAGATTTAAAGAAAGTTTTATTTGATACTGATAAATCACTAAAATCAACGCTTTCATCTTCTATAAGGTTTAGAGATAATTTCGGATATGCTACAAAGAACCATGATTCTATAACTAAAGCAAGTATTATTCCAATTAATGATACAAATAAAGACTCGCTATTATCTAGATATGATACTAAAAACATTACTATTGAATAAGCTAACATAGCTAATACTGGCACATTCCAATTACCCTTTAGTTGACTTTTAGAAAGTTCTTTTAACTCTTTCCTATTCATAAAAATTCCTCCAATGATTGTTACTTAATGTCTATGAGTTTAATATACCCTATTATTTTTTATCTAAAACATTTATTGTTAAAAAATGGATTATTTAAATTTGTACTTTTTTTAAACTATAAATTATAAATAGTTTTTAAATAAAAAAGCTTAGGTTATACCTAAGCTTTAATGTATTTTATTACTATTTTTTTTAAAATAAAGATAATTGATTTTCGTCACTCATATTATTAAGTGAACCGTGACTAGTTAATGTTTCTATAACGGTCTTAGAAATCTTGGTTCTCTTTCTTAAGTCTTCTTTAGAAATAAATTCTCCATTTTCTCTTTCTTTTTGTATATTTATTGCTGCATTTTCCCCAACCCCTTGTAGGGCTATCATTGGAGGAAGTAGCATCTTTTCTCCTGCAACTTGGAATTTACTTGCATCTGATTTATATATATCAACTGGAAGTATTTTTATACCTCTTGCATACATTTCAAGTGCAACTTCAAGTACTGTAAGCATATTTTTTTCTTTAGTTGTTGCGTCATTTCCTAAACTTTCTATTTCATTTATTCTAGCTTTAATTGCAGGTAGTCCCTTAACTATTAAATCAGCATCAAAGTCTTCTGCCTTTGTTGTAAAGTAAGTTGCATAGAAAGCTTCTGGATAATGAACCTTACAGTATGCTAGTCTAAATGACATCATAACATATGCTACGGCATGTGCTTTAGGGAACATGTACTTTATTTGTTTACATGACCATATATACCATTCTGGTACGTTGTTAGCTTCCATTAGCTCAACATGTTCAGGCTTTAATCCTCTACCTTTTCTAACATTTTCCATTATGGTGAATGCCATCTTTGGTGGAAGTCCTTTAAATATAAGGTAGTTCATTATATCGTCACGTGTTGATATAACATCTTTAAGTCCAACTATTTCCTTTTGAACAAGCTCTTGTGCATTGTTTAGCCAAACGTCAGTACCATGAGAAAGTCCTGATATACGTACTAGTTCTGCAAATGTTGTTGGTTTTGTATCAAGTAACATTTGTCTAACGAACTTCGTACCAAACTCAGGTATTGCAAGTGAACCTATAGGACAGTTAATTTCCTCTGGTGTTACTCCTAATGCATCTGTTGAAGTAAATAGTGACATTGTTTCTTTGTCATCTAAAGGTATTTCTGTTGCATCTATTCCTGTTATATCTTCTAACATTCTTATTATGGTCGGAACGTCGTGCCCAAGTATATCTAGCTTTAGTATTCTACCACTTATAGAGTGGTAGTCAAAGTGTGTTGTTATTACTCCACAACTTGTATCATTGGCAGGATATTGTATTGGTGTAAAATCATATACATCCTTATAATGTGGTACAACCATAACTCCACCTGGATGCTGTCCTGATGTTCTTTTTACTCCTGTACACCCATTAGATAGTCTTACTACCTCTGCTGTTGGTACTTGTATATTATTTTCTTCTACATATTTTCTAGCATATCCAAAGGCTGTTTTTTCAGCTACTGTACCTATTGTACCTGCTCTATAAACATATCCTTCACCAAATAGTTCTTCTGTGTATTTGTGTATTACTGGTTGGTATTCTCCAGAGAAGTTAAGGTCTATATCTGGTTCTTTATCCCCTTCAAATCCAAGGAAAACTTCAAATGGTATATCATGTCCATCTTTTTTAAGCTTTCTTCCACACTTTGGGCAATCCTTGTCTGGTAAATCTACTCCAGAACCCCATTCACCTATTTCATAGAAATATGAGTATTTACAATCTTCATTTTCACATATATAGTGAGCTGGAAGTGGATTAACTTCTGTTATATCACTCATTGTCGCTGCTACTGATGAACCAACTGAACCTCTTGAACCAACTAAGTATCCATCTCTTAATGACTTTGTAACCAGCTTTTGGGCGATAATATACATTACGGCATATCCATTTTTTATTATAGAGTTTAGCTCTCTATCAAGTCTATTTTGAACAACTTCTGGAAGTGGATCTCCATATATTCTTTTTGCCTTGTTGTAGCACATTTCTCTAAGTTCTACATCTGAACCTTCTATTTCTGGAGGATATGTTCCATCAGGTATTGGTAGTATATTTTCTACCATATCAGCTATTTTATTGGTATTAGTAACTACAACTTCATAAGCTAGCTCTTCTCCTAAGTAACTAAACTCCCTTAGCATTTCATCTGTTGTTCTAAAATGAAGATATGTTTCTTCTTCATCTACTTTAAATCCTTGAGAGTATTTAAGTATTGTTCTAAGAACAGCTTCGTGTTCATCTAAGAAGTGAACATCTCCTGTAGCTACTGGTATTTTTCCAAATTTATGTGCTACCTCTACCATTTTTCTATTTAAATCTCTTAGTTCTTCTTCATCTTCTACTTCACCTTTGTGAATCATAAATTTATTATTATCTATTGGCATTATTTCTATATAATCATATAATTCTATAATTTTTGCCATTTCTTCATCATCAACATTTTTCTTTACTGCTTGATATACCTGTCCATTTTCACAAGCAGAACCTATTATAAGTCCTTCTCTATGTTCTTGTAAGAAGCTTTTTAGTATTCTTGGTGCTCTGTAAAAATGATTAACATGGGCATCTGATACTATTTTGTATAGATTTTTAAGCCCTGTGTAGTCTTTTGCAAGTAAAGTTATATGATTAGTTCCTAGCTTTGTATAATCAACTTTACCTAATATTTCATTTACTTCTTTTAAGGTATTTGCACCTTTTTTTACTAGCATATCTAAAAACTTTTGAAATATTAAAGCAGTAGCTCTTGCATCATCTACAGCTCTATGGTGATTTAAAAGTGGTACACCTAGTGCTTTTGCTACTACATTTAATCTATGCCTTTTTAAATCTGGAAGTAATATTCTAGCTAGTGTAAGTGTATCTATACTTTTATTATTAAATTCTATATTTTGTTGTCTACATTTTTCTCTTATAAATCCAATATCAAATTCTGCATTGTGAGCAACTAGCACACTATCTCCTATAAACTCCATAAATTTAGGTAGTATTTCTTCTATTGTTGGTTTATCTTTTACCATATCATTAGTTATACCTGTTAGTTCTTGGATTTTATATGATATATCTTTTTGTGGGTTTATAAGTTCACTAAAATTGTCTACTATTTCAAAGTTTTCTATTTTAACTGCACCTATTTCAGTTATTTTATCATTAGTATTAGAAAACCCTGTTGTTTCTATATCAAATACCACAAAGCTTTGTGATAGTTCTTTATCATTAGCATCTTCTATTATATCTTTTGAGTCTTCTACTAAATATCCTTCTACACCATATAATACTTTTATATCATTAGCCTTAGCTGCACCCATAGCCTCTGGGAAAGCTTGAACCACTCCATGGTCAGTTATTGCTATTGCTTTGTGTCCCCATTTTGCAGCTCTTTCTATAAGCTTTTTAGTAGAACAAAGTGCATCCATTGATGACATTTGAGTATGTGCATGAAGTTCAACTCTTTTATTTTCAGATAAATCTTTTTTCTCTTCTTTTTCTTCTTTTCTTATACCACTTATAGTCATTGTAAGTTCTCTTTGGTAAGTGTCATACATAACATCACCTTTTATTTTTACATGTGAACCTTTTTTAACATTATCAATAACTTTATCTTTATTAGTATCGTTTAAGAATAATTTACAGCTTACAGAACTTGTGTAATCTGTAATAGATGCTATAAATAATATTTTACCATTTCTAAGTTCTTTAATTTCTATATCAAATATATCACCAACTACTGCTACTGTACCTGACTCTTGGTTAAGAGATTCTATTTTTTCTACCATAGCATGTACATTTTCACCATATATTAGATGTTCATCAAATTCAGGTCTTATAACATAAGCCTCTTCTTCATCTTCTTTAGGTTCATTAGTTGCTTGTATTTCTAAATCTTTAATCTTATCTTCTATTATTTTATCGCTTTTTCTTAATATTCTTTCAATGTTTACATCTTCATCTATAGCCCTTTCCATGACTATATTAATATCTATTCCTAACTCCTCACTTAACACACTTTTTAATACATATACTACATTTTGTTTTATAAGTCTTTCATAAAATATTCCTTTTGGAATTTTTATTTTTAGTAAATCATCTATACACATATACTCAACTTGCCTATACCATCCTGCTATAGATGGGCAAAGTCTTTTTAAAATATATAATATATTTACCCAGTACATTTTTATAATGTCTTTATTAGCTTTTCTATCAAGCCCTGTATATCTTATTTTTATTTTTATATCTTTAAAGTAGTCTAGCTTATTGTGCAAGTCTTCCTTTAACATATCAAGTACTTCATAGGATATTATAGATTTTGAGTTTAAATAAAAATATACTATTTTGTCTTCTTTAAAGTAAGTTACTTTGTTTATATAAACTTCTTTTAGTTGTTTTTTTAATATATTATTGTTTATTTCTAGTTTATCTAAGTATTCACTAACAGTTTCCATAGTATCCTCCCTTCAAAACTTAGTAATATATTATATCACAGTTTTTAAGTTTTAGAGTTATCTATATTTATACCCATATATACTATTTTAATTTGGATTAGCTACAAATTGCACCTATTTTAATATTATATTAAAAGACTATATAATTAGGCGGTGTTAATATGGCTACCTTTAACGAAAATAATTATAGAAAAATAACAACTTATTATAAAACATTAGGCGAAAAAAAATTATTTAAATCTTCTTTAAGTAGTCTAAACCTAAACAAAAGAGTATTTTTATTTTATTTTAAATATAAAAATATTCCTATATGTGCCTTACCTAGACTAAGATCAATACTTGCTTCTAGACATAGCTTTTTATCTTTTTGCTATAATTTTTTTAACTTTGTAAACTCAAATGGTGTTTGTGTTGAAATTAGCGAAGATTCTATATCTCTAATTGCTAAGTTTGTTGTATCTCACGAGGTTGGTCATATTGTAGATAAAAATATATATAAATCTAAGGAACAATACAGCGCTATAATATATTCAATAATAGATAAAATAATAGAATACGATATAGACGTTAGTAATAACAATATCCATAAAGAAAATATTCCTGATGATTTAGAAAAAAACCTTATTGCTTTAAAGAAAAATCTTATTAATCGAGAAGTTACAGCTTGGAATAATGCTAAATCTATGGTAAACATTAAAAATAGCCATGAAGAGTTTATATTTAACAAGGTAAAAGAGTATGCACTTGCTACTTATAACTTTGGAAATCTTAAAAGTGTTGTAAGAGAACATAATATAGATACTATTTTACGATATACAAAAAAAGTTGCATAGCTTTACATACTCTTATATTTTTTAAATTAAAAATGTCTCAAAATAATAATTTTGAGACATTTTCCCTAAATATTAAAATATATTAATTATTTTGACATTATTATGTACATAGATATTATAAGCCCTATACATCCAGTACAAAACATTATGTCAATAACCTTTTTATTCATTCTCCCCTATTTCCCCCTATTTATTAAGTAATGGTTTTATTACATTATTAGGTATAGTAAATTCAACTAATCCCATATACCCTGGCGCTACGTCATACTTATCAAAGCATATAACAAGTTCACCATTTTTATTTATATAAAAATCTTGATTTTTATCAATAAACTTAAAATTCATTTCTTTTATTTCATCATCTATCCAATAATGTTTATTCTTATCTTTTTTCATATTGTCTCTCATTTGTTCTTTTATATTTTGACTTATAACATTTATATAGTCATTATTTTTAAACATCCCCTCTAAAGACAATACTGTTTCATTTTTTTTATCTATATTATAAAATTTTCTTATTGTATTTGATGAACCTTGTGCATAATGAGTGTAAACTACTACTGAAAACAAATCTTCGTTATCTGTTAATACTTCATACCAAGATTCTACTAAGCTATGCCCTTGTACTTTATCTGATTTTAATATTTCCATTTCTTCTAAGAAATCTTCGTATAATTTTTTTCCTTCTTTTTCAAACTCACTATTTAATTTGTACTCTAATTTTTTATCTGTTAATCCGCTTATTTTTGGAACATCTATTGATGCCTTATATCCATTTTCATCTATACTGTAATTTTTTATAGTTATTATTTTTACTAAATTTCCTATTATCGGTATTTTAGAAAGAGTTTGAGCAAATGCTGGGCTAATATTTATGCCTAAAACAACAAGTAAAAGAGATGCTGCTATTACCATTTTGTTTTGATATTTTCTATATTTTATATTGCTATTTAGTGCATCATTTACTACATCATCTAATTCTTTTGGTATTTTAATATTATCATAATCTTTCTTTAACATTTTCAAGCTATCTTTATCCTTCATTATTAACCATCCTCTCTCTTGATGTCTATTTTTATTTTAAGCTTACTAAGAGCCTTATAAATTCTAGTTTTTATTGTGCTTATATTTTGGTCTAATGTCTTTGCTATATCCTCTATTTTCATATCTTCAAAGTATCTAAGTATTATAACTGTTTTATAAATTTCATCTAAGCTATCTACTGCCCTTAGTAGATCTATATCACTATATTTATCATAATCTATTTTAGAATCTTCTAAAACATCATCACTTACTACTATGTATTTTTTATTTTTCCTTATGTAGTCTGTTGTAGTATTTATAAGTATTTTATAAAACCATGGCTTTATATTATCCATATCTTTTAATGTATCTATTTTAGAAAGAGCTTTACATATAGCATCATGAACTATGTCTAGGGCATCATATTCATTTTTAACATAGCTATAAGCTATTTTGTAAAATGACTCTTTGTTTTTAACTATATAGTCTTTTAATTTTTTTTCTTTTAAATCTTTGCTTAAGCTTAGCAGTTTCATTAATAATTTAAACCTTCCTTTCTTGTACATATATATAGACGACTTATGTACACTAAAAAGTTGCTTATTTTTTAATTTTTTAATTTAATATATAAAATACCCTCATCTTTTAACTTAGATGAGGGTATTTTTTTATTTATCTGCTATATTTTGGAATATCAAATACTAAATTGCTTCCTTTATCATACATGCCAACTATTTTTACCATTACTCCTGATATACCATTTGCCCAGTTTACATCTGTTGCATATTGATGCCATGAGTAATCATAGTTAAATTTCATTTTAAATATGTTATTTTGCTTATATTTTGTATTTTTTATGTAATTTTGAGCTATCCATTTAGCTGAACCATCAATTGTTGCCTCTACACTTGTCCAACCATTTGAATAAGCAGCTTCAGCACCACTTACGTTTGCACTATGGTCTATTGCACCTATACCAAAGAAGTTGTAAACCTTAACTGGTGATGGTAGTGGTTTTCCTTTGTATGATGTTATAGTTTGACCTTGTGCTAAAGTTGATCTTCCATAAGCTGTTTCCCACATAGCATGAGATACTAAATAAGCTAAATCTATATCATATCTTTTAGCTGCATTTATAAAAGTTTGCCCTTGATTATAAAATACATTAGTTCCCGAAGATGCTGGTCTTAAAGAGTTTAAATATGAGTTTAATTCACTAGCAGTAACTCCACCTTTATATGAATCTGTTCTTAAAAACTGCATCATTCCCTTTGTACTACCTGTAAAGTTATTTGGGTTTAAGTAGTATTCTAAGTCTGCTCTACTAGCAGTAACAAATCCTCTTTTTATAGATGAATCTATAACATTTCCACCTACACGTGCTCTTTCTAATTGAACTACTACATGATCTTCTAATGTATATCCTAGTTGTATATGATTTACAGTTGCTCCATTTATATTGGCAGTTCCTCCACCATTATCTGGAGTTTCACTTCCTCCACTAGAACCTATGTTACTTAAATACATACTAGAAACATATGCATTACTTCCTCTGTAATCTATTTTTGACCATCCATTACTTTCTTCTTTTACTTTTACTTCATCACCCTTGCTTAAAACACCTATTTTAGAGTGAGATGTTGATGGTCCACTTCTTACGTTTAGGAAGTCGTAGTTTACTACTTTTACTGTATGATTATCTGGATTACTTGGCACTTCTGGTGTTGTACTTTCACTACTTAAGTACGAACTTGATACATATGCTACATTTCCATTGTATTTTATTTTACTCCATCCATTGCTTTCAGATATTACTCCTACTTTATCTCCTTTTTTTAGTGTTCCTATTTTTGAGTGAGATGTTGATGGTCCACTTCTTACATTTAAAAATTCATAATTTACTACTTTTGTTTCTTTTATACTTTCACCTGGGTTACTTGGTACTTCTGGTGTTGTATTTTCTTTACTTAAATATGTACTTGATACGTATGCTACTTTTCCATTATATTTTATTTTACTCCATCCATTGCTTTCAGATATTACTCCTACTTTATCTCCCTTTTTTAATGTTCCTATTTTTGAGTGAGATGTTGATGGTCCACTTCTTACATTTAAGAATTCATAGTTTACTACTTTTGTTTCTTTTACGCTTTCATTATTTGAGTCTGGCTTTTCAGGATTTGTATTTGATGGATTACTTAAATATCTACTAGATACATAAGAAACTTTTCCATTGTAATTTATTTTACTCCATCCATTACTTTCTGATATAACCCCTACCTTATCTCCTCTATTTAGTTTTCCAACTATAGAATGAGATGTTGATGGTCCACTTCTTACATTTAAGAAGTCATAATTTACTACCTTTGTAGTATTCGTTCTAGTATTTATATTAGAATCTGAAACTTTTTCTAAATAATCACTATATACATAGCCTATTCTTCCATCATATTTAACTTTAGACCATCCATTGTTTTCTGATATTAATTCTAATATTGTTCCATTTTTTAATTTAGTTATAGCTCTATAACTAGTACCTGCACCATTTCTCATGTTAAGTCCTTCTATTGTAACTCTTCTTTGGTTATCTGAAGAAGGATTATCATTTGATTCATTATTAGATAATGATATGTATGTAGATGACGCCCATCCAGTATTTCCTGTATTAGTTTTTATTTTGTACCATCCGTCTGTTTGTTCTTCAATTGATACTTTTTCATCCTTTTTAACACTAAATATTACTGCATGACTAGTTGAAGGTCCACTTCTTACATTTAAATAACTTGTTGTAACAATTCCTGTTAAATCAGAAGCATAAACACTACTTACGGTCATAGGCACTGCTGCTAGTGCTGCTAATGCTATCTTTTCTTTCATCTATATTCTCTCCTTGTGGATAAATTTGACATTATATACGATTAGTATAATTATACGACAGTATATTTTTTTAGTAAATCTTATCCGACAAATAAAACTAAAATTTTGTAGTTTTTTTGTAACTTTTTCTAGAAATATAGAGAAATTTATATTTTAAAACATTTTTATTTGAAATATTTTTTATTAAGTACCTCTGCACATTTTACACCATATGGAACTTTTTTAAGTCCAGTTTCTTTTTTAAACACTTCTACTAAATTTTTATTATTTTCAATATAGCTTTTATGATTTGGATAAATTATTGGATATTCTAAATAAGACATAAAGTACTCTAAATCTCTTCCACTACATCTTTTCCAATATCCATCCCATAATGTATTATTTATATAGTCCCATTGTTCTATTGCCTTTCCATTTTCTATAAAGTACTTTATAGGGTCTGGAATAGGACTTGTATTTTTTTTAAATTCAAAATCTAATTCACATAATTCTTTTATATATTCTGTTATTTCTTCATTTAAATTTTTCATATTCTTTTCTAATTTTTCTATTCTTACTAAATCTACCTTTAATGAACTTTTCTTATATGCCTTTGCATATATTTCTAGTAATTTATAATCTTTATCATTTATCATATATCTCTACCCCTAAAAATATATTTATTATAATATTTTGATAAACTCTATTGTTTACCTCTTTTTTAAACGATAAATTGTTTGTATTTCTATATTTTATAAATTCCTTCTATCATAATATATACTATGTTATAGTAAATTCATAATATGTAATTAATTTAGTGGTTTTGGAGGATATTTATGAAGATAGGAGTTGTAGGACCTTTAGATTCTAGTAAAAAAATAAAAGAATATTTAAATGAAATAGATAATAATTTAGAGATAAAATTATATATAAGAGAAAAGTTAGTAGATGCACCAGAAGTAATAATAGATTGTGAAAATGAATGTGATGGAATAATATTTACAGGTTGTGGAGTTTATGAATCTGTTAGGGCTAAGCATAAAATAAACTTGCCTAATGTTTTTGTATCAAGAGGTAATGCAAGTATTGTTAAAGCTCTATGGCAAATAAAAAAAAGTAATATAGATTTAAATAAGTTTAGTATAGATGTAGTTGATAATGAGATTTTAAGTGATTCTTTATATGAAATTGACTTTGATATTAATAATGTCTTTTCTATGCCTTATTCTAATGATATTTCTGAAATGGATTATGCTAAGTGGCATATTGATTTATTTGAAAGTAAAAAAACAGATGTAATGCTAACTGGACTTGCAAATGTTTATAATTGCTTAAAGTCAAAAGGATATCCAGTATTTAGACTAGAAGCAACTAGACCTCTTATAAGAGTAAGTTATAATGAGCTAAAAAGTAAATATGAATTAAATAAAGCTAAACACTCTCAAATAGGTGTAGAGATTCTTAGCTTAGTAGATTATAAAGAAAGTATGGACAAGTATTACTCTAACATGATTAAAAGATGTGACCTTGATAAAATTATAGTTGAATATGTTAGAGATATACAAGGTTCTGTATTTAATTTTGGTAGAGATGAATACATAATATTTGCTCATAAAGGTGCTATTGAAAATGATATAAACTACAATAAATTATTTAGTTTAAAAAATAAAATAAAGTCTATTGGATTTTCTCTTGCTGTAGGTATTGGTATTGGAAATACTTCATATCAAGCTGAAACAAATGGATATAAAGCATTAAAGCGTTCTTTAGATTCTTCTGATTTTGATATATATTTAATTGATGAAAATAAGTTTTTAAAAGGTCCTCTAGGGTTAGATAGTGAAATTAACTATTCACTTATAGCCTCTGATGAATATACAATAGATATTTCTAAAAAATCAGGACTAAGTTGTGAATCAATATCAAAAATTATAGCAATAAGTAATACTAGACAAAGTAAAATATATGATACAAAAGAGTTAGCTACACACTTAAATATAAGTGATAGAAGTGCTCGAAGAATTTTAAATAAATTAGTTTCAAAAGAACTAGCAAGAGTGTGTGCAAAGGGAACTAGTGAGGGAGTCGGTAGACCTAAAAACCTTGTAGAACTTTTATTTTAGTACAAAAAAGGGCTTATTAAAAGCCCTTTTTATTACTTAATTATATAGTTCTATCGTATTTTTCTAAGAAGCTTAGGTACTCTTCTTTAGTCATTACAGGAGTGAAGTTATTTAATATTTCATTAGCTTCTTTTGCACCATCAAATAATAAATCTACAACAGTCATAGCCATAGACTTTGCAGGTACTATATATGCTAATTCTTCATCTACTATTTCATACTCTCTAGTATGAAGTGCACCCTTTATACCACCTACCATTGGGTGAAGTGTTGGCATTAGATGAGATATATCACCAAAGTCAAATGAACCTGTAAAATCTCCACCGTCAACTATTTTTTCTGATTCTATTCCTAAATCAACTAAGTTATCACTAAATAATTTATCCATATCTCTATAACGAAGTATTGGTAAATATCCTGGTATTTCAGTTAATACTACCTCTGCTCCTACTGCATTACCACCTGCTATTAAAGCTCTATTTATTCTCTCACTAGCATCTATCATACCATCTATAGTTCTAGCTCTTACATATGATTCCATTTGAACATCAGCAGGTACAACATTTACTATATCTCCAGCTTTAGTTAAAATTGGATGGAATCTAACTCTTTCAGATTCTTTAAATGTTTCTCTTAGTGCATTTACATTATTTATAGCAAGCATTGCTGCATTTAAAGCATTTATACCTTCATGTGGTGCTGAACCTGCATGTGATTCTTTTCCTATAAATTGAACTTTCTTTCCTATAAATCCATTACTTTCTGGACCTACTAATGCCTTATTTTCTCCCATATCTAATGAATGGAACATCATAGACATATCTATATTATCAAAGTATCCTCTCTTAACAAGTTCTTGCTTTCCACCAAAGTAAGTTATTTCACCTTTATTTTTTAATGATTGTCTATACTCTAATTCTATAAATTCTTCTGCTGGAGTAGCCATAAAAGATACTTTTCCATCAAGATTATCTAATACACCACTTTTAACTAATCCAACTGCAGCACCTAACATACCAGCTATTTGTATATTATGTCCACAAGTATGAGATGCACCTATTTCATTAGAGTGTTTATGCTCTTTACAAGATATTCCGTCTAATTCCCCTAATATAGATATATGTGGTCCTTTTTTATCATTATTTGCAGTAGCCATACATCCTGTAACAGCTATATTTTTTTCTACTTCTAATCCTAATTCTTCACTTAAAAAATTTGCTACAGCTTCAGTAGTTTTATATTCTTTATATCCGTATTCTGGATTTTCATATATTCCACGACCTACTTCTATTATTTTATCTCTATTTTCATCTATTGTTTTTATAATTAATTCTTTTAATTTAGCTTTATTCATAATTAATTCCTCCCAAAATATATAAATATTTGTATTATATTAAACTATATAACCCCTTGCATTTTTAGTACTATATGTCCTATAGATGCACAAGCAAAGAATATTGTTGTGAAAACTACTAAAGATATAACTACTATTTTCCAAGACATTTTCTTTAATTCTTCTATTTTATTACCTACAGATATTCCAGCAAATGCTAGTAGCGGTGTAGTTATAGCCATAAAGTTTATATTTGCAACTTGTTCATTAAATACATCTGATACTGGATTTCCTGGAATACTAAGTATTAACCCTATTATTGTTGCAAATCCAAATGCAGGAAATATTGATTTTGGAAACATATCTTTTAATATCATTGCTGCCATAGCCGCTGCTATCATTATTAACATTCCTGGAAGAGCTGTAGTTATTGCTACTCCCTTACTTATATACTGTCCTATTAAAATCATAGCCCCAACCATTAGCATTACTATAAGTTGATTAAAACTTTTTTTAACATTTATATTAGCAAACATTTTTTATCCCTCTCTTTACTAAGCTACACTATTTTTTGATGTTTCTTTAGACTTTCTACCTATTTTAGGCTCTAAAACTTTATATAACTTATTTGTAAATGGTAAAGTTATAAATACTAAGAATATTAGTCCAGTTAAACTAGACATCATATTACTTGTAGCCCCATATGAAAGTATAGTATCAACCATAGCAGGATCAGCTGCTATTTCTGGTACTTTTGTAAGTGCTGCTGAAGCTGCAGTCATCATACTACCACTACCAACTCCTGTTGCCATACCAAGTGCATATGGATGAAGACCTGTATATATTGAAACAGAACCTAGTATAGAGAAGTATATAGTTCCTATTACTGTTCCCATTAAATATGTACCTAAAACACCACTACCTTCTGGTGAATTTATTCCGTATTTTTCAGATATAACTCCTAAAGAAGTTTCACGACTTATACTAGAGCAAGCCCCCACAGCTTCTCTTTTAAAACCAAATAGTAACGCTAAAGGAAGTGCTACTATAGGTGCTAATATATGTCCAAATTCTTGAGCTAAAAATGCTGGACCTGCTTGTATTATTTTTGCAAGGTTAGGACCAACTGTTGAACCATACTTTATACCAAGTAAAACAAGTGCGATACCAACAACATCTCCAGCTATATTTATTTCTTTTTCCCCAACCATTTCTTTTAATACTTTTATTTTCTTTCCTAATAAATCTGGTGTGATTATAATTCCTATAATTACTGCGTATAACATTGGGAATAATACTAAGGCTACAGAACCTAGCTTAACTGTATACTCTCCAATAAATTCGCACCCTACAACTATTAATAAAGTTGCAAGCATAACTTTCATAAGACTTTTGTTATTTTCCATATTTCCTCCCTAAAAAATATAAGTATTTAACTAAGACAAAGTTCCCCTTTTTAAGAATACGTTTGCCTATTTTCAAAAATAAAAACTTTACATAAAATATTTAAAGCTTTATTTTTGACATGTCATTAAGTTGTCCGTAATTAAAGAATAAAATATTTGGAGATTTTTGTCAATATATTTTTCATCTTAAACATTTGTATTTAAAAAATATTTATTTCAAAATGTTATTGACAAAATTTGTATAAAGTGATAATTTTTAAAAGTCAACTTTAGTATAGATTAACTTAATGTTAACTAATATCAAGAAAAGGGGTAGGTAAATTGAAGAAAAAATTAGTTGGTATCTTAGTAGCATCTAGTATGATGTTAATGGTTGGCTGTAGTGCAAAAGAAAGCAATAAAACGGAAGCTGAGGAAATCAAAAAAGTATTTGTATATGGTAGTTTAAGAAGTGATATGTTTAACTACGATATATATTTAGACGGAAAAGTAACGAAAAATGATAAAGCTACTATAAAAGGTGATTTATCCCATATAGAAAATAAGGGGTACCCTGCTGTAACACCAGGAAATGGTGAAGTAATTGGGGAGTTAATGGAATTTAAAGATTTTGATTCTACTTTAAAAGAACTAGATGAATTAGAAGCTTATGAAGTAGGAAAAGAAAATGAAAATGAATATAATAGAGAAATAGTAGATGTTAAGTTAGAGGATGGAACTACAGAAAAAGCTTATTATTATGAGTATAATCCTCCAGCTGAATACAATAAAGATGATAAATTAGTTCCAGTTAAACATGGAGACTGGAAAGTATATATGGAAGAAAATAATAAAAAATAATAATTATATTAAAAAATAACACTCCATGTATATTATATGGAGTGTTATTTTTTAATTATTTAATAAACTAATTTAAATATTATTTTCTATTTTCTAAGAATTTAACTAAGTTATTAACTGTAGCCATATCACTTCTTTCTAAGTCTGTTGGCTGAAGTACTATTCCTAATCTAGATTCTATTTCAAGTAATACTTGTATTATAGCTAGTGAGTCTAAAAGCTCTGCTTCAAATAAATCAAAATCTAAATCATCTCTTATTTCATCACTACCTAAAACATCTTCAAATATTTCTATAACTGTTTCTTGCATTTTGTTGTCCTCCTTAAATTAAGCAAAATATCCTGAGAATATTAATAGTCCAAAACATGCTATATTAAATGTTACAAATATTTGCACATATTCAAACCATTTCTCTTTTTTATGCTTTTTGTAGAATTTGGATTTTTTCTGATATATATCTGTAAGAACTAATGCTAGACCTTGATATATACCATATACTATATAAAACCATGTTAAACCATGCCAAAATCCCATAACTAACATTGTTATCATTTGAGCAACACGACCTGCTGTAGCTCTGTTTTTAAATCTTTTCTTTCTCATAGAAGATATTAAATATCTTGAGAATATATAGTCTCCAAACCATCTAGAAAGACTTATATGCCATCTTGTCCAGAATTCTTTCATATCTTTACTTATAAATGGTTTGTTAAAGTTATCTGGTGCTTTTATACCAAATATATAACTTGTACCTACTGCAAATAAACTATCTCCTCCAAAGTCAAAGAATAAATATAAACTATAAGCATACATATAGCTTAGTGCATTTTTAAAAGTTATATCAGTAGGTATTTTTGACATCCAATAAACATTTATTAAAAATGCTATTACAAACTTATATCCAATCCCCATAAATATTTTTTTAATACCTGGAGCTAAATATTCATTTACATATTCACTTCTTGATATATTTTTTTCTAATTCTTTTTCAAATCTTCTTGATCTATCTATTGGTCCTGAACTTAATGTTGGGAAAAATAGTACAAAGTAAATCATATCTAATAATTTTACTTCTTTTATTGCCCCATCATAAATTTCTATAACCATTTGTATTGTTCTAAAGTTTAAATAAGATATTCCTATAAAACCAATAGTCCCCATTGATGTATATGGTGATAATTTATTAATTATTATTGGAGACATTGATGCTAATAAAAATAATCTATATACAAGCTTACTGTCCGTTTTCTTTCTTACATATTCATATCCTTTAACTACTATAACTTCAATTACCATAAAGGCTATTAAGAATTTTAGGTGTACATTTACTCCAACTATTAAAAGTATCATAAATGCAGTTGCTATCATTCCATAGTACTTTATCTTTTTTTCACAAAGTCCTAATATTATAGCTGGTATTGACGTTAATAATAATATATAAAGATAAAAATAATCTCCATATTGTGAAAAAGTCATTAAATTTCCTCCATAAGTTTCTTTCTATCTATTTTTCCGTTTATGTTTGTTGGGAATTCATCTATAACCTTTATATTTCTAGGAATCATATATGATGGTATATATTTTCCTAATTCTTTTTTGATTATCATCCCATTTTTAAGATTGCTTAGGGAGTTCTTTTCCTTTAATTGTACTATACCTGTTAAGTATGCTATTTTTTCATCCTTATAAACTGGTATAACTACTGCATTTTTTATATTTTCAACTTTTCTTAAGTTATTTTCTATATCTTCTATTTCTATCCTAAATCCGTTTAATTTTATTTGGAAATCTTTTCTACCGTAGTAGTATATTCTTCCATCTAGAAGATATCCTATATCTCCTGTTTTATAAGCTCTATGTTTTACTCCATCTATTTCATCAAAGTAAAATACTTCATTAGTTTTTTCTTCATTGTTGAAGTATCCTTTTGAAACTGAAGGTCCTATTATTACTATTTCACCTTTTTCACCTTCACCTAGTTCATTTCCCTCTTCATCTATAATTTTTATCTTACAGTTTTCCATAGGGAATCCTACAGGTAAGCTTTTTTCATCTTCTACTAATTCCATAGTCATATCATTTACACTTACTCCAACAGTAGCTTCAGTTGGTCCGTATCCATTTATAACTCTAGTATTTTCAAATCTTTCTAAAAGTTCTTTTGTTAAACTCTTTGGAAGTGCTTCACCTATAAATATCATAGATTCAAGCTTTGGTAACATTTCACTATTAAAGCTCTTTTCTGTTACACAAACACCTGCAAATGATGGTGTTGAAACCCATACTGCCATATCAGATTCACCAAATTGTCTAAATAGTTCCTTGTAGTCTGCTAATACTTTCTTTGTTAAAGAGAATAAAGTAGCACCATGAACTAATCCTGGATATATAGATGTAACTGATAAGTCAAATGAATATGCTGCTTGATTCATTATTACTTTTTCACTTCCATCTATGTTTAAATATGGACTAATCCAATCAACAAAGCTATCTAAATTGTTTGAACTTATTTGAACTCCCTTTGGTTTTCCTGTACTTCCTGATGTAAATAAGATGTATGCATTTTCATCATCCTTTACCCAGTTAGATTTATCTATCTCTTTATTTTCATATTTTTTTATAATTTCTTTTAATTCATTTTCATTAACTACATTTAATCCATCTAAGTTTACTTCACTAAAGTTAAATACAACTTTTGGCTTAATTTCACCAGTTACATCATATACTCTATCTAGTGGGAAACTTATATCAAGTGGTACATATGCTCTTCCTGATTTTAAGGCACCTATCATACATGCCATTATCATATTTTCCTTGTTTCCATATATAACTATTGGTGTGTTATCTTCATGTATCTCTTTTAAATATAAAGCTATTGCTTCTGAGTACTTATCTAAATCTTTATAAGAAAGACTTTCATCATTACATTTTAATGCTATCCTGTCTGTATTTGCGTATTTTTTTATACCTTCAATGATTTTCATTAGTAATCCTCCTTATTAAAATTCATTATATATAAATGGTAATTCTTTAAATGATGTAAATGTCATCACTAATATAGCTGCTATTATAACTATTGTTAATGTAATACTTATCATTAAGTATTTATTGTTGATCAAATTTTTTAAATAATTTTTCACAAACATCTACCCATCCTTTCGTACCAAGGTGCATAACATCCCTTAAGTAATACTTTTCAGTTTCTTTGTCTCTTAAATCTATAACATCAAAACCTTTTTGTTTTGCCATTTTCTCTGCTTTATCATAAAAAGCATGTCTTTCTTCTCTTGATATTCCTGTTAAGTTATAGAACTTGTCCATAGCTGGAAGCATAACAACTACTGGCTTTATTCCTAAATCTTTACATACTGATAATGTTAACTCATAATCATCAAATTCTCTTGATTCTAATAGATTAACATAATCGTATCTACCTTTCATTTTATCTAGGTTTTTACCAAAGTTTTTCTCATAGTACATTTTGTCTATACATAAATCATTGTTTCCAACTCTTTTTTTAGCATCTTCAATTGCTTGTTTTGTTTCATTTTCCCAGTTAATAGGCTCTCCTTTTTTAACTTCTTTTTTCTCAGGAGCTCTTAATAACTTTCTAAATAACATTCCCTTGTCTTTTAACACTACTTCAAATTGTCTTGCTTTAAAGTAAGGGTGTAATATAGTCTTTTCTACTTTTGAAATGAATGAATCACTAATATATAACTTTGCATATACAGCTTCTGGCTTAAACTCTCCAGATCCAGCTAATAGCTCAATTGTTCTTTTTGCAAACTCCTCTTTATTTTCCTTTGATATTTCAGGATTTTGTAAAAAGGCATAGAATTGAACAGGTGAAAATCTACCTTGATAATGTTGAGGTGTAACACCTTCTTTATCCATAAACCACTGCATAGAAAGTAGTAATACAACTTTTTTATCTTTTATATTAGGGTCTGTACTCCCAATTATAGTTGCATCTTGTAAATTTTGAGTATATGCCTTCCCTATTGTAAAAACTCCATTTTTACTTCTATGTGTATTGAAATAGTAAGTAGGATGTTGCTTTGTAGCAAGTCCTAACTCTGATGATCCTATCATCATAATATCATTTTGCTTTAAAAGATGATTATTTAATATAATTCCCTTATCCTTTTCCGAGCTTAGAGGATAATTCATTACAGGAATTAAGTCTTTTTTATTTAATAGGTCTTTTATTTCATGATCTAAGAATTTGTCTAACCCAAATAAAAATAATCCTCCTATTAATACCGGCACAATGAAATAAGTTATTTTTTTCATATTTCTCTCCTCTAATTTAATCGTAATACCTAACTATTTTATTACTTTATCGACATATATTCAATAACACTTTTGTAACTTTATGTTTTTTTAAGGTATTTTTAAGGTTTTTTTAAATTATTTTTAAAATCATTTTACACTTAAATATTTTATTTTTAGCATATTTCAAATAAGAAATATAAGTTTTTTATAATTTTTCTTTTAGTTAGTAAAAATTTGCATATCAAAAAAGTATAGATATATATCTATACTTTTATCTTTTGTATTATTTTTTTAGTTTTTAATAGTTTTATATAAAAAAACCTTAATTATTTAAGTTTAGTTATTTTTCTAATATTTAAATACTATATTTATATAGTTAGTATTTTTGTTATCAATAAATATATAAATATATTTTTATTATAATGTATAATTTAATTTTTTAATAATTTTGTAACCTAATTTTTTTAAATTCTATCAATTTTGTCATTTATAATATTTCTAACTTGAACTTCACTTATGCCAAATTTTCTAGACAGTTCCTTGTAATTACCATTAAAATCTTTTTTCATAATTTTATTCCTAACAGGTTTAGTAATACTACTTTCATTAGGAATGTATACGCTACTTCCCCCAGCAAACTTAACAAGCTTTTTAAAGGAATCTATTCCAATAACATCAGCTAAATCCTTAATAGACTCTGGTAAATCATCTTTAGTCAAATAATCTAGCATAAAATAGCACCTCCACCTTTAACTTAAATTATACTTAACTTTCAATATTTTTTAATATACTTCCTTCTATTTTTAATTATAAAATACAATACCCTACGTCGTGTTTTCATACATAGGTATTTAAATTTTTTTATAAAAAACTTTAATTTCTATTAAAACTCAAAATACCTATACTTATTATCAAGAACTACAAAAAAGGGGGAATGATTATGGCAGTAGTAGCAACTAAAAATCTATCAGGATTAAAGTTAAGATTTGACTGTGGTATGGATGATGTAACTGGAAAGACAAAGGTAAAAAGTAAAACTTACTCTAATGTTGACCCAGAAGCAACAGATGATGATGTATATGCTGTTGGATCTGTTATAGCATCACTTCAAAATAATACGTTACTTGAAGTAGCTATAATAGATAACACTACATTATCAGAATAGGTTATTAAATTATATGGAGGTGTATTATGGAAATTACAAAGAAATTATTAATGAGCTTTATGACAACATCAGGAAAAAAAGTTTCTATATCAGTAGATGACCCTAGAGAAAATTTAACTGAATCAGAGATAAAAACAGCTATGACTACTATACTTTCTAAAAATATATTTAAACCAGGTGGAGAAAACTTTGCATCTTTAGTAGAGGCTAAAGTTGTTGAAACTGGAACTACTGAGTACGACTTGGTTTTATAGTTAATAAGGCTATGCTATTTTTAGCATAGCTTTTAATTTATTGAAAGGATGTGTTTTTATGAATTCTGAATTACAAAATCTTATAGCTTCTGTTGGCTTTCCTATAGCCCTTAGTATGTATTTGCTTGTAAGGATTGAAGGAAAGCTTCAGGTTCTATCTGATAGTATTAATGAGTTATCTAAAAATATAATAGGAATGAAATAAATGAGCTGTAAAATACAGCTCATTTGTTGTTTATATTAAGTTATCATAAAATCAACTTCTATTTACTCATGGCCTACTTTAAACACTTATCTACTATGTTTTCTACTATAATCATATACTTTTCAATTGACTCTATAAACTCTTTAATTGTGATATTTTCATCTATTGGTATATTAATAGATGCTATCGTGTTAGACCCGTTGTAAGGTTTTATATTACTATCTCCAAGCTCATGAATTTCATTATGTACTAAACCTTTTACATAATCTCTTTTAGTTATATATTTTTGATAATCTTCTTCATTTGTTTTTTCTATTAATCTTTTTCTAGGTATATATGGTCTAGGTTCATAATGTAGAGGTAATGTCATCTTTTTATTAAAAATATCAAAAGATGCTTCTAGATGTATATCATAACAATCTTTTGTTATTTTATAAGTATTATTTATAAATCGTGCTTCCTCTTTTCCTATCCAACTATCTTTAGATAGTTTTGCATAATAACTTAACCTACCATTTCCACCTGCCTTTCCAATTTCTCTAACACTTAGTCCACTTTTACCGTTTATATTTTTTACTATATTTTTAAACTTTATAAATGCCCTAGTTTTATCTTCTTCATTAAAACAACTATCTATAAGTTTATCATATTCATTAATATCTAAATCTTTATAGAAATCTTTTAATATTGATACAAAATCACAATATACTCTTTTTAATACTTCATCTTCAATATCTACGTCTACATTTTCAATTAAATCTTTATATGTTATGTTTTTAAATTTATCCCCAGTAGGTATTTGTTCAGGAATTAAAGTTAAAAATATAAACTCTGTTGTTAAATCTTTATTTTTTAATTCCAATAACTTATTATCTACTAAATCCTCTATACATTTTTCATCTGAATACCTTAAAGTTTGATTAAACCCTTCATCTGCCTTTAACTTATTTTCCACTATTAATAATCTTGAATCTTTTTCATTTTCTAATGTTACGATTATATCTGGAATACCAGCTGATGTTGCTATTCTTGTATAAGCCTTAACTTTAAAATCTGATGGATTTTCTATATTTAAAATATTTTTAATAAATGAGTTTCTAAATACTTTAGATTCATTTATTAATCCAACTATTAAGTTGCTTATTATATCTTCTTTGTACGTTATTCCTAATAAGTTTACTATATTCATTTTATCCCTCATGTTTTATAATTTATAAACAATATTTATTTTTTAACTGTAATATTATACCATATTTTATATTTACCTGAATCGCAAATGAAAATATTTACAATTATTCTAATGTATATCCATACTTTTTATGATTTATAATTAAGTCTAAATCATCTAATATATTTTATTCTAATTATTTATTTATAAATTTTTTGTATATTAATTCCATTTTAGGGCATACTTTAAATATCCTACTAAAATAAATCCATTATTATTTTTTATTCTTTTTATTTAATATAATTTTCACTAATTAAAAAAGACAGGCATCGGAAACCTGTCTTTTTTATTACTTAAATTGTTTATTTTTGCTATTTATAATAAATTAAATTCTAATAACCCGAACCATCAATTTTCCAATTGCCTGCTTTATTATCTCTTATCAATGTCCATTGATAGTCTGTGTATGTGGTATTTGGCTCTAAAACAGGATTATCACCAGAGCCATCAACATCAAAATCTGATAGTAAAACAATAACATTTTCTCCCTTAGCTCCATTTTCCAAACCACGTCCATATTCTAAATAAGCATCAACCCAATGATTAGATTTCTCTTCATCATACCATATCTTTGTTAAAGTAGATCCTTCAAAACTAAAATTATCTTTAACACATTTAATTGCATTATCTATTTCCTCTTTAGAAAATTTAGTAGATTCACTAACTTCAATTTTAATATCATTAGATACTTTTCCTTTATTACAGCTAACTAATGAAAATATTGATAATATAAAACAAAGACATATAATAAGTTTTTTCATATAACTCCCCTTTTATTTAATAATTTTTTATTACTATTATTTTACATAATTTTGTAATATATCTCAATTTTCATATTATATAAACTTAGTTTCTCTATCCCCTAATTCTATAATTAAGCTTCTTTCCTCTAATCTCACAAATATAATCACCACACATCTCAACAATCCTACTGCCAATAGCCTCATCAATATCCATAAGCTCACTAACTCTCTTTTCACAGCTTACAATAACAGGCAAATTATTAAAATACCTATGATTTACAATCTCAAAAATAATATTAACATCACTATGGCTTATCCTCCCTTAAACAAATCATCAATCAAAAGAACTCTAGCATTTTTATACCTATTCATAACATTGTTATAATAAACTTCATCCATAATATTTTGCTTAAGCCTAGTTATAACATCTCTATAACCCATATACACAACACCAACACCACTATCCATAAGCTCATTACAAATAGCAAGACTTAAGTGAGTCTTACCAGATCCTACTTGTCCTAAAAACATAATAGAATTTCCTCTATCATTTTCAATTTCATTAAAAAACTTTACATAATCACTAGCCTTTTTATAAGCATCCATTAGAATCATATCTACTGAGTAGTCAAAGTTATCAAATCTTTTATTTCTAAACTTTTCACTTATTCCACTCTTTTTTAAAATATCTTCAGCTTCTCTAACTTTTCTACAACTACAAGGAACTGCTACACCATCATTTATAATAAAAGTCATATCTCTACACTTATAACATCTATATTCTTTTAAGTTCTTCTCTGAACTTTCTAAGTTGTTCTTCACTTGGCTTTTTATAAAATACTCCATCCTCTTTTTCATATTTTGTGGTACATTTAAATTTTTTAGACTCATTTTTATACTTTCCATCACTACCACCCCTATTTATCTCACCATCTCTATATTTTTCTTTTTCTTTTTGTTTTTCTTTTTGTTTTTCTTTTTCCCCATACCCATACTCAAAGTTATTTTCTACTTTAGTTATGGGTATAGATACACTATCCATAGTGGTAATATTTTTATTTTTTATGTCTATAGCGTATCCATACCTATGACATTCTTTTAAAAATAAATTTATAAGGTCAATGCTTTTAATATCTAAAAGTTCTTTTTCTACGCATTTTTTAACCTTTGGACTTACCACCTTGTTGTGCTTAAGCCAGTTCTTAATAAAAATCTCCTTACTTTCCTCACTATAAATAATTTTTCCATAGTCCTCAAATCTTTTAAGAAGCTTTTCTACTGTTTCTCTGTTGTATCCTGTTTCTGTTTCTATAATCCTTTTAGGTAATTCATATATCCCACATTGGCTAGTCTTGCTATTTGTCATAAGGTAAATATAAAAATATTTCTCCTCTGGTGTTAAATCAAGTACAAAACCATCTTGCCAATAATCTATGTGTATATGCCTATAAACTGCCATATTAATCCCCCTAATTTTAAGCTTTTAAATCCATAATTAATTTTTCCTTAAATTCTAAACACTCTTGATGTAGTAGTTTTCATGTACTTTTTAGCTAAATCAGGATGTTCTTTTTTTAATCTTTTAGAATCTAATATATTTTTACTTTGCTTTTTCCAACTAATTTTTCTATCCCCAATGTAAGCTATTTCATACTCTTTCATTTGACTTTGTATATATTGTTCTATAGCCTTTTTCTCACTATCTAACTCTTTTATAAGACCTACTACATCATCATATCTATTTAAGTAATTTTCCTTTTCAAATAGTATTATCTCTTCTTCTTTGCTTTCTTTATAAAGGTTTTTAAGTACCTTTGAATAATCATCACTTCCATCTGGTATTGGGATATTATCTCCTAGTACACACTTTTCCCAAAACATTTTCTCTAACTTCATAATATCTTCTATTATTTCTTCATCTCTATCAATCTTATGAATAACCAAATCTTCATTACCTATAAGTGCTGCTACATAACAATGAGTAGCTCCTGTAACTGCCATATAATGATAACATTGTACTTTATAATTAATTGGCACCCCATTTTTCCATTCTCCTTTAAAATAGCTTCCACTTACCTTGCACTCTAAAAATGCTTTTTCTCCTACAATAGCTCTATCAATATTTGCTATTGCAAATGGATATTTATCATTTTTAAGTATCCCATTAATATTTCTGACTTTCTTATTAGTTTTTAAGGCAAATTCCTTAGCTACAAAATCCTTTAACTTATTACCTAGCTCTATTTTGTAATTTGTATAAATAGTATCTTCAATATGTTGTGTATTTTTATTTAATATACTATTTATAGTTTTATCATCTGTATTGTTTATGTTATTTTTTATATAGCTAAGTTTTTCTAAATATACACTTACAGAGCTTTTGTATGGATTAAGCCCAACTACACTAGATGCATCACTTCCACCTATACCTTTTCCCCTTTCCTTTAACCACTCATATTTACTCATTTTCTTTGTATTATGAGTTATATTAGCCTCTAAAAATTTTCTCATTAGTTTATCCCCCTTTATATTTATTTGTAAGTTTTTTCCTAGTAATATATAATACTTCTGAGGTGATTATTTGAAATTAACTGATAAACAGCAATTTATAATATTTTTATTACTTGCCATAGGTTTAAGTACATTTGATGCTATATTTTTACCTAATACCAACTTTAGTTCTTATAATTTTCTAATTAGCGTATTTGTTGTAATTATATTAATTAGAGTACTTTATAAATTTTTTAAAGATTTTAAATCATTTACAAAAATAGATATACTAGGATATATAGTTGTTTTTATTATTGGTTTATCTTTATTATTTACTGTTAATACTTAATATGGTTAATTTTAACCATTATTTTTTTATCTATTTGTAAGTTTTTTCTAAAAAATATTTTTGACCTTTTCCAGTTATAAGTGTTGTTGTGGATATTATTTCACCTTCACTTGTATTTAAAATGCTTTCAGATACTTTAAAAAGCCCTCTTTCTATATACACTTGCTTTGGCATGTTCTTTTCTTTACCACTTTTTATAAGATATCCATTATCTCTTAACATACTAAATAGTCTATTTCTTCCTATTTTTATGTTATTGTTGTTTAGTATTTTAGCAAACTGTCCTATTGTTATAGCATCTTCACTTGTAGCTATAGTTTTTGCAAAATTTACAAGTGGCTTATCTAGTTCTATAGTTTTTTCAAGCTTTCTAGCCTTTTTCTCTACTAACATTCTTTGATTTCTTTCTTCCTTTAACTTAGTTACCATTTGTATTATAAAGTCTGGATTTTCTAAAGCTTTTTCAATAACATCTTCATTCATATAAGCTCCATTTTTTCTAATAGAAGGTATTACTTCTTCCATTATCCACTTTTCAAATCTTTTTGCACTAGGTAGTTTTGACCTAATAATTAATCTATACACATTACTTTCATCTATAAATTTCTTTCTAACAAATTGTATTATTTCACTTTTATTATCTCTAAAACCAGTAACTACCCCCACGTCGGAAAAAATTACCCCCTCTTTTTTACAATGTCTTATTATTGCATCTCTAGGATTTACATATCCTAATATCTTAGCTATTCCTATAGCCTCTATATATTCCTTGTTATTTACTACTATTACATTTATTTCTCCAAATTCCTTATTAAAAAATACCTTTAAATCTCTCATATAAATCCCCTTTGTATATATTTATTATCATTTTTTTATAATTTAGCTATTTTTATTACCTTTTGGTAATATAATAAGTAAAAATTTTTGTATAACTAATTCTCAATATCTAAATTTAAAAATATCTCATTTACTTCTTTAATATTAAGATTTAATACCTTACTTATTTTTACTACTTCCTCTAATGAAAAATCTACCCTTCCATTTTCTTTAAGATTATAAGTTTTTGTATTCATCCCCATCATATTTGCTACTTTAACTTGTGTTAATCCAAATAATGCCCTTTTTGATTTAAGTATTCTAAGTCCCATTATTTTACTCCCCTATCTCTATTTTATTTTTTTATGATAAATATTTTTTTGCTCCTTTGTAACTAAATATTACATCCATATTTTGTAAGTGTCAATTAGTTTTTGGTAATTTTATTATACAAATTATCATTTTTTTTAGTAATTTGTATATTTTGTATATTTTTATTACCGTATGTACATTTTTATTTCCTTTTTAATAACACTGTGATATTATTAAAATATAACTAAATAATGTTAATTTTAACCAAAGGAGCGTGAAGAATTTGGAGACTATTGCACAGAGAATTTCTAGAGCTAGACGTTATTTAAATTTAAATCAAAAAGAATTAGCAAAAAGAGCAAATATAACAGAAGCTAGTTTATCTAGATATGAAAATGGATTAAGAGAACCAAAATCTGCCGTACTTTCAAGACTTGCTGATGCACTTGAAGTGTCTACTGACTACTTACTAGGCCTTACTGATGAAAGAACTTATGATGAATGTGATATAACTAAAAAAAGTGAAAAAGATATTAAAAACATATTAGAAAATGCTGAAGAAATGTTAAAGCAAGATGGATTAATGTTTTGTGGTAAGCCAGCTTCTAAAGAAGCCATAGATGGGGTTTTACAAGCTATTAAAATGGGGATGCTTTTAGCTATAGACAAAGAAAAGAATAAATAGTAATAACTTTTAATTTTTTGAGCGAAGCGATTTTTGAGCAACGGACGAAGTCGTTGGCGACATGAGCAAAGCGATTTTTATGAAGGGGAGATTAATTTTGAATTTAAAATATATAAAAGAAAAAGTGAGAATTCTAAAGAAGTATTATCCAGGATATAGTGCATTAGAATTACTTCATCAATTTAAAGTTGTTACTTCTTGTTTTGATGATATTTTGGGGACTGACTTACCTGAGGGGTGTTATTTTAAGATTGGTAATACAAAGTATGTACTTATAGACCCTAATCTTTCTGATGAAGATAAAAAAAGAGTTTATACTCATGAACTTGGACATGTACTACTTCATCCAGATATAAATACTTTAGAGGTTGAAAAATATGATCCGATTCTTTATGAAAAACTTGAAAAGGAAGCTGATACTTTTGTAGCTGAGTTTTTATTAGATGATGATGTCTTTATGAAATACTTTACTGGTTGTAATTATAAAATAGCAAATCATGAAAAAATACCTGTTAGGTATGTTAATATCAAAGTAAATAATTTAGATAAATCTGTTAAAAAACACTATGAACAACTTTTTGCTACAAATTCTCACTATGTTTCATATTAAATAATATTGGTAATACTTTTTACCAATTTATTTTTATGCCTAATTTTAGATATTTATAAAAATTTTTTAAATAAAAAAGAGCAATATTTCTAATGCTCTATTAGTTTTAGTATATTAAATTTGACCCTCTTCAATTAACTGAGAATGTGTATTATCTATCATAATTTTTATTTTACCTCTATACATAAGTTTAAATATGCCCCACGCTATAATCCCACCTAATGTATTTAATATTAAATCTTCAACATGAACAACTCTTGTATATGTAAGTCCAAATATATTCATAACTAACTGAGTTAACTCTATTGATAATGATATTAAAAAAGTTATCTTAGTAGCGGATTTTAAATCTCTTGATTTTTCACTTTTTGCACATATATACAGTATAAATGGCATTAATAAAATTAAATTTCCAACTATATTTCTTATTATACTTCCAAGGTAATTTGCACCTTTAAAATAATCTATAAATGGAACTATGTTTATATTACACCTTTCTATAAAGCTTAATTCCTGTAAATATGGAGACATTTCACCTATAGTTATAGGTAAAATAGTTATTCCTATAAGTAAAAATAAATATATAACAAATAGATTAGTTAAAATTTCATCCCCAATGTTAAATTTAATCCCCTTTTTCTTTCTGTTCATTAAGATTATTATTCTTGCAATTATCCATATTGGTAATCCAAAAATAAATAATCCACGCAGTTCAAATGAATACATATCTTACTCCCCTTCAACTATTTTCCAAAATTTACAATACTTAATATACCATGATTGTAAATTTATATCAATTAGGTCATAAGAATATTCACTTGCCTTTTATTGTTTCAAATAATTATTTTATTTCTTTTTCAAAAATAATTTGATAACAATATGATGCTTGATATGGTGCTATACCAGTATTTTCATTTACTGGAACAATAACTTGCTTTAATCTCCATCCATTTTTTACTTCTTCTTGAATAGTATTTTTACATTCCTCAAAAGTATCACCAGTTTTAATATTCCATCCTTTTTTTAATGGCACTTTTATAAATTTATACTCATACATATAACTTCCCCCCCCCCCTTTATTTAATTATAGCAATTGTTACAGGTAATATATAACAATAAAATAGAAGCAAATGCTCCTATCTTATAAAATAATAGTATCTATTTAAATTTATATAATTATTTAGTCTCTTCATATACATCACCTCCACCACTTTATAATATATATTCTATACAGAAATTTAACTTTCTCAACTATATAATTATTCATATATAATCCCTATGAACAAAAATACCAGGCTTCTTGTACAGATTGCCTATGTGTGTACTTTCTAAATGTAAATTTTATCCATGAATTGTATGATTATAGTGATTTGCCGGAATATATTTTTATACAAAAGTTAAAGAAACTTAGACTGTCTATTAGATTATCTCAGTATGAGCTTGGTAATAAAGTTGATATGCAGCATAGTATGATTGAATTTTATGAACGTGGTGAGTTTTATCCTAAATTAGATTCTATGAATAAACGCTCTATGATACTAGATATTTTTTATGTAGCAAGGATACTCTAAATTCTTATCTGAATCATCTCATTTTTATGATAAACTTTTTTATTGAAGAATTGAAAACAATTTAAACAAAAAATCTGCTGCTAAATTGATTGATATTTATGAAAGTGAGTATAGTCTATGGGGAAAAGATATCATAGTGAACATTTCAATATACTACAAAGTATATAAAAATTTATTAAAACATGATTTAATATAAATTTACAGTACTAACATATAATAAATATTTCATCTTTAGTTAGTACTGTAATATTCATTTACTTACATACCATTGAGATTCTTCTTTTACCCACTCTTCTTCTAAAAATACATTTTCATATGGATTTTGTATAATTATTGGTATGTAATTTTTATTTTTTATTTTCCCTAATTCCACTAGATATAGATAATAGCTGTTTCCTTTTTCTTTTGCAACTCTAACTTCATTATTACTCCAATAAAATCCATAATCTTTAGTTATGCTCTTTACTTCTATAAAGCGATCTATGGATTTACTCTCTTCATCATTAAATGATATTATGTCATATCCTGCACATACGTCTATATCTGATATACGTCTTATTTTATTATTATATTTATTTTTTTCTAATCTTACTTTTTCATATTCAACTACATACTCTTCAGCTCTTTCTCCATTAATATCATTTAATTCTAATTTCTTTTTTAATTCTTCTAAAGTGAATTTTTTATGTATTATTTTAATTTTACTTTTAAAGTATGATACATATTTTTCATCTACTACAAGTAAACTTTTTACGTCTTTATGTTCCTTTAAAATATCTAACTCTATCATTATATTTCTTAAACCGCTATATATGATTGGTATAGACACTTTTTTTAAAGTTAATGATTCATCAATTACGTCAAATCTAATATTTTCAACCCCAACTATATCTATAAAACCTTCCTCTATTATTTTTATTAATAATCTTTTTGATATAATGTTTGATAATGGCATATCTATTCTATCTATATTTATTTTCTTTATTAAATCTCCATCTTTATTAATTAATTCTAAGTATTTAAGCAACGTTATTATACTATCAACTGGTATAGATAAATTTTCTCTATTACATATACAATGTATAAAAAGGTTCTGTCTATCTATAGGGCTATTTATGCTATTCCAAATATATTCAATGCATCTTATATTTCCAAAATTACTTATTTTACTTAGCTCTTCTAACATAATCGTCAATCACCTTTTTAATATCAGATTCAGAAAAATCATCTTGCAAATTATCAAAAAGAGGTATATTAGAACTTTCTATGATAGCTTTAAGCCTTTTTTCCTTAAATTCTAATCTTTCATGAATAGTTTCATCTATTGTATTTTTTGATAGTATGTAATAATAATTTACCTTATCATTAATATCTAATCCTAGTCTATGTATTCTGTCCTTGGACTGTATAAAATTTGCTGCATTAAAATTGCGCTCTAGATAAATAGCATTATGACACGCTTTATGTAAAGAAATTGACTCAGAAACAGCAAATGGATTTGCTATAATTACTTTAAATGATGATTGCGGATTATGAAATTCCTCTACTATAGATTCTCTAGTATCAACTTCAATAAGGCTATCTGTTTCTACTGGAGTCTCACCATATAAACATTTACACTCTATACCATTGCTTTCTAGATATTCATATAAAGACCTTAAATTACCTATATATACAGTCCAAATTATAACTTTTTCACCTTTATTTATGATATCTTTTACAAGCTTTAATGTTTCTTTAAACTTATTTGGAACTAGAGATTGATATCTTTTTATTTTGCTAATTATTTCATTATCATCAATAAATAAGGTATTATCAATTCCTATATCTTTATAATACTGCTCTAATGGTTTATTTAAAAGTGATGGATTTGTTGCGACTTGCATTAACCTAATTAATCTTGCCTTAGTAAATTGACATAAAATATTTTTATCATCTTCTCTTAAGGCTTTTATATACTTATTTTCTATAGATGTATATATTTCTCTTTGTAAATCATCCATGTCTACTAAAATAGGTGGATTATTTATTGGCTCCGGAATTTCTAAATCTTCTTTTTTTATTCTTATAAAAAATGGTTCTATGCTCTGTATAAAGTCTTCTACTCTAGGATCTTTAATATTTTTAGACATATTTTTTAGTTGATTAACACGATATTTGATTATCTTCTTATTTGGCCATATAAAATTATACAAATTATATAAATCTTCATATCCATTTGGAGCTGGAGTTCCAGTAAGTACAACTCTAGACTTTGCATATTTTGCTAGATTAAGAATAGATTTTGCTATAATCCCAGCATCTACATTTGTATTTTTTATTTTATGAGCTTCATCTAACACAATCATGACCTTGTTTGTCTTAAGAAAATATATTAAATCATTAATTATTCCAGGCACTGCTTGATATGATATTAATGTTACCTCACAGTGAGATTTAGAGTATAAATAATTTAATTTATCATCTTTTGCTACTCCTCCAGATAATACCTTTACTGATGGTTCTTTATTAAAACATTCTATATATTCTTTTTTCCACGGCCCAAAGCAGCTCAATGGGCCTATTATAAGTAATTTATCAACATTCTTTAATTCATCTTTTGTTAAGCTCTTTAAATAACAATATGCTCCGTAAACAATACTAGTCTTTCCAGCCCCCGGTACTGAAAAATTGCATGCATTTTGAGAAAATGCTAAATGATATGAGGCTAATAATTGTGTCGGTCGTAAAATTCTACCTCTTAAATTATCTTCAAGTACTTGGCAAAATTTTTTAAATTGATTTTTATCACAATTATTATTCCTAATTTCATATGCATTTTTAGTAAATTTCTTAAAAGCTTCTTCATTATTTATAAAATCTTGTAGTTGTTTTATACTTTCACTAGATAATTTTATGTCTATATTATATGTTTTTCCGCTTTGTATAATATTTTGTAAAATTATATCCTTATTTTGCAAATCAAACGAAATAATTATTTCTTTTCCATTTTCTTTTCCATTGAGAAAGCTTTTTACATGTCGTATAAATCTCTTTTCGTTACCTTTTTTCAAATCAGATATATCATATAAAATAAAATTATTTTCAATAGTTTTTAAATTTATACTAATCATGATTTAACCTCTTACTATTTATCTGTGACTTATAGTTAGTTATTAAATCACTTATTTTATCTAAATTATTTAATACTTCTTCATCATTATAAAATGATTCTATATTAGTATTTATCTTATTCAATGTTGATAAAGCCTTTAAAATTAATTTTTGAGGTTCATTAGCTCTTTTTATATTTATAATCTCTTCATAACTATCATCTATATTATTTTTAAGTTTCTCTTTTACTTTTGATTGCCAATCAAGATCTCTAGATTTTAATAATTTAGATAAGTCCACATCCGGGTTGTCTTTCCTTATATTTTCAACTGGCTCTTCCTCATCAGATATAACGTCTATCTTGTTAAAATGTTCTTCTTTAAACCCTCTCCATACTTTTTCATCAGAAAATATACTCTCTTTATTTGTATTGCCAATCAGTCTAAACTCTTTACCTTCATATTGAGCTCTTATATAATCAAAACAAATCTCTTTTAAATCACTTATATCTGTATCTTCATATGCCCAATTAGTATCTGTTTTTCTATTAATATATTTTTTTATATAACTAGATAAATCTTTAAGCTGTCCCTCTTTTTTATCAAGCATAGTATAAATTCCGCTATACCCATATTTATCTAAATATTCATCCATTAAATTTAATATATATAACATATTTTCTACATCTGATTTTTCTTCAGTCATCATACTTGCTATTTCAACTTCAGTAAACCCCTCATACTTTAAATCTCTACATTTTAGATATTTTTCTATAGGATTATAATCTAGTTTTTCATCTTGACCCATTTGATATGTTGTTTCTAATTTCATTATTTCTTTTTTTGTAGCATTATTAGGTAAAACTATAGCTATAAAATATTCACAGTGGTCTACATTATGTTTAATTGATTCTCTCTTATCATATATCTTATTTAACAAACTTGCTCTTCTATTTCCATCGATTATAACCCCATCTGCAGTGACTATTCCCCATTGTTGTTGTCCATTAATTATTAAACTATTTTCTGTTTTTTTATTTCTATCCTCCTTAGACTCCCATAGAAACTTTTCTATTATCTTGCAATCTTCATTTTTTTCAGGATTTAGTGAATGATTTTGAACCTCAAATGATTTGACTGCTGAACCTATTCTTCCATTATACTTATTATATACTAGATATTTTAATGGAATTTTATATGCATTGAATGTTTGTATTTCACCTTCATACCTCAACCTCACACCTGTTATATATGCATTTGATTCATTTTCAGTTATCTTCTTTATTTCTTCTCCCCTTAATTTTGCATCCATACTTTACCCCCTATTTATTTTATATAAGTAATTTGTGTATTAATATCATTCTATATTTTTATTATATCTTGTTTATACTAGTAACATTTATTACTTCTTACTTACATTTTATACATTTATATTCTTATTTTCATTAATAAATTTCTTTAATTAATAAATCTAGAATAAAGTGTTTAACCTTTACTGCGCTAAACACTTTATCCTATATTACTTATAATTTAGTTACTGCAACTTCATAATCCATATTTTACTATCTAATATCTTCGCTAAAAAGATATTTCAATACCTTTAATTTTTCATAAAATCATCTTTGTAAATTCATTGTGTATCATAATCTCGTATATTAAATTTCATTACAAAACAATCATTTTTTTTCTATCACTGATAATATATACTCTCTATCCAACCAAAAACACTTCTTAACATGCTCTCTCCCATCTGGTAGCAGATATGTATCCTTGCTATTTTTAGCATGTGGTCTGGTATGGCATACTCTATTAAAAGTAGAAGCTGGCATATTATCAAATTTTCTACCTCCTTTAACTTCTATAACCAAACCTTCTTTTATAACTTTAACCGTTTCCTCCCATGTTTCTCTTAATTTTGTATCTAAAACACTCAAAGGCATATTCCATAACTTAATTTTATCTAATCTTAAAATATCATTATCATCATATCTAAACACAACAAATAAATACTTTTGTTCTGCAAACATAGATCTTAATTCAGACTCTTCCCATGTTTCTTTTATAATTTCAGTATATTTAAACGTTTCTAGTGACATATGTTGTTCGATTTTACCGGTTTTTTCAATTCTAACAGTTTTAAACTTTATATTAGCTTTGGAAAATTCCTCTATATTATCTATCTTATTGTCCTTTATTCCTAATATTTTACTAGATATTATCTGAGCATAATTTTTAGGTATCGTTCCATTTTTGCTAATTAGATTGATATCAAGCTCATTACATATTTCATCTATACTTTTTCCATAGTATGGTGTAAATTTTTCATGTAATAATTCTTCTATACCTTTTTTAGTCCCTTTAAGTATACTTACTGTATTTTCTCCCTTATGCCCTAATCTCTTTCTTATTAAATGAGTCATATATGAAGATTTCAATGAAAATGCCCTTTGCATTGCTAGCATCTCAGAAAAAGGTTGCCGTCTAACTGAGTTTTTATTTGCTCCCTTTGAGCAAGCTCCTAAATAGTTGGTATCTGCCTCTGAAATTTCATGTGCTTTACCCGCCTTTATTTTATTAACTATAGTTCCCCAATCATTTCTTATGACTATTAAATCCTCTTCTGAAAATTTATGTAACATAACATCTTTAATTATGTAATCTTTTTTATCCAGCTCTTTTTGCCATTCATAAAACACAAGAAGAAGTTCTTTATTTTTCTTCCAAAATGAACTTTCATAAAATGTCTTCTTATATTCTTCCATGTAATTTATTATATTTAATACTAATCTTTCTTTTGCAGATATAGTATTATTCTTATTTTTTTTATAAGGTGTTACTTTAAGCTCAATTCCAACATGAGCAAAATCAGCTTCTGCTCTAGAGTTAACATCATAACCAAAATAACTTTCTTCAATTACTTGTCCTAAATTACCTTTACCTTTGTTATCTTCTAGTCTAGAATATTTGTCTATCTCTGCAAAAGATTGTCCTACTAATTTATTTGCATATTGTAAAATAGAATTTACTGATTTCTCATCATATTTCATTTTTAACTCTCCCAACTGTATAAAATTGCTATCAGCAATTACTTTATATATTTAAAATACTGTAAAAAATTGTTATATTATACTTATACCAAATAACTATGTATATTGTATATAGCTTAGTAATATTTAAGGAGGATTGAGCATGGCTGGATATATATTTAATTTAGATAGAATAGAATCATTAGAATACTGTATAGAAAATGGTATTTACTCTACTCTACTTTCTATCCCAAAATCTAATTGGCATGATACTATAAAAGCAACATTTGCAGATTATTTTTCTATGAAAGAAGGAGATAATGTTTACTTTTTCATTCAAAGAAATATTTATGGAATAGGAGTGTTAAAAAATTTAAACTTTGATTGTAAATTTAAAAACTACCCAGATGCTCTTTATCCAATAAATCATTCTGAAGAATCCATAAAAGATTATAAAATACTTCCTCTATTTAAAGATAAATTAAAAGACCCTAATGGAAAAAAAGAAATTGTAAATTGTACCCAAAGATGTTTATGTACCTTTGTACCTTACCCTAATTTTTTTAAATCTGGTGTAGATATGGATGATGTGCTTTCATCTAATCCACATAGTTTTAGAATGTTAAGAGCTTTTCAACAATTATCTTTTGTAAAAATAGATGATCAAGAAAATAAAGCTTTAAAAGATATTATCCTTAAAAGAAATGAGGAATATATTAACTCTAATAACTTTGACAAAGTTTATGAATTTAATGATAACTTACATAAGGAAATAAACAATAATGTTGATATCAGTTACAAATTAGATGCTTCTGATATATTAAAACAATGCCAAGATAAAAGAAAAAAGCATAAGAATAAAATTAGTAGTGAAATGGCCATAGAAGGTGCTATTATTTCGGATTTATGCAATAACCCTAATTCAATATTCGGAAAATGGGACTATATCTCACACCAAGTAGTTGCATCTCCGTTTAAACCTATTATATGGATGGATAAAATGGATGTATTCGGATATAAATATATTCCAGGATTTGATACTATATCTAAATATCTAACTATAGAAATAAAAAAGGAATTAGCAGATAAGGATACTATTAATCAAGTAATGAAATATGTTGACTGGATAAGCCAAGAATATGCTTATGGTGATTATAATATGATTGAAGCTTTTGTTGTAGCATATGATTTTCCAGATGATGTTGTAACTTATGCTAAAGATATATGTAAAAGAAATTATATTAAAGTTAGAAAACCATATGAAAATGGTCTGTGGACTAAAATAAAATTAATAAAATACAGTTATAATGAATCTAATAATACTTTGAATTTATCTGAAATTCCACTTATTTAAAAATAAGGATGTATAATTAACATAAAATTATACATCCTTATTTTAATATTTATTTAGTTATTGCTACCTCATCACTTATACTGTCATTTTTATCATCTTTACTTTTTATAATTAATTCTATATCTTTAGACATTTTTTCTAAAATAGAATCTTTTGATAAATTCAATATATTAGCTTGATAATACTTAATTACATCGATAATTTTATTAAAATCATTTTTACTAGTTAAAGCACTTATTTTATCAAATGTATCTAATATTTCTTGACAGTATATTATTATTTGTTTATCTTCTTTCTGCTGTTTATACATATCTACTACATAATCATTACTTATTTCTCTAGTATTTTCTTTTTCAACAATGGAATTAATAGATTTACCCATTTTTTCTACTAAACCAACAACCAAAGCATTTCCCATACAAAAATATCTAAACTTTTCTGTCATTCCACTATTAGTCCAATTATCCTCAAACCCATTAAGTCTTTCCGCCTCTATTGGTGTTAATAGTCTCAACCTATCTGTTTGTGGATCTCGTACCACATGAGTACTTCTATTAACAGATGACTCACTTGTAAGCATTGTTCTTGATGGCTTATCTATTGGATCTGGAAATGCTAATGGACCTTCACTAAATATATAGCTATGGCCAGTCTTGCTAGTTCTTGGTATCTTTTTCGCACCCTTTAGGTATTCCCATTTAGCAAGTTTTTCAGCATCACCATCTAAATAATATTTTTCATCTACATCTCTCTCTAATATATCTCTTAGTAAAGTAAACTCTCCATTATATCTAGGTATTGTTTTTTCAGTATATATAACTCCATTTGTCATTATACCTGTGTTTTTAAATTCCATTTTAAAATTCTCTGATATTTCTAGTATATCATCATACTCCATCGTAACTTGTTCTGCATCTATTTTATCTTCTTTAGTAATAGCTATTTCCTTTAATTCTATATTATCTGATTCAATAATAGATAGCTGCTCAGATTCCGTCTCCTCTACTTCTAATTTATCTTCCGCTTTCGTTGATTGATTCATAATAGGGAATTCTTCTTGGAAGAAACCAGTCTTATGTATCCACTCTCTTAAATTGTTTCTATTTATTTTATTTGCATATTCCGTATCATTTCTAAATGCAAATATAAATATTCTTCTTCTTCTTTGGCTAAATCCATATTCAGCTGCATTTATTATTCTCCACTCCACTGAATAACCTAATTCATTAAAACATGCAAGCATAACTCCAAAATCACGACCTCTTTGCTTTGCTGGAGATTTTAATAATCTATCAACATTTTCAAGTAATACAAATCTAGGTTGCTTAGCTTCTAATATATCTCTTATTTCCCACCATAAAACACCCTTTTTTCCTTGTATTCCTTTTGCTCCTGTACTAGCTACCGAATAATCTTGACATGGGAATCCTCCCACCAATAAATCATGGTCGGGTATTTCATTTTTGTCTATTTTTGATATATCTGAATTTACATGATTTTCTTCTCCAAAATGACTTACATAACAATCAAAAGCATGTTGTACTTTTTTTCCCGGTTCCCATTGATTTGCCCATACAAAATTAAATTCACCTGAAGCTTTTTCTAATCCCAATCTAAATCCACCAACCCCAGCGAACAATTCACATACCTTTATCATTAGTTTTTCCTCCTTTTGGGACAAGCATTTATATCATTATACTATAAATAAGAGGATTTGAAAAGATCAATTTTTTTGCTAATTTATCTATTTTTAACAGTTTTACCTTTTTATATTAACTAATATTCAATATTTGCTTTATAATCTAATAATGTTAACTTGAATAGCACAAAACAATAGTTTTGTTCCAAGCATCTACTACCTTACCAACCAAGAACTATAGCATCCTATAGAACTTAAAATACCATACACTAATTTATCAAACACCATAATCTATAAAAAAATTATAAGCTTTAAAAACCTAACCCCCACGTCGTTTTTTTATACGCAGGGTATAAAAAAGGCTAGGCAAAATGCCTAACCTATAACCTTCTTATCATATATTCCTTCCAAACTAGCCTTTCTAACCCTATCCCTAATAACATCTTTATCTATAGTGTAAAATCCCAACTCTTTCATCCTATTAAAATAAATACTTCCTGCAAATGTAAATCTTAACTTATCTCCACCTTCTTTGTGCATTTCATTATTAGAATAAGCTATAAAATCACCTATTAATAAATTAGTTGGAAGTTGAAGTAAATACATTCCAACACAGCTTCTAGCTGCATTGTGCCCTGCTAAGCTTCCTGTACATATTGCCTCTGTATGACCTACATAAAATCCAGATTTTTCTCCTCCAACAAATAAGTTATTTATACCCTTAGCTCTCATATAGTTATCTCTTTTAGCAACAGATAAATATCTAATAGAATTTCCCTTACCACCAGCATATGGGTCCACTATACAAGCATTCTCAAATCCTTTAACTTTTCTTAGTTTTTCTATAGCAAAAAATGGACTCATAAGCTTTGCATGACCTGTATCTAGTAAAACTATATTATCAGAAAATGCAGGTAGAGCATATTGTTGACATACCTTTAAGTCTAACTTTTCTGCATTTTTAAGCTCATCAGGTAGTGCTACTACTGCACATCCTTTTTCATTTAATTCATTTTGTATATCTTCACTTAAAGATTCTTTTAATAGTTTCATAGAACCACTAAATGCTCCAAAGTCACCATTATTTCTTCTTCCCATCATATCTTCTAATCCACAAGTTTCACTTATACTCACTCTTCCTCCAAAAGATGGACATCTTAGTACACACATTGCACACCCATTACCATACTTTGTACAGTTACCCATAGGACCTGCTGAACCTGTTGTTTCAACAAATGCTTCACCATATACTTTTTCTCCATCTTCTAAAATTACAGCTTTTATATTACCGTTTTCAACCTCTGCATCTACAACTCTGCTAAATAATCTAACGTCTATTCCCATTTCTATTAACTTATTTCTTACTTGTCTTTCTACCTTTGTTACATTATACAATGTAGCATGATCATGTCCTGGGAAATTTATATCTTTATGAGTACAATATTTATCAGTGATTTCAAATAACTCTCTAGCACCTAGTGCTATTGCTTCTTCTGCTGCTGTATATCTTCCGTTATTTCTCATTATTCCACCAACATTACCTAGACCTATTAATAAGTCTGTTTTTTCTAATACGGTAACATCAGCACCTGCTTTTTTAGCAGATATGGCAGCAGCACATCCTGACCATCCACCACCAATAACAACTACTTTAGGCATTACAACTCCCCCTATACATTGTTAGAATTTAAAAAATCTCTACTGTTTATTTGCATCTTACAAGATTTAACTTTTTCTCCATTTACATTGATTATGCAAGCACCACATATTCCTTCACCGCAACATATTAAGTTATTGTTTGATATAGCAAATTTTATATCTTTGCTGTATTCATCTACAATATCCATAATATATTTATTAAATCTATTGCCTCCAGCTGAATACACTAGGCTTATATCATTTCTTTTTATATAGTCTAATAAGAAGTCTTTATTTTCATTTATATCAGTTATATATACATTTATTCCTAATTTTTCTAACTTATCTACTACTTCATCTAATATATCTGCTTGGTTATTTATAAACACTTCTACCTTGTTATTATTCTCTATAAGTCTTTTAACTACATTTATAGAGTTTACTAAAGATAATCCATTGCCTATTACAACTACATTTTCTCCGGATGTAGATTTTATTTCTTTAATCCCAAATATTCCATTAAAATACGGTCCTTTTACTCTTATTTTTTTAAAGTTTATTATATTTTTAGTCTTTACTCCTACTGGCTTTATGATTATTTCTAGTATGTTTCCTTTATCATCCACATCCATAACAGATATAGGCGTGTTAAATATATCTCTATCCTTGTCTATCCCCTTAATAAGCATGTAAGCGCCTGGGCTTTTTAAATCTATTATGATATTTTTAGGAACTTGTATTTTTATAAGGTATACATTATCCTTAATTTCTTTTATATCTTTTATATCACAGATATATTCTTCTCTTTGTTTAATTTTTGAATTCTCACTATGCTTAAGTTCATTATAAATACATACTCCTTGCCATGAACAACTTGAGCATTTTTCTCCTCTTATAAGAGGACATTTTATACAATCCCCTGAGTACGCAAGATGACACGGGCAATACTTGCTCCCAGCATCTGCACATATTTTCCCACTACCCTTTTTCAATATATTCACATCCTTAAATTGTTTATTTTTTAATGTCTTGAATAGTATATTATCAATTTATTATTTTAATTTTTTTTTGTTACACTACCACAAATTAATACAAATTTTATTACTTCTATTTTTGTAGCCTCAAAATATACTTTAGTATATATAAAATTTTTGGATATGCCGTATACTTGATTTTATTAAATTTATCTTAGGAGAGTTATTTATGAATGGAGATTTCATTTTTTCTAAAGAACATCTAACTATACTTTTATTATTTTCAATATTTCTATATGTTTGTCCAAAGCTTACTAAAAATTTATTACCTTATAGTTATATTGTTGAGAAAGTAATATGTGCACTTATTATATTAGAAATAGTATCTGAACAAGTTTCATTAATATCTATGGGAGGCTATGATACATTAAATTCACTACCTATTGGACCAGGTCGATTTTGTTCTTATATTTGCATAGCAATTTTATATTTTAAAAGATATCAATTGTTTAATGTATTTTTTTCATGGAGTTTGGTTTGTTCTATAGGTGAGATAATATTTTTTAAAAGTATTCCTTATAGGTTTCCAAATATACTTTATTTCTTACTTATATTTTCTAAAATGATATTAGTATATGCTAATGTATATCTAATAGAAGTTAGAAAATTTAAGGTAAGCTCTAGTGCTATTAAAGATAATTTAATTACTTGTATAATATATTTTTCATTTTTATTTTTCTTAAATATTTTTACAAACTTTAATTTTAATCGTGATTTTTCCAATTTTAATATTTTAAATATCATTGTATTTATAATTTCAACTAATATAGTATATATACCAGTACTTTTATTTGATAAATTTAATTTTAATATTAAAAGGTAAATTTTTAAACCTATTAATATATATTATTTTCATGAGTTATCAATAGATTTATGCTTAATATAATTTAATTACATGTAAAAAAATGCTCGCTAATTTAGCGAGCAAATATACTTTTATTTCCTAATAATAAATGTAAGAAGAAAATAAAAATCTTAGGTTATTTTCATTATAACATAATTTGGTATGATTTTTTATTTTATTTTATAATAATTCCTTAAATATAACGCTTGATTCAACCATACAGTTGTATAACCTTTCTTTTTTATCTTCATCTAACTTTTCTATTCTATGACCTATTACATCTAGTAAATGGTCTACTTCAGCTTTGATTAAAACATGCCCTTTTTCAGTTATACAGTAGAAAGTATTTCTTCTATCCTTTGGATCTTCTTCTCTGTACACATATCCTTGTTCCACCAATTTGTTTAATAATATACATAAACTAGAAGTTGATACATATAAATCTTTACTTAAATTTTTAAGCTCGATTTTTTTATGCATATTTATTCTGCTTAATGTAACAAATTGCCTCTCTGTTAAAACACTATCATGTTGCACCCTCTCCGCACTTATAAGCTTTACTAAGTTAGCAAAGTCATTCATACTGTCCACCATTAATGTAGAAATTTCTCTGTTGTTCATAGCTCTTCACCTCGAAATTTTGCTCTATACACCCTATAATACCCTCTACATTAGTTAGTATTTTAACTATACACTTTATTATACTACACAATTTTAATATTTACCAATTAAATTATTTGCTTTCAAAGTATTTGCTAAAATAAAGCTATCTATAATTTATTTATTTTAAACTCTAGATAGCCCTAATTTACTTACTATTAGCATTGTTTTTTGTTTAAATCATCCTTCTTAGATAACTTTTGAATTTTTTCTATAACCTTTGGTGTAACTGCTAATATATTGTCTACCATATTTATATTGTTATCTAAGCTCATAAGTCTTGTTTCACCATCTTCAACTACTACAAATGCTACGGGTTGTATAGATATGGCTCCTGCACTTCCTCCTGCAAAGTTTGTTTCATTGTCCCATTCTACTTTTGAAATTCTATTTTCTTTATGTGGACCTCTAGAGTAATCTCCTCCACCTATACCAAATCCTATTGTTATTTTTGATATAGGTACAACAACTGTTGTATCTGTTTTTATAGGGTCTCCTATTACTGTATTTGCATCTATTGAGCCTTTAATAGTTTCAAATGTTGTCTCCATAAGACTTTTTATTGAGTTTGTCGATTTCAATATTACCACCATTCCTTTTACCTTTATTAATTTTAATGTAAATTTTATATATAGCAATCGATATTATTATTATATCTTTTATTGTCGGTTTTATTTCTATCTTTGAATCACAATTTATAAAGTTTTTAGTAAAATCTGGTTTTACATTTAAATATACCTTATTAGAGTTTATAATGTTTATTATGCTAGAATAAATAAAATTTATAAGTACATATATAAAACTTGTAAAAGGTATATTTTCACTGCCGAAATTTATATCTATATATATTTCTTCTATCTTAACTCTTTTTAGTAACCCAAATACTACTTTTATTTCTTTTAAATTTGAATTGTATATGCTTCTATTTCTTTTAATTTCTCCCTTCTTAGTTTTGGTACATTTTTTATTAGTTGGATAAAGTGGTATATTTATATTTATTATATTAAAGAAATACTTTATCCTTAAATCTACCCTTATATGTTCATTCTTTACTTTAGAAATGATTAATATATGTAACTTTGAGTTAAATAGTATTAGTAATAATACTATTACTATACAAATAATTAATAACACACTGTATCTCATAGTTTTATTATTTCTAAATATTGAATATATATACAAAAAAATACAGATATTAATTTAAATATAAAGTTATATAAGCAGTAATTTCATATACTTTTATATAGAATTTTAATATCTTGTATTATATTTTAAATTACGTATATCCTATTTTATAAATACAACAAATGAAAGGATGTATTCTATGAATAAACCAATTAACCAAAATGCAAAACAAGCTTTAAATATGCTTAAAATGGAAATTGCTAATGAACAAGGATTTAACTACAATGAAGTTAGTGATAAAATTGAAAGTAATGCCCCTCAAAACACACTAGAAGGGATATCTAAGAATGTTCTTGCTGGAGAGCTAGTTGGAGGAGCTATGACTAAATCATTAGTTACTAAAGGCGAAGAAATACTTTTAAAGATGTATAAAGAAAAGTAAGTTTTTTATTAAAATTAATATAATTAAAAAAATTCGCTTCGCTCATATCGCCAACGACTTTGTCCGTTGCTTAAAATATTATTTTTTACATTTTCAAAGCTATTGAAATATCTTACCTTTATGAGTTATCAATAGTTTTATACTTAATATAATTATCTTGAATGTAAAAAATCCAATAGGATAAACCTATTGGATTTCTTTTTCTTCATTTAATGGTGGTAAATCATCTAAGCTTTCTATGCTTAGTAATTTTAAAAACTCATCAGTAGTTTTATATATTATAGGTTTCCCTATTTTTTCTAACCTTCCAGCTTCTTTTATAAGTTCATTTTCAAGTAAAACAGATATTGCTCTATCACATTTTACTCCTCTTATATTTTCTACTTCAACCTTTGTTATAGGTTGTTTGTAGGCTATTATAGTTAGTGTTTCAAGAGTTGCCTGACTTAGTGTTTTCTTTTTTTTTGGTTCTAATAATTTTTTTATAAATCCTGCATACTCTTTGTTAGTAGTCATTTGGTATTTATTTTCTAATTTTATTATTTGTATACCTCTATTGTTTTCCTTATACTCTTCTATTAAAGAGTTTAACATTAACTCTATCTCTTTGCTTGATAGCTCTTCATTTATTATACTATTTAGCTCACCAATACTTATAGGTTCTGAGTAAGCAAACATTATAGCTTCTATAATATTTTTAATATCTTCACGTCTCATTTTATCACTCCGAGCTTTTCTTTATTATTATGTCATCAAAGAATAAGTCTTGTTCTACTATTACTTCTTTTCCTTTTATCATTTCTAATATAGATAAAAATGTTGCTATAACTTCATCTTTATCACAAGACTCTATTATCTTTGTAAATCTTACTTCTTTTTCTACTTCTATTATACTTCTTATAAAAGATATCTTTTCTTCAACAGGTATTATTCTACCTCTTACTATTTTGTCTAATCTTTTATCTTCTACTTTTTCATCTTCAACAGATTTTACTTTAAGTATTAAAGGAAGTATATTTTTTATAGCCTCTATAGATATATCTTCTAATTCTACTTTTTCATCTGTTATTATTTCTTCTTTTTTTCTAAAGAATAATTCATCTATATAAGTTATGTTATCTTTTATAGAATCTGTTGCTAGCTTGAACTTTTTATATTCTTCTAATTGTTCTACTAATTCAAGTCTAGGGTCAACACTTTCTTCATCTTCTTTTTGTTTATATAATAAATACTTAGATTTTATTTGAAGTAACTTAGATGCCATTGTTATAAATTCACTAGTTACCTCTAAGTCCATTTTCTCTAGCATTTTTATATAATTTATGTATTGTTTTGTTATTTCTATTATTGATATGTCCTTTATATCTATCTTTTGCTTAGATATCATATCATATAATAAATCTAGTGGTCCATCATAAACCTGTAAATGTATATTATACTTCATGGATTACCTCTTAAATTATGCAAATAAAAATACTATGTTAATTATTATATCTCTTATTGGTTCTACAAATATACCAACTAATCCTGTAAATATTAAAACTAAAAATATTATACTACTCATATTTTCATATCTATAAACATATTCATTGTATTTATATGGTATAAATGTTGATACTATTCCCCATCCATCAAGTGGAGGTAGAGGAAGTAAGTTAAATGCAGCAAAACCTACATTATATATCATAGTCATAGAAGCTATTAAATTAATAGCATACATATTTATATACTTATTTATAAGCACACATATTATAGCAGTTATAATGTTTGCTATAGCTCCTGAAAATGAAACTAACACATTTCCTATCTTGTAGTTTTTAAAATTATTTGGATTAACAGGAACAGGTTTTGCCCAACCTATTTTAAATATAATCATCATTAAAAGCCCAATAGGGTCTATATGCTTAGCTGGATTTATAGTCATTCTTCCATACATCTTAGCTGTATCATCCCCCAGTAAGTGTGCCGAATACGCATGACCAAACTCATGAACGCTTATAGCAACAGCAATTGCAACTACCGTTGACAATATATAATCTAAATTCATTTTTTCATCTCCTATATTTAGTTTTAATTTTATTATATCAAGTAATTAATTCATAATCAAAACTTTTGTATAATCAGATACTTATATGTTAACCACTAATCTATTACATTAAAAGGCAGCTACTAATTATTTATTAATAGCTGCCTTTTTAATTTATATATTATTTTTAATGTGGTGTAAGTGGTGTTAATACTTCACAACCATCTTCAGTAACTAATATCATATCTTTTATATTAAATCCACCAAATCCAGATATATAACATGGTGTTTCTATACAAAGTATCATACTAGCTTCTAGTTTTCTTTTTTCGATTAATGATATAAATGGTGTCTCCACCGTTTGAGGTCCCATACTTATACTATGTTCTAAATGACCTCTTTCATAGAACTTATACTTTTCCTTTACATAATTAAATCCTATTGAGAATAATTCATTAAAACCAAGTACTGGCTTAACTAAATCTATCATAAGCCTTTGAGCTTTAACTAATCTTTGCTTTAACTCACTAAGTACTGGGTGAGCATCTCCAACTATCCAACTTCTAGATAAATCTGTTGTATAAAAGTTAGTGTCTCCATTTACCCCCCCCCGTCGAATTTAACTACGCTCCATTTTTTATTATCCTGTCGGTTGAATGACAAAATAAAGGTTACAATTTAAGTTCTTTAAAATTGAAATATAACTATCTATTTTCGCTAATAACATGTTTTGATTCATTATAAGCACATGTTAATTGTTGAATAGGAGTATCATATGGCTTAATCCATCCCTTATTAAGACTTAATTCAGTAAGTGCTGTATGACCTCCAACCATTTGAGTTAATGATGCTGAATATAGCGCTCTTAATTCTGGTGTACTACTTGTTAATGTAGAATTAAGATACATGTCTGCAGCTTCTTTTGCAGATGAAAGCATACCTAAAGCTATTATTTCATCGTTTAGATCTGCATTATCTTTTATTAAATTTCCTAGCATATTTCTCATAGTATCTATTCCTCCTCAGTAGCTGGTATTTTATTCTCAACTATAAATTGTTGTATTGCTTTAATTCTTCCTTCTGTTGCTAATATACTAGCCTCTGATTGTCTCTTTAAGTCTTCATCTGATATTAAAGAATCTATTGCTCTTTGCATAATTAAACCATCAGATTCCATTTTTAACACTGCTGCTAAAGATAGATTTTCTATTTCTGAAAGTGCTCTCATTCAATTACCTCCTACAATATATTTTCATATAATATTATGCGTATTAATATTTAAAAGTAATCATGTTAATATCTACCTTATTAATAAATTCAAAATAAATATATAAACTTACTATACAACAATTTTTCATAACTTTTAAAATATTATAATTTCATCAGTATATAAAAAGGTAGTGTTAAGCACTTTAACACTACCTTCTATTTTTATTTATAATGTGGTGTAAGTGGTGTTAATACTTCACAACCATCTTCTGTAACTAATATCATATCTTCTATATTAAATCCACCAAATCCAGATATATAACATGGTGTTTCTATACAAAGTATCATACCAACTTCTAGCTTTCTTTTTTCGCTTAATGATATAAATGGTGACTCTGCCGTTTGAGGTCCCATACTTATACTATGTCCTAGATGACCTCTTTCATAGAACTTATACTTTTCTTTTACATAATTAAATCCTATTGAGAATAATTCATCAAAACCAAGTCCTGGTTTAACTGAATCTATCATAAGCCTTTGAGCTTCAACTAATCTTTGCTTTAACTCACTAAGTACTGGGTGAGCATCTCCAACTATCCAACTTCTAGAAAAATCTGTTGTATAAAAGTTAGTGTCTCCATTTACCCCCCCGTCGAATTTTACTACATCTCCATTTTTTATTATCCTATCAGTAGATCGACAAAGTCTTCCTGAATTTTCACCTGCACAAAATGATGACCATCCACTTGGGAAGCATATTCCTGATTCCATTACCTTTTTACAGTATATATCAAACAGTTCTCTTTCACTTACTCCCTCTTTAACAAACTGACTTGTATGTAAAAGTGCCTCATCAGCTACTCTAGCTAACTTTCTAAAGTATTCTATTTCATCATCTTCTTTAACACTTCTAGCTTCTATAAATAAATTAGAAACATTTACAAAATCCACATTAGGAAGAGCTCTCTTTAAAGAATCAAAATATGTTGCTGATATAAAATCAAGTTCTATACCTACTTTTTTATCTTCAAGATTTAATTCTTTTATACTTTCAACTACTACATCTAATGAAGTTACAAAAGTTTTATTAGATACAACTTCTTTATTAGCTAAAACTTCTTCAAAAGTTTTTCCCCCAACCCATGTACTATATTTTTTAACTATACAGTCCATATAATCAGAAAATGCTTCACTTTCAAAATCCATTCCTATAGCTATAGCCCTACTTTCTTCTTTGTTATCTAATACACTTACAGCAAAATGTGCTTGTCTAGATACTGTATGTTGATGTGAAGAATAAGCTGTTATATAAGTAAAATTTTCCGGAGAATTTACTATAACTCCATCAATATTATTTTCTCTTAATAATCTCTTTATCTTTTGAACTTTAGGTTTCATATTCACTATCTCCTAATTTATATTATGCTCCATAAAATAATGGTGATCCTGGTCCTATTGGTAAACCAAATGTATACCAAACTATAAATAATAACGTCCATCCTATTAAAAATGCTATTGAGTATGGTAACATTGTTGTTATTAATGTACCAACCCCAGCTTTTTTCTCATACTTTTGACAAAAGGCCACTATAAGTGCAAAGAATGGCATAAGTGGTGCTATAACATTAGTACATGAATCTCCTATTCTAAATACTAATTGAGTAAGCTCTGGTGATAATCCTATTTGCATAAACATAGGAACAAATATTGGAGCCATTAAAACCCATTTAGCAGAGTCAACAGCTATTATTATATTTAAAAGAGCTGTTAAAACTATAAAGCATATTATAAGTGGTAATCCTACAAAGCCTGTATTTTCTAAGAAATGTGCTCCATTAACTGACATTATAGTTCCAAGCTTTGAATAGTCAAAGAACTTTATAAATTGTCCTGCAAAGAATACTAAAACTAAAAATCCTGCTATACTAGTTACACCTTTTATCATTAACTCTATAACATCTTTATCATTTTTTATAACCTTAGCTCCTATTCCATAGAATATTCCAGGTACCAAAAATAAACATGCCATTATAGGTATAATACTACTCATAAATGGTGAAGTTAATATTGAACCAGTTTCTGGGTCTCTAAGTACTCCATTTTGAGGAAGTACTAATAATCCTATAAATGCTATATAAACTATTAATGATAATACTCCCCACTTCATACCTCTTTTTTCAAGGTCTGTTATATCTTCAACTACTGCGTCTTCATCTGATACATATTTTCCAAGTCTTGGCTCTACTATTTTTTCTGTTACAAATGTTCCTACTGCTACTATTAAGAAAGTTGATGCTATCATAAAGTACCAGTTAGCTGTTGGTTGAACAAAGTATTCTGGATTTATCATATTTGCAGCTTCTGTTGATATACCTGCAAACATTGGGTCATTTGTACCTATAAGTAAGTTTGCACTCCATCCTCCAGATACTCCTGCAAATGCTGCTGCCATACCTGCGATTGGATGTCTTTTAAAACTCATAAATATTATTGCTCCTAATGGAACTAATACAACATATCCAGTAGATGATGCTACATTTGACATTATTCCCAAGAATATTATCATAGCTGTAACCATCTTCTTTGGTGTAACTTTTGCTACTTTTCTTAAGGCTGCTGATAAAAATCCTGTTCCTTCTGCAACTCCAACACATAGTATTATTACAAATACTGGTCCTAGTGCAAAAAAGCTAGTAAAGTTTGATACTATAGAAGTAAACATATATCTAATACCATCTGGTGATAGTAAACTTTCTGCTACAACTTGAGTTTCAACTATAGCTCCAGTTGCTTGGTCATAAGCATCATAACTTACAGAAAGACCCATACTACTTGCAATAGCTGATCCTAATATTACAACTGCTGTTAATATTATAAATATTGTCGCTGGATGAGGTAGCGAATTACCTACTCTTTCAACTGTGTCTAAAGATCTTAAAAGAAAGCTCTTTTTTGACTTTGCCTGTGCTTTAATTTCCATAATAAACCCCCGTATTATAAAATTTTATTTAAAACAATGTATAAAACCCTTTTCCTTTTGAGCAAAATTATTATTAGTTATATAAATCATTAACTCTTAGATAAATTTATTTTCAAGAGATTATAACTAAACTAGCTATAATCCCTTATTTTAAAACCTATACTCCCCTATAAGTTTTTCTTATCTACTGCTTCTTTTAATTGATTCATAGCTTTTTCTAATAACTTTCTAGAACAAGCTACATTTAATCTCATATAGCCTTCTCCACCTATTCCAAAACTTCTTCCATCATTTAATCCAAGTCTAGCTTCATTTGTAAAGAAATCAACTAATTTATCTCCCTCTAGCCCTAAATCCTTACAATCTAGCCACATTAAATATGTACAGTCTGGAGTATTTGGCTTTATTTGTGGTATATGTTCTTTACAGAAGTTATTTATAAACTCAACATTACCTTCTAAGTAAGTTAATAATTGCTCTAACCATTCTTCACCATGAGCATAAGCTGCCATATTTGCCACTACACTAAATGCATTGTTTCTTTTAGAATCCAACTTTCCTTGTACATCTTCATATATCTTTTTCATTTCTAAGTTAGGAAATACTGTAGTTGATACTTGAAGACCTGCTAAATTAAAAGTCTTTGTAGCTGACATACAAGTTATAGTATTCTTTTTAAAGTTTTCATTTATAGATGCCATTGGTATATGCTTGTTATTAAATAATATTAAGTCTGAATGTATTTCATCAGATATAACCATAACATTGTTTTCTAAACATAAATTACCAAGTTTAGTTAGTTCTTCTCTACTCCAAACTCTCCCAACTGGGTTATGAGGATTACAAACTATTAAAAACTTAGCCCCATCTTTAAGCTTCTTTTCTAAGTCTTCAAAGTCCATTTGATAATCTCCATCTACTAGCTTTAAAGGATTGTATACTAATTCTCCTCCCCAATCTTTTACAGCTGTAAAGAATTCCGAATATACTGGTGGTTGAACTATAACCTTATCACCTTCATTTAAAAACTCTCTCATAAAATGACACATCATTGGCATTACTCCTGTAGCATGTGCCATATACTTTGTATCAACATCCCAATTATTTCTCTTTAATTGCCACTCTCTTACTAATTCAAAGTATCTTTCTGGTCTTGATACATATCCAAACATCCCTTGATTAGCTCTTCCTATTATTGCATCTATTATAGGCTGTGCTGTTTTTAAATCCATATCAGCAATCCAAAGAGGTATTATATCATCTCTCCCAAATTTATTTTTAGCCTCATCATACTTTGCTGAAAAATTGTTACTACGATCCATTATTTCATCGAAATTATATATCATATTACTCCTCCAAATTGTCCCCTAATTAAAATTATATTGTGTAACTATAGGCTTTCTATTTTTAGTCTTATCATTAAAATATTCATATAAGCATATACCTAAAAAGCTTCCAGCTATATTATATACATTTTCAAATCCTAACTGCTTAAGTGCTAATACTGCATTATAACTTCTTTGTGCACTTCTACAGTGTACATATAATGTTTTATCCTTTGGTATTTCATCTAATCTATCTCTTAATTGACTTAAAGGTATGTTTTTAGCCCCTACTACATGACCTAATTCAAATTCATTTTCTTCTCTAACATCTATTATATATTCCCCATTTTCTACTAGCTCTCTAACCTTTGTAACAGGTACTTGCTTAAATGTATTGTTAAGTAAATTAGATGCTACATATCCAGCATGGTTTACTACATCCTTTGCAGTTGAAAATGTTGGTGCATAACATAACTCTAAATCTTTTAAATCTTCTACAGTTGCACCAAATTTTATAAGAGTTGCTATAACATCTATTCTTTTGTCTACACTTCCTTTACCTATAGCTTGTGCTCCTAGTATTTTTCCTGTTGGTACTTCAAATATTAATTTAAAGTGCATTGGACTTGCTCCTGGCATTAATCCAACTTTATCTGAAGGTATAACCCTTGCAACTTCATAGTCTATATTAATGTCTAATTCCTTTATCATATTTTCATTAAGACCAGTAGATGCTCCATTTAAATCAAATACTTTTATAACTGAAGAACCTATAAATCCAGTATTTCTAACTTGAATATTGTTTATATGATCTGCAACAGCTCTTGCTTGTTTTTGAGCAGGCCCTGCAAGTGGCAATCTAGTCTTTCTATGAGTTAAAGCGTTATATACTTCTATTGCATCCCCTACTGCATATATGTCTTTATCATTTGTACAGTAATTATGGTCTACCTTTATAGATCCATTTTCACCTATATCTAACCCTGCTTGTTTAGCTAACTTAGTATCAGGAGTAACTCCTATAGCCATAATAACTACGTCTGACTTTATTTTTCTTCCTGAATTTAAAACAGTATGTCCATCTTCAAATGCTACTACCTTATCTTCTAATATTAAGTTAACTCCTTTATCATCTAACTCTTTATGAAGTATTTGTACCATATCATAGTCAAATGGCTTCATTATTTGCTTAGATGCTTCTATTAATGTTACATCATATCCAGCTTCTCTAAGATTTTCAGTAACTTCAACTCCTATAAATCCTCCACCTATTACAGTTACTTTATTTTCATATGACTTATTAGCAAAATATTTTAATTTTGCTATATCAACAACATTTCTAACTGTAAATACATTTATATTTTCAATTCCAGGTATATTAGGTACTATTGGATTTGCACCAGGAGATAATATTAACTTATCGTAACTTTCTTCATACTCTTTATTATTTATTAAATCTTTAACTTTAATTTTTTTATTTGTTCTATCTATATCTATAACTTCATTATTTATTCTTGCATCTATTCTATATTGATTAAAGAACTTATCTGGTTGCATAAGAACTAAAGACTCTGCATCCTCTATAACTTCACTTAAGTGATATGGTAAACAGCAATTTGAGAAAGATACATGTGGCCCTTTTTCAAACATTATTATTTTATCATTTTCATTAAGTCTTCTAAGCCTAGCAGCAGCTGAAGCTCCACCTGCAACTCCACCTACTATTAAAATTTTCCTACTCAATTTCTTCACCTCTTTGAAATATTTTTTATAATATTAATTACTCGTTAATTTTATATCAAACCTATATTTAAATATTAACATAGTTTTTATATCATTTTATATAAGTATTTGTTATATATGATAACGTTTTGTTATATAATGTATTTATTGTAAGAATTAATTATCATTATTTGAAAAACTTTTAGGAGAGTGTTTATGAATCTTATACATTTACGTTCGTTTTACAATACTGTTAAATTTAAAAGTATATCTAAAGCTGCTAAGATGCTTCACTTAAGTCAGCCTGGTCTTAGTATGCAAATCCAAAGTCTTGAAAATACTCTTGGAGTATGTCTATTAAATAGAGGACGTCGAGGCGTTGAACTTACTGAAGAAGGTAAGATAGTTTATGATTATGCAGATGCTATATTAGCACTTGAAGATAATATACATCTTTCTTTAAAAAAACTTGAAGAAAGAAATACTGATTTAAATATAGGTTCATGTAGGAGTATGGGGGACTATGCCCTTCCTTGTACTTTATATACTTTTAAACAAATATACAGTGATATAAATATATCCATGCATATAGATAGTACTTTTTCAATTATAAAAAAAATACAAGATATGACCCTAAACTTAGGAATAATTCAAGAATCATCTGTTCCTAATGACTTAGAATGTGTATCTATACTTTCTGATGAACTTGTTTTAGTTGCAAGTCCAGATTCTACTTATAATAAAATATCTATAGATGATATTTATAATATACCAATAGTAATGAGAGAAGATTCATCTGCTACTAGGCTTAATTTAGAGAATATACTTAGAAAAAATGGTTTAGATGTTGATAAACTAAATATAATATTTTCATTTAATTCCCCTGAAGCAATAAAACAATCTGTAGTTTCTGGTAGAGGACTTTCTTTTGTTCCTAAAATTACAATTAGACAAGAACTTAGAAATCAAACTCTAAAAAAAGTTGATGTAAAAGAATTAGATACTAAATTTAATTATTATATATCTTATAGAAAAAATCATAAATTTAGTAAATCAGAAGAAATTTTTATGAAATTTATAACATCTAAATCTAGATGTTTTTGTTATTAGTAAAAATAGGTGCCTTATTCTAACTATAAAAGTTGTTTAAGGCACCTATTTTTTAAAACATGTTTTCTATAACCCTTTGTAGCATTTTCATATATCCAGCTTTATTTATATCTTTATTATTTACTAAGTCCACTTTCCCTATAGACTTTTTATTTTGATATATTTCCATCTGTCCAAGTACACTTCCCTTTTTGATAGGAAGTTTTAGGTTTTCATTTAACTTAACTTTTCTTTCAAAGTTTTTATTTCCACCCTTTTTGATTAAAAGGCTTAAATCATCTTTTGCAACTAATTCTATATTTTCATCTTCAGCTTTATCTATCTTTATGTTTGCTATTTTATCATCTTTTGTACAAAGATTAACACTTTCATAATTTGCAAATCCATAGTTTAGTAAGTTAGAAGAATCTTTAAATCTTTCTGGTGAAGTTTCTGCACCTAATGTTACTGCTATTAAATGAGTATTTCCTCTTTTAGCTGATGCAGATAAACAATATTTTGCTTGTTGTGTAAATCCTGTTTTAACACCTGTTGTACCTTGATAGTGTTTTACCATCTTATTAGTATTAGCAAGTCCTACTTCTACCTTTTTCTTTCCTACTACAACCTTGTCCATCCAAGTTGTAAGGTACTTACTTATAGCTTCATGCTTTAATAACTCTCTAGACATTAAAGCTATATCATAAGCAGTAGTGTAGTGATTATCAACTGGAAGACCATTAGTGTTTACAAAGTTAGTATCCTTCATACCTAATTCTTTAGCCTTTTTATTCATCATATCTACAAAGCCTTCTACACTTCCTCCAATATGTTCTCCCATAGCTACACAAGCATCATTTGCTGATGCTACTGCTATACCTTTTATTAACGTATCTACATCTTGTACTTCTCCAGCTTCTAAAAATATCTGACTTCCACCCATACTAGATGCATTTTCACTTATTTGCACTTCATCTGTTAATTTTAGCTTACCACTTTCTAGTGCTTCCATACATAAAAGCATAGTCATTACTTTTGTTACACTAGCTGGTGGCAACTTTTCATGTGCTTGTTTTTCATATAAAACTTTTCCGCTACCTACATCCATAAGTACTGCGGATTTTGAGGATACATTTATGTTTCCCGTATCATTTGCAAAACTTGTATTAATAGGTATAATAGCCATTATAAATGCAACTAATATACTAGCTAGCTTTTTCATATTATACACCTCTTATGCTTAAGTTATATTAATTTTGATTATTTAATTTGTTAGAAAAATAAGTCTTATGTTCTTCTACTCTTTTTAAATGATTAGCTAAAACTTCATTTACATGTGCATTTTCTATTATTTCAAATGCATCATCATAAGTCATCCCGTAATCAGCTGCAACTTCCATTTTTAGTTGCTTTAGAGCTTTTTTTGCATTTTGCTTGCTCATATTTTTACCTCCTATTAGTAAATTTCTATATGTTTTTATCTTTTACTAATATAAGGTATTTATGATTGTTATTTTTTGTAATAAAAAAAGGACTTAACTTTAAGTCCTTTTTAGTAATTTATTATTTCTTCTTCTATTTCAAACATTAATGCATCAGTATTATCTTCTATAAAGTTTATTATTTTTTCTTTTATTGAATCACACATACTAAATTCTAAACTTATACTACATATTCCTATTGATATTATCTGATGAACATCTTGATTATCTACTTCTATAATAGATACATTAAAATTATTTTGTAGTTTTTTTATTATACTTTTTACTATCATTCTTTTTTCCTTAAGGGAATGAACCCAATTTGCTCTTAAACTTATTTTTAAGACTAGTATCTTCATATATTATTTTCTCCTTAGTGAGTCTATGAAATTTATTAATAGTATTTCTATTTATAATCCTTTTCAACACTTTTAGCAAGTATTTTATTTATATCATCCATCATAGATTTAAATTTTTGCTCACTATTTAAGTAGTTATATAATTTTTTATTATTAGATACCTTTTTTCCTACAGATTCTAATTTCATAATGACTTTTTTATCTACCTCTTGGTTTCTTAGTACATATCCTTGTGCTTTAATTTGAATATCTTGATATTCCTTTAAAAGTTTTTCACAAGATTTATCTTTTTTTACTTCATTCATATTTTTTCTAAAGTCTTTATATTCCTTACTATTTCTTATTTCATTTGCTAATTTCATAGCGCTATCTTTTACTGACATAGTTTCCCCCCATAAAAAAAGATTGAATATAATAAATTATATTCAATCTTTTCTAATTATACCTCCATTATTATAGGAAGTATCATAGGATTTCTCTTTGTTCTTTGGTATAAATATTCTTTTAAGTTTTCTTTTATACTATTTTTTAAATAAGCCCACTCTTTAATATTTTTATCTTCGCAGTCTCTTAATACATCTTTTATAACATTTTTAGCTCCATCCATTAAATCTTCAGATTCTCTTACATATACAAATCCTCTAGATATTATGTCTGGTCCTGCTAATACTCTTCCTTCTTCTTTAGATATAGTAACTACAACTATCATAAGTCCATCTTCTGATAAATGCTTTCTATCTCTTAAAACAATGTTTCCTACATCTCCCACACCTAATCCATCAACTAATACATTTCCTGTTTGTATAGTTCCTGTTACCTTAGCTGAATTTCTATCTATTTCTAAAACATCTCCTGTTTTATTTACAAATATATTTTGACTAGGCATACCTAATTCTTCTGCTAGTTCCGCATGCTTTTTAAGCATCCTATACTCACCATGTGCTGGCATGAAAAACTTAGGTCTAGCTAATCTATGGATTAACTTTAATTCTTCTTGCTTAGCGTGTCCTGATACGTGTATGTCTACTTCATCATAGACAACTTCTGCCCCTTTTTCAAATAAGCAGTTTATTACTTTAGATATTAATTTCTCGTTTCCTGGTATTGGATGAGCTGATATTATTATAAAATCTCCATTTCTTATTTCCACTTTCTTATGATCAGAACTTGCCATTCTAGCAAGAGCTGACATTGGCTCTCCTTGAGAACCTGTAGTTATTATAACTACTTCACTATCTTCATATCTGTGAAGATCGTTTAGATCTATTAGCATATTTTCAGGTACGTCTAAATATCCTAATTCACTAGCAACGCCTACTACATTTACCATAGATCTTCCTGAAACTGCAACTTTTCTTCCAAATCTTTCTGCTGCATTTATTATTTGTTGCAATCTGTGTATATTAGATGCAAATGTTGCAACTATTATTCTATTATTTTCAGCTTTTCTAAATAAATCATATAATCCTAATCCTACTGTCTTTTCAGATAATGTAGATCCTGGTCTTTCAGCATTAGTACTATCAGCTAACATTAAAAGTATACCTTTTTTACTTAGCTCACATATTCTATGCATATCCATTACATCCCCATCAATAGGTGTTAAGTCTATTTTAAAGTCACCTGTATGATATATTATTCCTTGATCTGTATGAACAGCTATAGAACAAGCATCCGGTATACTGTGATTATTTCTTATGAATTCAACATCCATATGATCTAACTTTATTATTTGTCTTGGTGTAGTAACGTTTAACTTAACGTTATTTAACTTATGTTCCTTTAACTTAACTTGTATAAGACCTATGCTTAACTTAGAACCGTACACAGGTACATTAATTTTTTTAAGTATATAAGGAAGCGCTCCTATGTGGTCTTCATGTCCATGTGTGATGAATATACCCTTTATTTTATCTCTGTTTTTGATTAAATAAGTTATATCTGGTATAACTATATCTACCCCTAACATATCATCATCTGGAAAACTTAACCCCGCATCTATAACAATTATTTCATCTTTGTATTCGATAACTGTCATGTTTTTGCCGACTTCGTTAAGACCGCCTAGTGCCATTACTTTTATCTTATTGGCGCTTTTTTTGAACAACTGCATCATCTCCTCTATGTCTATTCAGTTTTTATTAAAATTTCAACACGTTCTAAAATTTTAAATAATATCGATTCACGCACTCTTTACCAGTTATTATCATTGTACCATAATTTCATCAATAAATTAAGTAGTATTTGAAATACATTTATTGTATTATTTTGACAAAGTCAAATTATTCTGATATTCTCAAACTATAAAATAAAAATTCGCTTTGCTAATTTCGCCAAGGATATATCCTTTGTTCAAATTAAGTAAAGTTGTAATTATATACTTAAATATGCATTTTATTTAGGTATTGATTAAATAAAATTTAGCGATAAATATGCATTATATTTATCTAAATTATAATGGGAGGTTTTATGAGGGGTAAAACTCATTGTACTATAGGTGTTTTAAGTGTTATTCAAGCCTCATTATTATTTAATATACCAATATCTATTTTTAATATCATATTATCTGCATTTTTCTCTATTCTACCAGATTTAGATGAATCAAATTCAATAGTATCTGAAATGTTTTTAAAAAAGAATACTTCTAAGTTTATTTTAAAAATCACAATATATTTGATAAATGTATTTATATTTTTTATATCACTTAAAATAAATGATAACTTTTTTTTAAGCTCATTAATAACATTTATATCTATTTTTATAATAGAGTCAAAGCTTAATCATACTTTCTTAAGAAAAGTATTTATATCATTAATATTTATACTTCTCGGATTTTGTCTTTATTTAGTTAATATTAAAATATACTTTTCTATATTTTGCTTTATGCTTGCCACATTTCCTTGGCTAAAACATAGAAGTTTTTCTCACAGTATATTTGCAATAATTATAGTATATTTTTTATTAAAACAAATCGAGCTAATAACTAATATATTAAATTTATCATTTTTTGGAACTATAAGTTATGCTAGTCATATATTTTTAGGAGATTTATTTACAAGATCAGGTATTCCTCTTTTATATCCTATTAGTGATAAAAAGTTTTCTCTAGGATTTTTTAAAGTAGGTGGCTTTTTAAATAACGCTATAGAAATAATATTTATTATGATTTTAACTACATTAGTAGTTTTCACTATAATAAATAAATTTAATTTATTAAATTTATCAATGTTATGGCCCTTTTAGTTATTTTAATAATTTAATAAAAAAATACTTAAAGTATTAAAACTTAGCTAAATAAAAAAGATATTAACACAAATTGTGTTAATATCTTTTTTATTTAAATCATATTTAAACTAATAATCTTATGTAAATTGTTAATTAGAGCATATACCTTACTTTTTATTATTCTCAACTTCATTAAATTTAGAATTTAATATTAATATATCTACTCTTCTATTTTTAGCCTTACCTTCTACTGTATTATTATCAGATTTTGGTCTATATTCTGAATAACCTATTGCTGATATTTTTTGAGGATTTATTCCACCATTATTTATTAAAATCTGCGCTACGTTACTAGCCCTCATTACTGATAAATCCCAGTTAGATTTAAATATTTCATTGTGCATAGGCACATTATCTGTATAACCTTCAACTCTTATATAACTATCCTTTACTAAGGATTTATTTATAATCTCACTTATTTTAACAAGTTTATTAACTTGATCTGGTTTTACGTCTGCTTTACCACTATTAAAGAATAATGAATCATTAAAGCTAACAACTAATCCTCTTTTTTCTATTGTTGTATTAACACTACCTGAAAGATTATTTTCTTTTAGATACTTATCTAACTTTTCTTTTACTTTCTCTAACTTTTCATTTTCACTTAGGCCATTTCCAGTTTCTCCACCCATATTGCTTCCAGTATCTGCTATAGCTGTTCCATCACCCATAGCCTCATTTAAAGCAGTTGTAAGTTTTTCATATTTCCCTTTATTTATACTACTCATTGCATACATTATAATGAAAAATATCATTAATAATGTTATAAAGTCTGCATAGGAAAGCAACCAACGTTCATGGTTTTCATGCTCTTCTTCTTCTTCAAATCTATTTCTTTTTTGCATGATTAACCCTCCAATTCAACGTGTTCTAAATATCTTTCTTCTAACTTAGCTTGATCCTTTTTATCTAAAAAACCTTTAAGAGTTTCTATAAATATTGTTGAGCTTACTTCTTGTTGAATTAATGTTATACCTTCCATTATAATTTCTTTTTCTAATTGTTCATTTTTTCCTAAATTTTTAAGTCTAGTTCCAATTGGAAGGAATATTAAGTTGGCACTTCCAAGTCCATAAAGAGTTGCTAAGAATGCAGCCGATATACTACCTCCTAGTGCATTCATATCTGCACTTGCTAGTCCTCCAAGAACGTGTATAAGACCTAAAACTGTACCAACGATACCCATAGTTGGTGCTGTTCCTCCAGCAGAGTCAAATATAGCTGCACCAACCTTATGTCTTTTAAAACTCATTGATGCTTCAATTTCTAACATATTTCTAAGCTCTTCAGGGTGAACCCCATCAATAGCTGATAAAAGTGCCTTTTTCATAAAAGGATCCATTTTTTCTTCTTCGTCTACTTCAGCTTCAATACTTAAAAAACCTTCTTTTTTTACTTTGTCTAATACATGATTAAGATATGCTATTACTTCTACTAAGTCTGCTGATTTTCTAGTAAAAGCAACTTTTAAAATTCTACCTATATTTTTTAATTGTTTAGGAGTAAATGATGTACCTAAGGAACCAATTGTTCCTCCAAATACTATTACAAGAGGCGTCCAAGAAACAAGAGCACTAGCATGCCCTCCTTCACCCATGAAACCTAGTAATAAAAATCCAAAACCTAAAAATAATGATATTAAACCAGTCATAATTCAATGTCCCTTCTATATTTTTTGTATCTTTAGAAAGCTTTACTATTCTAATATTTATAATTTATATTATCGGCTTTTATCATCATATATTAAGTATGTTTTTATATATTTAACATGTTTTTATTTATATAGCTTATGTAGCTTTTATACATTATTAAGTAAACACATTTAATAAATATCCATAATCAAAAAGGCATCTATCTTTTGATAGATGCCTTTTTATCTAGTAAAAAATATAATTATATTTTTATTTAGAACAATCTTCACATAGTCCGTAAAACTTTAAATCATGATCCATTATTTCAAATTTGTATGTTTCTTGTATTTGTCTTTCGATTGAGTCTAGTAAATCTTCTTTAACCTCTATTATCTTTGAACAGTTTTTACATATTAAATGATGGTGATTATGGCTATCTTCTTTATCTAGGCATATTTCATATCTTATACATCCATCGTCTAAGTTAAGCTTTGATATAACCCCAACATCATCTAATAACTGCATAGTTCTATAAACTGTTGCTAATCCGATTTCAGGACAATCTACTCTAACTAAATCATATATTTCTTCACTGCTTAAATGTTTATCTGTATTTTTTATAAGTATTTCAACTATTGCTCTTCTTTGTGGTGTTATTTTAAATCCTGTTTCTTTTAATTTATCTTTTAATAACTCCATTGTATTCATATAATATCACCCTTGTTTTCAATTGATAATCTTTATTAATTATTTTATTTGATAATGGCCATTTTGTCAATAATTTATAGACATTTTATTTGTTATATATAAAACCATTTAGAATTTTCAGATTTTCTTCTTTGTCCCACTTTATAACATACTTTTTACTTTCATTGCTTATACCTTCATCTCTATACTTTTCTACTGGAAACTCCAATTGCTTTATCTCATAATTAGCTAACTTTTGAGATATTAATGCTAATTTAAATATTTTATCAATAGATATATTTACATCTATATGTTTAACTACACTACTTATAACCTTTGGATAATCTTTTAAAGGTATATTAGTTAATTTGTTTGCTATATCAGTTAATATTTTTCTTTGTCTTTCATCTCGCTTATAAATGGTATCCATCTTCCTTATTCTTGCATAAGCAAGAGCTTGGTATCCATTTAATTTATTATTTCCTACTTTGTCTATATACTTTATATTACCCTCATTTTGAGAATTTAAATCATAACAGACTTCTATAGTTTTATTAAGGTATTCTATTTCTTTTTGACTAACGTCTACTTCTACCCCTCCTATAGTATCTACTATTTCTATAAATGATTTAAAATCTACTACTGCATAATCCTTTATATCTAAATTAAAATTATTATTTATTGTTTCTAAAAGTAGTTTTTCCTTACCATAAGCATATGCATGATTTAATTTTTCATATCCTATATTAGGTATATTAACTAATGTATCTCTGGCTAGGGACGTAAGCCTTAGAGCTTTATTTTTAGTATCTATAGTTAGTATTATCATACAATCAGACCTTGATGGTTTATTAGTATTTGAACTATCTGTCCCAATTAGAAGTATATTTTCAATATCATTTTTACTATTTTCTAAACTACTATTTTCTAATGAGTCAATCTTTTGTGTTATACAAATAAGTATTATAAAAAGACATAATATAAATTTTTTCATTATCATTACTCCTTATTCTTATTTGTAAATATTTTGCCTCACTATTATATTTTTACTCAAAAAATTTACTATGCTTAAGCGACGTATCGACGAAATATTTCATTTTACCAATTATATATCTTATCTAACTTATGTTTGCATCAATCTCTCAAACTAAGTATCAGTAAAATATTTTAAATTTTATATATTAAACTACTATAAATTATCCTAAAACTAAATAGTTTATAATACCTTAATATATAAAAAACTACCTATTGCTAGGTAGTCTTTTTATTATTCTTCGTCTTCGTCGAAGTTTAATCCTTCTTCTTCCATTAATGTGTTGTATACATCAACAACTATTTCATATTCTTTGTCATCTTCTAATGGAACTAATATTTCGCCTTCTTCATCTTGGTCAATTCTAAATACTAAAGCTTCTTCTGTTTCTTCTTCTAAAGGAACTAATATAGCATATTCTTTTCCTTCTGCTTCTAGTGTTAATATTATTTCAAAAGCACTTTCTTGGCCATTTTCATCGATTAAGTTTATTATATTTTCTTGCATGTTATCCACCTCTAATTCTATTTATTAACTATATTATATATCATAAACTAGTTAATTTATATATATTTTAAAAATTTCTTTGTCTATCTAAGTATCCTTGAAGTATTATTACAGCAGCTACCATATCTATAACACTTTTTCTATTTTCTCTTCTAACATTACCTTGTATAAGTGTTCTTTCTGCTGCTACTGTTGATAATCTTTCATCCCAGTATTCTATTGTTATTCCCGTTTCTTCTTGTAATAATTCACAAAACTTTATTACTTTTTCACCTTGTGGACCTAATGTTCCATTCATATTCTTAGGTAACCCTGAAACTATCTTAGTTACTTGTCTTTCTTTTATTATTTCTTTTAATGCTTCTATGTCTTTTTTCTTCCCTATTCTCTTTACTGTTTTAACTCCTTGTGCTGTAAGACCCATTAAGTCACTAACTGCAACTCCTATAGTCTTATCACCAACATCAAGTCCCATTATTCTTCCGTCTAGCATTTTTTTCTCCTTAAATTTTAAGATAGGTCAGGTTTTAACCTGACCTTTATGGTTTAATTTTTATTGTCTTCTTTGTTAAATATTATCATATTTATACTTATAATTATTATTGGTATAAGTATGTATATTGATGCAGTTGAAGCTGCTACTATTCCTGAGTCATTAACTAAAAGTGTAACTATACATCCTACCATAGATGCAATAAATCCTTTAAATAATATAGGATATTTCTTAGCTATGTCTCTAAAGTGTCTAGGTGGCTTAAATATAAACATAGCAATTATAAATATTCCTGCTAGTAATATATTAACCCATACACTAGTTTGAGCTAACTTCATATTCATTTGTATCTTTCTACCAAATGTTTGTAGTATAGCTCCTGGTCCATTTACTAGTATTTGATTTACAAATACAGATAAATGAGATTCACTTCCTGATACTACGTCTAATACTGCAAAGGCTACAACTACAGCTACTGCTGCTACTCCTAGTAATATAACCTTTTTAAAGTCTAATTTTACATCATATATAAGTAGTATAAATAATAAGTATGCTACTGATTCAGATATAGCACCACCAACGTTGGCTCCCATAGAAGGATATGCACTTGTTATTAGTATTACTATACTCATTAGGGCTACTAACCACTTAGGTATTTTTTTGTAATTTAGAAGCACTGCCATAGCAAATACAGCACTTGCTATTGTTACTCCTTCATATTCATTACCTATACCGTAGTATCTTGCACCTATTATAGCATCATAACTCATTATATTGTTTCTCATTAAATATGTTCCAAATACGGAGTCAATAACTATAACAATTATAGTTACTAAAGCAAAGAATCCCATTTGCTTTATATCATCTTTAAATAGCTTTCTACCTAATATATAAAGAATTAGTGTAGTAAGTACTATCCCAGCTGTTATAGTCATAGGTGTCTTAAAATTAAATACAGGTGCCAGAAGTAGTGCTAGTGGCATTATTATCCCTAATTTTATAAGCTCTTTTAATACATTAAATACTCGTTCTTTGTATGGTACATATTTTCTAAGTAATATAGCAATCATTCCTATTACCCAAGAAGCTGACACTATACCAACAAATGTATTTACTACATTTGCTCTTATGTCAGATACTGAAACCATTTTTACAAATTCATGTTGAATATAACCTATGTTATCATCCTTTTGAATTAATTCATAGCTTCTACCTACCATATTTTTATTTTTAAGTCCAAATTCATTTAAGATATCAACACCAACATCTATATTAGCAACTATTCCTTCTCTTCTAGTAGTTGCTGATGATAACAATCCTTTTTTATTTCCTTCAAACTTTATTATAGGAGATAATCTTCTTCTGTTTTTGTAGTCTAGATCATTTGGAAATGCACTACTTATATATACAACATCATTTTCTCCTACCATATTAAATACTTCTTTAAGGTATTTATTTATATTTTTAACTATATTTGCCTTCATACTTTTGTATGTATTATCATTTAAGAATAATCTATATTGATCTAATCTATATGTATCTCCTAAGTCAACAAATATAGCATCACTTTCATTGTAATATTTTTGAGTTTCTTTTATAAGTTTATTATAATCTGTTCTTATTCCATACGGCATAGATTCATCTTTTACATTAATATTATCAATGTTTCCACCATCTATTCTTCCGTACTCATCCATTGCAACTAAGCCTATATTTCTATTTTTTACAAGCTCTCCATTTTCAATCTTGTCACTATTTCCAAGAACTGCTGTTTTTAAATTATTTTCAGATAATGTTTGTCCAAGGGCACCTAGCATTGATCCATATTGGCCATATTCTATATTATCATTTATAGATTTATTTATATCTATATTGTTTATTGCCTTTGGTTCTTTACCTGTTACGGATTTAAAAACTTTTCCATTTTCTTTAGTTAACTCTTGAAAATCTATATACTCTTGTGCAGATACATTAACTCTTCCTCCTGCACCCATACTAGCATAAGATCTTCTATCATCAGTACCTCCATCGCCTCTTATATTCATAAGGGCAACATATCCCCTATTTTTTAATTCTTTTTTAAGAGTTGGTACACTTAGCATAGTATTTAAATTAGTTCTATTCATATTAATAAATATAACTTTGCCGTGTTCATCGGCAAAGCTATATTTTGGAATAGAAACTAGGAGTATCATTAATGTTATCAACACTGATACAACCTTTTTTTTCATAAGATTGACCTACTTTCTATTTAGATAATGTGTTATTACTTCCTCTAGTATTTCATCCCTTTCAAATCTCTTTATAACAGCCCTTGCATTGTTATGACTAGTTATATAACTAGAATCACCTGATAAGATATATCCTATTAATTGGTTTATAGGATTGTACCCCTTTTCAACTAGTGATTGATATACAAATTTTATTGTATCACTAATACTCATATTTTCAGATTCAAATCCTTCAAATTTCACAGTACTATCAAAATTATTATTCATGTTAAATCCCCCTTATTAAAATTATTTTATTTGAGATTTTACAACTTCACTAGCTCCATTTAATACTTCTTCTACTTTTTCTACATCTGGTGCACCAGCTTGAGCCATATTAGGTCTTCCTCCACCTTTTCCACCAGCTATAGCTGCTATAGATTTAACTATATTTCCAGAGTGTATTCCTTTATCTACTGCATCCTTAGTAGCAGTTACAACAAGATTTAACTTATCATCAGCTACATTTGCTAAAACAACAACTCCACTTTGTAATTTGTCTCTTAAGTTATCTGCTACTTCTTTTAAAGTATTCATATCCATTCCTTCGAATTTAGCAGTAACTAAGTTAACTCCATTTACATCAACCTTTGAATCAAGTACTGATTCTATTGATTGTAAACTCATCTTAGTTTTAACATCGTGTAATTCTTTAGCTAAGTTTTTGTTTTCTTCTAATAAAGCTACTACTCTTGTAGTTAAGCTATCTTCTTTAGTTTTTAAGCTTGAACAAACATTAGCTATTACATCTTCTTTTCCATTTAAGTAGTTGTAAACTGCCTTACCTGTTATAGCTTCTATTCTTCTAACTCCTGCAGCTACTCCACCTTCAGATAATATCTTAAACATTCCTATTTGAGAAGTGTTAGTTAAGTGAGTTCCTCCACAAAGTTCTATAGAATAATCTCCCATAGAAACAACTCTTACTTCATCACCATATTTTTCTCCAAATAAAGCCATAGCACCTTTATTTTTAGCATCTGTTATACTCATATTTTCACAAGTTATATCTAAAGCATCAAATATTATATCATTTACTTTTTCTTCTATAACTTTTATTTCCTCTTTAGTTATAGCTTCAAAATGAGTTACGTCAAATCTTAATCTATCTTCTGTAACTAAAGAACCTGCTTGATTAACATGTTCTCCTAATACTTCTTTTAATACTTTATGAAGTATGTGAGTAGCACTATGGTTTCTAGCACAAGCCATTCTTCTTTCTTTATCTACTTTAACAAATAAAGTTTCTCCTACATTTATTTTACCACTTCTTACAACAACTATGTGTTTTATAGTATTGTTTGGACCTTTTTTAGTATCAACAACATCTATTACGATATCTTCATTTTTATTAACTAAAGTACCTTTATCTCCTGCTTGACCTCCACCTTCTGGATAGAAAGTAGTTTTATCAAGTACTATTATAGCTTCATCACCTGCTTCAACACTTTCAACTATTTCATTATCCTTAACTATTGCCTTAACAGTAGCTTCTTCATTTAAGTTGTTATATCCTTCAAATGATGTGCATATAGACTTATCTAATTGAGATACTGCATCTTTTTCCCAAGCTACAGAGTCCATATTTCCTCTAGCATCTCTTGCTGCTTGTCTTTGCTTTTCCATTTCAGCATGGAATCCTTCTTCATCTATAGTCATATGTTCTTCTTCTAATATTTCTCTAGTTAAGTCAACAGGGAATCCATAAGTATCGTATAGTTTGAATGCATTTTCTCCACTTAATACTGTCTTTTCTTCTTTTCTTAAATCTTCCATATAAGAAGCTAATATTTCTATACCTTTATCTATAGTTTCATTAAACTTTTCTTCTTCTATTCTTATAACTTTTTGTACATAGTCTCTCTTTTCAACTAGCTCTGGGTAAGCTTCTCCACTTACTTTTATAACTTCGTCAACTAATTTATATAAGAATGATTCCTTCATTCCAAGTAATTTTCCATTACGAGCAGCTCTTCTAAGTAATCTTCTAAGAACGTATCCTCTTCCTTCATTTGATGGAAGTACACCATCTGATACTAAGAAACTAACACTTCTTATATGGTCAGTTATTATTCTTATAGATTTATCATTCTTAGCATCTTTTCCATAAGTTGTATTAGTTATTTTTTCAACAGAGTTTAATATATGCTTTATAGTATCGACTTCAAATATAGTGTCAACACCTTGCATTATACAAGCCATTCTTTCAAGACCCATACCTGTATCTATGTTTTTATGCTCAAGTGGGTTGTAGTTTCCATCTTCATCTTTGTTAAATTGAGAGAATACGTGATTCCAGAATTCTAAGTATCTATCACAATCACATCCTGGCTTACAATCTGGATTGTCACACCCATATTCAGGACCTCTATCAAAATGTATTTCTGAACAAGGACCACAAGCACCAGTACCTATTTCCCAGAAGTTATCTTCTTTACCAAGTCTAACTATTCTTTCTTTAGGTATACCTATTTCTTTTTCCCATATTTCGTAAGCTTCATCATCTTCTAAGTATACACTTACCCATATTTTATCTTGAGGTATGTTTAAATGTTCTGTAACAAATTCCCATCCCCACTTTAATGTTTCATGCTTAAAGTAATCTCCGAAAGAGAAGTTACCTAGCATTTCAAATAATGTAGCATGTCTAGCTGTAACACCTACATTTTCTATATCACCTGTTCTTATACATTTTTGACAAGTTGACATTCTCTTGCTTGGTGGTACTTCAGCACCTGTAAAGTAGTTTTTAAGCGGTGCCATACCTGCATTTATTAATAATAAACTTTTGTCATTTTGTGGAACTAGTGAATAACTTGGTTGCACTAAATGACCTTTAGATTCAAAGAAGTTTAAAAATTTACTTCTTATTTCATTTAATCCCATTGATTGCATTATTTTATCCTCCTTAATTATGTATTACAAATTTGCATATAAAAAAGCTCGCCACTATAACATAGTATAGGGGCGAGCTTATTCTCGCGGTACCACCCTACTTACTGAATATTCAGTATCTTCGGAAAACCTTAAGTTATAACGGAACTACCGTCGATTCATACTATTATTTCAAAATCGATACTCAAAGACTGCTTCAATTAATCTATCATAAGAACTCTCACCAATATTCTCTCTCTGTAAAGCTTCAATTAATTTACTATTTCTTTTCACTGCATTTAATATATTTGTTTTATTACATTATATTACTAAATTATGTTGAAATAATCAATAGTATTTTGCTACACATATAAATTTATATTCATATTGTTTCACAAATACTTGTAATTTTATCTTAGTTATTAATAAAATAGCTTTATAAAGCTAAGTCTATGATTCCTCCGCCAACTACAACATCACCGTTGTACATAACAACTGATTGACCTTTAGTTATAGCCCTTTGTGGCTCATCAAATACTATCTTTATAGCATCTTCTCCGTGCTTGTATACAGTAGCTGGTGATGGCTTAGCTGAATATCTAATTTTAGCTTCAACTCTTATAGGTTCGTCTTCTTTTACACCATCTATTGATATAAAGTTTACATCTTTAGCTATTAATACTTTATTAAATATATCTTCATTATCTCCAAGTACAACTGTATTTCTAACAGGGTCTATATCAACAACAAACATAGGCTTACCAAGCGCTATTCCTAGACCTTTTCTTTGACCTATAGTATAGTTTATTATACCTTTGTGTTTTCCTAATACATTTCCTTTAGTATCTACAAAGAATCCTTCTTCAATTCTTTTTTTAGAATGTTTTTTAACATATCCAGCATAATCATTGTCTTTAACAAAGCATATTTCTTGACTATCTGGCTTATTGTGAACATCCATGCCCATTTCTTTTGCTATTTCTCTAACTCTATCCTTTTCATAATCTCCTATAGGAAGTAAAGTATGTTCTAACTGTTCTTGAGTTAGGTTGTATAAAGCATAAGTTTGGTCTTTTTTATCCGTAACTGATTTTTTAAGTAAAAATCTTCCATTTTCTTCATCTTTTTCTATTTTCGCATAATGTCCTGTAGCTACATAATCACACCCTATTTGACGAGCTTTTCTAAAGAAGTCATCAAACTTTATGTGCTTATTACAAGCTATACAAGGATTAGGAGTTCTTCCATTTAAGTATTCATCTATAAATGGTTCTATAACTTTTTCCTTAAATACATCACTAAAGTTTAATACATAAAAAGGTATACCTATCTTGTCAGCAACTTTTCTAGCATCTTCAACAGCTGCTAATGAACAACATCCACCTTCATTTTCTATAAGTTCATCATCATCATCTTGCCATAGTTTCATAGTAACACCTATTACATCATATCCTTGCTTTTTTAAAAGATATGCTGCAACAGAGCTATCTACTCCACCACTCATACCGATCATAACTCTTTTTTTCATAACGTCACCTTCTTTTGTTAATTACATTTATCTCTTTATTATATATATTTTTATAACTTTTTAAAAGGATAATAGCATAATTTTTCAATATATAAAATATAATATCCCTTTTAAGTATTAACTTAAAAGGGATATTATATCATCTATTACTTAATAAATTACATTTCTTCCTCTTCTATATCATGGTGATGATCATGATCATCATCTATAACAACACCATCTAATTCTGGTATGTGTATATTGTGCTTTTTAGAATAATCTATTAAAGCTGATTTTATAGCTTGTTCAGCAAGTACTGAGCAGTGCATTTTAACTGGTGGTAAACCATCTAGCGCTTCAGCAACAGCTTTGTTTGTTACTGCTAATGCTTCATGTATAGTTTTTCCTTTTACCATTTCTGTAGCCATTGATGAACTAGCTATTGCAGATCCACATCCAAAAGTTTTAAATTTAACGTCTTTTATAACTTTTGTATCTTCATCTATATCAAGATATATTCTCATTATATCTCCACATTTAGCGTTTCCTACTTCACCTATTCCACTAGCATTTTCTATTTCTCCTATATTTCTTGGATTCATGAAATGATCCATAACTTTTTCACTATATTGCATGATGTTATCCTCCTTTAATTTTATATATTAAATCTTCCCGATATTATTTGTCTTTGTTTTCTTTTATAAATTTATCATATAGAGGTGACATACTTCTTAGTCTCTCTATAACTTTTGGTAATTGTTCTATTATATAATCTATATCTTCTTCAGTTGTAAAGTCTCCTATAGATAATCTTAAAGAACCATGAGCTATTTCATGAGGTAATCCTATAGCCATTAAAACATGTGATGGATCTAATGAACCTGATGTACATGCAGAACCACTTGATGCAGCTATACCTAACATGTCTAGCATTAATAGTATTCCTTCTCCTTCTATAAATTCAAATGAGAAGTTAACATTTCCTGGTAATCTATGTTCCATACTTCCGTTAACTCTTGTGTATGGTATATTTTCAAGTATTCCATCTATTAATCTTTTTCTTAATGCAGTAAGTCTTTCTATATGGTTATCCATATTTTCTTTAGCCATTTCTGCTGCTTTTCCATATCCAACTATTGCAGGTATATTTTCAGTACCAGCTCTTCTTCTTCTTTCTTGTGCTCCACCGTGTACAAATGAATGTAACTTTGTTCCAGTTTTGATGTATAAAGCACCTATTCCTTTAGGTCCATATATCTTGTGAGAAGACATACTCATTAAGTCTATATTTAATTCTTTAACATCTATATTAATATTTCCAGCTGCTTGAACTGCATCTGTGTGGAATATTATATTATGTTTTTTAGCTATTTCACCTATTTCTTTTATAGGTTGTATAGTTCCTATTTCGTTATTTGCAAACATTATAGTTATTAATATTGTAGTGTCTTTTATAGCTTTTTCTAATTCATCTAATTTAACTCTACCTTCAGCATCAACATCTAGGTAAGTTACTTCAAATCCATGATATTTTTCTAAGTATTCGCATACATGAAGTATACCATGGTGTTCTATTTTAGATGTTATTATGTGGTTTCCTTTATGTTTATTAGAGAAAGCAACTCCTTCTATTGCCCAGTTATCACTTTCTGTTCCACCAGCTGTAAAGTATATTTCATTTGGTTTTGCATTTATAAGGTTTGCTACTTGCCCTCTAGCTTTATCTAATGCAGCTTTTGCTTCTCTTCCGAATGTATGAAAACTAGATGCATTCCCAAAATAATCTGTTAAATAAGGCATCATTTCATCTAGTATTTCTTTTTTAACAGGTGTTGTAGCTGAATAATCCATATATAATCTTCTTTTTTCCATTTTGTATTCGCTCCAATCTACTTTAATAAATTTGTTATATCACAGTCTAATTTGTTTTTGTTGTAATCATCTATCATGTCTTGAAGGTTTATAGCATTTATTACATCCTCTATTCCCTTCTTTAATTTTTCCCAAACGACTTTTGTAACGCATATATTTGAATTTTCACAAATATCCTCATCTATAACACAATCTGAAATTGATATAGGTCCTTCTAGCACTACTAAAATATCCCCTACTTTTATTTCTTCAGGTTTTTTAGCTAGCAAATATCCACCTTGTGCACCTCTTACACTTTTAACAAGTCCAGATTTCTTAAGTGATGAAAATATCTGCTCTAAATATTGTTCTGATATATTTTGTTTTTTAGCTATATATTTTAATGGAACTGGTCCATTCTCTTCATTTAGAGATAATTCAAACATAGCTTTAAGCCCATATCTACCTTTAGTTGATAGTTTCATATATTATCACCCTTTACTCAATTACAATTCATAGTAATTTACTAGGTTTTATCTTCAATATTATTTTATTATATCCTAGTAATTTTGTCAACATTAAATTCATACTAATTTACTAGGTTTTATTTTTTCACATTCACTAATTAAAATGCTTTATTTATACTATATATATACCACCTTTTTTATAGCGTAAACATATTATTTTTTTAATTTTTCTAAATATTTTTTATAAGTAAAAAAGACCGTATTTAAACAGTCTCTTTATAATTACTTTTTTTGAATAGGAAATTAAAAAATCCTCTTATTCCATTAAACATAACTATTATTACAACCAGTATTATTATTCCAGTAATAGCTCCACTTGAATCTATAAATACATCCTTTATACTTCCAACTCTTCCAGCTACTGATAGTTGTCTCATTTCATCGTAATAAGCATATAAAGCACTTATTATAAATGCTAGTGTAGCTGATATAAATACTCTTTTAGTAAATACATAAAGCATTAAACATAAAGAAATGCCAATACATGCATATATACTGAAATGAGCTAATTTTCTAACTATATAACTTTTGCTTCCATATCTTTTCAAAACATTAAATACTTTATCTTTTATACTTATTAACTTACTATCTTTTAGAGTAACCTCTTGTCTTACTTCATCAACTATTTTAACAACTTTATCTGATTGTATTTTAGATACATTACCTTCTTGGCTTGAAAAATAATACATAGTTCCCATTGCTAAAATAACTAATACTAAGCAAATTATTTTTTTCATGGTAGTATCACCTCTTTTATATTTAATGATTATACATTATATAATTATACAAGTCCAATTTTTACAAAAAATATATCCTATAATACTCACTAAATAATAAAGTTTTTTCTTAAACTTTAGTCATGTCTATATTGTTTGAATATAAAATAGGGTATCTCCCAATAAGAGGACACCCTAAGCATAATAAATACTCCATTTTCCTATTTCTTTAAATCCTAATTTTCTATATATCTTTCCTGCTTCTTCATTATCATAAAATAAACACGGAATTTTTCCTTCTTCTAATAATTCTCTGCATAACTTGCTTATACATACAGTTGCATAACCTTTATTTCTGTAATTTGGATGAGTCCCTACACCAACTATAAGTCCATATTTTTGGCTTTCTAATGTACTCTTTGCCATAGCAACAACTTGTTTATCACATGGTATATAATAACCCCTTCCAGTTTTTAGAAGATTTTTTATGTTTTCTACTGTAGTGTTTTCAAATTCTTCTATAACTTCATATAATTTTACCACTTTACCTATATTACCAAATCTAATCTTTTTTACATTTGAACTTCTCATTGTATTTTCTAAATTTTTGGTTGTAAGTAACTTACAAAAACTAACTATTCTTTTTCTATTGATATTTAAATTATTTTCAAATTTTTCTAAACATGCTGTTTTACCACTTATTTCAGTATAATCTAATTTGTCTATAAAGTTAGAAAATCTCTTTACATTAAATTTAGAATGAGAATAAAATGTTAAAAAATCTAAATATTTAACTAATACTCCTTCTATATTGCCACTTCTATCTATATCTGCCCATACACTAAAAAAACTATTATCATATCCAAATCTTTCAATATCCCCAACTATAAATAAATTAAATTCAGGTTCCTTGCTTAAATAATCAACTACCTTCTTATGATATTTTTCATCTATTTTCAAAATCATATACTTCCCCCTGATATAAAAATCAATCTATATATGAAAACTACCCTTATAATATTTTTATTATCAATAGTGGTTTTTATGATAATTTTATAATTGTTAATATATCTCCTTCTTATTAACCTTTATTTTTTAAATTTTCCCAATAAGCTTTAAAAGCCATCTCATTTTTATTTTTACCTGGATTGTAATATTTTTTATCTTTTATAAGTTCTGGCATGTATTGCTGACTTACATAATTATTTTCATAATTATGAGGGTATTTATAGTCTATACCTCTACCTAGATTTTTAGCACCACTATAGTGTGCATCTTTTAAGTGGACTGGTATATCTCCAACTTCTATATTATCTAAATCATATATAGCTGATTGTATAGCAGCGTATGTAGAATTAGACTTAGGACAATTTGCTAGATATATTGTAGCTTGTGCTAAAGGCAATTGTGCTTCTGGAAACCCTAGTTGATTTGCTGCGTTGACACAAGCCTCAACTATAGTTATAGCTTGGGGTACAGCTAGTCCTACATCTTCACATGCAATACACAAAAGCCTCCTAGTTATACTATTTAAGTCTCCTGCCTTTATAAGCCTTGCTAGATAATGTATAGATGCATCTATATCAGAACCTCTTATAGACTTATGAAATGCAGACAATATTGAGTAGCTATCATCTCCTTTATTGTCATAATTAAGTATCTTAACAGAAGAACATTCTATTGTATTATCTAGAGTTATGTTAATTTCATCAGAATTACTATCAATGCTAACATTAAATACAAGTTCTAATTTGTTTAAAGCACTTCTCATATCACCATTGCAAGTTTCTGCTATATATCTTATAGCCTTTTCTTCAACTTTTATTGTTTTGCTTTTATAGAGATTTCTTAATTTTTCTATTGAATTCATAAGGCCTATAAATATATCTTGTGAATTTATTTGTTTAAACTCAAATACTGAACATCTACTAAGTATTGCTTTATATATAGCAAAGTATGGGTTATCTGCTGTACTTGCTATTAAAGTTACTGATCCTTCCTCTATAACTTCTAGTAATGATTGTTGTTGTTTTTTATTTAGAGCTTGTATCTCATCTAACATTAAAATTATACCATTATAAGAAAATAGGTCTCTTTTAGTGGCCTCTATTACTTCTTTTATTTCTTTGACACCGCAGTTTACAGCATTTAGTTTTATATACTTTTTTCCTGTTGCGTTTGCTATTATGTTTGCTAAGGTAGTTTTACCTGTTCCTGGAGGGCCATATAAAATCATATTTGGTATAGTTTTATTTTGTATTAATTTATTTAATATTTTCCCTTTTCCTATTATGTGAGATTGCCCCACCATATCATCTATACTTTGAGGTCTAAATCTATCTGCTAACGGTTGCATATTACCTCCTAATATACTTGTATTAAATAAAGGTACCTATAAACATTTATAGATACCTTTTATTATTAGTAATTTGATTTTAATTTCTTTAATTCTTCTATAAGCTTGTCATTAAGTATTTTTATATGTGTCCCCTTCATACCTAACGATCTAGATTCTATTACTCCAGCACTTTCAAATTTTCTAAGTGCATTTACTATAACTGATCTTGTTATACCAACTCTATCAGCTATTTTACTAGCTACTAATAAACCTTCTTTGCCATCTAATTCTTCAAATATATGCTCTACAGCTTCAAGTTCTGAATAAGATAAAGTGCCTATAGCCATTTGTACTACCGCTTTCTTTCTCATTTCAACTTCTAATTCTTCACCTATAGCTCTTAATATTTCAAGACCTACAACTGTTGCACTATACTCTGCTATAACTAGATCATCATCATTAAACTCTTTATCATACCTCGATATAAGTAGTGTACCTAATCTTTGTCCACTTCCTAATATAGGAACTATTGTATTATATTTTTGTGCTCTTTCTGCTTCTAGAGGGAAGAACTCTAATAATTTTTCTCCTGTTAAGTTCTCTAATGTATCAGATACTTTTAGCATATTTTTAGTATACTCTTCTGGGAATTTTTTTTGTCTTGTCCCCTCTTCTTCTACTACCGAACTATCTTTTTCATCATTTAGGAATAAGCCTAATACTTTACCTTTAGAGCTTAGTATGTATATATTTGCACTTAACACCTCACCTAATGCTCCAGCTAATAAGTCAAAAGAAACATTACTGCCACCACTTGTTTGTAACGTTTTATTTATCCTTCTAGTTTTTTGTAATACTTCACTCGCCATTATAATTCATCTCCTCATGAAAATCAGCCTTTTCAGCTTTTCCCTATTCATCTATCTAAATTTTTATTCTTAATACGCATTATGCAATAGAATATTATCACAAAATCAAACCTTTTTCAATATAATAGGCCTTATTTTTCTAATTTTCGCTATTTTCATTCACTGGTTTTATATTATCGTTTTCTTTATTATTTAAATTCTTACAATCTTTATTAGAACATACAACTTTAGTTTCACCCTTTGTGACCTTTTCTACCATATATGACCCACATTCTGAACATAATTCTCCTGTTGGTTTATTCCATGCTACAAAGTCACACTCTGGATACCTAGAACAACCATAAAATGCTTTCCCTCTTTTAGATTTTCTAAGAATGATATCTCCTTCATGACACTTAGGACATTTTACGCCTATTTTATTAACTAGTGGTTTTGTCGTTTTACATTCCGGATAGTTTTTACATGCTATAAACTTTCCAAATCTACCGTATTTTATAAACATCTTTTCTCCACAGTTTTCACATACTTCATCTGTTTCCTCATCCATGTTTATTTTTTCTATACTTTCTTTAGCTATTTCTATAGCTTCTTTTAGTGGTTCATATGATTCTCTAACTACATCTTTCCACTTCATATGACCTTCTTCTATTTCATCTAGCTTACTCTCCATTTGAGCAGTAAAATCAGCATCTATAAACTTTTGGAAGTTTTTTTCTAGTATATCTGTGACTATTATCCCTAATTCTGTAGGATGTAAACTTGTACCTTGTTTTTCAACATATTCTCTATTTAGTATAGTTGCTATAGTAGGCGCATATGTACTTGGTCTACCTATACCTAACTCTTCTAAAGTCTTTACTAAACTTGCCTCTGTAAATCTAGCAGGTGGCTGAGTAAAGTGTTGAGTTGGTATTATATCTTCTATATCTAATATGTCACCTTCATTTATAGTTGGTAATATTTTATCTTCTCTGTCAGTAAAATTATATATTTTTGTATATCCATCAAATTTTAATTTTGATCCTGTAGCTTTAAATATATAATCATCTATCTTACACTCTACATTTAATATATCAAATACAGAGTCTTCCATTTGACTTGCAACAAATCTTCTCCATATTAAGTTATATAACTTAAATTGATCTTTAGTAAGATATTCTTTTATACTATTTGGAGTCTTTTCTACATATGTAGGTCTTATAGCTTCATGTGCATCCTGAACTTTTTTACTTTCTTTTTTATCTTTCTTGTCTTCTACATTTTTATAGTAGTTTTCTCCTATTTCACCTAGGATATAATCCTTAGCCTTTTCTTTAGCTTCTTCTGATATTCTCTTAGAATCTGTTCTTATATATGATATAAGACCGACAGTTTCTTTTTCTATATCTATACCTTCATACAACTCTTGTGCTATACTCATAGTTTTTTTAGTTGTAAAAGATAGTTTATTTGCAGCTTCTTGTTGAAGCATACTAGTAGTAAATGGCTTTGGCGCTGATTTTCTTCTACTCTTAGATTCTATTGATACTACATTCAATTTCTTACCTTTTATATCATCTAAGATGTTATTTATCATCTCTTCATTTTCAATTTCTATCTTCTCATTTTTCTTTGAATGAAATTTTAAATTAATATCTTCATTTTTTTCTGTTTTTGCATTTAGCTCTAATGTCCAATATTCTTTTGGTATAAATGCATTTATTTCTTTTTCTCTGTCGCATATTAATTTTGTCGTTACTGATTGAACTCTACCTGCACTAAGACCTTTTCTTATTTTTTGCCAAAGTATTGGGCTTATTTGATAACCCAAAAGCCTATCTAAAACCCTTCTAGCTTGTTGTGCATCTACTAGACTTAAGTCAATATTTCTAGGACTCTTTATAGCTTTTTTTATTGCATCTTTAGTTATCTCATTAAATTCTATTCTACACTGTTCATTTTCATCTAGATTTAATATATGAGCTAAATGCCAAGATATAGCTTCACCCTCTCTATCAGGGTCGGTTGCTAAATATACTTTCTTAGATTTTTTAGCTTCCTTTTTAAGTTCCTTTATTACGTCGCCTTTTCCTCTTATATTTATATATTGAGGATCAAAGTCATTTTCTATATCTACACCTAATTTACTTTTAGGTAAATCTCTTACATGACCGACCGAAGCTTTTACTGTATAATGGCTCTTCCCTAAAAATTTCTCTATCGTTTTAGCTTTAGCAGGCGACTCAACGATGACTAATGTTTTGGCCATAACCACACACCCCCACTTTTTATGTTATTTATGAATTTAAAATATATCTATTATTATTAATCTGTACTAAAATATCTCTTAATACTAATTCATTTAAAATTATGTTTACATATTTTATATCCATTCTAGTATTATCACAAATTTCATCTATATGCAAGGTTCCTTTATTTTTTATAGTATCTATTATAATACGAGATTTCTTATCTAAATTAATATTATCATACTTTTTTAAATTTTCTTGATTTTTATTATTAATAATTTTATATTCTTCTAAAATATCTTCTATACTGCATACCAACTTTGCACCTTCTTTAATTATTTTATGGCATCCTTCACTCATGGCAGAATGTATACTTCCTGGTATAGAAAATACTTCCCTTCCTTGTTCTAATGCAAAATCTGCAGTTATTAGTGCTCCACTTTTTATGGCAGCTTCAACCACTATAACTCCATCACTTATTCCACTTATAATTCTATTTCGCTGTACATAATTACTTGGATAGACTTTAGAATCTATACCATATTCAGATATTATAAGTCCATCATTTTCTAGTATTTCTTTACTCAAATATAAATTTTTTCTTGGTAAAATATTATCCACAGATGAACCTATTACAGCAACCGTTTTTCCACCACCTTTTATACAGCCCATATGCGAGTATGAGTCTATACCAGTAGCTAATCCGCTAACCACATTTATATTCATTTCTGATAATTTACTACTAATTGTTGTTGCACAGTGTTTACCATATGCAGTTGCTTTTCTTGATCCAACCATAGCAATTGATAGCCCTTCATTTAAAAGGTTTATATTTCCTTTATAATATAATAACTTTGGTGCATTATATATATTTTTTAGCTTACTTGGGTAATGATTATCTTCTATACTTACATATTTTATATTTCTCTCTCTTAATTTTTCTTTTATATTATCTAAATAAGCAAGACTTTTATATTTTACTATATTTTTCTTAATATTTAAATTTATATTTTCCATTTCATTTATTTCTTTATCACTTAAATGAATTATATCTTCTACTTTTAATCCATTTTTTAGCATTTTATCTATTATGTTATTACTTATCTTATCTATTGATTTTAGCCATAAATAAGCATCTTTTTTATCCATATGAGTCTCCTATTTAAAATATGTGTAATAAGCTTTTCTAAATGAAAAAGCTTCCATTATATGACTTGAATTTATATTTTCACTTTCTTCTAAGTCTGCTATAGTTCTCGATACTTTTAATAGTTTAGTGTAACTTCTGTTACTTAATTTATATTTTCCTAATATTAGATTTAATGTACTTAAACCATCACTTTCTAGCTTACAATAATCTAGTAACTTTGATGATTTTATCTCATCATTAGTTTTAATTAAATCATTTTCAAATCTTTTATTTTGAATAATTCTTGCTTTCTCCACTCTATCTCTTATAACATCAGAATTTTGTGAATTATCACTCTTAATTAACTCGTCATATGGTATTGAGTTAACTTCCACAAATATATCAAATCTATCTAATAGTGGTCCTGACAATTTATTTATATATCTATCTATGTCAATTTTTTTACATCTACACTCCTTATCGGACATAAAATATCCACAAGGACAAGGGTTCATAGCACCTACTAAAAGCACATTACAAGGATAGGTTATATTTTGCTTCACTCTAGATATATTAATAACTTTATCTTCTATAGGTTGTCTTAATGTTTCAAGTATTTTTCTATCAAATTCAGCTATTTCATCTAGAAATAATACACCTCTATGAGATAAAACAATTTCACCTGGAGTCGCTTTTTGACCCCCTCCTATTAATGCTTGCTTAGTTGAAGTGTGGTGTGGTGATCTAAAAGGTCTTTTTGTAATAATACCTTCATTATCAGAAGTCATTCCACATGCACTATAAATTTTAGTAACTTCTAACATTTCATCTTTTTGAATTTTCGGAAGAATCGTTCTTATTCTTTTTGCTATCATAGTTTTTCCCGAACCTGGAGGACCAATCATTAACATGTTATGATTTCCTGCTGCTGATATTTCTGCTGCTCTTTTTACAAAATAATTACCATAAACATCTTTAAAGTCTTCATCATAACCTATATTTTCTTTTCTATCTTGTTTTTTAGTTTTTATAATTTCATCTTTATCTATATCTATATCACCATTTAAATAGTCTATACATTCTTTTAAGCTGCTAACAGGTATTATATCTATACCATCAATAAAAGAACTTTCTAATATATTATCTTTAGGTATAAATACTCTTTTTATCTTGTTTTCTTTAGCCCCTATTACCATAGGAAGTATTCCTTTAACTTTTCTTATATTTCCATCTAAAGATAATTCACCTATAAACAAACTACTATTTAAATACTCATCATCTTTTTTTATAAGATTTTTAAGTATACCAATGGCTATTGGCAAATCAAAATAAGCTCCTTCTTTTTTCATATCTGCAGGAGATAAATTTATTACTATTCTAGAATTTAAAAACTTATATCCACTATTTATTATTGCTGATTTAACCCTATCTCTTGATTCTTTTATTTCTACTCCTGCAAGACCTACAATATTAAAACAGGGTATACCATTTTGTATATCAACTTCCACCTTAACAATAAAAGATTCTATTCCTATTAAATTACTTGAATTTATAATACTTAGCATTTTAACTCCTCTAAAAAGCATTTTCTATATGGTTAATCTTTTTATCCATAAAATATACTTCTATAACATCAAATCGAATTTTACTATCATAAATTTTTTTTGCAAATATATAATGTTTTGCTGTATTTGTTATCTTTTTTATTTTTTTATTATTTATTGCATCTCTTCCATATCCAAATCTTAAATCCATTCTTGATTTAACTTCTACAAATACTAATTCATCTTCAAATTTTGCTATTATATCTATTTCTCCACTTTTTATTCTATAATTAGTATCTAATACCTTAAATCCTTTTTGTATTAAAAATTCACAAGCTATTTTTTCTCCTAAATTACCTTTTTCTTTATTATTCATAGCTTCTCCTAATTCAAAAACTTTTTTGTAATTATATCCTCCTATATATTTATGTATACTACTTTTTACTTTTTTTGATTGAATTTTTTATAAGTTGCTACTAATATTACTTGTAGAGGGGGGGATTTTAATGTCTAGGTCTAAAAGACTTATTTATAAAAAGAAAAAGAAAAGATTATTAAAAAATAGAATTATCTTTTTATCTTCTTTCCTTTTTATACTAACTTTTTCATTTTTAATATTTACATATGGTAATAATCAAAAAAATAATAATACTACATCAAGTAATCCTAAAGTTGTACAAGCTCTATCTTCAGCTAAAGAAACTTCGACTCTCACCTTAAGCACTGCAGGAGATATTATGACCCATATGCCTCAACTTAAAGCTCAGTACGATAATTCATCTAATACATACAATTTTGACAATAACTTTCAGCATGTAAAACACATCTTAGAAAATGACGACTTATCAATAGCTAACCTAGAAACTACTTTAGCTGGTACCTCAGTACCTTATTCTTCTTATCCTACTTTTAATACGCCTGATAATATTATAGATAGTTTAAAATATGCAGGTATTGATATTTTATCTACCATTAATAATCACTCTTTTGACAAAGGTGATTTAGGTGTTAAAAGAACATTGGATATTTGTAAAGAAAAAGAAATAGAAACTATAGGCACCTCTAATAAAAATGAAAATAGGCACATTATAAAAGAAATAAATGATATATCTTTAGGTATAATTGCATTTAGCTATGGTGAAATAATAAATAATAACAAATATTTAAATGGAATAAAAATATCAGATGGATCTAAAGATAATATGAACATATTTGATATGCATGATGTTAACAAGGCTTTTAATACTATAAAAAAAGAACTAGATAAAATAAGAAATACAGATACACAAATAGCTGTTTTACATTGGGGTAATGAATATCAAAGGACTCCCAGTAAATTTCAAAAAGAGTTAGCTCAGAAGCTATGTGATTATGGAGTAGATATAATAGTAGGTTCTCATCCTCATGTTGTACAACCTGTAGAAATAATACGTTCTAAGGATAATTATACCAATACCTTAGTTATATATTCTTTAGGAAACTTCATATCAAATCAAAGACAAGAACTTTTAAACACACCTTACACAGAAGATGGCCTTATAGTATCTATCGAACTTACTAAAGATCATACAAAAAATCAAACCTTAATATCATCAGTAAATTGTATTCCAACTTGGGTTAATAAATATAAAGGCTTTAACAAGGATGTATATGAAATAATTCCAATATACTCTAAAGAACAACTACTTGAAATTAACAATTTACCTATGGAAAGACTAAAACTTTCTTATGAAAATACAGTATCTCAAATAAAAACTTCAGATATAATTAAAGTTCCGCAAAATATTTTTGAGCAAAAGTAAAAGTCTCTCCTAATTATTAGGAAAGACTTTTATTTTTATATCTATTTATATATAACCTTTTCATCTATATCATCTATATTTTGACATCCTGTTAATATCATTGTTGAACTTAATTCATTTTTAAGTTTTTCTACATAAGATTTAACCCCTTCTGTCTGACCTCCAAAAGATGCTGTTACAAATGGTCTTCCGATAAGCACTGCATCAGCTCCTAGTCCTATCATCTTAAGAACATCTACACCACTTCTAATTCCACCATCTACAAGTATAGTTATCTTACCTTTTACTGCCTTAGATATATTAGGAAGCACATCTACCGCCCCAGGAGTGCAGTCTAAAACTCTACCACCATGATTAGATACAACTATTGCATCAACTCCAGCCTCTACTGCCATTAAAGCATCTTCAACTGTCATTATACCTTTTAGTATAAATGGTAAATTTGTAGACTTTTTAAGTTCTTTTATAGCATTTACATCTTTAGGTACAACCTTTTTACCATGCATTGAAAGTGTTACAAGGCCACATGCATCAACATCTACACCTACTGCTATTGCCCCTGCTTCTTCTGCAAGTTTTATTTTATTTATTATGTCATGATTTTCCCAAGGCTTTATAAACACTATACCTTTACCATTATTTTCTTTAAGTACTTTTAAGTTTTCTATTAAAAATTCATCTATAGCAGTATCTCCTACCATAGCATATACCCCTGAATCAATACATCCTTTAACTACAGGTTCTATATATTCTCTTTCTGATATTTGTCCACCCATATTTAAAGTTGTTCCTGTAATTGGTGCAGCAAATATTGGAGCATCCATTTTTTGACCAAATAACTCTATACTAGTATCAGGATTACATACATTATGTACTACCCTCATATTTATCTTAACTTTTTCTAAACTCTTATAGTTCTCAGTGAAAGCTGATCCACTTCCTTTACCTCCCATACCAGGCACTTCTCCTGCACAGGCTACACCATTACAAACTTTACAAACCCTACAGCTTCCATTAAACTTTTCTCTAGCATTTTTTTCTAGTTCTTTAAAATTCATCTTAACTTCCCCCATCTTAAATTGTATAGTTTTGCTTTATAATTTATGGTATTTTTATATTTGTATTAATTATAGCACATTTTTTAAGAAACTCTTTCTATGTATAGGAGTTATACCATGCTTTTCTATAGCTTCGTAATGTTCTTTAGTTCCATATCCCTTATGGCCTTTAAATCCATATTCAGGATACATCTCATCATACTGATACATTAAATTGTCCCTTGTAACCTTTGCTAATATACTTGCTGCAGCTATTGATATAGATTTTGAATCCCCTTTTATTATAGGATTTTGAACAATATCTACTCCTGGTATAGTAGCTGCATCTATTAATAGATAGTCTGGACTTTTCTTCAAGCAGTTTAAGGCTTTTTTCATAGCCATATAAGTTGCATTTAATATATTGAATTTATCTATTTCTTCATTATTTACTATTCCTATACCATAATCTAGGGCTTCTTCCTTTATTATATCAAATAGTTCTTCTCTTTTAGCTTCACTTAGCTTCTTAGAATCATTTATTCCTTCTATCTTAGTTCCTTGTTTAAATACTACAACACTAGCTACCACAGGCCCTGCTAATGGACCACGTCCTGCTTCATCTATACCACCTATATATATATATCCTTTTTCATAACCTTCATTTTCAAATTCGTTTATCTTTTCTAATCTCTCTTCTTCTCTTCTTATAGCATCTAATTTTTTAGCCATTTTTACAGCTAAACTTTGAACTGATTTTCTCTCATCTATTTTCAAAATTTCTATATATTTCAAATATTCATCAGTACTTATATTTTCTATTATTTCTTTAATTTCTTTTACACTTTTATCTTTCATAAATTTCTCCTTGGATTACTTTATATTGTCTATTTATATATAAATATATATTTTTATTTCCTTCTATTAATATATTAACATATATTTGATAAACTATAATATAGTTCATTGTTTATATATTTATACCTTATAAATTTATAAAATAAAAAATCGTTGGTAATTAAACCAACGATTTTTTATTTTATCCAACTCTATTAATATCAGCACTTGATAAATCTTTAGATGTTGGTATAAAGTTACCTACTAATGATCCTATTAATACTGGAACTATCCAGTTAAATCCTAGTGGTGCAAAAGGTAATTTTGTTACAAGTGGTATTGATATTCCCATTGAATTAGCAACAGTTAATACACTTATAAGTAATGCAGCATATGTGGCACCTTTGAATGCATTATCATTTTTAATTCTTTTACCGAATATTGTCATTATAACTAATACAACTGTCGCTGGGTATATCATATCTAATATTGGAGCTGAGAATTGTATTATTGTACTTACTCCAAAATTTGAAACTATTGCACTAAATATACAAACTACTGTAACTATAACTTCATACTTTAATCTTCCATTAGTTATTTTTTCAAAGTATTGAGCAGTAGCTGATGTAAGACCTATAGCTGTCGTTAAACATGCTAAACCTACTATAAGTGCTAGTATTATTTTTCCTGGTTGTCCAAGTAAAGATGCAGTCATCTCTACTATTAAAGATGTTTGAGATACATCTACTCCATATATTTTAGAAACTGTAGCTCCAAGATATGTTAGTCCTCCATATACTAAACATAGACCTAAAGCTGCAACCATTCCTGCTTTTAATGTTAACTTAACTTTTTGATTTTCTTCTGTATATCCTTTATTTACAAGAGATCTTATTACAACAGTTGAAAGTGCTACTGCACCTAACGCATCCATTGTTTGATATCCTTGCTTAACTCCTTCGGCAAATACTCCATCAATCATAGGACTTGGATTTATTTCGCCTAATGGAGATATTATCCCTTTAACTATTAAAACACCTAAAGCTACTAATAATGCTGGTGTTAAAAACTGGCCTATTATGTCTACAACTTTTGATGGCTTTATAGTTAGTACAAATGTAATAGCAAAGAATATTACTGAGAATAATACCGGATTAAATCCATTAAATAAAGGGTGAACTCCCATTTCGAAAGTTGTTGCTGCTGTTCTTGGTATTGCTAATAATGGTCCAAGACATATCATTATAGCTGAACCTAAAATTATTGCTAATGTTTTTCCTGATCTTCCCAGAATTTTACTTACTTCTCCATTACACTTTGCTGATGCTGTTACTGCAAGTAATGCAAGTCCTACATCGGCTAGTATAAATGCTACAAATCCTATTAGCCAACTAGATCCTGATATTACTCCTAAATATGGAGGAAATATTAGGTTCCCTGCTCCAAAGAACATGGCAAATAGTGCAAATCCTACAACTACTACATCTTTAGTTGTTTTGTTCATATTAACGCCCCCTTAAATTCCTTCGAATTTACATAGATAAGTTTAAATATTAAATTATTTTTATATTAATAAATTATTTAATATTTCGAATTAAGTATAACATCTTTATTTTCAAAACGTCAACAATATTAAAAATATACTAACTTTTTTAAATATTCTGTATATTTTCATTTTCGCTTTATATTGTATCATTTTTCTACAAATATCTTTCCCTATTTCATATTTTTTATTACCTTTTTCAATATTTTCAGTATATTTTTTAATCTTATTTAAATTTTACAATATATGGTTTAATACTGTCAATTCATTTTTGTTATTTTTCTAACTATTCTATTTTTTACAATTATATTTTAATAACGTTTTCTTACTATTTTCAATAGTTTGAGCGTTATTTTATATTTCTAAATTTTTTTATTATTTTGTATAAAAATATCTAAAAGAATGTAAAAAAAGCATAGATAATTATCTATGCTTTTTCATTAAATTACAGCTTCTTGTTTGTGTACTTTTTCATCTTCTTTTTCTGCTTTTAATTCTCTATATAAAACAAATGCTGTTATTGCAGTTGCTAGAAAATCTGCTACTGGTTGAGCATACCAAACCCCATCTAATCCAAAGAATTTTGGAAGAATCATAATCATAGGCATAAGTAATATAAATTGTCTAAGTAAACTTAAGAACATTGCTATTTTAGCCTTACCTATAGATTGTATATAGTTTGATCCTGTTATAGATATTCCTATTATAGGTATCATTAATAGATATATTTTAGCTCCATTAATTGATACTTCCATAAGCTTAGGATCTTTATTAAACATTCCTACTATAACATCTGGTATAGTTTGTATTAATATCCATCCTGCAGTTAATATAACTATAGATATTAATGCAGATATCTTGAAAGCTTTATTTGCTCTTTTATATTTTCTTGCACCAAAATTAAATCCTATTATAGGTTGGGCACCTTGGTTAAGACCAAATATTGGCATTAAGAATATCATTGATATAGACGATATTGTAGCCATAGCACCTATAGCTAAATCTCCCCCATAAATTTTTAAAGCATTATTTGATATAACTTGAACTAGACTTGTAGCAAGCTGCATGGCAAAAGGTGCTGACCCTATAGCAAATATTATTTCAACTAAATGTTTATCTAGCTTTAAACTAGACTTATGAAACTTTAGATTAGATTTACCTCTTGCATAATACATAAGACCCCATAAAGCAGTTACTATTTGAGATGTTACTGTCGCAATAGCTGCTCCTTGTATACCTAATTTAAATCCAAATATTAATACTGCGTCTAAAACTATATTTGTCATACATCCTACTATCATTATTAATGCTGCAAGTTTTGGATTTCCATCACCTCTGATGGTATTGTTTAATGTATACGCTAGTACATTAAATATAGTACCACCTAAAATTATATATATATATGATTTCGCATAACCAATTGTACTACTACTTGCACCAAATATTCTAAGTATTTGATCTCCAAATACTATACCAAATACACTTATTAATAACCCTATTATTATTGATAAAGTTATGCTATTTCCTATAATCTTTTCTGCATCTTCTTTTTTTCCTTGACCTAATTTTATAGATATATTAGTAGTAGCTCCTATACCTACCAACATTGCAAAAGCTAACATTATAGTCATTATAGGAAGACATACTCCAACACCAGTTATAGCTAATGGTCCAACACCTGGTATATTACCTATAAATATTCTATCTACTACATTATAAAGTGCATTTACCATCATACCTATAATAGCTGGAACTGAATATTTTAGTAATAATTTACCAATGGACTCTGTTCCTAGTATTTGTTCATTTTTCATAATTTTCCCTCCTTTATATTGCACTACATATTTTTTTCAATAATATAATCATATTTTCTGATTCTTCTTTGTCTAAATTAGACGTTATAACTTCTTCCCAACTAGACATTATTGTATAAATATCATTTTTTAAGTCTTTGCTTTTATCTGTTAAATATACCTTATATGCTCTTTTATCATCTATGTTCTTTTCTCTTATTAAAAATCCTTGTTCTTCTAGCTTCTTTATCGCTCTTGCAGTTGTTCCTTTATCTATATTTAACACATCTGATAGTTCTTCCTGATTTCTACCATCCTGTCTATAAAGTTCTAATAAAAACATAACTTGCCCAGAACCTATTCCTAATTCATTTAATCCCTTTGATATAAATGAATTACCTTTTCTATATATTTGAGATATATATCTACCTATATGTTCTCGTTTTTTACCCAAAAAATCACCACCTAAATATAACACATATTTTAGAGTAGTTGCATAGACAACTATATTAGTATATCTCATTTTAGTTGTTATTGCAACTATTTTATTATATAATTTTTTAACTTTAATTAAATCACTTAAGCTCAAAACATGTTGTAATACAAACACCAACTATATTTCATAGAAAGTAGTTTTTTTAAAGGATACAAATCCCGAAATGTCAATATATACATGTGAACAAAAACTGTAAAAATAAATATATAACCTTAATGGAATTTTTCATAAAAGAAATAGATACTATCAAGAAAACGCAAAAAATAAATAATAGTGATTGGTCTAAAAACAATTAGGTTCTTCATCAAATATCTTAGTTAATACATTAAGAATTTTAAATATATTACTAAGATAAACTATTAATTATAAATACTGCTATTTATAGTTATTTTTATGCTAAATTATCACAAAATTCTTTAATATAGCCTAATTAAAATAAAAAGTTGCTCCTTTAAATTTAAGGGAGCAACTTTTTATATACGTAAATATTTTACGCTTATATTTTATATTGTATAAAATATTAATATCCTATTATTGGTTGATTAAAATTGTTCATCACTAAATGATATTTTTCCGTCAAAGTACTTATTTTCTTCATCTTTTAAATTAAACTTACCTATAAGTTCCTTTAACATTTGAGCTTGTGCAGATAATTCCTCACTTGCAGCAGCACTTTCTTCAGCAGTTGCTGAGTTAGTTTGTACAACTACAGATATTTGTTCAACACCAACATTTACTTGACTTATATGATTAGCTTGTTCATTACTTACATCTGCTATATACTGTATAACATTTGCTGAATTTTTAGCGCCTTCAACTACTGCTTCAAGAGATTTAGCAGTATCTGAAACTATTATAGTCCCCTTTTCTATAGCTTTAAGTGATTTTTCAATTAATTCTGCTGTATCTTTTGCACTTTGTGCAGATTTAGCAGCAAGATTTCTAACTTCATCTGCAACTACAGCAAATCCTTTACCAGCTTCTCCAGCACGTGCTGCTTCTACGGCTGCATTAAGTGCTAATATATTTGTTTGGAATGCTATATCATCAATATTTTTAATTATATTTCCTATTTCATTTGATGTAGTATTTATATCATCCATTGCAGTAATCATTTCTTTCATTTGTTCTTTACTTTTATCTGTTGCCTTACTTGCTTCTAGAGATATATCTTTTGCTCTTAATGCATGTTCTGCTGTTTCTTTTATTTGTGATGAAACTTCATTTATAGTTGCTGAAAGTTCTTCAATTGAGCTTGCTTGTTCTGTAGTACCTTGAGAAAGTACTTGTGCTCCTTCTGATAATTGATAAGAACTAACTGCTACTTGTTCGCCAGCTTCATTTATTTGTATTAAAGTGTTATTTAAATCATATACTATTTTATTTAAAGCTATTAATATAGGCTCAAAGTCTTTTACAAATAGACTTTTGTATTCTTCGCTATCTGCATGAATATCTAAATTGCCATCACTAACTTCTGTTAATATATATGTTAAAGCATTTATCATACTTCTAAAATCTTTAACTATTTTATATGTAGCATCTGCTACTAGACCGATCTCATTGTCTTCATCTATAACTGGGACCTCTGAATTTAGATCTCCTTGAGCTAACTTATTTAATCTTTCACTACATTCTTTTAATGGATTTCCTATTTTTTTAGAGAATCTTATAGCCACAAATATAGCTAAAACTGTAACTACTACAGTCAATATTCCTGTATATATGATTGATTTATACATCTCACCAAGGAAATCACTTTTGTTTACCATTATACCCATACCCCATCCATTACTATTTTTTACTGGGGCATATCCTAAAATCCAATCTTCACCATTTAAATTTGCATCAGAAAATCCTGTTTCTCCTGAGATAAGCTTTTCATCTGCTTGTGCAAAAGGTTTTAGACTTTCATTACTTTCTGCTTCTTTTATAGTATTTTTTGCATTAACTAAACTTGCATCTCTATGAGCAATTGTAGTTCCTTGATTGTCTACAAGATAAGCATAACTATTTTCACTTATATCTATGCCTCTAACTATATCATTTAAATAATCTTTATCTAAATCAAAAGTTACAACTCCCACAACTTTACTATTTTCTACTCCATTTTCCCAAATAGGTGCTGAAACTACTAGTATATTCTCTCCTGTTACCTTACTAAGAACTGGACTACCTAAATATGCTTTACCATTTATAGAAGCTTTAAAGTAATCTCTGTCAGAGTAATCGTTTCCACTAAAAATATCTTTTCCATTTGTATCTATTATTTGACCCACTTTCATTCCATATAATTTTTCTTGTCTATCTATAATACTTTCTTTTTCTTCCTTACTTACTTTTGGGTCTGAAATTTCCTTAATAATACCTGTTTGAATCGTTGCATTTTTTATATTTGTAATTTTTTGAGTTGCAGTTTGTGCTGCTTGCTTAGTAGTTTCTACTATGGTTTTTGATAATACACTATTAGCACTCTTATAATTTAAGTAACTTGTAACAGTACCTAAAAGTAAACAACTTATAACTGAAAAACTTACTATTATCAAAGTTAGTTGAGTTTTTATACTTTTGCTTTTACTTTTACCTTTTATCTTATGCCATAATTTAGTTTCCATTAATTGCCTTCCTCCTCTTATCACACTTATTTTCATACATTCTTTTCATTAAATAACCCTGCATTATAAATCATTAGATTTTAAATATACTCATTCCAAATAATTTATTCACCTCAAACCTTCCATATTAAAATTTGCCCTCATTAAATCATTTAAGATTTGTTGATTTTGTTTTGTGCTAAATATCATAATATAATTTCCATATTATGATTAATAATACGGACATTTCTATGATTTATTTAGACTTATTAATAACTATTCCTACTACAAAATTTTAAAACATACCTTATAATTACATGTACAACGTCCCTAGTACTATATAAGTATAAATAACAGCTTATAAGTAAAACTTAAAGTGAGAAACAAATATGGTAGTAACAGTAACTAAAAATTCATTAAAATTAAAACTAAGATTTGATTGTATAAAAATTAAGAAACATGTAAGATAATAGTAAAAAATAAAACTTATTCAAATATAAACCCAGATGTGCTCAATGATGGTGTACATACAGTAGGAGTGGTATTATCATCACTTCAAAACTTTAAATTATTAGAAGTATTAAAATAGATAATTCAATATTATCCTAATAAAAATTCACTTCGCTCATTTTGTATAATTTAAATTTATAGAGAATAATTTTATGGAAATTAAAAAGAAATTTTTAATGAGTTTTAAAATTACATCAAGTAAAATGGATCAGTAGATGAGCCTAAAGTAGATTTGACAGAAAAAGAAATAGAAACAGCTATGTCTATAATAGTTTCTAAAAATATATTAGACATAAAATAAAGGTAGAGCTTTTGCTCTACCTTGTTTTAGTTAAGTATGTTAATTACAAAATTTTCTAACAGAACCTTAATTTTTTATATCTTCTGGAACCTCTAAAGTTATTTTTCCTATTTTACCATCTCTAAACTCATTTAATACAGTAGTTGCTATACGAGTATAATCTAACTCTTTTCTTCCTGTTACAAATCCTCTTTTACGTCCTATCATATCCATAGTTTCTATATCACTATTACCTAGTTCCCCCAGCTTATATCTAGCTTTTAATTTTTCTGGCTCTATCTCCATAAGCTTTCCTATAAGTCTTAAAGCAAGTGTATCAACATCTAGTATTTCATCTTTTATTGCTCTACAAAACGCTAAATTAAGGGCTACATCTTGATCTTCAAATTTAGGCCAAAGTATACCTGGTGTATCTAATAATTCTAGGTTTCCTTTTAATCTTACCCACTGTTTACCTTTAGTAACACCTGGCTTATCTCCTGTTACTGTACTTTTTCTACCTGTTAATTTATTTATTATAGACGATTTACCTACGTTTGGTACTCCAACTATCATTATTCTTATAGGTCTTTCTTTTCTACCTTTTTCTTTTAATGCATCCATCTTATCTTTAGTTACATTTTTACACTCATCTATTAATTTATTAAGACCCATACCTTTAATAGTATCTATTGGTATAGCTTTTATACCTTTTTCTTTATAGTATTTTATCCATCTATCAAGCTTTGCTCTATCTGCTAAGTCACTTTTATTTAATATAACAACTCTTGGTTTATTTCCTGCAAGTTTGTCTATATCTGGATTTTTACTACTAAATGGTATTCTAGCATCTAAAAGTTCTACTACAACATCTACTAATTTTAAATTATCTCTAACTAAGTCCTTAGTCTTTTTCATGTGTCCTGGATACCAGTTTATATGTAAATTATCATCTCTTAGATATTCATCATAATCGGTTCTCATTTTATCTCCTCTTGCCATGATTATCACTCCTTTTTATATTAATTCGCTCATTTTATTTCAACTTATCTATTATACCATAATATTTTTTTATTTGCTTGTTTAATATTTGATGCTACATTACTTCTATTATAACTATAACGTATATTTTTTAAACCTCTTTATATATAGAGAAAAAACTAGCATATTATATTTCTGCATACTTCCTAATGTTTGATTAATAATAAGCATAAACTTCATGTGAAAAATCTATAGATGTTTCTATAGTTCCTTGTATAATAAGATTTTATATATAAAAAAAGGACTGTAAATCAGTCCTTTTTATCTATAGTAAAGTTTAATTATCTAGCTTCTTTTATCTTAGCAGCTTTACCTACTCTACCTCTTAAGTAGTTTAACTTAGCTCTTCTTACTTTACCTTTTCTAGTTACTTCTATCTTTTCTATTCTTGGAGTGTGAACTGGGAAAGTTCTTTCTACACCAACGTTGAAAGATATTTTTCTAACAGTGAAAGTTTCTTTTATTCCTCCACCTTGTCTCTTTAATACTACACCTTCGAATACTTGTATTCTTTCTCTTTTACCTTCAACTATTCTAACGTGTACTCTTACTGTGTCCCCAGGTCCAAAGTTAGGAACTTCTTTCTTTAATTGCTCTTGCTCTAATGATCTTAATATTTCGTTCATTTTTTTCCTCCTGATATCATAGACATTCTTAATTACTGACCAACGTAACAGAGGAATGCCCGTTTTTTTCAACATTTAAAATTATACTATACTTTAAACTTATTTACAAGCTTTTTTGTACAAGTCTGGTCTTCTTTCTTTAGTTATTTTTATAGACTGTTCATGTCTCCAATTATCAACATTTTTGTGGTTTCCAGATAATAAAACATCCGGCACTTCTAACCCCATAAATTCTCTAGGTCTAGTATAATGAGGGTACTCTAATAAATTATCTTTGAAAGATTCTTCTTCAAAAGATTCATTTTGGCTTAGTACTCCTGGTATTAACCTTGATATAGAATCTATCAATATAAGAGCTGGTAACTCTCCTCCTGTTAATACATAATCTCCAATAGATATTTCATCTGTTACTATTAAGTCTATAATTCTTTGATCTATGCCTTCATAATGTCCACAAAGTAATATTATATCTTCTTCTGTAGAAAATTCTTGTGCTATAGACTGGCTATGCACTTTACCTTTAGGTGTTAAATATATTACTCTAGGATTATTTATACCATGAGTATCTATAATATGCTTATATGTATCATATATAGGTTGAGGAGTCATAACCATACCTGCTCCCCCTCCAAATGGGTAATCATCTACTTTTTTGTGCTTACTATTTGAAAAATCTCTAATATTATATATAAATACTTCTATTTTTCCTTTTTCAATAGCCCTTTTCATTATACTTTCACTCATATAAGAGTTAAATATATCAGGAAATAATGTCATTATATGAAATCTCATTTTATCACCTAGTCTAACATACCTTTTATAGGATTTATTATCATTTTCTTCTCATTAATATCTATAGTAGGTACAAATTGCATAACAGCTGGGATTAAGTATTCTTTGTTATTTTCATCTTTTACAACATATACATCATTAGCAGCATATTGTAAAACTTCTGCTAATTTTCCTACATATTGCCCATCAACAGTTTCTACATCTATTCCTATCATATCAGCTACAAAGAATTCATCTTCATCAAGTTCTCTAGAATTTTCTCTAGATACATATATAAATTTATCCCTTAATTTTTCTGCATCTTCTATTCTATCGATACCTTTTATTTTCATTATTACCATATTTCCTTTATATCTTACCCTTTCAACTTCTAAAGGATTTTCTCTGTCTTTTCCTATGTAAAATTCTTCTAAATCATCAAATCTATTTATATCATCAGTATAACTATAAACTCTAACTTCACCTTTTAACCCTTGTGTATTGACTATTTTTCCTATTTTAAAATGTGTTACTTGTGTCATTATCATTCTCCTTAAAGATAATATTTTATATGTTCTTTCTATAATTTTATTATATATTATGCACTATAAAACTATAGTCTATAAGTTCTTAATACATTAAAAGGATTAGGTATATACCTAATCCTTTTAAACTATATCAAGAGAAACTTTAACATTCTCTTTGTTAGCAACGGCTTTTACAACAGTCCTTATAGACTTAGCTATTCTACCTTGCTTTCCGATAACTTTTCCCATGTCATCCTGAGAAACTTTTAGTTTTAATGTTATTTCCTCATTGTGTCTGACTTCTTCAACTATTACAGCTTCAGGATTGTCAACTAGAGCTTTAGCTATCTCTAACACTAGCTCTTTCATATACTCATCTCCTAATAAAGCTTATTATTTTTTAGAAGCTTCGAACTTTTCCATAACACCGTTGTTAACTAATAAAGTTTTTACAGTGTCAGTTGGTTGAGCACCATTTGATAACCACTTAACAGCTTTCTCATCGTTTATTTTAACTTGCTTTGGTTGAGAAACTGGGTTGTAGTATCCTATTTCCTCTATGAATTTTCCATCTCTTGGAGATCTAGAATCTGCTACTACTATTCTGTAGAAAGGTTTTTTATTTGATCCCATTCTTTTTAATCTTATTTTAACTGCCATTACAGTCACCTCCGAAAATTTTTATTTTGCTTATTTATTTAAAGAAAGGAAGTCCGGCAAAACCGCCCCTTTTCTTCATACTTTTTTGAGAGCCTGTAAACATCTTCATCATCTTCTTCATCTCATTGAATTGTTTTAAAAGTCTGTTTACATCTTGAACAGTAGTTCCACTACCTTTAGCTATTCTTCTTTTTCTAGAAGCATTTAGCAAACTTGGGTCTTTTCTTTCTTCTTTTGTCATAGATTGAACAATGGCTTTAGTTCTTTTCATTTCTTTACCATTTAAATCTACATCTCCAAGTTGGTCTTTTATATTCCCTATACCTGGAATCATACCTAATATTTTATCAAGAGGACCCATATTTTGGATTTGCTCCATTTGTTCTAAGAAATCTTCAAAATCAAGTTCTTGTTTTTTAATCTTTTCTTCTAATTCCTTAGCTTTATCTAAATCAATATTTTCTTGTGCCTTTTCTATTAAGCTAAGTATATCACCCATACCTAATATTCTTGAGGCCATTCTATCTGGATGGAAAGGTTCTAAATCATCTAATTTTTCACCCATACCTATGAATTTTATAGGTTTTTGTGTTACGGCTCTTATTGAAAGTGCAGCACCACCTCTAGTGTCTCCATCTAGTTTTGTTAGTATTACTCCATCTACACCAAGAGTTTCATTGAAGCTTTCTGCAACATTGACTGCATCTTGTCCTGTCATTGAGTCTACTACTAATAGTATTTCATGAGGTTTAACTTCAGATTTTATAGATTTTAATTCATCCATTAAGGCTTCATCTATATGAAGTCTACCTGCTGTATCTATTATAACTAAGTCATTGTTATTTTTTATTGCATGACTTAATCCTGCTTTTGCTATGTTTACTGGACTTTCCTTATCACCCATATTGAATACTGGTATATCTAACTTTTCTCCAACAACTTGTAACTGCTTTATAGCCGCTGGTCTATAAACGTCACAGGCAACAAGTAAAGGTTTCTTACCTTGTTTTTTGAAATATCCTCCAAGTTTTCCAGATGTAGTTGTTTTACCTGCACCTTGAAGACCTACCATCATTATTATAGTTGGTGGTTTTGGAGATATTACTATTTTACTAGCTACATCACCCATTAGGCTTGTAAGCTCTTCATTTACTATTTTTATTACATGTTGTGCCGGAGTTAAACTCTGCATAACTTCTTGCCCAACACATCTTTCTTGCACCTTCTTTATAAAATCTTTTACAACCTTAAAGTTAACGTCCGCCTCTAAAAGAGCAAGTTTAACTTCTCTCATAGCATCTTTTACGTCTTTTTCGGTTAATTTACCTTTAGATTTTAATTTATCAAGTGCACCTTGCAATTTATCTGATAATCCTTCAAATATCATTTTAACATCTCCCTACATACATCTTCTATATTTTCTAGCTTAGGGATTAAATTAGCACAATCTCTATTTTGCAATAAATTTTGTTTAATGTCAACAATTTTATCTTGTATATTTTTTATAAAATTTTCTTGTTCTTTATGTTTATGAACTAAATTTAATTTACTCTCGTAGTCTTTTAGTATTTTTTCTGAACGCTTAAGAGTATCATATACTCCTTGTCTTGATACATTCAGATTTTCACTAATTTCACCTAGAGAATAGTCTTCTTCATAGTAAAGTGAAACTATTTCTCGCTGCTTATCAGTAAGTAGTTCTTTGTATTGTTCAAACAACAATCCAATCTCAACCATTTTTTCTATATTCATCTCTTTACACTTCCCAGTAAATTACTGTAAAGGTTAATTACTTTACACATTGTATTTTATATCATATATAAAGTATTGTCAATATAGAATTAGCTTATTTTTTGCTTTATTATTGACATTTTATTTTTGCTAATTTAGTTCCCAAATAATGCATCTGAAAATGCTTTTGCATCGAAATCTTGTAAGTCTTCTACCTTTTCTCCTACACCTATAAGTTTTACAGGTACATCTACCTCACTCTTAACTGCAAGGACAACACCACCCTTAGCAGTACCATCTAGTTTAGTTAATACTATTCCTGTTATATCAGCAACTTCTTTAAATGTCTTAGCTTGTGCTACTGCATTTTGACCTGTCGTTGCATCTACTACTAATAATACTTCTTTTTTAGCTTCCGGGAATTCTCTATCAACTATTTTAAATACTTTTCCTAACTCATTCATAAGGTTAGCTTTGTTGTGAAGTCTTCCTGCTGTATCACATATTAATAAATCTACTTTTCTAGCCTTTGCAGCTTTAACTGCATCAAATATTACTGCACCTGGATCTGCTCCTTCTTGATGCTTTATTATATCTACATTGCTTCTGTTTGCCCATACTTCTAATTGTTCTATAGCTGCGGCTCTAAATGTATCACCAGCTGCAAGTAAAACTTTTTTACCTTCTGATTTATATCTATTAGCTAATTTACCTATAGTAGTTGTTTTACCAACACCATTTACTCCAACCATCAGTATTATAGTAGGTGAATGAGTAACATCTAATTTTTGATTTTCTTCTCCTAATAATTCTTCCACTACTATCTTTAGTTCATTTCTTACATCCATAGGATCAGTTATACCTTTAGACTTTATCTTATCTCTAAGGCTGTCTATTATATTCATTGTAGTATTAACACCAACATCAGCAGTTATTAAAATTTCTTCTAATTCTTCTAATAACTCCTCATCTACTTTTGTATATGATTTTAATACATCATCTATTCTATCAGTTATACCTTTTTTAGCCTTAGTTAAACCTTCTTTTAATCTATTAAATAGATTAACTTTCTTTTCTTTTGGTTGTTCCTGTACTTCTTCTACTACCTCTATTTCTTCAATAGATTCATCTTTAACTTCATCTTTAGTTTCTTTACTTTCATTTACTATTTCTATTTTTTCTTTAATAAATTCTTCTTCTAAATCTTTTGTATCTTCTTTAATCTCTTTCTCTATATCTTCTTCATCTTCTTTTATAGTTTCTTCTATAACTTCAGTTTCTTCTGTATCTACTTTTTCATTTACTTTACTAGCTTCTTCTGTAAGATCTACTTCTTTTAAATCTTCTTCAATTAAATTTTCTTCACTTACTAACTCTTCAACTTCTTTATTTTCTTCTTTTTTCTTTCCAAAATTAAATAACTTCTTAAACACTTATCTTCCTCCTAAATGTTATTTTAACTAATCCTTTTATATTATATCAGTCATTTTTTCTGCTTCATTTAGCTTTAAGCTAAGAACTTTAGATATTGCTTTTTCCTGCATAGTAACACCATATATGTAATCTGATGCCTCCATAGTCCCTCTTCTATGTGTAACTGATATAAATTGAGTGTCTTGAGATAGTTCTTTTAAAAATTCACCAAATCTAAATATATTAGCATCATCTAATGGGGCTTCTATCTCATCTAATATACAAAACGGCGTAGGTTTTGCAAGTAATATAGAAAATAATATACTTATAGCTGTAAGTGCCTTTTCTCCACCTGATAATAGATTTAGGTTTTTCATTTTCTTTCCTGGTGGTTGTGCTACTATTTCTATATCACTTTCTAATATGTCCTTTTCATCTAATATTATAAGTTCTCCTCGTCCTCCACCAAATAGTCTTTTGTAAACCATTTTAAAGTTATCATTTATTTCATTAAACTTGACTTTAAACTCAGTTTTCATATTGCTCTCAAGTTCTTCTATAAGATTTTCTATAGCTTCTATCGATTGCTCTAGGTCTTGTTTTTGTTCACTATAGAAGTCATATCTTTCTTTAACTTCTTCATATTCTTTTATGGCATCTATATTAACATTACCTAAATTCCTTATTTCTCTTTTTAAAGATTCTAATTTCTTTTTATCGATTTCAAGACTAGTATCTTTTATATTCATAGCATCAGCTACAGTCAACTCGTACTTTTCAAATAAGTTGTTTATATAATCTTCTTTAGAAACTTTTATTCTATCTATTTTAGATTCTACTTTAAATAAACTTTCTTTTAAATCTATATACTGTCTATCTATGATTTTAAGATTTTTATTATGTTCTTCTAGTTTTTGCTTTAGATCTTCTTTTGCTAATTTTCTATTTTCTAAATTTCTACTGTTGTCGCTTAATTGTTTATTTAAGCTAACTTTTTCTGTTTCTTCTATTACTGTCTCTTCCCTAAGCTTAGATATTTCTATATTTTGATTTTCTATAGATTTTTCTATATTGCCTTTTTTAAGCCTTAGTTCTTCATTTTCATTCTTTATTCTTTTAATATCTGCATATATAGATTCTAAAACTTGCTTATCCTTAACTAATTTTAGATTTAGATTATCATGCTTTTCTCTATCTTTTTCATAGTAATCATTTGATTTTTTTAATTCTAAGCTTAGTTTTTCTATAGTTTCTTTATTTTCCTCATGCTCTTTGTCCATTTTTTCTATTTCAATTTTAACTATATCTAATTTATCTTTAGTATATTTTAAATTCGAAATAAGTCCATCTTTTTCATTTTGTAGTTTGTTAATACTTATATTTATATTTTTTATTTCTTCTTCTACTCTATTTAATTTAGAACTTTCTATTATAATATTTTTTTCTAACTCTTTTACTTCTTCCTCTATTTTTAAAATATCATTTTTCTTTGTTGATATATTATTATCTTTTTCTTGTTTTTGTTTAATAAATTCTTTTGTTTCTTTTTTAGCATCTTCAAGTTTTTGAGAATATTCATTTATAAGTCTTTTTCTAGATAATATACTTGTATTATTTTTGAAACTTCCTCCAGTTAATGACCCTCCTGGATTTAATATTTCTCCATCTAAAGTAACAACTTTATATCTATGCCCTGTTTCTCTTGCAAACTTTATACCTTCATCTATATTATCTATTATGATAGTCCTTCCCAGTATATTTTCTATTATATTTTTATACTTTTCATCATAAGATAATAAATCACTAGCTATGCCTATAAATTTAGTATTACTTTTTATAGTACTTGGGTTTATCTTATTTGCTTTTATTATATTTAGAGGTAAGAATGTTACTCTACCTAGATTATTTTTCTTTAAATAGTTTATAGCTATCTTGGCACTATTTTCATCACTAGTGATTATATTTTGTAAGTATGCACCAAGTGCAGATTCTATTGCTTTTTCGTATTTCTCACTAGTTGTGATAACTTGTCCTAAAGCTCCATGTATACCTTTTAAAGATTTATTTTTTAATACTTCTTTTACACCTTTATTAAATCCTTCATTATGATTTTCCATGTCTATATAAATGTTAAGCTTAGAATTATAATTGTTTATACTATAGTTACCATCTTGAATTTGCTTTTCTAATTTTTTACTATGATTTATAAGCTCTTCTAAAATATTTTTATTTTCCAATTCCTTTAGCTTTAGTTTTTCTAATTCAGCATTTTTTTGACTAACATTTAATTTAATATCATTTAGTTCTGTGAATTTTTCATTTAAATCACTTTTTACTTCACTAATCTCTAAGTCTATAGATTTATCACGAGAATTTATATTCTCCATATTGGCACTAAGTGTTGATAATCTATTACTAGATTCTTGTTTTTTATTTAAAAGGTTTATTATACCATCTTTTAAACCTTCTATTTCACTATTTACCTTTTCTATACTTTCTTTTTTACTTAAATTATTTTTATCCAATAAATCTATATCTTCAGTTAGAGACTTTATTGTATTCTCTTTTTCTATCTTATTTATCTCTAAATCCTTAATTAAATTTTCATTAGAAGATATTTTATTTCCTATTTCACTTAACTCATTTTCACTTTTTAATATACTTTCATTTAAATTTTTAATTTTTTCATTTATAAGATTTAATTGAGCATCTTTCTGAGATATAACACTTTTTATACTGTTTATATAATCTATCGATTTATTTATATTCTCACTTATATCTTCAACTTCTTTAGATGTTTCATTTAAGTTATTTTCTAACTTTACCTTTTGGTTGTTAGTTTCTATAGCTTGTTCTTCTAAGAGTTTACTGTGTTTTAGCGTTTCATTTAAATCTTTTTCTAGTAAATCTATTTCTTTTATATAGCTATTTACTTCTATAGTCTTTAATTTATCATTAAGTTCTATATACTTTTTAGCTTTTTCCTGTTGAGAAAATAGTGGTTTTAGCTGATTTTCTATTTCTATATAGATATCTTCTATTCTCTCTAAATTTTCCTTAGTATTTTTTAAATTTCTCTCAGCTTCTTGTTTTTTATATCTAAACTTTGATATTCCACAGGCTTCATCAAATACTTTTCTTCTATTTACAGGATTATTGCTAAGTATTTCATCTACTTTACCTTGTTCTATTATTGAGTATCCATCTTTTCCTATACCCGTGTCTAAAAGTAATTCTTTTATATCTTTAAGTCTGCAAGGTTTATTATTTAAAAAGAATTCACTTTCTCCACTTCTATAAGCTCTTCTTTTTATAGTTATTTCACTAAAATCTATATTTAATTTATTTTCAGAATTATCTATAGTTAACGAAACTTCACAGTAGTTCATTGCTTTTTTAGTATCAGTTCCTGCAAATATTACATCTTCTAATTTGTCTCCTCTTAGACTTTTTATACTCTGTTCTCCAAGTACCCATCTAACAGCATCCGATATATTACTTTTACCACTTCCATTTGGACCTACTATGGCAGTTATCCCTTGATTAAATAATATATCTGTTTTAGTTGGAAAGGATTTAAATCCCTTCAATTCTAACCTCTTTAAATACAACTTCGTCTCTCCCTTCAATAATAAAACTAAAGGTTATAAATATTACATAATTTTATATATATATCTTTAAAACTAGTTTTAATTACTTTTTCATCATCTATTACTATTTCTAAGCTATCTAAATCAATATTAGCTTCTTTTGTTTTTAATATTATGTTTAATTTTTCTTTTAAATAATTAGTATTTGTCTTTTTGTTACCTATTATTTTTGATATGTTCTTTTTATTAGTATTTACTACTATTTTACTTGTAGCTTTATTTTCTATAACAATACTTTCTAAATAATCTTTTATCATAGCCCCTTCTACTAATTCTCTAAAGGCTGGATGATATGGACCATCAACTACAGCTTTTCCTATTTGTATATCATCAGTAGCTTGGAGTCCAACTCTTATTACATTTATATTATTGACATAAAATAAAGCTAAAAGCTTTTTAACAATATCAACACTTTCTTCTAAAGAAAATGAATTATATTGCTTTCTATTTAATAAATCTTCTAAACCTGTCTCTTTAACAACTAGAGTAGGATAAATTCTTACGCAGTATGGGTCAAGTTCTATAAACTTTTTAGCTGTATTTATACATTTTTCCTCTGTATCTGAAGGTAGACCTACCATCATCTGAAGTCCTAGGTTTATACCATTTTCTTTTATTAATTTAGAACTTTTAAATACCTGTTCTGCATTATGGCCCCTTATGCTATCTCTTAATACATCTTCATCTAAAGACTGTACTCCAAGTTCTATTATACTTACACTATACTCTTTTAACATATCTAATATTTCTTGACTTATGCAGTCTGGTCTTGTTGACATTCTTATATCCTGTACTAAACCTTTGTCTACATACTCTTTAGCTACAGATAATAAATTTCTTTGTATATCAACATCTATAGCAGTAAAACTTCCTCCAAAGAAAGCAATCTCCACAATTGCATCTTTATCAATTGTTTCTAGATATTCCTCTACGATATTTCTTACGTCAGAGCTAGTTATATCTGTACTAACACCTGTTATCTTTTTTTGATTGCAAAATATACAATCATGAGGACATCCTCTGTGAGGAACAAATATAGGTATTATTCTTCTTTTCATATTTCATCATCCTTTATATTGTTACTTGTAGAGCTTTTTTAGCTGCTATTTGCTCTGCTTCTTTTTTACTTTTTCCTTCTCCAACACCTAAGACTCTTTCATTTATTCCAACTTCCATTATAAATCTTTTATTATGATCTGGTCCTTTTTCATCTACTAATCTATACCATATATTACTTTCACCTTTTCCTTGTAAAACTTCTTGAAGGTGAGTCTTATAATCTCTAAATATTTTACCTTTTCTTGAATCACAGATTATTCCTTCCATGTATTTTAGTATAAATACTCTAGCTGGTTCTAATCCTCCATCTAAGTATATTGCAGCTATTACAGCCTCAAAAGCATCTGCTAATATAGACATTCTATATCTACCACCAGTAGCTTCTTCTCCTTTTCCTAGCAACATATATATTCCTAGATTTATCTCATTTGCTGCTTCACTTAAAGATTCTTCACAAACTATATTTGCTCTTAACTTTGTTAATTCTCCTTCTGGTAAATTTCTTTCTTTTTTAAATAAATATTCACTTACTACTATACTTAGGACAGAGTCTCCTAAAAACTCAAGTCTTTCATTAAAATCATATTCCTTATTTTCATTTGAGTACGAACTATGAGTTAAAGCTTCTAATATATACTCTTTATTTTTAAATTTATATTCTATTATATTTTCAAACTCATCTATATTCTTTAATATATCTTTTTTTAACTTCATTTTATTACCTCCGAGTTAATTATCTCTAGATTATAGTGTACTATTTTTCAACAAGTATTGCAAAATAAAAAATTTACTTGTCTACTTTAATATTCACACTTATTTTTAAATTTATAGTTTCCTTATAATATATTTTAAAAAGAAAAGCCTATGAGATATTCTAATAACTCATAGGCAATCTTATATTAATCTAACTAATTTTCATCTATATCATCGCAACAATTAATACACATACAATCTTCATCGTCTGCTGATAGTATTATTCCTTGACAGTTTGGACAAACGATATCAACCTCATCATCATATAGAAGTTCTTCATCTACTTCTACTAAGTCTTTACAATTTGGACATTCCATTTCTATAAAGCTAAGGTCCCCTTCTTCATCTTCGTCTATTTCTGAATCACTATATATATCATCTTCTATATCACATAAATCTTCATCTATAGATTCAACATACTCAGTTAAATCTGCTTGCTCTTCATCTAATTCAACTATTGCATCTGCAAAACTATCTAAAACGTCTATTATCTTATGTATTATTTTTCCTTCTTTACTTTCAGAGCTTATGTCCATCCCTTCAGCTAATCCTTTTAGGTATGCAACTTCTTCAAATAGGTATTTCATATGTAACCCTCTCCTTCTTTTGTAAGTATAAAATTAAAAGCCCGTATATCTTTATTATTAAGATATACAAGCTTTTTATACATAAATTATTAAACTCTTGATAAATATTCACCAGTTCTAGTATCTATCTTTATCTTGTCACCTTCATTTATAAATAATGGAACTTGAACAACAGCTCCAGTTTCAACTGTAGCTGACTTAGTTACGTTACTAGCTGTGTCTCCTTTTATTCCTGGTTCAGTTTCAGTTACTTCTAATTCTGCAAAGTTAGGAGCTTCAACTTGGAAAGCTTGTCCTTGGTAGAATCTTATTGTAGCAACCTCATTTTCTTTTAAGAATTTTATAGCTTCTTCAACTTGTACATAATCTAAAGGTATTTGATCAAATGTTTCTTGATCCATGAAGTAGTATAATTCTCCATCATTGTATAAGTATTGCATTGGTCTTGTTTCTATATGAGCTTTAGGGAATTTATCACTTGGGTTGAAAGCTTCTTCTCTTATAGCTCCTGTTTTTAAGTTTCTATATTTAGTTCTTACGAAAGCTGCACCTTTACCTGGTTTAACGTGTTGGAAGTCAACTATTAAACATGGTTGTCCGTCTTTTTCAAATGTTACACCTTTTCTAAAATCACTTGCTGATACCATTTTGGTCCCTCCATAAAAATAAATTTATTATTTTGTGGTGATACTTTTTATTATATATTATAATCAAAAGTTTATTTTTAATCTTAGGCAAATACTTCTATTGTATTTATCTATATATGTATATATTATCACCATACCTTTTTCAATTATATATACTCTTGCAATCTTGTCAAGTTATATTAAAAAAATTAAGTTTATAACTACTTTTAGCCCTTGTTTTTTATAAGTGCATTTATGCCTAATATATAACTATCAAATCCAAAACCTGATATTTGTCCTATACATGCTTTTGCTGTCACACTTTTTTGTCTAAACTCTTCTCTTTTATGAACATTAGATATATGAACTTCAACTACATCTAATTGTACAGACATTATCGCATCATAAATAGCATAGCTATAATGAGTAAAAGCGCCAGGATTTATAACGATTCCATCATACAAAGTGTTAGCTTCGTGTATTTTGTCAATTATATCTCCCTCATGATTACTCTGAAAGAAATCTACAACTATATTTTCATCTATAATCTTACATTCCTTTTTTATATAATCTTTTAAGTCATCTATTGTTCTTTCACCATAAATTCCTTTTTCTCTTTTACCTAACATATTCAAATTTGGACCATTAATTACTAAAAATTTCATAAATACCCCCGACTATACGATTACAAACTTTTCTACTATTAATAATATCACATATTATCTAATATAAACAAGTATTTCGCTTACCACTTCATCTATATTTTTACTATCTACATTTATTTTTATATTAGATGCCTTATTATACTTATCAATTCTTTCTGAAAGTAATGTTTTTATAGTTTCTTCTACATCTTTGCTTTCTTTTAATAAAGGTCTTTTGTTTATTTCATTTGATACATTTTTTTTAATCGTACTTACACTTGCATCTAATAAAATTACATTTTGTTCATTTTTTAATATATCTATATTTTCATTCTTACTTACTACACCTCCACCAGTTGAAATTATTATGTTATCCTCAGTCGTAAGATCTTTTAGTAGTTTCGTTTCTACATTTCTAAAATATACTTCTCCATCTTCTTTAAATATGTCAGTTATAGACCTTTTTTCTATTTCTTCTATTTTAGTATCCATGTCAACATATTCCATTTTTAACTCTTTAGCTAGTTTTCTTCCTACTACGCTTTTCCCACTACCCATAAAACCAATTATTACAACTCTCATTTATTATCTCCCTCAAAATTTATTATATTTACAGTAAATTCTTTTTCTAGGTTAGTATTATTTTTTGACAACTCTAGTTTTATATTAGCTATTTTACCATCATAGTCTGTTGATATATACATATTATCTATATAATCTCCAACTTCATAACCTCCACCTTCACTGTTTCCATATACATCTAATGTCCTTATAAAAATTTTATTTGAATTTTTATTTAGAAATATTTCTTTATCCTTTAATTTATTATCATTTTCTTTGTACTTACATTTTATTGATGTTACACTTTTCAGCTCATTGTTTTTATCGTAGTTAATAATATATTTAGAGTTTTGTATTGCTTCTTTTATATATTTAGATACTTCATTTCCTTGTTGTTGTAATTCAACACTATCTTCTATTTTCATTTTTATATTATTTGAAAATATAAGTATATAATAAAGTAAACTTATTATTATGACTATAGAAGTTATTGATATTACGCTTTCTAAAAGTAAATATCCTTTCTTACGTTTCATACTTACCTTCTTTCAATAAGACTCTTCCGCTAATTGGTACTATTGTTATCTCTTTTTTAATATTTCCTTTATAAACTCTTATAGTTTGACCTCTACGATCTGGAGAACCATCGGTTCTAAATATTATTTTACTTTCCCCATATTCTATCTTCGTTTCATTGGGTAGTGACACTTCTTTTTTTATTTCACCTTTAGATTTTAATATATAAGATTTGTTTTCGTTATTTAGATCATAGTATATGTATGTGCTTAGGTCTCCGAGCATATTTACTCTTCTTACATATCTAATATCTACTGCTAATTGTTTCGTAAATGAGTTGATGTAATATTTATCTAGATTATCATAAAAAAAATATAATGTTGATACTAAAATCATTATACTTATGCATACAACAAGTTCTACCAAGGTCACATTCCTTCTCTTTTCATTTTTAAATCTCCTTGTAATTATATAATTTTACTATATCGGTTTTATCATCTATAGATAAATCCTCATTAAATGGATTTAATATTTTAACTTTTGATTTTAATTTTTTTATATAATTCCCATCCTTTATTGTTATGAGTATCTCAAAATCTACAGATTTTTCCTCTCTATTTATCGATATCCTTGATGGAATAGATACGATTACATTTTTTATCTTACATTTTGATATGTCTTTTATATTATTTATAAAACTTAATCCACTAAAAGAAGTGTAAAAATCATCTTCATCTATAGCATATTCTTTTATTAAATTAACTTCTCTTAGTATATTACTATGTACTACTTCCATAGCACCATAGCTATGTTGTTTTAATGTTTCATCTTTATAATCTAAGTTAAATATACTTAAATTATTATAGGATACTCCTATAGAAGTCATGGCTAATATTATTACAATAGAAAAGATTATTACAGTTGTTACTAGTATAGATCCTTTACTTTTTCGTAACATAAGACATAAGGTTTATACTATCATAATCACTTTGAACTATTACTTCTATTTTATAACAATTATAATAATCTTTTTCTTCTTCTATTGTTGTTTTTATCTTATATCCTTTTTCATTATTTTCATATGCTATTTCTTCATCATTTTCTATATGAAGTTTTGTATATTCTATATTCTTTCTAGCTATCTCAAGCATTTCAAATTTTTTATTGCTACAACTAACTAATCCATTACTATTTTGTAAGGTTGTAGCAATAATATACATACTTATACCTATTATAGATATACTAATTATACTTTCAACTAAAATAAATCCTTCTCTTTTTTTTATCAATAGTTACTCCTTTACATTAATCTACTTGATCATAGTAAAGTCCTTTTAGGTATAACTCATCCTCTTTACTTGGTTTTATGCCTGTCCATATGTAAAATGCCTCTAATCCTTGATTTATAAGCATATCAATTCCATATACTACATCTAAATTATTTGACTTTGCCCACTTTATAAAAGAAGTATTTTGTGGCTTATATACGATATCACATACTAATAAATCTCCTTTTACACGAATACTTTCATCAATAGGACATTCATTGCTTTCCATACCAACTGGAGTGGTATTTATTAATATATCAATATCTTCTATATCATTTTTATCTATAGTCTTGTTTGAATATGTAGAAGCAATTTTAAAATTATCTCTTATAATCTCACTGATATCCATAGCTTTTTGAATACTTCTATTTCTTATTTCTATAGATTTAACTTTATTAGATGCTAGCTGAACTGCTATGCTTCTACTTGACCCTCCAGCACCTATGATCATTATCTTTTTATTATTAAGGTCGTACCCTTTATCTAATATAGACTTTACAAATCCAAGCCCATCAGTATTATAACCTGTTAAAAAACCTTCATCATTTTTTATAGTATTTACAGCACCTATAAGTCTTGCATTTTTGTCTATATTTTCTAAAAATTTCATTACATTTACCTTATGAGGAATAGTTACATTACAACCTCTCATATTTAAGGTCTTAATACTTCTTACAGCTTCTTCTAAATCACTTTCTTTTACATCAAAACAACAATATATATTATTTTGATTATATTTTTTGAATAAATAATTGTGTATACTAGGCGAAAAACTTTGCTTAATTGGATGACCTAAAAGACCTACTAATTTTGTTGTTGAATTTATCATAATATTATCTCCTATCTAACTTTATTGTCATTTAACTATTAAACTATACATTTATATTTAAAAATTGCACATTCTTAAGTACTCTGTATATATAAAGTTTTCTGACTTTTTGCTTCCTCTTTCTTTATATTCACATATATCTAAATCGCTTTCTATGTTTAAATTGATTTCTATACCATTTCGATTATTTCTATTTACACTTATGTCACCATTATAAAGTTCTAAAATATTCTCTGTAACTTTAAACCCTATATCTATAGCTGATTTATATTTATCATTTATATATTTATAATGATTATATTTATCTTTATTTCTAATACTTATATTAGTTTTATTACCTTTCCTATCCAAATCAACGTAAATTGTACTATTTGAACAAGAATACCTTATAACTATAGATAATAAAGTTAATATAACTCTCTCTATATCGTCATCATCTACTCTTGATACAATCTCTTCCTCACTAGTATCAAATACTATGTTTATATCATTTTCTAATAAATATTTATTAAACTCCTCACAAGTTTCTTCTATTAACGTAACTATATTATAACAATTCACATTAGTTTCATGAAACTCAGATTCTAACTTAGCTAAATCTATTACATTGTTAATTAAGTTCATCAGCATATAAGAATTCTTTTTGATAATACTTATAGAATTATTTAACTCCTTACTTATTTCTTTTTCTATTTTATCTTTATATATATACTCTATTAGCTGAATCGATGATGATATTACATTTAGAGGTGTCTTTAACTCATGAGACATATTAACGAAAAACTCAGTTTTTATTTTATTAGCAATTTTTTTAGCTTCTATTTCTCTTTCAATATTTTCTATATTTACACTTTCTGTTATATCTCTTACTATTCCGATTTCTTTGATTTCATTATTAATTTCTATTAATTTTTTCCCAACCTCTAAGTTTAATTCTTCTCCCTTACAAGTTAAAACATCTTTTCTTTTAAAAACTACCTCCTCGTTGTTTTTATTTGAAGATATTAATATATCATTATTTAGTAGTATATCTTCTTCTTCTAGATTTAGATTTCTGGATATTTCTGTAAATGCTACATTTTTATATATTATATTTTTCTGTCTATAATCTGCTAAATATATACCTTCTGGTATTATATTAACAAATGTTTTATACTTTTCTTTGCTCAATTTTAATTTTTCAATAGATTCCTTATACTCTGTTATATCTTTTATAACAACTAAATTTTTATGTGTATCTCCATCTTTAAAACTTGTTCTATCTATATTCATATAAGAATTTTTTCCCATAGAAGAATAACATATTTCTCCTGTTATAGAATCCTCTAGAACTATCCTTTTTATTTCTTTTTCATTAAAATCTATACCATTATCTTTACTATTATATAAAATATTATTATTGTCTGTTATTAGTATATTATATGGTATAGTTTCTATTATTTTTTCGTACTTTATATTGTTTTCATCGGTCTTTATCTCATTTTGCTTATTGTAAGTTATATCTTTAAAGAAACATATGATACTTTCATTTTTATTAAATTTAATTGGTGTAAATGTAACTTTAAAAAATCTTCCATCCTTGCTCTTTATATCACTTTTAATTTCTGTACTATGTTTTTTTGTTTTTTCTATACTATTTATAAAATTCAATTTATCTTTTATATTATCTCTTAAAAATTCATCTATCGTTAATTTTTCTTTATGCACTTTATATTTATTCCAAATTCTAAGGAAATTATCATCTTTACTCAATATACATCCATTAGAATCTATTATAAATATACACCTATCTTCTTCTCCTACAATTTCTTTAATTAATTCTTTTTTATTCTCTAAATTCTTTTCTAACTTAGCTGTTATATATTTATTTTGTTCTAACTTTTTATTGTATAAACTAATATTTTTGTTACCTTTTTTAAACATTTTTTTCTTTTTCCATACTCTATTATGTTCAATTATTATATATGAATTTACTATATTTTTGAACATGTACAAGTATACAATTATATCTATAATACTCCTATATAGTAATACATTCTCTTTTTCAACCAATAGGCTTAACAAAATACTTGAGTATATAAAAGTAATAAATATAACAGTTATCTTACTAATACTTTTTCTTCTTGTTAATTTTATGATTTCATAAAAAATCATCGTACTTATAAAACCAGTTACCAAAATATTATATAAACCAATTTTATTGTCTATCAGTGTTGTAAGTAACAATATAAAACTAATAAATATTAAATTATTTATTTTTTTGTTGATATTATTTTCACATACGCTAATCAGGATTAGTACTTGAGCAATCATATAAAAGTTGCTCAAGCTTCCCTGTGATATATCTTTTGCTTTTGATATAATAATAACAACTATCATACTTAAAACAATAATATCTTTCTTGCTTTTATGTAAAATATATTTAGAATATACTACATATAACATTGCAAGAAGTATTGAAACTGTAAGTATATTAATATATTTATGCATTCTCAATCCCCTTTAATATAATTAACTTAGCTACTACAATTAAAATATATATCTGAAAATTCTATATCGATTTTTTCGTTATCACTAACACTTACTCCCACATCTATATTTTCACTATTTTTTATATTATCTTTTAAAATAATGGTAAATTCACTCCCCACATTTACCTCGCTGTTTACCTTAATGTCTCCTCCATGTGCTTTTACTAATTTATTTACTAATGATAAACCTATACCAGTTCCCTCTGCACCTCTTGTAAGGGTTCTATCTACCTGTTCGAAGTTCTCAAATATAATACCTATTTTATCTTTTGGTATTCCTATTCCAGTATCCTTGACTGATATATATACTAAATCTCCATCTTGCCTAAACTTGACTACTATTTCTCCGCCTTTTGCAGTATATTTTATAGAATTTGATATAAGATTTAATACAGCTTTCTCTATTTTTTTCTTATCTAGTATCATATATTTACTATCTATATTAGATTTAAATTCTATATTTACTCCATTTTCACTTGTATATAGCTTAGATTTATTAACTATATCCTTAAGCAAGTTTACTATATCATACTTCTTATATTCCATTTTATAGGTTCCATTTTCAAAATGTCCTATTTCTAAAATATTATCTAATAATCGCATTAGCCTATAACAATTTTGTTTTATAAGTTTTGTACATCCATTATCTCCCTTATTATTTTCTTTTTCATAATTGTATATAAGTTTATTAGTTTCAAATATAGTTGTTACAGGTTTTTTTATGTCTTTAGATACATTAGCTAAGAACTCAACGTTAAATCTATACTTATTATTTATTTCACTTAATATTTCTTCCATTTTCTTTATTTTATATTCATTGTCTAAAGTTCTCAATATTATCAAATAACTATTGCCAATATCAATTATAGCAATTTCTATCTCTTTAATTTTATTTGAAGGAACTTGAAATCTTTTAAATTTACCATATTCTAATTGATTTAAGTAGCTTTTAACTATCTTATTTAGGTTTTCAGTTCCTATTTCTTTTAATATTTCTATTAATACCTTATTTCTATATATATGATTATGTCCATTTTTTTCTATTATTGCTATACCTTGTGGAAGTGTTTGCAACAATACCTTATAAGTTTTTTCTCTTTGCTCAATTTCCGAGATAGTATTTTCTATGTTAGTTATATCTATGGCTATAGTTAACAAATTCTTATTTCCTCTTAATATAATACTTGTTGTTATTACTTCTATAACTTTCTTATTTTTTGTCTTTATCTTCATACTTACCTTGTCTTTTTTTCCAGACTGAACCATGTTTACTTGTTCTATAAATTTATTTACACTTTTACTTAATACCTTTTCTTGTATATTTTGTAAAACTCCCCTAGATTCATCATAATCCTTTATATCAAACAATTCTATAGCTTTATTATTTATATATTTTATACTGCTAGAATTATGTATTATTATTCCGTCATTTAATATGTCTATTAATTTTTTAAATCTTTGTTCACTCTCTTCTAATTTATTTCTTATTAGGACGCTTTCTGTTATATCAGTTAGAATACATATATTTCTATATTTATTTTTTAATATTTCTCTCTTAGATGCAAGTCTATATATCTTTTCATCATATCCATTTATTATGGTATCCAAATTTTCAATTTCATTTAAATCTTCTGGAAAATCTATAAACTTTGATTTTATTTCTTCTAATATATCTAAATCACTTAAATTACTTTTATCTTTACATATAAATTTCTCAAATTCTTCATTTCCATAGAGATATTCTCCATCTCTATTTAATAAAAAAACTATATTTTGAGATTCTTCAATTGATTTATTTAATTCTGTATTTACTTCAGCCATACTATCTTTAATTTTTTTTTGGGTCTCAAATTCTAGATTTATTTTATCTATTAGAGATTGTGTCATACTTTGATTATATTTAACCTTCAATTTATAATCTTTAAGCATTTTCATTATATTTTCCATATTACTAATAAGTAGTGCTTGTACAATTGATAAGTTTAGCAAAGTGTATGTTAACATATAAAATTTATTCTTTATACATAGACTCATTACAATAAATAGATATATCCCTACCATAGTTAATATATATCTATTTTTGATTCTTAGATTAGTCTTTTTGTTGATTATGATACTTATTTTTCCTAAGTTTAACATAGTAACTCCAAAGTAATAATTTCCAGTTACTAACATCAAAATTTCTAATAAATATATACATAATATATACATTAAAGATTTACAATTTAATATTTTGTAAAGTACTAATAATATAAAAGGAATAGAAATAGCTATAGATAAACTAACAATTTCAAAAACTTCTTTATAAATATATAAAGATTTCATATTTTCACCATCCCCCTTTTTTTGATTCCCCTTACTATAATTTTATCTATTATGCATTTATATTTTTGTTTTCAACTTGTACATTCATAATCCTTCTTCTATCTTCTATATAAGTAATATTAACATATTATAAATAGTTTTTTTGTCAGTTTTTGAACAATTTCACTATAAATTATTTGTTATAAATTACAGTTTTATGTAATAAATACTCTAAGTATTATATATATTCTTAAAACAAAAAAAGCCTATATAAGGCTTTTTTCTGATTTTAATTCTTTTCTAAGTTTTTTTAGTGCCCTTTTTTCTATTCTTGATACATAAGATCTAGATATATCAAGTTTTTGAGCAATTTCTCGTTGTGTTTTATATCCACAAGTGGTTAACCCATACCTTAAAAGAACAATTTCTTTTTCTCTTTTAGTCAATATCTTATCTAGTTGTTCATATAACTTACCTATTTGAACCTTAAGTTCTACTTGGTCTAATATATAATCTATATCAGTTCCCAAAACATCTATAAGACTAATCTCATTGCCTTCTTTGTCCGTGCCTATAGGATCTTGAAGAGATACTTGAACCTTATTTTTTTTATTTGTTCTTATGCTCATAAGTATTTCATTTTCTATACATTTAGATGCATAAGTTGCTAGCCTAGTTCCTTTGTCAACATTATAGGTTTCTATAGCCTTTATAAGTCCTATAGTACCTATAGAAATAAGGTCATCTTGCTCTTCATTGGCATTATTGTACTTTTTTGCTATATGGGCTACTAATCTCATGTTTCTCTCTATTAAAACTTCCTTTGCATGTTCATCTTTGTCTTTTTTAAATTTAGTTAAATAAGTAACTTCTTCTTCAGGGGTTAATGGTTTTTCAAATGATTTAAAAGTTGTCAACAGGCCACCCCCTCTTTGAGATGCTTCATTTTAAATTATATGAATCTGGCCTGTCTAAATTGCTTGTTTTATATAATATTTTATTTTATTTATATTTTAAATTTGTGCATATTTCCTTGAAGATTGGTAATGCTGATTTGCTTTCTTCTTTAGTTCCTTCTACTATTACTGTTATAGTATATTTTGGTGTGTCACTTGGATAAAATCCAGTTATCCATCCATTATTTACTGAAATACCATCTATATTGGTTTGGGCTGTACCTGTTTTAACGCCACACCCGCCTTCTAAGTCTTTAAGTGCTTCTCCCGTGCCTGATAAAGATACTTTTTTCATCATGTCTTTTACTATAGTCAATGTATATGGTGATATTATTTCATCTTCTTTAGATTGATTAAAATTTTTTAAGATACCCTTATTATTATCTACAATGCTATCATATATATATAATGGCTTATATGTTCCATTATTAGCAATTATTTGTGTCATTTGATTTATTTGTATCGGTGTAAATTCCATACTTCCTTGACCTATAGCTAAATTTCTTATAGATATGTCTTTTGGTATTTCTCTATTTACTTCCTCTTCTAACCCTATATCTAACTTTTCATCTAAATGGAGTTTTTTAGCATACTCTATTATTTTGCTTTTTCCTACTTTATTTGCAATATCAAAAAATGCAGTATTACATGAATTAGCAAAAGCTTCGGTTAAACTTTGTATACCATGTCCCTCTTTATTATGGCAATTTAATATTTCTTTATTTTTTCCTATTTTTGTATTTCCTGTGCAATTATATGTATAGTTCTCATCTATAATTTTAGTATCAAGAGCTGCATATAAAGTTACTATTTTAAATACAGAACCTGGTGCATAAGTATTTTGTATTACCCTATTTCTAAGTTCACCCTTAGATTTGTCTGTATCACTTATATACTTACCTATATCATTTTGATCAAAGTTTGGCCTAGAACTCATAGATAGTATTTCACCACTTTCTACATCTGATATTATAACAGCTGTAGGGTTAGCTTCTTTATCTACTACTTTTTCAACTATTTTTTGAATATTTTTATCTATTGTTAATTTTATATGCTTATCTTTATCATCTTTTGTTACTGTTTTTATACTTCCTTTTAGTACATCTAAACCTTCTTTTCTACCTGCTTCACCTACTTTAAATACAGATATATATTCTTCATTTGATGCATTAAGCACTTCATCCATACTTCTCTCTATTCCATATTGTCCTATCTTATCTTTTTTATTTATATATCCTATAGTGTGGGATAAAAGGCTATCTTCGTCATATCTTATACTTCTTTTAGATACTATTATATTTTTTTCTAGTAACTTTTCTTCCATTTTTTTACTTATATTATTTACTTGTATTTCAAATATTGATGACTCTGTTTGCTCTTCTATTTCTTTATATATCTCTTTATCACTTAAATTACTTACTTCTTTTACTAAGTTTCTTATGCTAGAATCATTTATAAATTTTTCTTTTTGTACTATTAATACAGTTTCTTTCTTCTTATCCGTTAAAGGTTGATTATTTCTATCATAGATTACACCTCTACCAGTATTTAAATCTATTTTTTCAGTACTTTGATTTTCTTGTCTTTGTTTATATTCATCAGATTTTAATATTTGTATATCTGCTAGTCTATATATTAAAAATAAATATACTAATACAAATATTAAAACTGTTGTTTTTCCTCTACCAACCATAGTTTTTGGTAAATTATATTTTTTCCTTGACATAAAATCACCCCTTAGATACTTGTCATTTTTGACAATTTCTAAGGGGTTAATACTCTTTATTCTAATTAATCTAATTGTGTTCTTATTTTACTTATAACTATATCTATAGCTACTTCGTTTTGTCCACCTTCTGGCATTATTATATCAGCATACTTTTTATATGGTTCTATAAATTGATCATGAGCTGGCTTTACTGTAGTCAGATACTGATCTATAACAGAATCTACAGTTCTACCTCTTTCTTTTATATCTCTTTGTATTCTTCTAAGTATTCTTATATCATCTTCAGTATCAACATATATTTTTATATCTAATTTATTTCTTAACTCTTCATCTTCAAGTATCATTATACCTTCTACTATTATTATATCCTTTGGAGTTATTGTAACAGTTTCGTCATGTTTTCTAGTATGAAGTTCATAGTCATATATAGGCTTTTCTATGCTTTTTCCATTACATAATTCTTCTATATGTTGTATTAAAAGCTTATTATCAAAAGCAAGTGGATGGTCATAATTAGTTTTTAGTCTATCTTCAAAACTTAAATGTGTTTGGTCTTTGTAGTAAGCATCTTGCTCTAATGTAGCTATATTTTCATCTGGTATATTATCCATTATAGCTTTACAAACTGTACTCTTACCAGAACCAGTTCCTCCTGTTATTCCTATTATTAAAGGTCTCTTAGTTTTTTTCATGATGTAGTACTCTCCTTACAAAAAAGATTAGCGTTTATTCTTGATCATTTGGATTCTCTAAATAGAATCCAGATGTAAACTCTCTATTATTTAACTTTATTTCTTCGATCCAACTTGGATTAAACTCCCAATTATTTGGGTCTTCATAAAACTTATCTAAAGCAAATCTATAAGCTTTAACAACTTTAGATATATAATTAGCGTCTTTCATCTTACCTTCTATTTTAAGACTATTTATTCCTGACTTTATCATAGCCGGTAAATCTTTTATCATACATAAATCTTTAGAATTAAATATGAATGTTCCTCTCTCATCTTCATAAACCGGGAAATATTCTCCTGGTCTTTTCTCTTCAACTAGACTGTATGTTTTTTTATTTACTTCACTATCTGAATCTTTTCCTTTTATATAATTGCTTATAAGAGGCCTTCCTGAATAAGATATAGCCATTACTCCATGTACATATGCTTCTAAATCCAATTCTATAGGTGTATTTAGCCTTATTTGACCTAGCTCATCACAAGATAATTCTCTTGATAATGTTATTCTTTTTATACCTTGCTCATGCCAAAATTTAGCTGTTACGTAATTTGTAACATTAGCTTGTTCTGCTAAATGTATATCCATATTTGGTACAGCCTTTTTAGCTACTACAAGCATACCAGGCTCTGCTATTATGATAGCATCTATTCCTACAAATTCAAGTTCTTTTAGGTATGTTTCTATATCTGAAAAGTCCTTACTATGAGGAACTATATTAACAGATGCATAAACCTTTTTATTATGTTTATGTGCAAAGTTTATACCTTCTATTAATTCATCCTTTAAAAACTCCTTATCTATAGAGTTAAGACCAAAAGCTTCACTTCCTATATATATAGCATCTGCACCATTTGTTATATTTAACTTTAATTCTTCTAAGCTTCTAGCTGGCGCCAATAATTCTACATTATGCATTTAAATCACCCCTCTCGCTTTGTTTGTAGCTAAGTGCTACTCCATCTGCTATAGGTATTAAAGATGTAGTTAAATAGTCACAGTTTGATATATAATCTAAGTAACTTCTCATTCTTTTTACTATAGTCTTTTTACGTCTTATAACGAAACTATCATGTGCAACCATTCCTTGATATAATATATTATCTGATATTAAAAGTCCATCTACTTTTAATTTATCTATAACCATATCATAAAATAATTGATATTGTCCTTTAGCTGCATCTAAAAATATTATGTCAAACTCTCCTTGAACTTCTTTTAATTTTTCTTCTGCATCGCCTTCTAATATCGTTATATTATTTTCAAATCCAGCTAATTTTATATTTTCTTTAGCCTTTTCTATCATTTTTTCATTTCTCTCTACTGTTATTATCTCCACATCTTCACCTAGAGTAGATGCAAATAGTATAGATGAGTATCCTATAGCACAACCAACTTCTAGTATTCTCTTTGGTTTTTTCATTTTTAGTAAAACTTTTAAAAGTTCTGATACTTCTTTGTGTATTATAGGTACATTATTTTCATGTGCATAATCTTCTAGTTCTTTTAAAAGTCCTTCTTTATCTTTTAATGTATTTCTTATGTAATCTTGTACTAATTCATTTACTATATTGCTCATTAAATTCACTCCTTAAATAGCAGAAACATTAATATAGGATTACACTTTGAATATCTCAAAGCATAATCCCCATATTTTAAATTTTATTTATTCTCTGCACTTGCTTTTTCTTTGCTTAATTTATCCCTTTGTTCTTTATATTCCTTCTCAAACTTAAGATGTTCTTCGTAAGTTTTGCTATAGTTATTTCCTCCATCCATAGTAGCTACAAAGTATAAATAATCTGTATCTTTTGGATATAATACTGCTTCTATAGATTTTATACTAGGATTAGCTATTGGTGTCGGAGGTAGTCCCACATTTTTATAACTATTATACGGAGAATCTATCTTTAAATCATTATATGTTACTATTTTTTTTCTTTCTGGGAATATATACTGTATAGTTGCATCAGACTGAAGTCTCATACCTATATCTAATCTATTGTAAAATACACTTGCTATCATAGGTCTATCTTCATCTCTAACAGCTTCTTTTTCAACAATAGAGCTCAGATTTACGACCTCTTGAAGAGTCATTTTTAACTCTTTTTGTCTTTTTTGTAACTTTTCAGTATACATTTTACCAAATTCAGCTAACATTTTATCCAAAACCTCTTTTTCACTTGTACCTTCTTCAAAGTAATAAGTCTGAGGATATAAGAAACCTTCTAGTGTAGTTATATCTTTTTCTTTTAAATATGGAAAATCACTATAAAATTCCTTTGGATTTTTGATTAGTTTTTCATACGTTTCTTTATTGCCCAGTTTTTTAGATACTAATTTATCAATTACTTCATTAGAAGTTGATCCTTCTGGTATAGTTACTTTTATACCATCTTGATATGTTTTTCCAGATGATAATATGTCAATTATATCATTATTAGAATAGGTTTGATTAAGCAAATATTTTCCAGACTTTATGTTTGGAATTTCATTACTTACTTTTGCTACAACTTTGAATAATGTCTTATTCTTTATTAATTTTTTTTCGTATAATATATCTGTCATTGTATTTATAGTAGCACCTTTAGGTATTTCTACTACTATATCTTTTTTATTTTTTTTATTGTATGGTCCTATTTGTATGAACACAAAACTCCCTATTAATCCCAATAATACTACCAAGGAAATTAATGCTATCTTAAGTTTATTATTTCTCAAGTACATAGTATTTTCTACTCCTTATATATATTTATATCTTTTATATTATAAATCTAAGAATAAAAATTTTCAATAAAATTGTCGAATAAATTTCTTTTCTAAATTCATTGCTTTTTTATATTTGACTTATCTAACGTTCATTTATTAGTAATTTATCAAATTAATTATAAAAATTAATAGCTTCAAAATTTTTTTATAATTATAAAAAGCTTAACGTTATTTTTTACACGTTAAGCTTTTTATAATCATAATATTAAAATTTTTTTATTTCATCTTTAGTTACAACACCATATATTAACTTTTTAGGTTGTGTTTTATCATCTACTATTTCATAAGCATTTATAAATCTTTCTTTTGCTTGTTCAAATTTTTCTTCTTTATTATAATGCATGTAAGCTAATACATCGCCTTCATTTACATAGTCTCCTACTTTCTTTTGAAGTACTATACCTGCTGATAAATCAAGTTCATCTTCTTTAGTTTCTCTACCAGCACCTAAAATCATAGCAGATACCCCTATTTCTTCTGCTTCTATCTTACTTATATAACCACTTTTTGGTGATTTTATAGGTACTATATTTTTAGATTTAGGAAGTAAATCATAATCGTCAACTACCCTCTTATCTCCGCCTTGATTTTCTATAAACTCTTTTAGTTTTTCTAGTGCACGTCCTGAAGATATAGCGTCTTGTATCATTTTCTTACCTTCTTCGAAACTTTCACAAACTTTTGCTAATACTAACATATATGCCCCTAATGTTTCACATAGCATTACAAAATCCTTAGGTCCATTTCCTTTTAAAGTTTCTATAGCTTCTATTACCTCTAATGAGTTACCTACAGCAAATCCTAAAGGCTCATCCATATTAGTTATCATACCTATTGTTTCTCTACCCATTCCACAACCAATATCAACCATAGCTTTTGCTAGTTCAAATGAATCATCTAGTGTTTTCATAAATGCTCCATCACCAGTTTTAACATCAAGTAATATAGCATTTGAACCTGATGCTAATTTTTTACACATTATACTAGCAGCTATTAAAGATATATTATCAACTGTAGCAGTTACATCTCTTAGAGCATACATTTTTTTATCAGCAACTGCTATTGTAGCTGTTTGACCACAAACTGCTATATTTTTTTCATTTACAGAATTTATAAATTTCTCTGCATCCATTTCTATTGAAAATCCTGGTATAGCTTCTAACTTATCTAAAGTCCCTCCAGTGTGTCCTAATCCTCTTCCTGACATTTTAGCTACAGGAGCACCACATGATGCCACTAATGGAGCTAAAGCTATTGTAGTTTTATCTCCTACTCCTCCTGTACTATGCTTATCAACTTTTATTCCTTTTATAGCTGATAGGTCTATAACATCTCCTGAATTCATCATAGCTTCTGTAAGATATACTGTTTCTTGTTTATTCATTTTGTTTATATATATTGCCATTAAAAGAGCTGATGCTTGGTAATCAGGTATTTCATTTTTTGAATATTTTTCTACGAAAAAGTTTATTTCTTCTTTAGATAATTCATGCCCATCTCTTTTTTTTCTGATTATATCATATATTCTCATTTTATCTCTCCTTAACAAACTTTATATATAATCTATTATTTAAATATATAAGCTTAATACTAAGTTTAGTATTAAGCTTATATATTTATTATATACTTTTAACTACTAATTTAACTAAACTTAAGAATTCAGCTTTTACTTTTTGAGTAGTTTCTATTACTTCTTCATGGTTAAGAGGTTGATCAAGTATTCCTGCTGCCATGTTAGTTATACAAGATATTCCTATAACATCCATAGATGAATGGCTAGCAACTATTACTTCTGGTGCAGTAGACATACCAACAGCATCAGCTCCTAGTATTCTTGCCATTTTAACTTCTGCAGGTGTCTCATATGTTGGTCCACTAAAGAATGCATATACACCTTCTTGTACTTTTATATCTAGCTTCTTAGCACACTCTCTAACTAATTCTATATATTTTGGTGAATAAGCTGTAGACATATCTGGGAATCTTGGTCCAAATCTTTCATCATTTTTACCCATTAAAGGTGTACTTCCACTTAAGTTTATATGATCTTTTATTATCATTAAATCACCTGGTTTAAAGTCTACATTTGCTCCTCCAGCTGCATTTGTAACTACTATAGTTTCAACTCCTAAAGCTTTCATAACTCTAACTGGGAATGTTATTTCTTGTTGAGTATATCCTTCATAGTAGTGGAATCTCCCTTGCATAGCAACTACATCTTTGCCTTCTAATTTACCTATTACAAGGCATCCTGCATGTCCTTCAACAGTAGATACAGGGAAATTAGGTATTTCATTATATTTTATCTTTACTGGATTTTCAATTTCATCAGCTAATACTCCTAATCCAGAACCTAATATAAGTCCTATCTTAGGTGTTATATTTATTTTTTCATTTATAAATTTTGCACTTTCTTGTACTTTGTTAAACATATGTCTCCTCCTTGACTATTTAAGTATTTGTGATTTAAAACTAGTTCCATTTTTAGTCATTTTTGTATCTAATATATCTGCTACTGTAGCACCTATATCTGCAAAACTTTTTCTTATACCTAAGTTTACACCACTCTTGATATTTTTTCCATAAATTAATACAGGTATATACTCTCTAGTATGATCCGTACCTTTGTAAGTTGGATCATTACCATGATCAGCATTTATTATAAGTATATCATCTTCCTTTAAAGCATCTATTATTTCTGGAATTCTAGCATCGAATTCCTCTATAGCTTCTTTATATCCTTTTACATTTCTTCTATGTCCATATTTTGAATCAAAATCAACTAAATTAGTAAATATTAATCCTTTATTTTCTTTATTAATGTAATTTATAGTTTGGTCTACTCCATCCATATTATCTTTAGTGTGTATAGCTTCCGTTATACCTTGTCCATTAAATATGTCTTCTATTTTACCAACGCCAATTACATCTAGTCCAGCTTCTTTTATATTATCTAATACCGTTTTTTCAAAAGGATTTAATGAGTAGTCTCTTCTGTTAGAAGTTCTTACGAACTCACCTTTTCCTTTTCCTATATATGGTCTAGCTATAATTCTAGCTACTGCATTGTCTCCCATCATTATTTCCCTAGCTATTTCACACATTTTGTATAATTCATCAAGTGGTATTATTTCTTCATGCGCTGCTATTTGGAATACACTATCTGCTGATGTATATACTATTACATCTCCTGTTTTCATTTGATGTTCTCCATATTCATCTAATATAGCAGTTCCTGATGCTGGCTTATTTCCTACAACTTTTCTTCCTGTTCTTTTTTCAAATTCATCTATTATTTCTTTTGGGAACCCATTTTCAAATGTTTTAAATGGAGTTTCAACTAAAACACCTGTCATCTCCCAATGTCCTGTTGTAGTATCTTTTCCTTGAGAAATTTCTTCACATTTTCCAAAACAACCTATAGGAGAATCTACTCCTTCTACAAAATCTACTTCGTCTATATTTCCTATCCCTAATTTTAATAAGTTAGGTATCTTTATATCCTTATGTGTTTTTATTATATTTCCTAAAGTATTAACACCTTCATCTCCAAATTTTTTTGAGTCTGGAAGTGCTCCTATTCCTACACTATCAATTACAATCCATACAACCCTATTCATATTATGTCCTCCTTTTTTTGTAGTTTATTTCCTAGGATGTTTTTCTTTTATTTCTCTTCTCATATTCTTATTTATGTGATTTAAATATGATTGCAAACTAGATAAATTGCTATTTCCTAATATTTTGCTTACTACAGCAACATTAGCACCTTCATTTAAAAGATGAATAGCAAAAGAATGCCTAAGCATACTTGGATTTATGTTTTTATCTATATTAGCTAAATTAGCATATTTTTTAATAAGTTTCCATAAGCCTTGTCTTGTAAACCTTTGTCCTAAGGAACTTACAAATAAAGCTTTTTCATCTTCATTTGCCAATTCAGTTCTTGATTCATTTATATATTTTTCTAAATACTCCTTAGATGTATTGGATAAAGGTATTATTCTTGGATTTTTTCCTTTATCACAGCATATATAGTCTAAATCTAATTCTACAGAATCTATATCCATATCTATAAGCTCTGATACTTTTATACCTGTACCATACAATATTTCAAATATTGCCTTATCTCTTATTTCTTTAGGTGTATTTAAATTTTTAAAATCTAAAAGCCTTTTTATTTCTTCCTCTGTTAAAATATCTAAACTATTTTTCTCTATTTTAGGCTTTTTTATATTTCTTGCAGGATTATTTTTACTTATACCATAAAAAAATAAATAATCATGAAAAGATTTTATTGATGATATCATTCTAGATACTGTTGCTACAGATATATTTTCCTGTTCTAATCTTATTATATATCCTATAATATCATTTTCTACAACATTATCTAAACTTATCATCTTTTCTTTTAAATAATCAACATATCTTTTTATATCTATATAGTAAGATGATATAGTATTTTTAGATAGATTCTTACTATTTAGATATTTTATGTATTCCTCTACAACCTCCATAGCAAACTCCTTATCTGACTAGGAACTTAATCATACCTATACTTATAGTATTTAGTACAACTTGTAATATAACTGTAATACTTATTATAATTATAACATTTAATATAAATCTTTTTACTAAAAATATCATATTTTCTTTTCTTTTGTGCTTAATTTCTAATAATATTTTTTTTACATAATCAAATGCCACTAACGTTAATATAACTGTACCAGGTATAATAGCTAAATTTTTCATAAATAAAACAAATATCATTTTTATTGATTCAAAATTTAGTGCTAATATCATACTATTTATAGTATAGCCTATTGATAAACCTTTTAGCATAAATATTATAAGCACTACTGGAAAAGTTATTACTAAGACTGAAAAAAAAGCGACACAAGCCATAAAGCTTAAATCTATTTTTAAATTTGATAATATAGCTTCTTTTATTCCTTCTCTTGAATTATAGTACTCACTTATAAAACTAATATCTTTTATTATTTCATCTTGATAACTTGGCCATATTTTATTTAGATAAGATCCAAGTGCTACAAATACAATAAATATTAACCCAATAAGTACTATTTGTCTGTTAAGTTCTTTAAAATTATTTTTTCTATATGTTCTTCTCAAATTTATAACCTCCCCTTTTACCTTACAAAATAGTATGTATAAAAAGAGGAGGTTATGACATTTTATATTAATTCTCTAGCTATTAAAATTCCAATTGCTGTTTTTGCATCTTCTATTTCATTTTGAATAACCATGTTATAAGCTTCTTCTAAACTTATAGTATGTACTTCTATATCTTCATCATCATTTAAATTTCTTTCACCTACAGTAATATCAGTAGCTAGATATATGTATATTTTTTGATTAGAAAAACCTGCTGATGTATAAAACTTATGTATTAGTTTTAAATTTGAAGCATCGTATCCCGTTTCTTCTTTTAGTTCTCTTTGTGCACATTCTTTTGGTGTTTCACCAGGTTCTAACTTTCCTGCTGGTATTTCCCATATAACTTTTTCTATTGGTTTTCTAAATTGTTTAATTAATACTATTTCATTATTTTCATTTAATGCTAATATACCAACTGCACCAGGATGTTCTACTATTTCTCTTTTTTGATATCCTTGGTTTATAGTCTCTACAGTATCTACTTTTAGGCTGATTGTTTTTCCAGTGTATATTTTATCACTACTAATAGTCTTTTCTTCTATCACCATCACAAACCTCCATTAAATAATATGCAGCACTACTTGCAGCCTCGAAAAACTCTTTATCTTGTTCATAATTTCTTCCCATAGTTCTTACCTTCAGGCCAAAATAATCTAAGTCTTCTTTAGTATTTTTATTATCTATATATACTATATTATGTCTATTTAAATCATTTTCTTCTATTTGTGCTCTTATTTTATTTAATTTATCACTTTCATAATTTGATATTGGTATTGTTATATCAACATTTACAATTTCTTTAAAAATAGTAATACTATGGTGAGATATTCCATTATGTCTTTCTCTTTTATCTGCAAAACTAATTCTAGGTATAGCTATAGGATTTCCACCAAGTTTTTTTACTGCATCTAATATAGGTCCTTGTTCTATTCCTGTAAATCCATATTTAGTTCCAGTACCTGCAATTCCAGGTCCCATACTAACAAATACACAGTCTGCATTTAATACTTCTTTAGCAGTTATTAAAGCTGTATATATATTTATACATTCATAATCCCCTCCGAATGCATTCCCTATAGTTATAGTATAGTCTATTAATCCTTTACTTTTTAAAGTTTCTACATTTTTACTTAGGTATATCGGTAATGCAGCTCCATCTGTCATTATATATACTATTTTTTTATCTTTATTATTTCTTTTATATGATGCTACAAAAGGTGTAAGCATACTATGAAGTGTCCCAACAACAACTGGCATATCATTTAAACTTTTAAAGCTTGATATTTTATCATGATAAGTACTTTCTTGTTCTTCAACTGAATCTACCTTAACTTGTAGTGGCGTATATCTTAATTTCATAATATGACCGCCTTCTGTAAAGCTTGATTCTATATTATTTAGATTAGTTATTACAAAATGATATCCTCCAGTACCTAAACTTAACTCAACAGCTGTTGTATTTAATACAACCTCATCACCTACATTTACACTCCCTGTCATCTTAGGGTAGTTGTATGCTTTTTGTATTTCTCCATTTATATTAACTCTTATATCTTCTAATTTTTCACTCTTATCTTTTATAGAATCTACAATTCCTATTCTTTTACTTATCATAAGTTTACCTTCCTAATTTATCTATGAAATTTAAGAACTTATTTTTCTCTATTATCTTAGTTAAAGAATACTTCTCTGTAAGTATATGTATAAATATTAAAAATGCTAACCAAGCTAATCTAATATTAAATGAATACCCCATACATATAAGTATTCCTATAGATATACCTAAAACATTTGATCCTGTGTCTCCCATCATAGCTTTAGCTTTTAAGTCGTAATTAAAATATGCTAATACATTTGGAAGCAGTAAAAGAAGTAGACTTTTTTCAAATCCTGCTAATGTTAAAAGTAAAACTAACCCTATTATTAAATATACCTTTATAGCTCTTCCAGGCCTTAAATCTAATAAGTTCATAAGATTTGTAGAAAGTGCTATTATAAGAGTATTTACAATTATATCTAATATATCTTTAGATATTGCTATAGATATTAATATACCTATAAATCCTCCAAATAATGCCTTAAATCCACCTGTTGTAAGCTTTCCTTTAAACAAACTCTTAAAATGTCCTTTAAGCCCACTAACATCTCTATTTCCTATTATATCGTCTAATATTCCTGCAAAGAACATTGCTATTATTCCAAATATGAACATAAATAAATATAGTAGCTTATTAACATCATTAGTTACAAATCCTATAATAATACCATTTATTATTATCATAGGTAAAAATACTATACCCATACTAACTGGTATCATATCTTTTTTATAATTTGGTCTTAATACATTACTATCTATTAATAAATTTTTAAATAAAGGGATAACAACATAGGTTCCAAGCAATCCTGTTATAAATAAAACAGTATAAAGTATATAATATTTCACCTATATACTACCTCCATTCTTTATTTTTTGCTTTTAAAACTTTCTTTATATGGTAGTATTGTTTTCCCCTATGAATAAAACCTTTTAAATCTCTTCCTGTTTCACTATGAGTCATATTTACTAATACTTCTTTGATTGTGTAACCGTATTTTAATATGTCTATAGTCATACCTACTTCTACACCATAACCATATGGAATCTCTTCAAATTTTTCTAATACTTCTTTTTTAAATATCCTTTGTCCTGATAAAGTAGAGTCTAGTTCTACACCTGTCATCTCAAATACAGATTCTTTAGCTAATCTTTTTACAAATCCTAGCCCTCCCTTTTTCTTTGCAGGAGGGAATTTTGCTATAATAACATCGGCTTCGTTGTTTAATATAGGCATGATAAGTTTTTTAACTTCACTAGCTGAACTTCCTAAATCTCCATCTAAAAATCCTATTATATCTGCATTTTCCATAGCTATTTTTAACCCATAGTTTAATGCGTATCCTTTACCTCTATTTTTATCTAATTTAAACACTTTTATTTTGTCATTTTTAACACTAGATGCTATTTCTGTAGTATTATCGCTAGAACCATCATCTACAACTACAATTTCATCTATTTCATTTATATCAGTAATGCTTTCTAATGTGTCCTTGATCTTATCTGCTTCATTGTAAGCTGGTATTATTATACTTATGTAAGAACTCATATTTTTTCTCCTTTTCTTATTTCTTATAAGGGAATAATTGTTTTGCACTTTCTAATCTACCAAAATCCCCTGTAGCTCCTTTTTCATTTAATAATATAGTTAAAGAAACTTTACCTATTCCTTCTTCAATATTATCTATAGTTGCTATTTTGTTTTTAGAATATAAGTCTATATAAGAATTTTTAGTATTACTTTTTTGAACTCCTACTATATATTTATTTTGTTCTTTTAATTTAGTTATTAAAGCTTCATCTATCTTATCAAAGTTTTCTTTTTGAGCTTTATCTTCACTTCCACCTGTTAAAACTACAGAATCATAATCTATATAATTTTCTGCTATAGATTCTACTTTAATTAACTCTAAACGTTGAAGATTTTCTAACTTAGATATACTACCTTCTTCTTTTAAAGATTCTGCTATATAATTTATAACATCTTTTGCATTGTTTAGTTCAATTGAAAGTTCTTCTGATGCTTTCTTTAAAGCATCTTTATTTTCTATATTGCTAGTAAGTACTATATCAAATGCTACATTTCCTCCAGCATTTTGTATTATACTTGCAATTTCTTTACTATAATCATTTTTTTCATTTGTAGATATTATTCCTATATTTTTATTTACAAGACTATCTTTTATTATCTTATCTGAATTTTGATTTATTATGGCTATTGCTTCATCATAATCTTTATTTAAATTAGTTAAATTTTCTTCTAAGTTATCATTTGTTGTTTTTAGTACTTCAAACTTACTATCTAAATCTTTGATCATACTTGCTTGTTGTTTACTAAGTTCTTGATCATAATTTAGATTAAATCCTACTAACATACCAATTCCTAAAGCTATAAAAATAGCTCCTATGGTAACTATATAATATTTCATGTTTATATGCATTTTTTTCCTCCTAAATCTACATTTGTAGTAATAGCTTTAATTTTAGCTGCATTAGATGTATAAACTGCTGAACACTTGGAGAGAAAGAGGCTAGTATAAGTATTGGGAATAAGGCAGTAGCTATTAATGCCCATATATACTTCATCTTTAACTTACTTCTATATAGTAGGTTAACTCCTTTCGCATCTATAAGCTTTGATCCTATTTTTAATCTTACTAAGAAAGTACTTGCCATACCCTTTCTTCCTTTTTCTAGAAAATCTATCATATTAGAATGAGTTCCAAGAGCCACTATAAGCTCTGCTTTGTACTCGTAAGCTATTAACATAGCTATATCCTCACTAGTTCCAGGTGCTGGAAATACTATAGCATCTAGCCCTAAATCTTGAACTCTTTTAAGACCTGGTGCCCTTCCATCTGTATAAGCATGTACGATTATCTCACCTGCTTTTTTAAGAGCTTCATCACTAACACTATCCATATCTCCAACTATAACATCTGGAGTATAACCAAACTCTAGTAACGCATCCGCTCCTCCATCAACACCAACTAATATTGGCTTCACTTCTTCTATGTATGATAATATTGTGCTTAAATCTTGCTTATAATCTTGTCCTCTTACAACTATTAGTACATGCCTATTAGCGTAATTAGTTTTAACTTTAGGTATTTCGACTTCTCCTAATATGAATCCTTTTTCTTTCTTTGCATAATCAATAGTATTATCTATGAACCTATCTAGTTCAACTGCTAAGTTTTCGTATGCTTTTTTTAATTTGACTGCTACTTCTTCTTTACCTAATACTTCACCTTGTCCTAAAAATTTATTGTCTCTATAAATTTTACCATCTATAATTTCAATATTTTGACCTTCAGACAACTCATTAAATAATTCTTCACCTATATTATCAACTATAAGAATATTTTTTTCAGTTAGTATTCCAGGTCCTTTATTAGGATATCTTCCACTTATAGAAGGTGATGCATTAATAACTAGCTTTACTTTACCTTCTACTAAAGAATTCGCTGCAACTTCATCTATATCTATATGATTTATAACAGCTATTTCTCCACCCGTAAGTCTCTTTGCAAGCCTCTTTGTTTTTCTATCTACTTTAATAGGGCCTTCGACTCTCATAAATTAAACCTCCGATATCATTTTTAAAATCACATTACATTATAGCATTATTTAACGACAAAATAAATGTTTAAAGTCAGTTTATAATTTTATATAAGGATTTTTTAAATATATTTGTATATTTTAATCAATCTTATTTAACCTTGATAAATTCATCAACTCACTTTTGCTGTTTTTTTCAGGGTTACATATTACTATTTCTAAAAGGAGATTTAACTGTTCTCCTATTGATTTTCCACTATACCCCATCAACCTTAAATCGTTCCCGTTTATATCTAAATCATTTATTTTATAGCATTCATTATTTTTAGCTATTTCTTCTATAAATTCTGTATATTTATCTATTGAATGTTTTCTTATACTTAATTCTTCAATCTCTTCACAATCACCTACTTTTTTGTAATACATTTCCTTCAATTTTAAAATATCTTTTAAATTATCAATTCCTATTTTATTTAGAATTTTTTTAATACCAATCTTATCTAAATCTATATTATCTATTAGCATATAGTCAATCATATTATTTATGTATTTTGTTACATTATTTGGATATTTCAGTTTGCTTACAATATTATTTTTTCTTATATTTTTATTGTAAAACTCTATTTTTTCCTTTGTCTTATTTAGTCTTTTTGTGTTATTTTCTAAAATCAAAAATTCTATCATCAATAGTCTTTGCTCTAAACTAATATTACACTCTTTTAATATTGTTAACTTTGTACAAAAATCTTCATAATTCTCTACATGAGAGTATATCTCTAACTCCTTAAATATATTCAAACTATATAATAATCCTAGTTTTTGAGGGTTTTCACTAAGTATGATTTTTTTTATTTCATCACTTACTCTTTCTCTGCTAATATTTTTTAATATACTAGAATTTCTTTTTATACTTTCAAATGTTTCTTTTTCTATATCAAATCCTAGTTTACTGCTAAATCTTATAGCTCTTATTATCCTAAGTCCATCTTCAATAAATCTTTCATCAGGATTACCTACTGTTCTTATTTTTTTATCATGTAAATCTTTAACTCCATCAAAATAATCGATTAGTTTATCTTCTTCATTATAAGCCATGGCATTTATTGTAAAATCTCTTCTCTTTAAATCATCTACTAACTTTGATGTAAATTCTACATTTTTAGGCCTTCTATTATCTTCATACTCACCTTCAACTCTATATGTTGTTATCTCATAAACCTCATCTTCTATTAAAATACCTACTGTTCCATGCTTTATTCCATTTTCTATTATTTTATAGCCTTTAAATATATCTATTATTTTATTAGGTTTTGCACTAGTTGTTATATCATAGTCATTTGGTAAAATACCTAATATACTATCTCTGACACATCCTCCTACTATATAAGCTTCTTCACCATGTTCTTTTATTTTTTCTATTATAAATTTTACTGATTTCGGTAAATTTATATACATCACATATCTCCTTAATTTATATATATTTATAAGATAACCAAATTTTAAAATATATAATACTTTATACTCACTTGTTTACACTTTGAATATAGCATTATAAAAGCCTTCTTAATATTAAGAAGGCTTTTATAATGCTATATTTATTTAACCATACTATGCTCTAATCTTAATTTATCTGCTATCATAGCTATAAATTCAGAATTTGTTGGTTTTCCTTTTGTATTATGCACTGTATAACCAAATAGTTGATTTATTGTATCAACTTTACCTCTACTCCATGCTACCTCTATAGCATGTCTTATAGCTCTTTCAACTCTACTTGGAGTAGTATTAAATTTCTTAGCTATACTTGGGTATAATTCCTTAGTTACAGCTCCTAGTAATTCTACGTTATCTATTACCATCTTTATAGCTTCTCTTAAATAAAGATATCCCTTTATATGAGCTGGAACACCAATTTCATGTATTATATTAGTTATTTCTGTTTCTATATTACCTACATTTTTGACAAAGTCACTTCTTGTCATTTGTATATCAGCATGAGCCCTAGGCTTTATGTCTGCATGTGCAGGTCTGTTTGAAACTAATTCTCTTATTCTATTTATAAATATTACAAAATCAAAAGGTTTAACTATATAATAGTCTGCTCCTAAATTTATTGCACTTTGTGTTATTTTGTCTTGTCCTACAGCTGATAGAACTATTATTTTTGGCATTTTAGGTATATCCATAGAATTTAACTTCTCTATAACACCTAATCCATCTAAATGTGGCATTATAACATCTAGCACTAATAAATCTGGTTGTAATCTTTTTACTAAATCTAGTGCTTCTATACCATCTTTTGCGATTCCTAATATTTCTATATCACTTTCATTAGATAAGTACTCCTTAAGTACCTGACAAAAATCCTTGTTATCATCTGCTAAAACTATTTTTATTTTATCGCTCACTTAAACTTCCCCCCATTAATAAAACATCTTCTCTTTTATATAAAAATTAAAACCCTTTATACTTAAGCATATTCGACATAGTAAAATTATATTCCTTCAATATATTTGAAATCTATTGAAAAATATATTAAATTTTAATTTCTCTTATCTAATTCTATCATCTCATCTATAAAAATACCATATCCTTTTTTGGCATTATCTTCAAAAACATGTGTTAATGCCCCAACTAGCTTATTATTTTGTATAATAGGGGCACCACTCATGCCTTGTACTATACCGCCTGTATAATTTACTAATTTCTCATCAATAATTTCTATAACTATGTTTTTATCTCCTTTATTTTCATATATATTTTCTATATTTATGTCATATGGATATACATATCCTTCCTCATTTTCAAGTAAAATACTTGCTTTACCCCTTTTTATTTCATTCTTGTTTCCCACTTTTATAAGAGGTAATTTGTGTTTTATGTTGTTTATTATATTTCCCTCTATACCTTCATTATCATTATTACTAAATGTTCCTATTAAGTTGTATTCATCCAAATTACAATCAAAATTACCAATAACACTCTCTGTTGATTTTTCTAGATTTACTTCTGTTGGATAATATACACTACCTTCTTTTATTTTTAATATTTTACTTGTATCAAAATCTTTTATAGGATGTCCTATTGCTTTAAATTCTTCATTGTCTGGATCATAAAACGTCATAGTTCCAACTCCCGAAACTTTATCTCTAACCCATAAGCCTAACCTTTTTTCTTCGTCTTCTACTTTTAATTTTATCTTTATAACTAGTTCTTTACTATCTCTCTCAACTGTTAAATATACAAAATCTTCTTTAATATCTTTTATATATTCGTATATATCATAAGCATTTTCGATTTTTTTTTCATTTATTTTTATTATGTTATCCCCTTTTTTTATCCCTCCTATATACTCTAATGATTCATCTTCATAACCTATTACTAATGCTCCATCTGTTTTAGCTTTTATTCCAATTAGATTACCGCATGGATAAACATACTTATTACTCTTATTTACAGCCTCTATATAGTAATTTTTTATACCATCATAAGTTATAGATATTAAAAGTATAGCTACCATAATTGTTAATGTTAAAAATACTGAATTTCTTTTAATTTTCATAAGTATATCTCCTCTTTTATATATATACTTATAGTTCCTATTTTGGATTTTTTTATACAAAAAAAGAAGCCCTAAAGGCTTCTTTTTGCTAGTTCTATTATTTCACTTGCGTGTTCAATAGTTTTTTCTGTTATATTACTTCCAGCTATAAGTCTAGCTATTTCATCTCTTTTTTGGTCCTTGTCTAACTTTCTAATAGTAGTAAATGTTCTTTCATTATCTGTACTCTTCTCTATACAATAATGAGTATCTGCATTAGCAGCAATCTGTGGTAAATGAGTTATACAAATAATTTGCTTTTTCTTTCCTATATTACTAAGTTTCTCTCCTACTATTTGTGCTGCTATTCCACTTATACCTGTATCTATTTCATCAAATACTAATGTATCAATTTGGTCTATATCCGCAAGTATGGTCTTAAATGCTAGCATAAATCTAGACATTTCTCCACCTGAAGCTACTTTATATATAGGTTTAATATCTTCACCTAAGTTAAATGATATCATAAACTCTATATCATCCATTCCTCTAGGTGTGAATATTCCTTGTTCAAAATTTACTTTAAATGCAACATTTTTCATATTCAAGCTTTTTAACTCTTCTAATAGGACTTTCTCTAACTGTTTAGCTACTATCTTTCTTTGAGAAGTTAAGGTCTCAGCTCTTTCTTTAAGTTTACTTTCAAGCTTATTTAATTTAAGTTTAAGTTCTTCTACTCTTTCATCTCTATTTAATATTTCATCTAATCTATTCTTTATATTTTGATGATAATCAAATATTTCTTCTATAGTTTCTCCATATTTTCTCCTTAGGTTATTTATTTCATCAACTCTAAGTTCTATTTGTTCTAACTCATATGGTTCAAAATTTATATTTTCTTTATAATTTCTTATCTCTCTTGATATATCTTGAAGCTCATACATTATTCTTTCTATCTCATTATTATAATCACTTAAACTTTTGTCATATTCACATATTGATGATAGTTCTTTTACTGCATTACCTATTAAATCTACTGCATTAACCTGACCTTCATATAAATTTTGATAACTTATATTTAAATTTTTAAAGATTTTTTCACCATTTCTATAGACGTCCCTTTGTTTTAGTAAGTCTTCATATTCGTCCTTGCTAAGATTGGCAGATTCTATTTCATTTATTTGAAACTTTAATAAATCTATCTCTCTTTGAATTTGCATATCATCTTTATTTTCAGTTAATATATTTAAAGCTTTTTTTACATCACTATACTCATCATATATTTCTTTATATGAAATTTTGAATTCTTCTAATTCATGTTCTCCAAATAAATCTAAAAATTCTAGATGAGTATCTTTATTGAATAATGCTTGTGTTTGATGTTGACCGTGAACATCTATAAGCTTAGATGCTATTTGCTTTAAAACATTCATCTTAACAGTTCTTCCATTAACCCTAGCAACACTTTTTCCATCACTATATATTATTCTAGTTATAACTAGTAAATCATTATCATCTAGTTCAAGATCATTATCATTAAGTACTTTTATTAAATCTTTATTTTTAGAGTGAAATATAGCTTCTACTACACCTTTTTCAGTTCCTTTCCTTAAAAAAGATCTATCATATTTCTCTCCTAAACAAAGTCCTAATGCATCTATTATTATAGATTTTCCTGAACCTGTTTCTCCTGTAAGTATGTTCAAATTTTTATCAATATTTAAACGAAGCTCCTCAACAAGAGCACAATTTTTCATATATAACTCAAGGATCAATTCTAAATCCCCCTCTTTTAATAAATCATATAAATGTTTTACTTATTTAGATTATGAGAATTTTCAACAACTTCTATTATCTTATTAGTATGTTGTTCTTTATTAAACTCATATCCTTCATTACCATTTCTTAAGTGTATTAAATACTCTATATTTCCTTCAGGACCTTTTATCGGTGAGTAATCTAATCCTAATATTTCAAATCCATTTTCAACAGCAAAATTAGATATCATTTCTATAACTTCAATATGTGTTGATTTTTCTCTAACCACACCTTTTTTACCAACTTTTTCCCTACCAGCTTCAAATTGTGGCTTTATTAAAGCTACGATTTGACCATCTGGACGTATTAATTCCTTGCATTTTGGTAGTACTAGCTTTAAAGATATAAAAGATACGTCTATAGATGCAAAATCTGCAAACTCTTTAGTTTGTTCTATAGTAACATGTCTTATATTAGTTCTCTCCATGCAAACTACTCTCTCATCTTGTCTTAATTTCCATGCAAGTTGTCCATATCCAACATCTATAGAAAATACTTTTGATGCTCCATTTTGAAGCATACAATCAGTAAATCCTCCTGTTGATGAACCTATGTCCATACACACTTTTCCTTCTAATGTTAAATCAAAGTTATTCATGGCTTTTTCAAGCTTTAATCCACCTCTACTTACATATGGTATTGGATCTCCTTTTACCTCTATCTTAGCTTCTTCATCAACATCAGAACCTGCTTTATCACATCTTTGATTATTTACAAATACAAGACCTGCCATTATTGCCTTTTTAGCTCTTTCTCTACTTTCAAAGTATCCTTTTTCTACTAATAATAAATCTATTCTTTTTTTCATAAAATTACCTTTCTAGTTTACAGTCTTTTACTCTCATTGCTATCTTCTCTGGAGATAGACCTATTGTATCATATATTTCATCTGCATTCCCATGAGGTACAAATGCTTCTGGAAGACCTAAATTCATAATATTAACATCAATTTTATTGTCTGTTATATATTTATTTATTCTACTTCCAAATCCACCTATTATTGTATTATCTTCAATAGTTATAACCTTTTTATGAGTTTTTAATAAATCTGCTAAAATATTTTTATCAATAGGCTTTAAGAACCTTGCGTTAACTATTGTTGGATTTATATCCTCTTTTTCTAATAATTCTTTAGCTTTAAGAGCATGTTTAACCATATTTCCTATTGCTAGTATAAGTATGTCTTCTCCTTTTGACAATACTTCATAACTTCCTACTTTTATAGGTTCATACTTACCACTTTCTAAGTAATAACTACCTCCTCTTGGATATCTAATAGCTACAGGCTCTTTTAATTCTAGAGATAAATCCATCATTAACTCTAACTCTTTGCAATCCTTAGGAGCCATAACCGTTATATTTGGTATTGCATTTAAATAGCTTAAATCAAACATACCATGATGAGTTTCACCATCATTACCTACTATACCAGCTCGATCTATAAGGAATGTTACAGGTTTTTTAGTTATACATACATCATGTATTACTTGGTCATATGCCCTTTGTAAAAATGATGAGTATACAGCAAAATAAGGTTTTAATCCATTTTTTGCAAGTCCTGCAGCAAATGTAGTTGCATGTTGTTCTGCTATACCAACATCATAGTATCTATTTGGGTATACTTTTTCAAATAAGTTTAATCCTGTACCCGATGGCATAGCTGCAGTTATTGCACATACTCTATCATCTTTTTCTCCCATAGATACTAATTTCTCTCCAACTAATGAAGATATAGATTTTGTACCAGATGATTTTATACCTTCTCTTATATCAAATTTTGACACTCCATGATATTTATGTGGTTCATTTTCTGCAAATCTATATCCTTTACCTTTTTTAGTTATAACATGAAGAAGCTTTGGCCCTTTTTTTTGTTTGCATTTTTCTAAAATTTCTATTAATTCTTTAATATTGTGCCCATCTATAGGGCCATAATATTTTATTCCTAAAGACTCAAATAACTCACATTCTTGAGGAATAAATGTACTTATTATACTATCTTTAAATTTATTTGCTGTTTTAGATATTAACTCTCCTCCAGGAGCTATATTTAATATCTTTTCAACTTCATTTTTTACTTTATTAGCGGCTGAGTTTCTAACTATACTAGATAAATACCTAGACATTCCACCAACATTTTTATCTATAGACATTTCGTTGTCATTTAATATAACTATCATATCTGTTTTTGTATGCCCTAGATGGTTTAATGCTTCTAGTGCCATACCGCCTGTTATTGATCCATCTCCAATTACAGCTATGACATTACTATCTTCACCTTTTATATCTCTTGCACATGCAATACCATGTGCTACTGAAATTGATGTGCTACTATGCCCTGTATCAAATATATCATGTGGACTTTCACATTCTTTAGGAAATCCACTTAAACCATTTAATTGTCTTAGTGTATTAAATTCTTCTTTTCTTCCAGTTATCATCTTATGTACATAAGATTGATGCCCAACATCCCATACAATTTTATCTTTCGGACTTTCAAATACCTTATGTAATGCTAGTGTAAGCTCTACAACCCCTAGATTGGAAGCTAAATGCCCTCCTGTTTGAGAAACAGATTTAACTAAAAATTTTCTTATATCCTTTGATAGTTCATCCATTTGTTCAACGTTCATCAACTTTATATCACTTGGAGAGTTTACTTTATCTAAATATTTATACATATAATCCTCACCTTTATTTATCAGCTATTAATACAATTAATAGTCTATAGTTTACTTTATACAAATTTTATTTATAAAATTCTAACATCTAAAAAATGAATATACCTTAGTATTGACTAAGTTATATTCATTTTATAACCGTATTAAAATATTTACTATTTCAAGTATCTTAATCTATATAAAATTTAACTATCTATAATTTTACTTATAGACATATAATTTTAATACTTTTGTCAAATACGAATTATATCATACATTGTATATTTTTTCAATTTACACGAAGTATAATGCTACTAATATACCTAGTATAGCCCCAAACAATACTTCTTTAGGAGTATGACCTACTAGCTCTTTTAATCTTTCATGCTTTATTGGTTTTCTATGTTGTACATCATCTATAATTTGATTTAGTATTGCCGCTTGTTTTCCTACAGAACGTCTTACTCCAGTTGCATCATACATTATTATTAAAGAGAATACACATACTATAGCAAAATCAGTTGATTGAAATCCCCTTTCTATGCCAACTAGTGTTGATAAGCTAGTTACAAATGAGCTATGAGAACTTGGCATACCTCCTGATGTAAATAATCTAGAAATTTCTATTCTCTTATCTTTTCCTGTAAATATTTTTATAAATTGTGCTAAGAAACAAGCAAATATACTTATCCCTAAAACTTTGTTGCTAAAAATTTGTGAAAAAAAATCCATCGTTCCTCCTTAATACTCTCTGTCCACTATATAATCAGCTAAACTGCTTAAAAATTCTGTATCATTTGATATTTGTGTTAATGCTTCTTTAGCTTCTTTTATTAATCTATTCGCTTCTTCTTTTGACTCTTCTAGTCCTATTAAGGATGGGTAAGTAGATTTATTATTGTCTATATCACTTCCTACTTTTTTTCCTAACTTAGACTCATCTCCAACTATATCTAATATATCGTCAACTATTTGGAAGGCTAGTCCTATATTTTTTGAATATTTAGTTATATTTTCTAATTCATTATCATTTGCATTTCCTATTATAGCTCCCGCTCTCATACATCCTATCATTATAGCTGCAGTCTTATTGTTATGTATATAATCTAATTTTTCTTTAGATATTTTCTTATTTTCACTTTGAACATCTACTACTTGTCCACCTATCATACCATTTATTCCTGCAGCTGATGCTATCTCATACATAGCATTTAAATATTTGTTTGGATTTTCTTTGTTCATAGAACCTAAAAGCATAACTTCAAAAGCATAATTTAAAAGGGCATCTCCTGCAAGTATAGCCATATCTTCACCAAATACTATATGATTTGTTTTTCTACCTCTTCTTAAATCATCATTATCAAGTGCTGGTAAATCATCATGTATTAAAGAATATGTATGTATCATTTCTATTGCCATAGCAAATGGTATCGCATCCTTATAATCTCCACCTACTGATTTACATGCTTCTAATGTAAGTATCGGTCTTAACCTTTTTCCACCTGCACTTAAACTATAATTCATAGCCTCCATTATAGTTTTTTGATATCCTTCTTCTTTTGGCATATACTCCTTTAATAATTTTTCTATATAGCTTGCTTTTTCTTTTAGCACTGCTTTAAATTCCACGTTTATTCCTCCCTAATATCAAATTCTTCTTCTACACCTAATTTATTAAATTTACTTATTTTAAATGTCGCATCATCTAAAAGCTTATTACAATATTTGTAAAGACTTATACCTTGTTCATACAAACTTAATGACTCATCTAAACTAGCATTTTTAGATTCTAATTTTTCTAGAATTTCCTCTAATTTTTTATAGGCTTGTTCATACGTTAGATTCATGTCTATACCTCTTTTGATTTTATTTTTTCAACAGTACACTCAATACTTCCATCTTTTAAAACTATATCTAAGTTATCTTTAAAATCTATCTCTTTTATACTGTTTACTGTAACTCCATGTTTTGATAATATACTATACCCTCTATCTAATGTTGATAAAGGGCTCATATTATGAAGTATTGCTCCAGTTTTTGAAAGTCGATCTTTTTCTGTGTTTAATTTCTTTTCTGCTTCAAGTGTTATTTTATCATATATCCTATCTAATTGTATAATTTTATCTCTTATTATATAGGACTTAATATAACTATTTATCTTATCCATAGTATGATTTAGTCTATGCTCGCTTATATTTATATTACTAGTTAATGATTTATTCATTCTATTTAATATGTTATCTAGTTTAAAATTTAATTCTTCTAATGATGGTGTTGCTATTTCTGCTGCTGCCGATGGTGTAGGTGCTCTCATATCACTTACAAAATCACATATAGTAAAATCTGTTTCATGCCCTACCGCAGATATTATAGGTATATTAGACTCAAAGACTGCCCTAGCTACCATTTCTTCATTAAATGACCATAGTTCTTCTATAGAACCTCCACCTCTACCAACTATAATTGTATCTACGTTATCCATCATATTAAAAAATTTTATCCCATCACATATATCATACTTTGAACTTTCACCTTGGACATTAACAGAATATAACTTTATATTAACTTTTGGGTATCTTCTTTTTACTACGTTTACTATATCTCTTATAACTGCACCTGTTTGTGATGTTACTACACCTATAGAATTTGGTATTTTTGGAATAGGCTTTTTATATTTATTGTCAAATAATCCTTCTTTTTCTAACTTTTCTTTTAATTTATTAAACTCTATATATAAATTTCCTATACCTTCTGTTTCTATAGAATTTATATACAACTGATAAGAACCATCTCTTTCATACACAGATATATATCCATTAGCTATAATCTTAGTCCCATTAGTTAGTGCTAAGTCTTTATTATAATTATTTTTAAATATAACACAATTTATTTTTGAATTTTCATCTTTTAAAGATAAGTATACGTTTCCACTACTATGTATTTTAAAATTTGATATTTCTCCTTTTACTTTTAAATTGTATAAGATAGGGTCATTGCTTAATATTCTTTTTATATATGAATTAGCTTCACTTATAGTTAAGGCTCTTATTTTCAAATTTTTTCACTCCTATTAAAGCACAACCAACAGCATTGTCTGTTGCGTACTCCGGTTTAGTAAAATATGCATTTATCTTATATTTTCTTAATCTATTTGTTAACTCTTTTGATATATACTTACTAGCAGATACCCCTCCAGCAAATACTATATCTTTTATATTGTATTCTTTACTTATATGCTCTATTGATTTTATCATATTTCTAACTACTGCATCTAAAACTAATTTACTTATGTACTCTTTGCCACAATTACCTATTATATTATCTATTTGATTTTCAAGACCTGATAGATTCATATATCCTTCTTTTACAGAAGTTTTTAAACCTTGTTTTATTGCAGACTCACAATTTAGTGCATTTTCATCTATATATTTACCACAAGGGAAATCATATCCCATCTTAACTCCAACTCTATCTATAAGTTGTCCAAAACTTATATCCTTGCTTCCACCTACTATTTCTATGTCATAGCTTTCTTTATTTTTAGTGCAAAGCAGTATTTCTGTTGTCCCTCCTGACATATGAACAGATAAGAACTTTTCTTTATTTAATTTATTATCTAAAAGACTTGCTTCTATATGATTTTCTTGATGAGTAGTTTCATATAAATCACAACCTATCATTGTTGAACACAGCTTAGAAAAATTATATCCTACAGTAAATACTGGCATATAAGAGTTTTTAATTGGTCTTGGTTTTGTAGATGCGCATATTCCAACTATATTATATTTATTTATAATCGATTTTATTTTACTGTCTATTTCTCCTAAATTATTTATATGCTGAAAAACAGCTTCACTTTGCCTTAATCCCTTGCTATCTTTTTTTACTTTAAGTAATATTTTTTCATTAAATATTACTTTTTTATCTAAAGATATAGCTGCTATAGAAGTTGTATAGCAGCTAGTATCTATTCCGATTATTATATTATTTTGATTCTGTTTCACTAACGACACTTCCTAATATTCCATTTATGAATTTAGGAGTTTTGTCATCACAGTATAATTTAGCCATTTCTATAGCTTCATTTATTGAAACTTTATTTGGTATCTCTTCTACAAATAATATTTCACATATAGCTAGTCTTAATATTGCTAAGTCTACCTTTGCCATTCTATTAACTGACCAATTTTTAGCATATTTGTTTATCATTGCATCTATTTCGTCCGATTTTTCACTTAATAATTTACACATTTGAGCCATATATTCTCTATCTATAACATCATCAGCTTTTAAATTTTCTAATTTTAACTCTGGGTTATTTGAATATTGTAATCTAAGCTCTTCATATCTATTTGTTATGTATTCTAATTGATCATTTAAAAATTTATCTAGTACATCACCCATATCTTCTTTAGTTATTTGAGTTTGATATATTAATTTCATCATATACTCTCTTGTAGTTACTTTTCTCGCCTTATCATTCTTCATTAGTCTTAATCCTCCTCTAATTGATATTATGTACATATTACACAATAAAAAACCCTCTGATTTTCAGAGGGTTTGATTAACTTTTCTTAGCTTGCTTAGCTTCTTCTCTTTCAGCTTTTTCTTTCTTAAAGCTGATTCCTTGAACATGTATATTAACTTGAGAAACATTTAATCCTGTCATTGTCTCAACAGTGTTTTTAACATTTTCCTGAATTTTAAAAGCTATGTCTGGTATAGATACACCATACTCTATCATAACCATAACATCTAAGCTAACTTCCTCTTCTTCTACTTGTATTTTTACACCATTATTTTTAAATAATTTATCTGTTAATGTTGTATTCGTTTCAACGCCTTCTATCTCTAATGCTGCAAGACCTGCTATAGTAGATATTACATCATTAGATATTTTAACTTGTCCAAAATCATTATTTTCCATGATAAACTTACCCCCTTATATAAGGAACTATTTTATAACTATAATAATACCAAATACCATTAAACTTTGCAAGGAAATAACCTTAGTTAAATTCTAAGGTTATTGTTTTCCTTATATTAATATGTATATTTTTTGTTTTATATTAATTTTCATTGTTCATAATTTTTATATTTTCATAATCTACTTTTGCTTCTTCTGCTACTAAATCAAATACTTTTGCTGCATCTTTCTTTTCAAATTTTTTCTCATTTACTACAACATTTACACTTTCATCACTTATATATACTAGTGCATTTTCAAAACCTTTAGTACTTAATAAGTTTTCTATTTTAAGTTCAGTTTCCTGGTCTTTAACTAATTTAAGCTTCATATTTGATGCTTCTTCTCTAGCTTTATCCGAAGTAGATGGATTATTTATCATTTCGTTTAATTGTCCACTTAATTCATTTCTTTGCTTTTCTCTAGTCATTTTCATATCTAGTATATATGTAGACTTTTTCATATTTTTTTCTGATGTTAATTGACTTTTTATCTCCTTACTTGTTTCAGTTACCTTTTCATTAACTTCGCTTTTTTTACTATCTACGACTTCTACATCGTCTTCTTTATCTTTTTTATTTTCAGATTTCTTTTCTGAGTTTTTCTCTATTTGAGCTTCTTCATATGCTTTTAGCTCTTGACCTGTTTCTATAGCTGATTTTTCACTTAACTTATAATTCACAGCTCCTACTACTACTAACATCGCTGCTAAACTTACTACAACAAAACCTCTACCCTTATAATCAAACTTCATTTTTATCCCCCCAGTTTAATATTTATTACTTTGTGTATACTTCTACTTGATGCCCTGCTACCTGAAGAGCAGTTTGTACAGCATCATAAAGTGTTTCTTTAACAGTCGGGTCACTAGCCCCACTTGATACTACTATTACACCTTTTATACTTGCTTCATTAGTTTTTAATACTATTGGTTCATTTGAACCTGATGTTATTATAGTTTTATTATCACTTGATGTTGTTATAGTTCTTTCTCCTCCCTTAGTATCTTTTTCTTCTGTTTTTTCTGTAGTTGAGTTTGAATTATATGCAGGTTGAATTTCTTCACTAGACTCAAATGTTATCATTACATCTACTTCCCCAGCTCCTTCTATTTTTGATAGTATTTCCTTTAGTTTACTTTCTAAATTTTTTTCTTGATTTGAAGAGCTAGTAGTTTCTGGTTCATTTTTTTTAACTACTTCTTTTTCTTTATTATCTTTTGGTGATAAACTTGGCATTGCGATAAGAGCTATTGCACAAACTACTACTAAAGATAATAATGTGTATATCTTTTTTTTATCTTTTTCATTTAGGTTTTTAAACATTCCCACAACTCCTATTAATCAATTTCTATAGTTTCTATAGATACATCTAGTATCTCTATTAAGTCCTCTTTTAGTTTATCTTCATCTATTCCTTTTTGACTTTCATCGCTTTCATTAAAAGCTTGTTTTATTTTTTCTTTTTCTTTAGATTGTATGTCCTCTTTTCCACTTTTATTACTACTTTTTTCTTTAACTTTTATATTTTCTATATCAGATCCATTTATATCTACGTCTTCTAATTCATATCCATACTCATCTAGCTTTAGCTTTAAGACTTCTTTAAGTCCATCTTCATATCCTTTACTTAAGCTATCCTTACCTGTTTCATTTGCCAAACTATTCATACTATCTACATATTCTTTATTATATTTAGCCATAGACTTTAAAATAGTGTCCTCCAATCTAATATTAGATGAAAATATATTTATAATTGGAGTTAAAACTATAAACACAAATATGAAATTTAATACTAAATTTATATATGGTTTTATTTTAGACGATGGTAAAATCATATTAACTACATTTACTATAAAAGCACCTATTAGTATAGTTATAATCCACTGTTTTATACCTTCTAACATAACCCACCTCTTATCCTTGAGCTACTACACTTATTGAAGTTATTATTGCTACTGTAACAAAAAACATTATTGCAATTGCGATTATGCAAGCCAACATTACTACCATTAAGTTGGCTATTTCATTTAAAAAACTTGATATTTTCTCTTCTCCTATAGGCTCTACTACTATAGCAGATATTTTATAAACCAATACTACAGATAATATTTTTATAACTGGAACCAAACAAATTCCAACTATTAATACAAGGCCAATTCCTCCAAATACACCTTTTATAAGCTGCGATGATGAGAGCAGTATATCAACTGAATCAGATACAAAATTACCTACCACTGGAATAAAGTTTCCTAAGGCAAATTTAGCTGTTTTAACTGTAAAATTATCTATATTTTTTACATATAAGCCTTGCATAGATACAAGTCCTAAATATATGGTAAACATTGCTCCTATAGAAACTAAATTTATTTGTCTTATAAAAGATGATAGTTTTTTTAGTTTTATACTTTGAGATAAATTATTTACGACTAGAATTGCAAATGCTACAGAAATTGATACGAATAAAAATTGTTTAAAAATTATATTTATGAATGCAACTCCACCTATAAATATTGGGTTTAAAACTGTTGATGTAATAGGAAATCCTATAAGCACCAATAATGTTATAAGTATAGGCATTATTACTTTCATTAAATTTACGGTGGAATCTATAGTATCATTACATATTGATAGTATATCTTTAAATCCGACTAGCGTAAGAGATACTATTGTTATAAATATTATATAAGTAATTATCTGACTTATTGCTCCCGATGAAAAAGAGTTTTGTAAACTTTTAAGTAAAGATGATAATAGTGCTAGTACTAATATTAGTGATGCTACTTTTAGACTTGCTTTAAATTCATCAAATAACATATATTTTATAGATTCTTTATTAAACAAATCTGTTATTTTCTTTTCTCCACTTATAAGCTCTTTTATAAATACTTTTAAATCAACCTCTTCTACTACTACCGAATCCTGTATAAAATTTTCTATTTCTCCTATGTTTATTTTTTCTAATTGACTATCTATATAATTATCTATACTTTTCTTTGTTTCATTATAGTTTTCATCTTTATCATTTTCATTTGAAAAACTTATAGAAAAAGATGCCATAATCATAAATATCGTAAGTATAGATGCTAAAAAGCTTTTTTTCATATGTAATCATTCTCCTACGGGATAATATTTATTATCATCTCTACAATAGATAAGAGTATTGGAAAAGACATAGTCATAACTATTACTTTTCCTCCAAATTCTAATTTAGAGGCTATACTTTTTTCTCCACAATCATTACAAAGTTGTATTGCAAATTCCATAAGATAGGCTATCCCTATTAATTTTATTATTAAAGTTATATATACAGATGGTATATTAGCTTTTTGAGCTAAGTTCTGTATGCTTTCAATTATAAAGTTTAGCTTAAATATTACAGATAAAAGTATCGTTACCCCTGCAATTATTGCTATGAAATTTGCCATCTCTGGTCTTTTAGGCCTTATAATTAAACAAATAGTCATTGCCAGTATAGCGACTCCAATAAGTTTTATAATTTCCAAAGTGTCACCCCCTACTTAGTAAAGCATGAACATCGTCTTTATTGTATCAAATAAAACACTTACCTCTTTTAATACAATTGTAAATGCCATAACTACTCCTACTACAGTGACATATATTTGCCAGTCTTTTCTGCCTGAAGCATCTAATATAGTATTAATTATTGTTATTAAAAGTGCTCCTATACCTAACTTAAATATTAGTGAAATATCCATACTAATCCTCCTATATCAAAATTATTCCTATAGCCAATCCTATAATTGTAGATAATTTTTTATAAACTGCACCTTTTTTATTTATATCTTCTTTAGTTTCATTAGTTATGCCCTTTAAATTTTCTATACATAAATCAATCATCCTAGTTTGAGATTCTATATCACTTTTGCCTAAAGCTAATATAAGTTTTTTAACTTCATCAACCTCCTTATCTTGTAAATAGGTTTCTTTTTTTAAAATACTTATATTGTCATTTAAAATATCATCTAATATTTTTTCAGTATTATTTGTAAGTCCATATTTTAACTGCATAAAAAACTTATGTGTAAAATATTCTTTCTTTGCTGAAAGCCTTTCAAAAATCTCCTCTAGAGTATACATTCCAAAGTGCAGGTCCATCCTCATTATCTCTAATATTTTTATGAGATCATTTACTTGTTTATGCCTATTTGTATAAGCTTTACTTATATATTCACCTATTAAATAGCTGCAAGCTACTAAAATACCTATTATTATAATTTTAATTTGCAAAATACCATCTCTTTTCTTCTAAATCATATATTTTATCGATTGTTCCTGGTCCCTTTTTGGCAGAGAGTATAATTACTTTTTTAAATAATTCTTTATCTAATAATCTATTTAATTCTTTTCTATTTTTTATGTCTTCTATAGAATCACCATGTACTGTAGTTATTAGGCTAACACCGCTATTTAAGGCCGTATATAAGGCATCTATTTCATCTTTACTACCTATTTCGTCTGTTACTATTAAATTAGGTGACATAGATCTAAGTAACATTATTATCCCTATATCTTTAGGACAAGTTTCTATTATGTCAGTTCTTATACCAACATCCATTTGAGGTATTCCAAGATATGATCCTCCTATTTCATTACGTTCATCTATTAAAGCAACCTTTATACCTTTAAATCCATAATCTTTATTTCCATTACTTAAATTTCTTACTATATCTCTTACTAAAGTTGTTTTCCCACACTGAGGTGGAGATATTATTAGAGTGTTATTTACTGAATTACTTCCTTTTATGATATGATTTAAAATTTTATTAGAGCACCCTATAACTTCCTTTGATACCCTTATATTTAAAGATGATACATGCTTTATATTTTTAACTTGTCCATCTTCAACTATTGCCTTTCCAACAATACCTACTCTATGCCCTCCCCTTAATGTTATAAATCCTTTTTTTATATCATCCATAAAAGAATGTATTGAATATTTGCATATCATTTGGAAACTTTGCTCTATATCATCTTTAGTTACTATGTATGAATCACCATAGCTAGTTTCAAGCTTGTTCAAATTTATGTTATAAAAATAATCTTTGTTATTTGAATTTATAATAAGTGGTTTATTACAACGTAGTCTTATCTCCTCTATACTTATGTTATCTTTTAATATGTTTTTTATTTTGTCTCTTACGTTAATAGCTAGTGAATTTATAACTTCATTGCTAAGTTCATACATAACTATCCTCCTCCTTTGTATATATAAATTCTATTAAATAAATATAAAATTTATGACAACAAAAAAAGAAGTCATAAGACTCCTTCTCTATTTCCATCTTTTCCATTGTACTATAAATAAAATACCTGCTAAAAATAATGCACTTCCTATACCTATATATACTGGCGACCAGTATATTGGTTTTACAAATGAACTTTCTCTAATAGTTATACCTAATGTCATCATAACAGCCATTATTATATAGCTTTTAGTGTCAAAGAATGAAAATATACATAGTTTTTCTTTATCTTTATCAGCTATTCTATCTCTATGTTTATTAACTAATTTTTTAAATATAAAATTGAAAAATATATAAAATACTACTATAGATACTATTATTGATATTACTATTTTACTTCTTAAACTTAAAAATACATCAAGTCCAAGTTTTAAAACCATCCCTCCAGCTAAAACCCATACTATTCCAGCTATCAATAGTAGATTTTTCTTATAACATCTTGGTACAAAATTTTCCATATTCCGTCATCTCCATAATTTTTTTGCTTCTCTAATTATACCCTTATATTTTTATATAAAACTTTAGATACAAAATATTTTCTATACTAATTTAATTTATGATACATTAAGATTTTGAGTACTTACTTTTATAGTTTACAAAAAACAAGTAAAGTAAATAATCCTTATAATTAAAAATAGACTTTCTACGCTTGTAGAAAGTCTATTTTACTAATATTTCTTTAATACTATAGATGCGTTATGCCCACCAAACCCTAGTGAATTTGATAATGCATATCTGACTTCTTTATTTCTTCCTTTATCTAATACATAATCTAGGTCAAGTTCTTCATCTACATTTTGAACATTTACTGTAGGTGGTATAAAGTTATCTTTTATACTCATAGCACAAACTATAGCTTCTATCCCACCTGCTGCTCCTAATAAATGTCCTGTCATAGATTTTGTTGATGACACGCATAAGTCATATGCATTTTCTCTAAATACTGTTTTTATAGCTTGCGTTTCAAGCTTGTCATTGTAGTAAGTAGATGTTCCATGTGCATTTATATAGTCAACTTCTTCTATAGGAACATCTCCGTCCTTTAGAGCCATTTCCATAGAACGAGCTGCTCCTTCACCGTTTTCAGCCGGTGTCGTCATATGGTACGCATCTGCTGTTAATCCATATCCTACAATTTCAGCATATATATTAGCATTTCTTTTTAAAGCATGTTCTAATTCTTCTAGTATTAAAACTCCTGAACCTTCTCCCATTATAAATCCATCTCTATCTTTATCAAATGGTCTTGATGCAGCTTTTGGATCATCATTTCTAGTCGACATAGCCTTCATATTACAAAATCCTGCAAATGCAAGCGGAGTTATAGGAGCTTCACTTCCTCCTGCCACCATAATATCTGCATCGCCTCTTTGTACTATCTTAAAAGCATCTCCTATTGAATGTGTTCCTGATGCACAAGCTGTACATACATTTGTATTTGGTCCCTTAACACCTAAAAATATAGATACTTGACCTGATGCCATATTTCCTATCATCATAGGAACTAAAAATGGACTTACTCTTTTATTTCCTTTTTCTAAAAGAGTTTTATGTTGTTGTTCTATAGTTTCAACTCCACCTATTCCTGTTCCTATTATTACACCCATACGATCTTTATTTATAGAATCTAAGTTTAGTTTTGCATCTTCTACTGCCATTTTTGATGCAGCTATAGCATATTGAGTAAATTTGTCTAATCTTTTTATTTCTTTTTTATTTATATATTCCTCTGGATTAAAATCTTTTACTTCTCCTGCTATTTGAGTTTGGAAAGTACTAGCATCAAATCTAGTTACAGTATCAATTCCGCAAACACCAGCTTTTATATTTTTCCAAAAGTCTTCTTTATTATTTCCAATAGGTGTAACACATCCTAAACCAGTTATTACAACTCTCTTTTTCATAGAGAAATACCTCCACTATTTATTATCTTCTATAAATTTAACTATGTCTCCTATAGATTTGAAGTTTTCTGCTCCTGTATCTGGTATTTCCACTCCAAATTCATCTTCTAAAGCCATTATTATTTCTACTGCATCTAATGAGTCAACTTCTAAGTCCTTCATTAATGAAGTCTCCATTGTTATTTCCTTATCTTCTACGCTTAATTGCTCTCTTATTATTTCTACAACTTTTTCAAACATTTTTATTTCCTCCTAATTTTTACTTTTCAAAATTTTCAATCTTTTTATTTTGCAACTATACATACATAAAGTTTACTTTGCTAATATCACTAACCATATAACTTCTTATCTACTAATTTAAATCTATTTTCAAATGATTTATAACAAAGTTTTTAATTTATTAACAAAATTTATAAGTTTTTATTATTGCATTACCATTCCACCGTCTACGTTTATAACCTGACCAGTTATATAACTAGACATATCACTTGCCAAAAATACTACTGCATTAGCTACATCTTCTGGTTTCCCAAATTCTTTTTTAGGTATAGTGCTTAACATGCTATTTTTTATATCATCACTTAATACTTTTGTCATATCAGTATCTATAAATCCTGGTGCTACTGCATTTATATTTATATTTCTTGATGCAAGTTCTCTTGCTGTTGATTTTGTAAATCCTATAACTCCTGCCTTAGATGCACAGTAATTCGCTTGACCTACATTTCCTATTACACCTACTACAGATGATATATTTATTATTTTTCCATATTTATTTTTCATCATAGGTCTAGTAACTGCCTTAGTACAATTAAATACACCTTTTAAATTTATATCTATTACCTTGTCAAAATCTTCTTCCTTCATTTTCATAAGTAAGTTATCTTTAGTTATGCCTGCATTGTTTACTAGTATATCAACTCTACCAAATTCTTTTATAGTTTTATTTATCATTTCATTAACTTCTTCAGACTTTGATACATCACATTTTATAACTATACATTTTACACCTAAATTTTCTATCTCTTCTTTTGTTTTTAATGCTTCTTCTTCTTTTGATGTATAGTTTATAACTATATTAGCTCCATTATATGCAAGCTTTTTAGCAATCTCTTTTCCTATACCTCTAGACCCACCTGTTATTACTGCTATTTTATTTTTCAGATTTAACATACTATCTCTCCATTCTTATAGATCTCTACAAATTCTTCTAAAGAATCCATATTCTCTATATTATAAATATTTACATTTTTATCTATATTTGAAGATATCTTCTTTATAAATCCTTTTAAGGTTTTTCCTGGGCCTATTTCTATAAATGTGTCATAACCTTCATTTATTAATTTTTCTATTGAATCTTCCCAAAGTACAGAAGAACTAACTTGTGATATAAGTAAATCCTTTCCTTCATCTTCATAGTATTTTGCATTAACATTTGATACTACACTTACCTTAGGTTTTCTTATGTTTACTTTATTTAGCTCTTTAGATAATTTTATTCCTGCTTCTTTTAGCATTGATGAATGAAATGGACCACTAACATTTAACTTAACAGCTCTTTTGGCTCCATTTTCTTTTAGTAATCTTATAGCTTCATCTATCTTATTATTTTCTCCTGATATAACTATTTGACCTGGAGAATTATAGTTTGCTACTTCAACAACTCCATCATCTATATTATCTATTATGCTTTTTAGCTTATTTCTATCTAACCCTAGTATTGCAGCCATAGCTCCTTTGCCTACTGGGACAGCTTCTTGCATAAATGATCCTCTTTTTTTAACTAAAGAAACAGCATCATCAAAATCAATAGCATCTGTAGCTACTAATGCACTATACTCTCCTAATGATAATCCTAAACATGCATCATATTTTAAGTCTATTTTTTCATTTAATGACTTTAAAAGAGCTATACTATGAGTAACTATTGCTGGCTGAGTATTTTCTGTTTTAGCTAATGTTTCACCATCACCTTCAAACATTATACGTTTTAAATCCATGTCTAAAGCTTCACAAGCTTTATCTATAACTTCTTTAGCTATATTATCATTTTCATATATATCTTTTGCCATACCTACATACTGACTTCCTTGTCCTGGAAATACTAATGCTATTTTACCCATAAGCCACCTCCTGCTTTATAAATCTATGTTTGGCATTATCTCTTTAACTTGGTTGACTATGTCACCTATAATTTTTTTACAAGGCTTAATATCTTTTACTATAGATGCTATTTGACCAGCCATAAACGATCCATTTTCAATGTCCCCATCTATAGTAGCCATTCTTAAAGAGCCTACACATTTTTTATCTATTTCTTCTGGATTTATTCCCTCTTTTTCCATACTAAGGACTTCTTTTGATAATTTATTTTTAAGAGTCCTAACAGGATGACCTGTACTTCTTCCTGTTACTATAGCATCTCTATCCTTAGATTTTATAATCATATTCTTATAATTTTCATGAACACTACACTCTTCACTACATATAAATCTAGTTCCTATTTGAACTCCTTTAGCACCTAAAGCAAGTGCTGCAACAACGCCTCTTCCATCTGCTATACCACCTGCTGCTATAACAGGTATATTAACTGCATCTGCAACTTGCGGCGTTAATACCATAGTAGTTAATTCTCCTATGTGCCCTCCAGCTTCTGTTCCTTCAACTATAACTGCATCTGCCCCTAGTTTTTCCATTCTTTGAGCTAATGCTATCGTTGGAACTACTGGTATAACTTTTACATTTGCTTTTTTAAGCTTTTCCATATACTTTGCTGGGTTACCTGCTCCTGTTGTTATCACAGGTATATTTTCTTCTATTACCAAATCTATTATTTCATCTGCAAATGGAGATAATAGCATTACATTTACACCAAATGGCTTATCTGTAAACTCCTTGCATTTTCTTATTTCTTCTTTTATTATTTCCTTTGGTGCATTACCACCTGCAATAATTCCTAATCCACCTGCATTTGAAACAGCACTTGCTAAATTAGCATTAGCAACCCATGCCATTCCGCCTTGTATTATAGGATATTGTATATTTAATAATTCACAAATTTTATTCATCATTTCCTCCTTATATACTCCACTTAATAACTGAAGCTCCCCAAGTAAGTCCTCCTCCAAAACCAACTAAGACTATATTATCACCCTTTTTGATTTTAGAGCTTCTGTATGCTTCATCCATAGCAACGGGGATTGATGCTGCAGACATATTTCCGCATTTGTGTAAATTTACATAAACTTTATCCATACTTAACTTAAGTCTTTTTGCCGATGCCTCTATTATTCTTATATTTGCTTGATGTGGTATAAGATAATCTATATCATTAGTGTCCAAACCTGCCATTTCTATAGCCTTTATGGATGCATCTCCCATTATTCTAACTGCAAATTTGTATACGTCATTTCCTGCCATTTTTATAGTGTGAAGATTATCCTCTACAGTACTTTTACTAGCTGGAAGCCTAGATCCTCCAGCTGGTATATTTAGGAAGTCTTTACCTCTTCCATCTGCACCAAGGTAAGTAGATAGTATTCCACCATCATTTACTTTACCTATAATAACTGCTCCTGCTCCATCTCCAAATAGGATAGAAGTACCTCTATCAGTATAATCTAAAACCCTTGAAAGTACTTCTGCTCCTATTACCAAGATGTTTCTATAACAGTTAGTTTCTATAAATTGTTTAGCGATAGTTAATCCATATACAAAACCTGAACATGCAGCTGATATATCAAAAGCACAAGCATTAACTGCACCTATTTTTTCTTGTACTAAGCATGCAGTTGATGGAAACGCCATATCTGGTGTAGCAGTTGCTACTATTATAAGATCAATTTCACTTGCTTGTAAATTTGCACATTCCATAGCTTTAAGTGCTGCCTTTACAGATAAATCTGATGTTGATTCATTGGCATCAGCTATTTTTCTTTCACTTATTCCTGTTCTAGTTTTTATCCATTCATCACTTGTATCTAATATTTTTTCAAAGTAAGAATTATTTAGTACCTTTTTGGGTAGATAACTTCCTACGCCCAATATACCAGCTTTTTTGTTCATATATAAATTAACCCTCCATACGAGTTTATTTTATTCTTCGCTTTCTTTATTAACTACTACAAAATCTTTTATATCTTGTAGCACGTTTCCTTTAGCAAATTTTATTCCTTGATTTATGGCATTTTTTATAGCTCTTGAATCTGAACTACCGTGTGCTTTTATAACTCCTCCATTAACTCCTAATAAAGGTGCTCCTCCATATTCAGCATAATCCATAAATGATTTTAATTTTCTTAGGTCATCTTTTAAAAGCATTGCTCCTAATTTACCTTTTGTACTTGATAAGAATGTTTCTTTTAAAAGTCCCATTACAGATATTGCAACACCTTCTGCTGATTTTAGAAGTATGTTACCTGTAAATCCATCACAAACAATTATATCTGTATAATCATTTATTACATCTCTTGCTTCTACATTTCCTATAAAGTTTAAGTCTATATTTTTTAATTCTTCATAAGCTTTTTTTACTAAGTCATTTCCTTTTCCTTCTTCTATTCCTACATTAGCTAAGGCTACCCTAGGATTAGAAAGACCTAAAACTTTTTTAGCATATATATTACTCATAGCTGCAAACTCTACTAAGTTTCTTGGTTTGCAATCTGCATTAGCTCCACCATCAGCTATAAGAGTCATTCCTTTTTTAGCATTTGGTATAGCTGGACATAAACAAGGTCTATCTATACCTTTAATTCTACCTACTACAAATAATCCCCCAGCAAGTAATGCTCCCGTATTTCCCGCTGATATAACTGCATCTGCATATCCTTCTTTTACAAGTCTAAGCGCAACAACCATTGATGAATCTTTTTTAGATCTTATCGCTTTTACTGGCTTATCTTCATTTTCTATAATTTCTGTTGTATGAATTATTTCAAGTTTTTCTTTATCAAAATCATATTTTGAAAATTCTTTTTCTAATATCTCTTTATCTCCAGTTATTACTATATTTATTCCATATTCTTTTATTGCATTAACTGCACCTTCTACATTAGATTGTGGTGCATTATCTCCACCCATACCATCAATTACTATTCTCATACATTCTCCTCCTAATCTAATTCTTCAAATATAAATTTTCCTCTAAATATTTGTTCTTGTGCTTTATTATTAATGACAACTTTGACATAATGCTTTGTACCTACATTTTTGTAGATTTCAGCCTTTGCTATAAGTCTATCCTTTTGTTCTATTAATTTCAAACATTTAACATTTGCAAACCTCATTATTACTTTTGGTGCATCTACTATAGCCATTGCTAATGAGTCTGCCATAGAAAATATATATGTATCCTTTAAAGTATTAGTTTTAGAATAGAGCATATCTTCTGTAATTTCTAGCATAGATATTCCTAATTTCCCTACTGATAAATCAATTATTTCTCCTGTAATTTCCTTAATTCCAAGAGTTTTTACCTTTGAACTTTCTGCTTCTGCAATATTTTTTACTCTCTCCCTAAGTTCAGGTATATTCAGACTCATTCTATCTAGCCTTATAGTTTGAATACTAACTTCAAATAGGCTAGCTAACTCTTCGTCTGTATAAAAAGGGTCAGCCTGTAACATTTCTATTAATTCCTTTTGTCTTTGGGCTTTACTTTTCTTTTTCATATTACCTCCAAGTTTTTATAGCTGTAATTAGTACCAGCTACTAATAGTAGTATATAGTATCACAATAAAATTATCAATACTTTTTTATTATTTTTTGTTTAAACAAAAAAAACATGTAGAGTAATCTACATGTTTTTAGAAGTTATTATTCAGATACAACTTCTTTACCTTTATAATATCCACAGTCTGGACATACTCTATGTGGTAATTTTGGCTCATGACATTGTGGGCAACTTACAAATCCAGTTGCTACCATTTTAGAGTTAGCTGCTCTTCTCATTTTAGTTTTTGATTTAGATGTTTTACGCTTTGGTACTGCCATTTACGCCACCTCCTTAGTCGTTTTTAAATATATCTTTTAATTTAGCAAAACGGGGATCAATATTCTCCTCGTCGTTCGCAGTTTCAGTGCAAGAACAATTTTCTTTATTAAGATTTGCTCCGCATCCTTGACAAAGTCCCATACAATCTTCATCACAAAGAACTCTTGGTGGTATTTTAAAGTCTAATGTTTGTTGTATAAGTTCTATAATATCTACAACTTGTCCATCATAGATGAATGCATCATCATCTTCAAAACTATCTTCATCATAGTCTTCTTTTACTAAAAAACCATTTATAGAGTATTCTATTGGTACTTCGACATCTTCTAAGCATCTTGAACATTGGTCAAGAATTGTAAAATCTACATCTACATCTAGGTATAATCCATTTTTAGTAGATGATATTTTACCATTTAAATTTATTGGTGAAACTAACTTATAGTTGTTATCACAATAACTAATAGTATCAACTTTTTGAGAAAAATTCAAGTCTAATTTGTCAGTTTCTCTTCTTATTAATTTATCTAGACTGATTTGCATTGTATTCACCTCAATCCACTACCAATTTATTATACAAATTTAGTAGATGTTTGTCAAGTATTTTTACTTGATAGATATTTTGAAAATGTTGTAAGACATAGTTTAAGGTAGGCTTTAACCTACCTTAAATATATTATAACCTATTACAATTATTTTACTAATGCAACAGTATCTCTTGCTATCATTAACTCTTCGTTAGTTGGTATTAATAATATCTTAACTCTAGAGTCTTCTGTAGATATTACTCTTTCTTTTCCTCTAACTTTGTTAGCTTCTTTATCTAAGTTCATTCCTAAGAATTCCATGTTAGAAGCTATTGATTCTCTTATTTCTATACCATTTTCACCAACACCAGCAGTAAATACAACAGCGTCAACTCCGTTCATTTCTGCAGCATAAGCTCCTATGTATTTTTGAACTCTTTGAACGTATGCATCTAAAGCAACTTGAGCTTTTTCATCACCGTTTGAAGCAGCTCCTTCTATATCTCTAAAGTCACTAGATATACCAGTCATTCCGTATACACCTGACTTTTTGTTCATTAAATCAGATAATCCTTTAGCATCTAATCCTTCTTTTTCCATTAAGAATGGTAATATAGCAGCATCTATATCTCCACATCTAGTTCCCATTATTAATCCTTCAAGTGGAGTGAATCCCATAGATGTATCAACACACTTACCACCATCAACAGCAGCTATAGAAGCTCCATTTCCTAAGTGACAAGTTATTATCTTAACGTCTTCTATGTTCTTTCCAAGCATTGCAGCAGCTCTTTGAGATACATACTTGTGAGAAGTTCCGTGGAATCCGTATCTTCTTACACCGTACTTAGTGTATAATTCATGAGGTAATCCGTATAAGTAAGATTTTTTAGGCATAGTTTGGTGGAAAGCAGTATCAAATACTCCTACCATTGGTACACCTGGAAGTATTTCTTCACAAGCTTTTATACCCATTATGTTAGCTGGGTTGTGAAGTGGTGCTAATTCTACACACTCTTCTAATGCAACCATAACTTCGTCAGTTATCTTAACTGAACCAGCGAACTTTTCTCCACCGTGAACTACTCTGTGTCCTACAGCTTCAACTTCGCTTATTTCTTTAACTCCACCGAATTTAGCATCAACAACACCGTCTAATACTAACTTTATAGCATCTTGATGGTTTTTCATTGGTTGTTCTATTATTAATTTACCTTCAACACCATCTTTTTCTTGCTTAAGTATAGAACCTTCTATACCTATTCTTTCAACTAATCCTATACATAAAACTTCTTCATTTGACATATCTATTAATTGATATTTTAATGAAGAACTACCACAGTTTAATACTAATACTTTCATTAGTATACCTCCTTAAAATTTTATGAATAATATGTAAAAAGCCTTTTAGGCTAACATTTACAATTTACTTTTTGTATACAGTAAACATTCTTTAACACTAATTAATATATCACTTTTTATTATAAAAGTACAGTACATTATCTATTTATTTGAAAATTTATTAAATTTGGTTCATAAATTAAAAGCATAAGTTTTATTATATATAAATAGTATATTGACTTTATTTAATATATTTTATATTTATATATTTACTTCATTTAAATATTTTTGCTTAACATAGATTATTTTTCTCTATTTGTTATAATATTATAATATATTATTTAAATTATTTTTTACAATATAGTTAGATTTCTACATATATTGTAATTACTCTATTATAATATTAACACAAGGAGAATCATTATGAATATACTTGGAGTAATAGTTGAGTACAATCCATTTCACAATGGACATTTACACCATTTAAATAAATCTAGACAGCTAACAAAAGCTACTCACACAGTCGCTATTATGAGCGGAAATTTTTTACAAAGAGGTGAACCAGCCTTATTTGATAAATATACTAGAGCTTCTATCGCAGTTGAAAACGGTGTAGATTTAGTTCTTGAACTTCCTACTTTATATGCTTGTCAGTCTGCTGAAATATTTGCCCACGGTGCAATAACAACTTTAAATTCATTAAATTGTATAGATTCAATTTGTTTTGGTAGCGAAGAAGGAAGTATTGATGTTTTGTATACTATAGCTAAAATACTAGTTGATGAGCCAAATGAATTTAAAGTAAATCTAAAGAAATACTTAGATGAAGGTATGCTTTATCCTAGTGCACGTAGCATGTCTTTATTTGACTATATATCTAAACATAATTTGATAGATATATCAAAAGATAAACTTTTAAATGTATTAAATTCCTCTAATAACATTTTAGGTCTAGAATACATAAAATGTCTACTAAAATTAAATAGTAATATAAAACCTTTTACGATTTCTAGAGTACAAGCTTCATACAACTCTGAAAATATAACTAGTAGTATTTGTTCTGCTACTGCCATAAGAAAATCTTTAAAAGATTACAATGATTTATCACTTATAAGTAATGTAGTTCCTAGCCAAACTTATAATATACTTAATGAAAAAATTAATAATAATTTTTTACCTATGTTTGATGAAGCTTACTTTGATATTATAAAATCTATTGTAGCTAGAGATATTAGTATATTAGATAAATATTTTGAAGTTAACGAAGGAATAGAAAATAAAATATACCAAAATATATTTAGGTCTAATTCTCTTGATGAACTTCACTTATCTATAAAAAGCAAAAGATATACATTAACTAAAATAAAAAGAACTCTTAATAATATACTACTTGGAATAACTAAAGAAGATATAAGTTACGTTAAAGATATAAATGCCGTTCCTTATATAAGAGTTCTAGCTTTTAACGATAGAGGTCGGGAAATATTAAAAGCTATTAAGAAAACTTCTGAAGTAAATATAGTAAATAAATTATCTAAAGCGTCATTTTCTATGAATGATAAATTATTTAAGACTTTGCTTGATTATGATATAAGATCGAGTAACATATATAATTTAATTTACTATAAAAACAATCCTGATTTATTAAAGGGTCCTATGGATTATTATATATCTCCTATTTACATTAAAAATAATAAAAATTAAAATCTATTTACAAATAAAAAAGCACAGTTTATTCTGCGCTTTTTTATTTAGTTTAAATTAGTATATTTTACTTGGATTTAATATATTTTTATGATCAAAAGCAGTTTTTATACTTTTTATAAGATCCATATAAGACTCACTTTGAGATTCATGTAAATATTCTTTTTTAGCATAGCCTATTCCATGTTCTCCTGAGACTTGCCCTCTAAGTTCTCTTGATTTTTCATACATACAATCAAAGCTTTCTTTTAATTTTAACTTCCAAGTTTCATCATCCATACCATCTCTTAATGTATAAACATGAAGATTACCGTCTCCTGCATGCCCAAAACTCTTTATTCTTACATTTAATTCTTTTTGTAAATCATGAGTATATCTTATAAAATCAGCAACTTTATCTCTAGGTACTACAACATCACATTCGTCCATTTCTGTTGTAGATGCTTTTATAGCTTCTAAAAATGCTCCTCTTGCTGACCATATAGATTCATTTCTTTCCTGTGTATCAGATATAAATACATCATATGCCCCATTTTTTAAGCATAAGTGGGCAACTTTTTCATATTCTTTTTCTATATCTTCTTTACTATTTCCATCAAATTTTAATAGTAGATACGCATCTGAAGTATTATCAGGGAAAGACTTTCCTAAAAATTCTTCTGCTGCAAGTATTACATCTCTTTCCATAAATTCTATCGCTGTTGGTATTGACTTTGATTTTATTATTTTAGGTACAGTTTCTATTGCTGTTGGTAAATCCTTAAAAGGAATTAATAAACTTATATCTTTTTTAGGAAGAGGTAAAAGTTTAAGTATTGCCTTTGTTACTATTCCTAATGTACCTTCTGAACCTACAATCAAATCTTTTATACTATATCCAGAACTATTTTTTACTACTTTTCCTCCTATATTAACAATATCACCATTAGGAAGTACAACTTCAAGTCCTCTTACATAGTCTCTTGTAACTCCATATTTAACAGCTCTCATTCCCCCTGCATTAGTGTTTATATTTCCACCTATTGTGGCACTTTTTTCACCTGGATCTGGCGGATAAAATAAATCTCTTTCTTGAACATATTGTCCTATAGTCATCAAAAGCACTCCTGGCTCTACTGTTAATGTTAAATTTTCTTCATCTAATTCTAATATTTTATTCATTTTGCTTAAATTAATCATTATACCACCATGAATTGCTACAGAAGCACCAACAAGCCCTGTTCCTTGTCCTCTTGGTGTTACAGGTATATTATTTTTATAGGCATATTTCATTATTTTAGATACTTGTTCTGTATTATATACATTAACAAGTACTTCTGGATATTTTTCCACTCCTCCTAATTCATCATGTGAAAAATCTTCACTTATATCTTCGCCTGCAAAGACTTCTTCTTCTCCACAAATATCTATTAAAAATCTAATATCATCATTATCTATTTTTTTATACATAGCTATTCCCCCTATTCTTCTACGGATAATGCCACTTCTAATTGCTTTTGTTCTATTTTTTCTATTAATTTAGGAACAATCTCATATATATCACCTACTAATGCTAAATGAGCAACATCAAATATCGGTGCTTTTTCATCTTTATTTATTGCTACTATGTAATCAGAACCTTGCATACCTGCTACAAACTGAACAGCCCCAGATACCCCACACGTAATTATAAGTTTAGGTTTTACAGTTCTTCCACTAAGACCTATTTGTCTTCTTGGGTCTATCCATCCAGCTTCTATTAATGGTCTTGTTCCTGCAACTTGTGCTCCTAGTCTATCTGCTAATTTATATATCATATCCATATCATCTTGCTTTTTAATAGCCCTACTTGCAACTACTATAACTTCTGCTTCTTCAAGACCTACCTCTTTCGTTTTAGGTTTACTATCTAATACATTTATATTTGATACTAATTTTTCCTTACTAATACTACATAATGTTATCTTTCCATTTGGACTTTCAACTTCTTCTGGTTCTGAGAATATTTTATATCTTACTGTAGCAAACTGTGGTCTATTATTTGGAGTATGAATATGAGCCATTATATTTCCTCCAAATGCTGGTCTTATTTGATCTAAATCTGTATTTTCTTGAATATCAAGTATTGTACAATCTGCCGTAAGCCCTGTTTTAAATCTAGCCGCAAGTCTTGGTGCTAAAGATCTTCCAAGTGTAGTTCCCCCTACTAACATTATCGTAGGTTTTATATTATTTATAAAATCTTCAACTGCTCTAGAGTATGGCTCTATTCTAAAATGTTCAAATTCTGGATTATCATAAACAAATACTTCATCTACTCCATAAGATATTAATTTATCACATTTATCTTTTATATCTTTACCTACAAATACACAATATACTGGATAATTTACTTTCTTAGCCATTTCACGAGCCTTACCTATAAGTTCATAAGTTACAGGATGTATATCTCCTTCATGGTGGTCTACATATACAGCTATTCCTTTCCATTCATCCTTATTTATCTCTTTTTTTAGATTTTCTACAAATTCAAAAGCTCCTTTTGGTCCCTTTTTAACACAAATCTTACACATTTTACAAGCTGAATTTATTTCTATTTTTTGGTCAATTAATTCTATGGCATTAAATGGACACAATTTTAAAACTTCATCTATATTATCTATTTTCTCTTGATTTATTACTACTTTAGCCATATAAATCCCCCCTTATATTAACTTTAACTCCTTAAGTTTATTTGCTAACTTTTCACTTATTTCTTCACTACTTCCTCTTAAAACTTCTTTTTCATTATTAGAAGTTGGAGGGAATATTCTTAATACTTGGGTTGGCGAACCATTAAGTCCATAATTGTTTTCATCTTGATCTTCAAAGTCACTTAAACTATACATAGGTATTTCTCTATTTTTAGTATCTAGCTTTAATTTAAAAGAAGGTAATCTCGGTTCATATATGCCCTTTTCAACAGTTATTAAACATGGATAATTTATTTCACATTCTTCTAATGTATTTGGCATATCACACTCAACTACTATACTTTTATCTTTAATTTCTATTATTTTAGTTACATTTGTAATATGTGGTATATTTAAAAATTCAGCTATTTCTGGTCCAACTTGAGCTGTATCTCCATCAGTAGTTTGCTTTCCACATATTATTAAATCTGGATTTCCTACTTTTTTTATACCTTGAGATAGTGTATAAGAAGTTGCAAGTACATCAGCACCTGCGAATTTTCTATCACTAAGTATAGCTCCCTCATCTACTCCCATCATAAAACTTTCTTCTACAATTTGTTTTGCTTGTGGTGGTCCCATTGTCAATACTTTTAAAGTCGCACCTTTTTTTTCTTTTATTTTAAGTGCTGTCTCTAATGCGTATAAATCATATGGATTCATTTTAGAATCTACACCATCTCTTTTAAGCACACCTGTTTTTTCATCTACTTCAACTTCAGAAGTTCCTGGAACTTGCTTAATACATGTTAAAATTTCCATACTTTATCCCCCTTAACTATTTAACTATTACAGATACTCCATCAGGAATAACTACAACCTTTGAATCCCTTCCCTTTATATGAAATGCCATATTTAAAGCATCTTCAAAGTTTGATGCATGCTTCATATGCATATTCTCTATCATATCTTTATCACACTTATCTGTAACCATTATTACAGTGTAATTTTCAAGTATTCTAGCTAATATTTGAAACTCCCATTGGTCAGGTACAGTATCTCCCCTACTTACCTTTCTTACTTTTTCTAAAACTTCTTTTGGTGATTTAGCATTTGCTATATTATCGTAAAAAGATTGACCTCCATGACCATCATTGCAGGCAGATATCATAATTATTACTCCACCTTCATTGCAAGTAGCTTCTGCTGCAGTCATTCCTTTTACAGACTGATATATATTTTGATCAAGAGGATACCCTCCATTAGTACTAACAACTATATCAGCTTTATGAGATTTAACTTTAGATAACTCTGTTACAAATTCACATCCTTTTTTATGTGCTTTTTCTACATCTCCAGCAAAAGATGCTATAACTTTTTTATCTTGGTCTATTACAACATTTAGTATAAAAGCGAGATTTGATACTTTAGCTGCATATACCATATCCTCGTGAATAGGATTATTTTGTAGTGTTCCAGTTCTGGCATTTTCACTATCTATAAAGTCACTACAGTGGTTATACATTATAGTTTTTGCTGATGCTATACCTGGTAATATACTTTTTCTACCTCCAGAAAAACCTGCAAAAAAGTGAGGTTCTATAAAACCTTCTGCTATTAATAAATCTGCTTCTTTAACTAGTTTATTTAGATATAAATCTCCACCAGATGGCAATACTCCCATTTTTTCCATTTGAGAATCATCTGTTGATATATGCATTATTATTTCTTCATTTTCTACTATTTCCTCACCCATTTTATAAATCAATTCTTCTTTTGTACTTTCTCTGTGAAACCCTGTAGCAATTAATATTTTTATACTTGCATCTTTATTTACTTTTCTTATTCTTTTTAAGATTATTGTCATGGTAATTTTGCTTGGTACAGGTCTTGTGTGATCACTAGTTATTATGACGATACTTTTTTTATCTTTTGCTAATTCTTCTAATTTCTTAGAGCCTATTGGATTGTCTAATGAATTTTCTACTATTTCTTCTTGAGTTCTATTGACTTTATATGTATGTGCTTTAGATTGAAGTGTCATTACGAAATTTTCATCTGGAATATTTAAAATCATTCCCTCTTTAGAATATGGAACTTTTAAAGTAGGCATATTTTCCCCCTTATATTTTTATATCTGTATATAACTTCCAAAATAAACTAATACTCCTAATATTACTACATATCCTAAACAAAATTTAAGAGTTGAGTTTAAAATTTTACCTTCTTTTCCTATTAACCCAGTAGCAGATGTTGCTATAGCTATACTTTGAGGTGATATCATTTTTCCTGCTGTTGCCCCTGCAGTATTTGCTGCTGCTATCCAATATGGGTCTATGCCTAGAGATGTAGCTGATTGAGATTGTAAACCTCCAAACAATATATTTGCTGATGTGTCACTACCTGTTACAAATGTACCTATTGAGCCTAAAAGTGGTGATATTACAGGATAAAATGATCCAGTTATTGCGCTTAGTCCAAAAGATATTGATGCTGTCATTGTGCTGTAAGACATAAGTTTTGATATAGCAACTATAGATGTTATAGTTATAAAAGATTTAGATAATTGTTTTACAGTTCTTATAAATACATTTATCATAGTAGATACTTTTACTCTTTGTATTAATCCACCTATAAATGTAGCAACTATTATTACAATACCTGGTGTATTTATCCATATGAATTCAGTTGTTGCGGCTCCTTCTCCTGTGTATATTTTAAATTGACTTGCAAATCTAGCTAAAAATTCATTTATAGATGTGAACAATGGACTTGCTGCTAAAATTAAAACACATAGTAATATGTATGGAAGCCAAGCTAATATACCCTCTTTTGTACTTACACTGACTTTTAATGCTACACTTCCTTTTATTCTATTTTCTTCTTCTGACATATCTTTTCTTTTATTCATTGCTTTTGCCATAAGAATTGTAATTAGCATACTACATAAACTTCCTATAAGAGCAGGTAATTCAGCTCCTAGATACTTTGCTACAAATATTTGAGGTAATGCAAATGCTACCCCTGATGCTAAAGTTATTAAAAATACTCCTTTTAATGCTTTAAGGCTTTTCTTTGTTAAAATTACTAATACAAAAGGTATTACTATTATGAATGGTGCTAATTGAATTGCTGTTAAATAACTTAATCTCATTACGTCTAGTCCCGTCACTGATGCTAATGTACTTACAGGTATGCCTATTGCTCCAAAAGCTGTTGGTACTGTATTAGCTATAAGACATATTATAGCTGCAAATATGGGATTAAATCCTAAAGATGCTAATATACTTGCTGGTATTGCAACTGCTGTGCCGTATCCTGCAACAGCTTCTAAAAAACCTCCAAATCCCCAAGCTAGTATAAGCACTTGTATTCTGTCATCTGTTGTAATACTAGATAACATTTTTTTTATAGTATCCATAGTTTTAGTTTCAACTGCTAAATTATAAGTAAATAGCGCTGCAACTATAACTAAAAGAATTGGCCATAATGCAACTAATACTCCTTCTATAGATGCCGTAATAGCATCTACAAATGGCATTTTCCAAAATACCATAGCTATAATAAATGTTAATATAACTGTTGCAAAGCAGGTTTTATGTGCTGGTAGTTTCATTATCCCTAAGGATACAATTAACCATATTATCGGTATTATAGCTATTAAAAATAATACATACTCGTTCATCAAGTACCTCCTATATATTTTATTTTATGTCGGTAACTTGAATGATGGTCAGTGGTATTACCACTTATATTTTATATAATATAAGAGATATTTATAAACCGCAATAATTGATTGAAAATTAACAATTTTCAACCAATAGTTTTTATATAGCTTTCTCTTATATTTTCCATATGTCTTTTCATCTCTTCATAAGCTAATATCGGATCATTTTTGCTTATTCCTTCATATATCCTTCTATGATTTTCAAATAATAGTTCTTCATCTCTATAATTTTCTATAATTTTTTCTCTTGCATCTTCTATAAACCTTTCAAATAGTTTAGATGATGTTATAAATACACTTTCTATAAGATAATTTTTACTTATAGATGCTATTTTATTGTGAAATCTTTGATCAAGTTGGATTATTTTCTTACTATTGTATTTTTTCATACTATTTTCTTTTCCCATTGCACCTATTATATTTTTTAATTCTTTACAGTCTTCTTTTGTTGCTTTTATTGCTGCTATTTTTACGGTTTGTAATTCTAATACTTCTCTTAGTTCCAATACATTTTGCCATGTACCTTCATTTAATTTAAATACCATAGATAGAGGTTCTATTAGTGACTTTTCTATATTAGTACATATAAAGTTTCCATCGCCTTGTTTGCTTTCAACCACCCCCATAGTCTCTAATACCCTTATTGCTTCCCTAATAGATGTTCTACTTACACTCATCTGCTCTGATAATTCTCTTTCCGATGGGAGCTTATCTCCTTTTTTTAATTCCCCATTTAAGATTTTATCTTGTATTTGTTCTATTACAAGTTCATAAACTTTCTTATTTGAAATATTAACAAACATGATATCCCCCTTAAATTTATATTATTTATATATTTTTTCTCATATATATCTTCTTCCTTAAATATACTTGTCTTATACTATATATTTTATTAGGTGATGCTTATGAAGAAAAGAAAAATTATATGTTTTTTTGTTCCTATATGTATCGTTTTATTAATTATACTTGGAATAATTATTTTTCCTAATGATTCCTTAGAGGCTGCTAAGGAAGGCATAGAAATTTGGACCACAATACTAATACCTTCTTTACTTCCATTTATTATAGGTGCAAACTTGATTGTTGATTTAAAAATCGTTGATATAATTGGGTTTATAATTAACCCTTTTACTAAGTTTATCTTTAATGTTTCTGGGAAAAGTGCCTTAGTCTTTCTTATATCAACAGTTTCTGGCTATCCTGTAGGTGCAAAACTTGCCTCAGAACTTAGGCTTAATTCTCAAATTTCTAAGGATGAAGGGCAAAGGCTAATTTCTTTTTGCTCTACATCTGGGCCACTATTTATAATAGGTGCTGTAGCAACTGGTATGTTTAAACATCCCAATCTTGGTTATTTAATGATTATTTGCCATTACTTAGGGTCTATATCTATAGGATTGTTTTTTAGAGGTTACGGTAAAGATATTATTTCTAGTTCATCTATATCCCTAAAAGCTAATATTAAAAATACAATAAATACTCGTTTCTCTAATGGTCAAGGCTTTTTTGTTCTATTTGGAAATGCTGTAAATAGTGGTGTTAATACATTACTTATGATTGGCGGTTTTGTAATAGTATTTTCAGTGATTTTTAAGGTACTTACATTATTTAAAATAGTTGATGTCATTGCTTTTATCTTATATATTCCTCTATCTCTTTTAGGATTTACAAAAGAACTTTGTTACGGTCTTATAAGTGGCTTATTTGAAATAACTATAGGTTGTAATAAAATATCATCTGTATCTAATGTTTCAGAAGCTTTAAAAGCCTCTCTAGCTAGTTTCTTAATAGGGTTTAGTGGTATTTCTATACTTGCCCAATGTTGTACCTTTATATCAAAAACAGATATTAGCGTACCTATATACATATTAAGTAAATTTTTTCATGGGATTATATCAGGGATTCTTACATTTTTACTATATCCTTTAATAGAATCAATTTCACTTGTTTCCAATTTCTCTAACACTTATAATTATATCTACCATGGTGGTGTATCTAATTTTTATTTGTCTAATTACAATACAGTACTTTTAGTAATATTTATAGTTTATATTTTAAATCTTCTTTCAAGGCTAGAAAAGATCGCTATAAAAAAAGAAAGCTAACACTTTCTTTTTTTATAGCCTTTATATTATTGTTCTGGATTTAACTCTAATCTATCTCTTGATATTTCTTCTAGTAAATCCTTTATATTATGTTCTAAACTTAAAAGTACATTATCAGCATACTCTATAGATCCAAGTCTTATTTCACCTGCTATTCTTTCTGCTCTTGCTATCATTTCTTTAGCTTGTAATTCTGCTTTTTGAATAGGTTCACTTGATTCTAAGTAAGCATTTAAAATTTCATCAGAATTTTTCTTTAACTCTTCTACTTTTTCATTGTACTCATCTTGTATTCTTTGTGCTTCCTTTTTAGCTTGTTCCACTAATTCTTGTGCTTCTATTTTTGCATCATTTATTATTTTGTGTCTTTCTTTATTAATCCATGTTGCTTGCTTTACTTCTTCTGGAACTAATGATTTTATTTCACCTATAACACCTAATACTTCATTTTTATCTATACCAGACTTTTGAGAAAAAGGTATTGAAGATGCATTATTTATCATACTTTCTAATTCATCTAACAATTCAATTATTTCTAAATCTACATACATAGTTACTTCCCCCTATTAGTTTTTCTTTTAAGTTCTTCTAATACAACTTCTGGAACTAAGTTTTTTATATCTGCATCAAAGTTTAATACTTCCTTTATTAACGAGGAGCTTATAAATGAATACTTTGGATTAGTTGCTAATATTACAGTTTCAATATTATGATTTAATTCTTTATTCATGTGAGCCATTTGCAGTTCATACTCAACATCAGTACCATTTCTAATTCCTCTTACTAAAGTATCTATACCATGTTCTTCACAATAATTTACTAAAAGTCCATTAAAACTTACTATTTTTATATTATCAAGATGATTAGTACATTTTTCTATAAGTTCTACTCTTTCTTCAAAAGTGAACATTCCCTTTTTATTAGGATTATGAAGCACCCCTATTTGCAACTCATCAAATATTTTAGAAGCTCTACATATTATATCTAAGTGTCCATTAGTTATTGGATCAAAGCTTCCTGCAAATATAGCTTTTCTTATTTTTTTATTCATCTTTTTGCTTAGCCCTCCATTTTAACATTGATATTAGGATTTTATATATTCTATTTTAACTTATAAAATGTTAAAGTTGTATTCCCATACTTTTTGTCTCTACTTTTTTCTAAACTGCCTATTTCTTCTGGGAATTTATCTTTAGTATCATGTTCGACTACAATTATACCATCTTCTTTAAGTATATTTGCATTGTCTATTTTTTCAAGAGCATCAATAAACATGTCTTTATAATATGGAGGATCCATAAATATAACATCAAATTTATTATTTTTTATTTTAAGCTTACTTATAGCATCTTTGAAATCTAAGTTTAAGACTTCACTTTCATTTTCAAATCTAGCTTTCTTTATATTGGATTTTACCAAAGCTATACTCTCTCTACTTACATCCACAAAGGTACATTTTGAAGCACCTCTAGATAAACACTCTATTCCTAAAGAACCAGTTCCAGCAAATAAGTCTAATATGTTACTTTCCATCATATATGGATTTATCATATTAAATAATGATTCTTTAACTCTATCTGTTGTTGGTCTTACATCTTCATTTTTAGGAGTATTTAACTTTAATCCTCTTACTTTTCCTGATATTACTCTCAACGTACCTTCACCTCATTGTATATTTTAGCATAATTTTATATTAATTTAACGAAATTTCTTTAACTATATTCTCAAATTTATTCATAATTTCACGTTTTAAGCCTTTATTTTCATAATTATCTAACTTAGAGTCTTTAGAAAATATAATTCTAGCTTCTTGTTGAGCAAGTTTAAGTATTTTCATGTGTTTAAATATATTTGCAACCTTTAATTCTGGTAAACCATGTTGTCTTGTTCCAAAAAATTCACCAGGCCCTCTTATTTCTAAATCTTTTTCTGATATTTTAAATCCATCATTTGTTTCTTCCATTATAGACATTCGTTGTCTACAAACTTCTGATTTAGATGCGTATATTAATATACAATAAGACTTATGACTTCCTCTACCTACACGACCTCTTAACTGATGAAGCTGTGCTAACCCAAATCTTTCTGCATTTTCTATTATCATAAGTGTTGCATTGGGAACATTAACTCCAACCTCTATAACTGTTGTTGAAACTAATATATCTATTTCTTTATTTTTAAAACTCTTCATTATAGAATCTTTTTCGCTGCCTTTCATCTTTCCATGTAAAAGACCTACTCTAAGATCGCTAAAATATTCAGACTTTAGCTCATCAACTAGTTCTGTAGCTGCTTTAGCTTCTATAGCTTCACTTTCTTCTACTAGAGGGCACACTATATAAACTTGTCTTCCTTTTTCTACTTCTTTTCTAACTAATGAGTTGTAAGCTCTATCTCTTTTTCCTTTATCGACTGCTATAGTTTCAATTGGCTGCCTTCCTGGAGGAAGCTCATCTATTATAGATATATCCAAATCTCCATAAAGTATAAGAGCTAATGTTCTTGGTATTGGAGTTGCCGTCATTACTAATATATCTGGATTCTCTCCTTTTTCCGATAATTTGCTTCGTTGCCTAACTCCAAATCTATGTTGTTCATCTGTTATTACTAACCCTAGATTATTAAATTCTACTTTATCTTCAATTAGTGCATGAGTTCCTATTAATATATCTATTTCTTTATTTTTTACTCTTTCTAAAACTTTTTCTTTATTCTTCTTTGTTAAACTACCAACTAGTAATTCTACATTCACTCCAAAAGGCTTTAAAGTTTCTGTAAGAGAAATATAATGTTGTTCAGCTAATATTTCAGTAGGAGCCATTAATGCACCTTGATATCCATTTAAAATACAATGTGATAATGCTAAAAGAGCTACGACTGTTTTACCTGATCCAACATCACCTTGTACTAGCCTATTCATAGCACTATTTGAATTCATATCATCTATTATTTCATTTAATGCTCTCTCCTGAGCTTTCGTTAATTTAAATGGTAATGAACTTCTTATTTCTTCTAGTTTCTTATTTTCTAAAAACTTTATACCATCGACTTCACTTACTCCATTTTTAAACATAAATAATCCTAACTGTAGCATTAAAAATTCTTCAAATACGATTCTATATAAAGCAATTTTTAAGGCTTCTTTACTGCTTGGATTATGAATATTTCTAACAGCGTAATCTATGCTACATAACTTATATTTTTCTAATATATTAATTGGAAGATACTCTTTTATGTTTATTTCCTTATCATTAAGCACTCCTTTTATTATGCTACTTACTTCTTTATTAGTAACTCCATAAGTTAAAGGATATACAGGTATTATTTTACATGTAGATTTTGGTGAGTTGCTAAGGTGCTCCACTTCACAAGAAGTTAATTCTACATTTTTAAATTCTTTTTTAACTTTACCAAATACTAATATAGTATCTCCAACTTTAAATGCATTTTTTATATATTCTTGATTAAAAAATACTAATTTTGCATACCCTGTTTCATCTCTTACGTCTAGCTTAGTTATATTAAGACCTTTTCTAGGAGATGACGTATGGCTTCCTACTATAATAGCTTTTATAGTAGCTCTATCTTCATTTTCTAGTTGAGCAATCTTTTTTATATTATTTCTATCTTCAAATTGTCTAGGAAAATAATATAATAGATCTTTTAGCGTAAATATATTTAATTTATTGAGTTTTTGAGCTCTTTTAGGTCCTATCCCTTTTACATACTGTATATCTTTATTTAAATCCATATTATCACCTATTAGATAAAAATCCTGTACAATCCTTACTAAGTAGGATTTTACAGGATTTTTTAAATATTATTCAACTGAAATTAAGTAGTAATAAAGAGGTTGACCTCCGTAATATAATTCTACATCTATGTCTTCAAACTTTTCTTCTAACTCGTCACGAAGTTTGTTTGCATCTTCTTCTTTTACATCTTCACCATAGAATAAAGTTATTATAGCACTATCTTCATCTACTATATTTTCTATAAGCTTAGTTGTTATTTCATCAACACCATCTCCAGCAGATTGTAATTTTCCTTCTGCTATACCTATTATATTACCTTCTTTAACTTCTATATCATTCATAACAGTATCTCTAACTGCAAATGTAACTTGACCTGATTTAACTAGTCCTAAAGACTCCATCATAGCTTCTTCATTTTCTTCTACAGATAAGTCTGCATTGAAGTTTACTAATGCTGTAAATCCTTGAGGAGTATTTTTAGTAGGAATTACTATTATATTTTTTTCACTTAATTCTTTTGCTTGATTAGCAGCCATTATTATATTGCTATTATTTGGGAATATAAATATATTTTTAGCATGAATTTCTTCTATAGCTTTCATAAAGTCTTCTGTGCTAGGGTTCATTGTTTGTCCACCCTCTATTATGTAATCAACACCAAAATCTTTAAAAATTTGAGCTAGTCCTTCACCCATAGAAGTTGCTATGAATCCATATTCTTTTTCTTCTACTGCTGATGCTGTTTCATCTTTTGTATCAAGCAATATGTTTTCATGTTGTACTTTCATGTTTTCTATTTTTATAGTTATTAATTGTCCATATTTTAAAGCATCTTGTAATACTAGTCCTGGATCATTAGTATGAACGTGCACTTTTATTACACCGTCATCTCCAACTACTGCTAAACTATCTCCATACTTCATCATCATATCTCTTATTTGTAAGTCGCTTACTTTATCACTTTCTAATATAAACTCAGTGCAATAAGCAAACTTTATATCATCCGTATTCATTTGCGCTTGAGCTGATGATTGTGTCGTAGTAGTAGATGATTTTTCTAAAGCCTCTATAGAATTTCCTTTTAGAGCTTCTAACATTCCTTCATATATTAGTACTAGACCTTTACCTCCAGAGTCTACAACTCCAGCTTCTTTTAGTGCTTTTAATAATTCTGGTGTTCTATTTAATGAATTATTAGCTTCCTTTATAACCATTTCTAAGAATGCTACTAAATCTTTTTCTTTCTTACAAGCTGAAAGTGCATATTCTCCACTCTCTCTTACTACTGTAAGTATAGTCCCTTCTATAGGCTTTATAACAGCCTTATAAGCTGTATCTGAACCATTCTTAAATGCATCTGCTAAATCTGATGTAGATATCTTTTCTTTTCCTTCTATTGATTTTGCAAATCCTCTTATTATTTGAGATAGTATAACACCTGAATTTCCTCTAGCTCCCATTAAAGAGCCTTTAGATAGAGCTTTACCTATTTCAGTTATATTATCCCCCTCTACCTTAGACAATTCTTTCATTGCATAAGATATAGTAAGAGACATGTTTGTTCCTGTATCTCCATCTGGAACTGGAAAAACATTTAGTTTATCAACTAAATCTTTATTATTTTGAAGATTATTTGCACCTGACACAAACATATCTCTTAATAATTTACCATCTATATATTGAATCATTTTCTTCCTCCTAATTACTTAACTCTAATTCCTTGAACATTGATATCTATTTTACTTACTTTTATAGCCGTTGTGTTCTCAACTGTATATTTTACTCTATCTATTATGTTATTTGCAACAGTAGATATATTAGTTCCGTATTGTAGTATAACATATAATTCTATAGCTATAGTGTTATCTTCTAATTCTTGTACTAAAACACCTTTTAATACGTTCTCACCTTTTAATAGTTCTACTATACCCTTAGTTTTATATGCTAAACCTACTAATCCATAACTTTCCATAGCAGCTCTGTATGCAATTTGTGCTATAACATGTTTATCTATTTCTATATTTCCATATTGATTACTTACTTTTACGCTCATGATTTACCCCCTTAGGTTCATATTTTTATTTGGAATAAATATTTTATTTATATTATTATAAAAATTTATATATCCTATAATACTATAAATATGATATAATTTAAACCTACGTAATTATTTTGTAATAGTAAATATTTTATTTTAAATATTTACTTTATACAAAATTATATATATAATTTTATATGATAACAAGACATTGTTCAATATTTGTTAAGCAAATATATATTTCTATTGCACGTTTTTAATATTTATGTTAATATAAATATGTTTTTAGTCTTTAAATAGTTATCATTTTAAGGAGGTGTACGTAAATGGCAAAGGTATGTAGCGTATGTGGTAAAGGAAAGGTTTCTGGAAACCAAGTATCACACTCAAATAGACATAACAGAAGAACATGGTCAGCTAACTTAAGAAGCGTTAGAGCTATAATAGATGGAACTCCTAAGAGAGTTAAAGTTTGTACTAGATGTTTACGTTCTGGAAAAATAGAAAGAGCTTAATTGTTCTTTAAAGCCTACTAATTAGTAGGCTTTTTTATTTCATATGTATTTTTATAATTTCATCTAATGATTATAGTAATTACATTAATTACTTTTTCTTGCTTCCCTTCATAAACTTTAATATAATTCCAGCTATCCATTTAGGCATTTTTATTGTTACCATTTTCATTTAACATTCCCCCAATAATATTATTTATTTGGCTTACTTATAAAGCATATTCAAGTATCAATAAAAAAATAGTAAAACTCCACATCCAATTAAAATAACTGCTGTAAGCAATGTCCAAATCCACCCCGGAAGCATCATAGATAAAAGTACTGCTCCTCCTGTTGACAAACATAACATTCCCAATAACACCTTAGAGCTATTTTTCATTAAAACACCTCCTTGAGTTATTTTACTATTTAAACTTATGTATATATTAAATTTATGCAAAATAGTCCATATTTAGACCTGTCCCACTTTTTATTAATAAATTTTTTCAAAATAAAAAGACGTATTTCAAAATACATCTTTTACAAAAGTTCTATCAATTTATCTATACTTTTTTTATCACACATATCTATTTGTTTATTAAAACTATCTAAAATCAACTTATCATCTTCTGTAAGATCTCTAAAATCTTTTTTATCTATATATACCTTTAATCCCTTCATAAGGATTTTGTCTTTTATACTTAATTCATTATAGAATATTGAACCTCTAAAATTAACTAAAGTTATATTACTTGCTATTTCATCACTAAAATTTTTATCTATTAGATTTTTTCTTAATTCTTCAGAAATTGACTCCATACCTACAGTAAATATTATTACTCTTTTATCTTTTATATTATGAAAGTTTTTCTCTATAAAACTTATTCCATTTATTTTGCTTGCATATATTCCTCCACCATATATTATAGTGTTATATTCTTTTAAATCCTTATTTCTAATATCACTAACTTCATATAAATCGGCATTTAGCCTCATTGCTATCCATCCAGAATATTTTTTAGTACTTCCATATTTAGATTTATATATAACCGCTACCTTATTATCCATAAAACCCCTCCAAAATTATAATTATTACTATATTTGACTTATGTGTTTTATAATCCTTTTATACAATTTAAATATTTTAAGTTTATATAGATTTATATTTTTTAGCTCATAAATAATATTAATTTAGTATTATTACACAAAAAAGATGACTTTCGTCATCTTTTATATATTTCTAATAGCAATTAAACTACCTTCATTTACTTTTACTCTACATTTATTTTCTAACATTACATTAGATATTCCTAATGGCAAATAAAACTTCATATCATATTCCTCTAAGGGATATTCAAAATTAGTAAGGGTAACTCCTTTTGCATCACCACTTAAAGGTATTACTGATACAGTATCTCCTATATTTCCTTTAATTTCTATTTCTTCATTTATAGCTATCTGTATTATCTCTTTTTCACTTATTATAGTAGGTATCATTCCTATACTTTTTACAAAGTACAATAAGTTTATATTTGCAATAGTATGATCTATTCTTCCTCCCAAAGCAAAATAAAAATCAATTTCCTTTACTTTAAGATTTTTAGCTAGATAAATACACAACTCCGTATCTGTTTCATTTTTTTTCGAAGGAAACCTTTCAAACTTTACATTTAGGTTCTTATAATAATTGACTATACTACTATCTACAGAATCTAAATCCCCTATTATATAATCTGGAACTATATCCATGTTGTAGATATGATTTGCTCCTCCATCTGCACATATTATATAGTCGTACTTATTTTTGGCTAATATTTCTTTAATATTATTGTAGTTCTCTGATTTTCCATTTAGTATAATGCAAGCTTTTTTCAATTTTTATACCTATAAACTAGCATTTTCTCTAAATAAATTTACTGTTTTTACTATATCATCACTATTAAATATTGCAGAACCCGCAACTATTATATTAGCCCCAGCCTTAACAACTTTATCTACATTGGTAGGCTTTATTCCTCCATCAACTTGTATGTCTATATTTAAATTTCTATCATCTATTAGTTTTTTTAATTCTTCTATTTTAGGTATCATACCCTCTATAAATGATTGCCCACCAAATCCTGGATTGACAGTCATTATAAGTACCATATCTACATCTTCTATTACATGTTTTATAGTTTCTATTGGTGTTGCTGGGTTTAGTGCAACTCCAGCTTTTACATTGTACGATTTTATATTTTGTATAGTTCTGTGTAAGTGTTTACATGCTTCTTGATGAACAACTATTAAATCACAACCTGCATCTACAAAATCCTTTATATAATTATCTGGATTTTCTATCATTAGATGTGCATCAAATACCATATTTACATCTTTTCTAAGGGACTTAACAAGACCTGGCCCTAAAGTTATATTTGGAACAAAATGTCCATCCATAACATCGATATGAAGGTATTCACATCCTGCACTTTCTACTTTTTTTACATCTTCTAATAGTCTTGCAAAATCTGCTGATAATATTGACGGTGCTAATTTAATCATTTTAATATCTCCTCTTCCCTTGTCTTATTTCATTTAATAATTGTATATAGCTATCATATCTTTTTTTAGATATTTTTCCTTCACTAACAGCTTCTTTAACTGCACAACTTGGTTCATTTTCATGTATACATCTAAAACCAAATCTACAGTCATCAAACTCATCAAATTCTATAAAATATTCTTTAAGTTCACTTTCTTCTATATCATCAAGAGTTAGAGAACTAAATCCAGGTGTATCTGCTACCATTCCTCCACACTCTAGTTTTAAAAGTTCTGCATGTCTTGTTGTATGCTTACCTCTTTTTATTTTATCACTTACTTCACCAGTTTGTAACTCAAAGTTTTTATCTATTTCATTTAATAGACTTGACTTACCTACCCCAGATGGACCTGCGAATACTACTACATTTCCATTTAATTCTTCTTTTATCTTATCTATATTTAATTTAGTTTTATTGCTAACTGGTATTACTTTATATCCACTTATTTCATATATATTTTTTAGCTCTTCTACTAAATCTCCATCTTCATCTAAATCTACTTTAGTTAAAACTATGACTATATCTAGGTTTTCCTTTTCAGCCAATACTATAAATCTATCTAATAACGATAAATTAGGCTTAGGATTTTTTATAGCAAATACTATAAGTGCTTTGTCTACGTTTGCTATAGGTGGTCTTATAAGTTCTGTATCTCTTTTGTCTATTTCCTCTATTACACCCTTTTTATCCTCTTCATCTACTATATTTATTTTTACTCTATCCCCAACTAAAGGTGTTATCTTTTGCTTTCTAAATATTCCTCTAGCTTTACATTCATATATCCCATTTTCAGTGTCTATGTAATAAAATCCCCCTATTCCTTTTACAATTTTTCCATCTAACATCTATTTCCTCCTCTAATTTTTCTAGCATAATTATTCTTTCCTATTTTTATATAATATCATAATAAGTTAACAATTAACCTATATTTATTTTTTATTACTTAAAATATCATTAATATTTATTAAAATAAAAGCCCAACTTATTAAGTTGGACTTTTTTGTTTAACTAATTTATTCTTGTGATTGTGTAGTATTTCCACTTCCTTCAGTACCAGTGTTATTTCCTCCACCTTGAGAAGGATTACTTCCTCCATTGTTTGAATTTTCTCCACTAGGTGAATTTCCACCTGTGTTTCCTCCAGTATTACCACCAGCATTATCCCCTGGTTTTTCTGGAGTAGTATTACCTGATTCCCCTGAGTTACCTTGACTATTTCCAGAATTATTTGAACCATTACCTGTCTCTGGTTTAGTGTTTTGATTTTCGTCTGGTGTAACTACTGGAGGAGTTTGTGTATTATCACTTTCCTCTTTTTTATTTTCTTCAGGTGGTGCTACTGGCTTAGGTCCCTTACTTACCACTACATCAACTGCTTCTCCATTCCCTGAAATAGATGTACCTGATTGAGGTGTCTGTCTAATTATATTTCCTTCTTTAAAGCTTTCGCTAAACTCTTGCTTAACATTGCCTAAAACTAAATTATTTTCTCTTAGTACACTCTCTGCTTCTATTAAGCTAAGTCCAACTACATTTGGAACCTGAGCTTGTTTTTTACCTTTACTTAAAACGATAGTTACAGAATCTCCTTCTTTTACTTGTTTTCCAGCTTCCGGCATTTGAGATATTACATGGTTAGCTTCTACATTTGTATCATATTCTTCTTTTATTGTTACATTTAAGCCTAAATCATCTAGCTTTCTTTGAGCTTCATCTAAGCTCATATTTTTAACATCAGGAGTAATCACTGTCTCCACTCCTGTTTGATTGCTATTTGATCCTAATAAATATTTGCCTGCTAGATAAACTTGAGCACCTAATATTATTATCAATATTACTGCTGCAACTACAAGTATTTTTTTCATTAAAGGGCTATCTTCTTTTACTTCTTTTTTTCTTCTATTTGAATTCTTAGATTTCTTTTTTTCATTTCTGTTTTGCTTAGGGTCTTCATACTCGTCTTCGTCTTCATAATCATCATATGCTTCTTCTTGATTATCATCAACATTAACCATAGAGTTTCTTAATTCCCTATCTTCTATCTTTTGAGTAGCATAGTTATCATATTCTTTTATAAAATCTAAATCTATATTCTTTTCTATGTACTCAATATCTTCTATCAATTCTTCTGCACTTTGATACCTATCAGCACTAGATTTTTCTGTTAGCTTTTTTATAATAGTTCTTACACTTTGAGGAATTCTAACTTTCTCCTCTTGAGTGAAATCTAAATTATCATTTATATGCTGAAGTGCTATTGATATAGGACTATCTCCCCTAAATGGTACCTTACCTATTAACATTTCATATAATACTATTCCTAAAGAATAAAGATCTGCATTACTAGTTACAAATTTACCTTTAGCTTGTTCTGGTGAAAAATAATGTACAGAACCTATTATACTTCCAATGTTTGTCATAGTAGAATTAGATACAGCCTTAGCTATACCAAAGTCTGCTACTTTAACTATTCTGCCTTCATTTGATATAAGTATATTGTGAGGTTTTATATCTCTATGAATAATACCTTTTCTATGTGCTGCACTAAGAGCCATAGCTATTTGTTTAGTTATATCAAGTGCAGTATATTCATCTAAAACACCTTCATTTTTTATTATTTCTTTTAAATTTTGCCCATCTATAAATTCCATTACTATGTAATGAACTTTTCCATCTTCTCCTACATCATATACATTTACTATATTAGGGTGCGATAAACTAGCTACAGCTTCTGCTTCTCTTTTAAATTTTCCTAAGAACTCCTCATCATCAACAAATTCAGGTCTTAAAACTTTTACAGCTACAGTTCTGTTTAAAAGTCTATCTTTAGCTTCATATACAAAAGCCATTCCTCCATCGCCAATTTTTCTAATAATTTCATATCTATTACCTAAAACAGTCTCTCCCACTTTATCACCATCCTATTTATCCTCTATTACTATAACAGATATATTGTCCCTTCCAGACATGCTGTTTGCTTTATTTATTAACTCATCACTTATCTCTTTGACTTCAATGTCTTTCATCATAATCTCTTCAATACTTTCATTATCAACAAATCCTGTTAAACCATCACTACATAAAAGAATTTTATCTCCTCTATCTATTTCATGCTTAAATATATCGACAATAACTATTTCTTCACTTCCCATAGCTCTTGTTATATGATTTCTTCTAGGATGATTTTTAGCTTCTTCCTCTGTTATGATGTTTGCCTTTATTAGCTCTTCAACTACAGAATGATCCATTGTAACTTTTTTAAATTCATTTTTACTTAATAAATAACATCTACTATCTCCAACATTAGCTACATATAACTTATTTTTATATAGTATAGCCGTTGTTAAAGTAGTCCCCATGCCTGAATATTCTTCACCACTTATAGACTTTTTATATATTATGGAGTTCACTTCATTATAAGCTTGTTTTATTATATCATCTATATAGTCTATTTTGATGTTATTATTTTGTAATAAGTTTTCCTTTAAGAAAAACATTATATTATCTACTGCTAGCTTACTTGCAACTTCTCCTTTTTTATGTCCACCCATTCCATCTGCTAGGGCAAATATGCCTATATCAGCAGAATCCGTTTTTATAATTTCACCCATACAATAATCTTCGTTATTTTTCCTAACTAGGCCTATGTCTGAGTCACAACTATAAATCATTAGACTTCCCCCCTAAAGCTACTTATGCTTTCTTCTTAATTGTCCACAAGCTCCACCAATATCAGAGCCCATAGATATTCTAACTGTAGCTGGTATATTATTTTTTTCTAATATATCTTTAAACTTGTATATATGAGACTTATCTGGACGTTTAAAGTCTCTTTCTTCTACATTGTTTATAGGTATTAAGTTAACATGACATAACATGCCCTTTAGTAACTTTATTAGTTCATTTGCTTCATTTGGCGAATCATTTACACCTTTTATAAGAGAGTACTCTAGGGTAACCCTTCTATTTGTCTTTTTTATATAATACTTGCAAGCATCTAGTATCTCCTTTATAGGATATGCATTTGCTATTGGCATAATTTCTTTTCTTTTTTCATCATATGGAGAGTGAAGTGATAAAGCAAGGTTTATAGGTATCTCTAAATCTGCAAGTTCTCTCATTTTTGGTGCTATACCACAAGTTGATAAAGTTATATGTCTATAACCTATATTTAAACCATTTTTATCATTTACTATTTCTAAAAACTTCTTAGTATTTTCAAAGTTATCTAGTGGTTCACCACTTCCCATTAAAACAAGATTTGATACTCTTTTACCTGTATCTTCTTGTATTTTTAGTATTTGATCTAAGATTTCCCAAGGCTCTAAATTTCTTAAAAGCCCATCTATAGTAGATGCACAAAACTTACATCCCATTCTACATCCTACTTGATTTGATATACAAACTGTAACTCTATCATCGTAATCCATCATTACAGTTTCTATTATATTACCATCGTTTAATAAAAATAAATACTTTTTAGTTTTATCAATCTTTGATTCTAATTTCAATTCGATTTCTATATTTCCTATATAGGATACTTCAGCTAATTTTTCTCTTAAACTTTTTGGAATATTATTCATATCATCAAAAGTCTTAGCACCCTTGTATATCCAAGAGTAAACTTGACTTCCTCTAAAAGCTTTTTCTCCTATAGTTTTCATAAACTCTTTTAGCTCTTCTTCTGTAAAGTTTTTTAATGCAACTTTATCTTGATTCATATTTTATCACTACCTTACTTTTCTTAATTTTGCTATAAAGAAACCATCCATTCCATGTATGTTAGGATATATTTTTAAATATCCTTTATCTTGGTTATCTAAATCTACATTCACTTCATCTATAGGTACTAATTCAAAATCATTGTTAGTCTTTATAAACTCATTTATTATATTTATATTCTCAGTATCTTCTATAGTACAAGTACTATATACAAGTATTCCATCTTTCTTAACATACTTAGATGCATTTTCTAATATAGTTTTTTGTATTAAAGGTAAATCTTTTAGTTCTGCCTTTGTTTTATATTTTATTTCTGGTTTTCTTTTTATTATTCCAAGTCCTGAACATGGTACATCTGCCAATACATAGTCAAATTTATTTATACTTTTTTCATCTACTTTAGATGAGTCAAATTTTTCTACAACTACATTTTTAAGACCTAATCTATTTACTGTTGATGTTATAAGTTTTAATTTATGTTCAAATATATCTCTGGCCAAAACTTCTCCAGTATTATTCATAAGAGTCGCTAAATGAGTAGTTTTTCCACCTGGTGCACTACACATATCAAGTACTAATGAATTTTTTTTAGGATTAACTACTTTTCCAACTAACATTGAACTTATATCTTGAACTGTAAATAATCCTTCTTTAAACAATTCATTATTTTCTATATTTTTAAAGTTTTCCACTCTTATAGCTTCTTCTATAAGGTTTACTTTATAAGCTTTTACACCTATATTATTTAGCTTTTCTATAAGTTCATCTCTGTTAATTTTTAAAGTGTTAACTCTTAAGTATAAATTTGGCTTTTCATTATTAGAATCTAATAAATCTTTTGTGAATTCTTCTCCAAAGTTTTTAATCCAATTTTTTATCATCCATGGACTATAAGAGTATTTAGTAGATAAATACATTATGTTATCATCTATATCTAATTTTAAAATCTCTTCTTTTTTTCTTATTATATTTCTAAGTATTGCATTTACAAATCCTGATGATCTTTTATCATATTTTTTGACTAAATTTACGGTCTCATTAACAGCTGCATAATCAGATATACTATCTAAAAATGCTATCTGATATACACCTAATCTTAGCAATATTTTAACACAAGTTGACATCTTTTGTGTCTTTATCTTAGAAAGTTTATTTATTATATAATCTAAATAATATTGATTTTCTATTACACCATATATTAATTCTGTAGCAAGACCTCTATCTTGATTAGTCATTTCAATTTTCTTAAAATGTTTATTTATTGATGTATTAGAATAATTATTATTCTCCTCAATATCTAAAAGTACCTTATATGCTATTTCTCTTGCCTTCATGCTATTTCTCCTTAATTTAAACAGAAAAAGTCCTAGAAACCCTAGGACAATCTCCTTTAATCATTATCTCTGTTTGCTATTGCTAGTAATCTAAGTAGTTGTAAAACTGAAGTTAATGCTGCAGCTACATAAGTTAATGCTGCTGCTGTAAGAACCTTTCTACTTTGATTAGATTCTCTTTTGTCTACTATTCCTAGATTATTAAGCTGAACTATAGCTCTACTTGATGCATTAAATTCAACTGGTAATGTTACTATTTGGAATAAGACTGATGCTGCAAATAGTATTATTCCTATTTCTAAAAATGGTCCCCTCATTATAAATCCTAAAGCAATTAATAACCAAGATATATTAGATGAAAAATTAACTATAGGAACTAAAGCACTTCTAAAATTAAGTGGTACATATCCTTTAGCATGCTGTATTGCATGGCCACATTCATGTGCCGCAACTGATATAGATGTTATCGATGTTCCATAATATATATCTTGTGATAATCTAACAGTATTACTTCTTGGATCATAATGGTCAGTTAAATGCCCTGTAACCATTTCTATAGATACGTTATTTAATCCATTAGAATTTAATATTGTTCTTGCTACTTGTTCTCCAGTATAACCTTTACTTGAATTCACTCTTAGATACTTACTAGTAGTACTACTTACTTTAAATTGAGCATAAATAGTAAAAAGTATCGCTGGAATTAATATCATAATTGTAGGGTCTAAACCATACCCATATCCATATGGATAAAACATATAAAACACTCCTATCTTAATTTAATATAGATTCTTATAAAGATAAGCTATATATTCTCTCTGTAAAAAATTTTATAGCTTCTTCAACTTCATTTATATCTATATTAGTATCTACACAAGGTCCATTAGGTCTTTTATTAAATACACCTAAAACGGGTACATGTCTCATATCTTGTACTCCAGCTGTTAAGTCCCTTTCACAAGCTACTGCTATAACAGCTTTTGGTCTGTTATCCATTATTATTTTTCTGGCTAGTGTTCCCCCTGTAGCTACAAATATATTTACATTTGTTTTTTCTTTTAATTTTACTAAATCTCCTATATTACACAAACCACAAGTTGCACAGTTTTCTATTTTGTTAGTAACTTTTAACTTACAGCTATTTCTTTGAACACAATGAGGTATTAATATTAATATTTCTTCTGGCTTTAAGTTATAACTATTACTATATATATATTTATTGTTTAATTTTATATATACCTTTCTTATTTCATTTTTGGGTATATTAACAAATTCTGCAATAATAGTTATTATAGGAAATAAAAATGATACGATTTTAAAGTTAACCTTCATTAAAGATGAGTCTACATCTTTATCCCTTATAATATTATTTGTAACTACTATAGAAAATATTATTACTATCGATGCTAATAATATTAGTATATCTGTTATTATAGCAAATACACCTGCTAAAGTAGATATAAAAAAGTTAACAAGTAAACCTATAGTCAAAAGAATTACTAATAATATACCTATGGCCGTCATATACTTTTTTGATTCTACCATTTTATTTACCTAGCCTAATATTTTTGAAGTATCTATACTGTTTCCCTTTATATATTCAGAAACTAAAACTCTTTTCTTTCCTGGCATTTGTATTTCTTCAAGTAATATTACTTTATCTAAAGTGCTTACTTTTATACCATCTTTATCAACGCTTAATATAGTTCCAGGTGCTTTTTGACTTTCCTCATTTAGCACTTTCGTCTTCCATACTTTCATAGTCTTTCCATCATAAGTTGTATATGCACTTGGCCATGGATTAACCCCTCTTACAAGGTTATGTATATCTTTTGCACTTTTATTAAAATCTATATTTCCTAAAGACTTATCCATCATAGGTGCATAACTAAACTCATCATGATTTTGCTTAGTTCTTGGTGCACACCCTTTTTCAATTAAGTCTAAAGTTTCTTTTAGAGTTTCTGCTCCAACAACCATCATCTTATCATGAAGCTCTCCTGCTGTTATTTCATTATCTAATGCAAACTCTTTTTGTAGTATCATATCTCCAGTATCTAGACCTTCATCCATATACATAGTAGTAACTCCTGTTTTTTCTTCACCATTTATTATTACCCAGTTTATAGGTGCCGCTCCTCTATATTTTGGAAGTAAAGAAACATGGACATTTATACAACCAAACTTAGGAATATCTAATATAGATTTAGGAAGTATTTGTCCATAAGCTACAACTACTATTACATCTGGATTTAATTCCTTTAATACATTTACAAACTCTTCATCTCTTGCCTTTAATGGTTGATATACTGGTATATCATATTTAAGTGCAAGCTCTTTAACAGGAGGCATTCCAAGCTTTTTACCTCTATTTTGAGGTTTATCTGGTTGAGTTATCACACCTATTACTTCATGTTTTTCATCTATTATTTTTTGTAAACACCCAAGAGCAATCTCAGGTGTACCCATAAATACTATCCTCATTTAATCATCTCCTACTACTTTTGTACTTTGTCTACAAATAATACACCATCTAAATGGTCTATTTCATGGCAAAATGCTCTTGCTAAAAATTCTTCAGCCTTTATTTCAACATATTGACCTTGTCTATTAAATGCTCTTACTGTTACATAATATGGTCTATTTACAGCTCCACATTCGCCTATAACACTTAAGCATCCTTCATCTCCTAATTGCTCTCCAGAAGTTTCTATTATTTCTGGATTTATAAGTTCTATTATACCATCACCGATATCTATAACAGCAACTCTCTTTAATACTCCTACTTGAGGTGCAGCAAGACCTACACCATCTGCATGATACATTGTTTCTGCCATATCATCTAATAATTGTATTAATCTATCATCTATTTTTTCTACCTTTTTTGCTTTTTTTCTTAAAATAGGGTCTCCTATTTGAACTATTTCTCTTAACGCCATTTTTGTCTCCTCCTATATTTTATAATATGTTGTTTGGATTAATATCTATGGATACATTAACCTCTTTATTAAACACTACGTCTCGTTTTGTTATACATATATATTTTATTATACCTTTTAATAGATTTATTTCAATATCCTCATCCTTAAATAATATCTGCCATCTATAATTTTGGTTTATTTTTGATATTGAACATGGGTTTGGACCTAATATGAAATCAAAATTATTTATACCCCTAGATTTGAGAAGATAAATAATTGAATCATACATATTCTTAGCATTTTGCTTTACTATATGTTCATTTTCACCGCTTATTACAACACTTACCATATTGTTAAAAGGAGCATATCCAAATGCTTTTCTGATTTTTATTTCATCTTCATAAAATCCTTCATAATCATAGTTTATGGCTCTTCTTATAGCATAGTGATCTGTATCATAAGTTTGAAGAATAACCTTACCTTCCTTATCAGATCTTCCTGCCCGTCCTGAAACTTGAGTTACTAGCTGAAATGTAGTTTCAAAACTTTTAAAATCCGGAAAATTCAATATCATATCTGCTGATAATATTCCTACTAAGGTTACATTGTCAAAGTCTAATCCCTTACTCAACATTTGTGTTCCTATTAATATGTCTGCTTCTTTATTTTTAAATTTATTAATAATTTCTTCTAATGAACCTTTTTTAGAGGTAGTATCTTTATCCATTCTAAGAATTTTTGCATCTTTGAATATATTTTTTAACTCTTCCTCTATCTTTTGAGTTCCTATTCCAAAAGGTTTTACATAGTTGCTTCCACATTCTGGGCACTCATGAGGTATTTCTTTTTCATAACCACAATAATGGCACCTTCCTATGTTATTTCTTTTGTGATATGTTAATGATATATCACAATTTTCACATTGAAATACATAACTACAGTTTCTACATGATACAAAACTTGCATAACCTCTTCTATTTAAAAATAATATTACCTGATTATTATTTTTAATAGCAGTTTCTATTTCTTGTTGTAGTCTTATGCTAAATATACTCTTATTTCCATTATTTAGTTCTAATTTCATATCTACAACTTCAATTTTTGGAAGCGGTCTTTTATTAGCTCTAGATTTTATTTCTATTAATTCATACTCTTTATTGCAAGCTTTATAGTATTCTTCAACAGATGGAGTTGCAGAACCTAATATCAACGATATATTTTCCTTGTGCGACATATACCTAGCAACTTCTATAGTGCTAAATTTAGGGTTTTTCTCTGACTTATATGAAGACTCATGAAATTCATCTATTATTATTACACCTAAGTTTTTAAATGGAGCAAATAATGCAGATCTTGCACCTATTAATATTCTTATTTTGCCTGCTTTTATAGCTTTATACACATCATGTTTTTGACCTTCTGATAATTGACTATGAAATACTCCTACTATATCTCCAAACCTATTTTTTAATCTATCTATAGTTTGTGGAGTTAGAGATATCTCTGGTACTAAAAATATACTATCTAAACCTTGATTTAGTGCATAATCTATAACTTCCATATATACTTCTGTCTTACCACTACCTGTTACACCATGAATCATGTAAGGTTTTTTATTTTCTTCAAACATCTCTGATGTTATTTTATTAACAGCATATAATTGCTCTTTATTTAATTTTATATCTTTATAGTCCGTGCTATATATATCTTTAGGCCTTCTATAATAATCTCTTATTTCTAAATTAATTAAATTCTTATCATATAATGATGTTATGCTTTTTTTAGATGCATTTAACAATTCCATTATATCATTTATTTCACTATCATCATTGTACTTTAAAAAGTTTATAACTTCTTTTTGCTTACTTCCTAGGGCTATCTTATTGTTTTTTATATATTCATCTATATAATCACTATCAATAGCTAATGATACATAGCATATTTTCTTTTCATTTTTATGATCTTTATATTCCCATAAAATATCTATTATATTTTTTTTATTAAGTCTGTAAAGTATATTATTTATCTTATTTATAGACTTTAATTTATCTATTTTTATCTTTCCTTTGTTATCTAGTATAGAATTTACTACTATCTGCTCATCTTCATTTAATGAACTAATTACACCTTTTATTTCTAATTGGTCTAAATTTCTTATATCGCTATTTAAAACTGCAACTTTATAATTATTTAACTTATATCCTTTTGGATATATTAAGTTTATACAATCTATATATGTGCACAGATATCTATTTTTCATCCATTTTACCAATTCTAAATCTTCTTTTGAAAATATAGGCTCTTTATCTAATACATCTATAATTTCTTTTAACCTTATGTTATCTTCTACTTTATTATTTATCTCAAAGACAAAGGCTTCTGTAGGTTTATTTCCTCTACCAAAAGGAACTAAAACTCTATGACCTACTTTTAAATCATCTATTAAAAGATTTGAAAATTTGTATGTAAATAAATTGTCTGTATGTATAGTATTGCTTCTTACTACTAATTTCGCATACTTTTCCATTATAAAACATCTATCTCCTACTCGTATTAACTAGATTATATCCTTTTTAATAGCTATTTACTCAATTATACCTCTTGCTAAAAATAAAAGCATCTAAATTAATAGATGCTTATCTTTGTAGTAACTTATTGACATTATCTAATATAACATCTGCCACTTCTTCTTTTTTCATTTTTGGATATTCTGTAATATTTCCATCTTTATCTATAATCTTAACTATATTAGTATCTACACCAAATCCAGCGCCTTTTTTAGTTAAATCATTAGCTACAATAAAATCTAGATTCTTTTTCTTTATTTTACCTTTAGCATTTTCTATAAGGTCATTAGTTTCTGCTGCAAATCCAACTAGTATTTTATCTTTTTTTATCTTGCCTATTTCATAAGCTATATCTTTATTTCTTTCTAATTCTATAGATAAATCATCATCAGATTTTTTTATTTTCTTATTAGAATAGTTTTTAGGCTTATAATCTGCTACTGCTGCACTTTTTATTACAACTTGATTATCATCTAAGTTTTCTAAAACTGCATTATACATATCCTCAGCACTTTCTATTTTTATAAGCTTTTTTATATTTTTAGGAACTTCTAGATTAGTTTGTCCTGATATTAAAGTTACATTAGCACCTCTATTTGCTGCTTGAGTTGCAATTGCATATCCCATCTTACCTGTAGATCTATTGCTTATAAATCTCATTGGATCTATGCTTTCTACTGTAGGTCCAGCAGTAACTATTATATTTTTACCAATTAAATCTTGCTTTTGTGTAAGTAAATTAACTACTTCATTTACTATTACCTCTGGTGATGCTAACTTACCTTTTCCAGTATCTCCACAAGCAAGTCTTCCACTTTCTGGATCTACAAAATTACAACCTAGTTCCTTTAATATTTTTATATTTCTTTGAAGTACAGGATTTTCATACATATTAGTATTCATAGCAGGTGCTATTAATACTTTTGCCTTAGTAGCCATAACTGTTGTTGTAAGCATGTCATCAGCTATGCCATTAGCCATTTTACCTATGAAATTAGCAGTTGCAGGTGCTATTAAAAATACATCTGCTTTTTTAGCTAGTGATACATGCTCTACATCCCAAGTTTTTGGTTCTTCAAACATATCACAAACTACATAGTTTTGGCTTAATGATTGAAATGATAATGGAGTTACAAATTCAGTAGCAGCTTTAGTCATTATAACATGAACATTTACACCTAATTTTCTAAGTCTACTTACTACATCTAATGATTTGTATACAGCTATTCCTCCACTTACTCCTAGTACAACAGTTTTACCTTTTAACATAAGAATTACTCCTCTTCTGTAATTTTTTGTTCTAAGTGCTTTTCAGCTTCATTTAAATCTATTTCTTCTTGAGTTAATAATCTATAGCTTATTTTACCATCAGCAACTTCTTGAGTCGCTATAGTTACAGGTTTGTTATCTCTAGTTTTTGTAGTTGTTATAGGCTCAGCACCGTCTATTATTTCTCTAGCTCTTTTTGCTACTGTTCCAACTAAATAATATCTGTTGTCTATTTTGTTTAATACTTCATTTATTGATGGTTTTAACATTTTATAATTCCTCCTTGAATTTTGCTATTATATTATTTTTATATCTATTAACTTTATTTTTTTCCGCTAATATTATACTTTCTAATTCTTTTACTGATGTATTTACATCTTTATTCACTACAAAATAGTCGTAATCAGATATTTTGTTTATTTCTTCAAATGCACAACTAAATCTTTTGTGTATTTCTTCTTCTGTTTCTGTTCCTCTTCCAACTATTCTATTTTTTAATTCTTCAAGAGATGGCGGTAATACAAATATAAATACACCCTCTGGATATACATCTTTTATTTGCTTAGCTCCTTGCATTTCTATCTCTAATATGACATCTTGTCCATTTTCTAAAGATTCTATTATAGCAGCCTTTGGTGTACCATAAAAATTGTCATAAATTTGAGCATACTCTAAAAATTCACCATTATTTATCATCGTTTGGAATTTTTCTTTTTCTAAAAAGAAGTAATTAACTCCATCAACTTCGCCATTTCTTGGCTTTCTAGTTGTTGCTGATACCGATAATTTTATATCGTGATTTTTGTTTAGTAGCTCTTTGCATATTGTACCTTTACCAGCTCCTGATGGACCAGATACAACTAATAATAGCCCTTTTTTCTTAAGCATTACTATCTTCCTTTCTGATATACAAGTTTCATTATTATATATTTTATTATTATTTATTCTATATTTTGTATTTGCTCTCTTATTTTCTCTAATTCAGATTTAACTTCTACTACTAAATTAGTTATATTTAAGTCTGATGATTTTGATCCTATTGTATTTGTTTCTCTGTTCATTTCTTGTATTAGGAAGTCTATCTTTCTTCCTATTGATTCGTCTTTTACTATAGTCTTTTTTAATTGCTCTATATGACTTTTAAATCTTACTATTTCCTCTGTTATACTGCTTTTATCTGCATATATTGCAACTTCTTGTGCCAATCTATTTTCATCTATTATGCTAGGATTTTCTAGTATCTCAGATATTCTAGTATTTAATTTTTCTTTATAATCAATAACAACATTATATGAATACTTTTCAATTTCTTCAATATAATTTTTAAGAAGGTCACATCTCATTATAACATCTTCTGCTAATTTTTTACCTTCTTCTATTCTCATTTCTTTTAAATTACTTAAAGCTTCTTCTAAAGATTTTTTAAGCATTTCCCATAAAAATTCTTCATCTTCTTCTTTTTCTTCAGCTTTTATTATGTCAGGAAACTTAGCTATATTCATAACGCTTATATCATCTATTAAATCAAACTTATTTTTTATTTGATTTAATATTCCTACATATTGACTAGCTAATACTTCATCGAATTTTAAGTTTACATCTTCACTACCTAATACGTCAAGCTTTATGTATAAATCAACTCTACCTCTTTTTACATAATTTTTTATTAAGTTTCTTGCCTTTTCTTCTAAAAATGATATCTTTCTTGGTAATCTTATATTTATATCTGCATATTTATGATTTATAGTCTTACACTCTATTAAAAAATAATAGTTATCATCTTTATATTCTCCTCTACCAAAGCCAGTCATACTTATTGCCATATTATACCTCCAAAATACCTTCACATATTTTAACTGCAGGCCCTGTCATATATATACAGTCCTCATTTATATCTATTTTTACACATCCACCTTGTGATGTTACATATACATTTTTATCTAATTTTCTTAAAAAGTTTCCTATAACTGCTGATGCTGTCATTCCTGTACCACATCCTAAAGTATAACCACATCCTCTTTCCCAAGTAGCTACTTTTATATTATTATTATCTTCAATTTTTACAAAGTTTACATTAGTGCCTTTTAAAAACATTTTATTTTTTTCTATTTCACTTCCATATTTATGTACATCATTTAAGTTTATATCATCTACAAAAACAACAGTATGAGGAACTCCCATTAACATAGAGCTTACTATAAATTCTTTATCTTTTACTTTTATCTTTTGCTCTAAGAAAGTTTCCATAGTATGAATCATAGATATGTTTTTACACAAGAAGCTTCCACTTCCCATATTAACTTTTACTAAACTTGTTATATTATCCTCTTTGTTTATATTTACTTCTTTTATTCCATCAAGAGTTTCTATTTTAAAATTTTCTTTTAATACTATCTCATTGTCATAAACATATTTAGCAAAACATCTAAGTCCATTTCCACACATAGATGCTATCGACCCATCAGAATTATAATATAACATTTTAACATCTGCTATGTTAGATTTCTTAACAATTAAAAGCCCATCAGCACCTACTGAAAATTTTCTATTACATACTTTTTTTGCTATTTTTTCGTATTCATCATATTGATTAAACCTTTGGTCTATAACTATAAAATCATTCCCTATCCCATGTAATTTCCAAAATTCCATACTATCCCCCTCTAATTTAATCCCTAACTTAATATTATACAATATATTAATAAGAAAGGGAAATTATATAGATATAAAATTTGTTTTTATCCCCTTATAATTAATTATATACTTTCTTTAATTAATTTTGATAAATATTCACAATATACTTATATTATGTAATAATTATTATATATTGTTCATCTAAGAAAGGAGCGATTATTATGGCTTTAGATGGTTTAGTTATACATTCTATAGTAAACGAGCTACAATCAAAGATTTTAGGAGGTAAGATAGATAAAGTATACCAACCTGAAAACGATGAAGTTGTTTTACATATAAGAAACAATAAAGAGAACTTTAAATTAGTATTAAGTGCTAGTGCCTCAAATCCAAGGGTATATTTAGCTAAGGATTATAAAAAAGAAAATCCTATAAATGCCCCTATGTTTTGTATGCTTTTTAGAAAACATATACAAGGAGGTAATATAGTAAATATATCTCAGGTAGGTTTTGAAAGAATAGTAAAAATAAGTGTAGAGTCTCTTGATGAGTTGAAGGAAAAAACTACAAAGGATATATATATAGAAATAATGGGTAGACACAGTAATATAATACTTACTCATTCAAATGATAATAAAATAATAGACTCAGCAAAGAGAATACCTCCTAGCATAAGTAGGGTTAGACAGATACTCCCAGGTATGACTTACAATCTACCTCCTGCTCAAGATAAATTAAATCCTTTAGATGATATATCTGAAGATGAATTTATGAAAGAATTAGAATCTTTTGATGGTAACTTATACAAGTCTATTTACTCTAGATTTTTAGGAATAAGCCCTGTTATTTCCAAGGAAATTTGTCATAGAGCAAACATAAATGAAAATTTAAGTACATCTGAGTATTCTTTTGATGATTTAAGATCTTTATATAAAGAGTTTAAAGGTTTATTTAAAGATATGAAAAATAATATCTATTCTCCATGTGTTGTAGTAGATGAAAGTGTTGATAAAATCATAGATTTTAGTTGCGTAGATTTAACAATGTTTAAAGATTTATCTTTTGTTAAAAATGATAGTATGTCTTATATAATTGAATATTACTATAAAACTAAGGATATAAAAGACAGAATTCATCAAAGATCTTCTGATTTAAGAAAAAGTATTTCTATAAAGTTAGATAGACTTTACAATAAACTAAAAAAACAAAATGAAGAACTTATAGCATCTGAGAATGCTGATATATACAAGATTTATGGAGAACTTATAACTTCATATATCTACATGATAGAAAAAGGTATGGAAAGTGTTGAGGTTCAAAACTTCTACGACCCAGAATATAAAACTATAAAAATAAAACTTAATAAAAATCTAACTCCTTCTGAGAATGCTCAGAAGTACTTTAAAAAATATACTAAGATGAAAACTGCTAAAATAGAAATAACTCATCAAATAGATATAACCAAAGATGAAATAGAATATTTAGAGAATATAATGCTTAGTATAGAAAATTGTGAAAACCTAGCAGAGCTACTTGATATAAGAGAAGAGCTAGGTAGAGTTGGTTATTTAAAATCATCTAGTAAAAATAAAAAAGAAACTAAGCTTACAACTAAACCTCATGAATTTTTAAGTAGTGATGGATTTAAAATATTGGTAGGTAAAAATAATAAACAAAACGATCATCTTACTTTAAAGATTGCAAGTAATGATGATATATGGATGCATACTAAAAATATACCAGGTTCTCATGTTATTATAAAATCTGATTCTAAAGATATACCTGAAACAACTTTATATGAAGGTGCTATGCTTGCTGCATACTTTAGTAAATCAAAAATGTCTGCACAAGTTCCTGTTGATTATACAAAAAAGAAAAATGTCAAAAAGCCTAATGGAGCAAAACCTGGTATGGTAATATATGAAACTAACAACACAATGTATGTAACTCCTACAGATGAACTTGTTGCAAAGCTTAGAATAAAAGAAAATTAAAACAAACTTTAAACATTTAAATCTAAACTTTTTATTAATAATATTAAAAGCCTTATGGATTTCCATAAGGCTTTTTTATCTATTTCATCATATCATTATATTCTTTTTCTGTTCTTGGAACGTTTATTTCTCCATCTATAACTTTTTTAGCTTGTTTATTTACATAATCTATTATTTCTTGAGGTACAAGCTTGTTAGTATTTTCTGGTATACCTACTGCACCTTCTTTTAATCCATAAACTTGAGCTTCTCCACCTTTGTAGTTCCCTTCAACTAATGATTTAGCTAAATCATAAGATGCTACGTTTAATTTCTTTAATGCAGATGTTATTACATTATCTGGAGCTAAATAACTTTGATCTCTATCAACACCTATAGCATATTTATTATTTTCTCTAGCTGCTTCTATAGCACCTGTTCCTGTATCCCCTGCTGCTGATAATATTGTATCTACATTTGAAGCATACATTTGCTTAGCTATTGATTTACCTTTTGCTTGATCACTAAATGAGTTTGCATATTGCTGTGCTACTTTTACATCTTTGTTAGTAGTCTCTACTCCATACTTGTATCCATATTGATATTTACTTATAGCTGGAGTTGGCATTCCTCCTATAAATCCTACATTATTAGTCTTAGTCATCTTAGCAGCTATTATTCCTGTTAAGTATGCTGCTTCTTCTTCTTTAAATATTACAGGCACAACATTTTCTGGAATTTTGTCATATGTTTCATCCATTAATGCAAATTTTTGGTCTGGATAACTTTCTGCTGATTCTTTTATAGCATCTTTTAATTGGTATCCAACACCTATTATTAAATCAGTTTCTTGGTCTACTAATGTCTCTATATTTTGTATATAATCAGATTCTTGTGGTGATTCTAAGTATTTTATATCTATATTAAAATCTTCTTTAGCTTTTTGTAATCCTTCCCACGTAGCTTGGTTAAATGATTGATCAGTTATACTTCCTTCCCCTAACACTATCCCTACTGAAAGATTTGAATTTGCCTTTTCATTTTTTGATGAACATCCAGTTAGCAATGTTGCTGACAATACTACTGATGCTGCTATTGATATTAGCTTTTTAAACTTCATAAACTCCTCCTAAATGCTATTGAACTTTAATCTTAAATTTTTATTTTTCGTTCGACAATAGGTTTTTATTTTACAATACATATTATAATTTGTCTATACTTTTGCTTTTATTTTCTATTTTTTATAATTTTTTTCGTATATATACGATCATTATTTGTATATCATTCATTTTTTAGTATTTATTATTAAGTATAAAAAATTTTAAATTTATTATAAAAAATAAAAGCTATAAAGTTTGAGATTATTCAAACTTTATAGCTTTTTATTTATATATTATACTATTGTAGCTTGTGGAGATACATTTTTAGTATCTTCTTTTGCTTTAAATTCACTATTATTTAATATCCTATTTAATATAACTCCAACTATAGCCGATAAACTAAGCCCTGTTATAGATACAGCTTCAGTAATAGGTATACCTATTACTATACCCTTATTTCCTAAATAAGTTGTTCCAAGTCCTATTATCATTATCGTAGCTATTATTATTATATTATTTTTATTTTGAGTACATTCTCCATCTTTTATAGTTTTAAACCCTACAAAAGTTATCATAGAGAATAATAATATACTTATTCCACCCATTACTGCTTGAGGTATACTTTGTAAGAATCCCCCAAACTTACCTATGCAAGAAAGTATTATAGCAAATACTGCTGTTCTTCTTAATAAAGAAGGATCATAGTTTTTAGTTATAGCTAAAACTGCTGTATTTTCTCCATACGTAGTATTTGCAGGACCTCCTAAGAATCCAGCTACCATAGTTGCTAATCCATCTCCTAGCAAGGTTTTATTTAATCCCGGATTTTCTATGAAATTCTTACCAACCACTGCTCCATTTGTAGTCATATCTCCTATATGTTCCATAAATACTGCTAGAACTACTGGAGCTATTATTACTATAGCTTCTAAGCTAAACTTTGGTAATGTAAACTTTGGTATCTCAACTAAACTTGCTTGTGTTATTGTAGATACATCTACTAATCCCATCGCTAAACATATCACATATCCTGAAATAACTGCTATTAATATTCCTAATTGCTTTATAAATCCTTTTGCAAACTTATTTATACAAAATGCTATTCCTAAAGTTATTATTGCTATTAAAAAGTTTGATGAGGCCATATTAAATGCTGTTGGTAATAAGTTAAGACCTATTACACCTATCATAGCTCCTGTTACTTGTGGTGGAAAATATTTTTTTATCTTATCTATTCCTACCGCTTTAACTGCAAAAGACATTATTACATATATAAGTCCCGCTACCATTATACCACCTTGAGCATAAGCTAAGTCTCCGCCATAAGCTTCTTTAGCTGCTAATATTACTGGTATAAACGCAAAGCTTGAACCTAAAAATACTGGTACTTTTCCACCTGTACAAGCATGAAATATTAAAGTTCCTACACCTGCACAAAATATTGCTACTGCAGGATTAAATCCTGTCAATATAGGAACTAACACTGTTGCTCCAAACATTGCTAATAGATGTTGTAATGACATTACTGTTTTTTTCATAAAAAAACCTCCCATAAATTTTTTAGGGAGAAATACTTCTCCCTTTTTCAGTCTCTCTGTACTGATTTAAAAGGCACTATTGTATATTGATTATAGTGTATTTAATTATTCGTTTATTGTTACACAATCTTCTTTGTCTGTTTCTGCTAACTTAACGCATATTATTTCTTTATTTGATGTTGGCACATTTTTACCTACATAATCTGCTCTTACAGGTAACTCTCTATGTCCTCTATCAACTAATACTGCTAGTTGTATAGATTTTGGTCTTCCAATATCCATTAGTGCATCTAGCGCACCTCTTACAGTTCTTCCAGTGTATAATACATCGTCAACTAGTATAACTTTCTTATCATTTATATCAAAATCTATGTTAGAACCATTGATCACAGGATCTACATCTACTTCTTTTAAATCATCTCTATATAAAGTTATATCGATTTCTCCTGTGTTAACTTTTTTTCCTTCTATCTGTTCAATTTTTTTAGATATTCTATGAGCTATAGGTACTCCTCTAGTTTTTATACCTACTAAAACTACATCTTCAATACCTTTGTTTCTTTCTATTATTTCATGGCTTATTCTTGTTATAGCTCTACCAATTGCTTTTTCATCCATTAATTGGGCCTTTTCTATCATGGTGACCTCCTATTATATAAGATTTTTTGTTTAAAAAAGCTTCTTATCACAAGACAAGAAGCTTATATATTCTAATTAAATATAAGTATGATTAATAAATTAAACCAACTAATATAATTTGATATATTATATGTTTATATAGCTTTTGCCTTATGATATCTCTGTATCACTTAAAGGTATTTCTTTTATTTTTTATTATTATATATCTATATCATATATTTTTCAAGACCTATTTAAGTTTATTAATTATATTCTTAAAATATTTAGGTAATTCTGAATCAAATTCTATATACTCTTTAGTAGTTGGGTGTATAAATCCAATCTTTTTTGCATGTAATGTTTGACCTTCTACTTTGAATTTATTATTTTTAGGACCATACACAGTGTCTCCTAAAAGTGGATGATTTATAGATAAAGCATGAACTCTTATTTGATGAGTTCTTCCTGTTTCAAGTCTCGCTCTCATATGTGTAAAGTTTTCATATCTAGCAACAACTTCAAAATGAGTAACAGCTCTTTTTCCATCTTTAACCACTGCCATTTTAAGTCTATCTTTAGGATTTCTTCCTATTGGTTTATCTACAGTTATTTTATCTTCTTTTACTACTCCATGACATATAAATTCATATTCTCTAGTTATAGAATGGTCTTTTAATTGTTCTGCTAAAAAATTATGAGCATTGTTATTTTTAGCTATCATTAACAGCCCTGATGTATCTTTATCTATTCTATGAACTATACCAGGTCTTATTACTCCATTTATAGATGATAAATTGTCTTTACAATGATATAGTATTGCATTAACTAAGGTTCCTTCATAATTTCCTGGAGCTGGGTGAACTACCATATTTTGAGGTTTGTTAACTATCATTACATCGCTATCTTCATAAACTATATCAATAGGTATATCTTGTGGTAATACCTCTAATAACTTTGGAGCTGGTATTTGTATGATTATTTTATCATCTTCTTTGACTAAGTATTTAGCTTTTTCAACCTTACCATTTACACTCACTTTTTTATCTTTTATTATCTTTTGTATGTAACTTCTTGACATATCTCCTAATTGAGAAGATAGGTATACATCTAATCTATCTCCCTCTTCTTCATCAAGAACTAAAAATTCTTTTATTTCGTCCATTACTTCACCTGCTTTTCTTCCTCAAAAAATAAAATATATATGCATAGCATTATAGTTCCTACTACTACAAACACATCTGCAATATTAAATACGTATTCCCATATAAATCTAAAATCAAAATAGTCTACTACAAATCCAAGTCTTATTCTATCTATTAAATTGCCTATAGCTCCAGATATTATAAGTATTATACTTGATTTTCCTAATAAATTTAAATTCTTATTAGTATTTAAATAGTATAATCCAAATATAGATGCTGCTAATGCAACTATTATAAATATGATTTGATTATTTTGCAACATTCCAAATGCTGCCCCTCTATTTTCTACATAAGTTAGATGAAACACATTTTCTATTATGGGTATACTACCTATTCCTTTTAGGTGTCCTAATACCCATAATTTAGAAAGTTGATCTATTCCTATCAATACAGCTATCATTAATATATACGTCAATATTTTTTCCTCCCAAAATTATATATATATTATATTATACAAAAAAAGGCTCCCTTATTGGAAGCCTATTGTTGTTTTTGCGTTGCACGATCTTTATCTAGACTATCTTTGAGCTCATGTATAGTAACAAACTCAAATCCTTTTTCTTTTAGTTTAGGAATAAACATATCTAATGCCAGTATAGTTTGTGAAGTTTTATTTCTCACTTTATTATAATCATGTAAAAGTATTATATTCCCATTTTCCACCTTTGATGTAATTGTGTTAACTATATAATCTACTCCTGGGTTAGACCAATCTCTAGGATCTATATTTGACCATAGTATTATATCCATATCATTGTTTTTTATTATATCACACATATTTTTAGATACGGCCCTGTATGGAGGTCTAAATGATGTTGGATACTCACCTATAGCTTCTTTTATTATATTTTGAGTATCTATAATCTCTTTATTTATTTCATCATAAGATTTTTTAGATACGTTTATATGAGTAAATGTATGGTTAGCAATTTCATGCCCTTCTTTAAATGCTCTTTTCACTATATCACCATTATACCCTACCTTTTCTCCTATTACGAAGAAAGTTCCTTTTACATTGTGTTTTTTAAGTATATCTAGTATTTGAGGAGTGAAATCTTCATCTGGCCCATCATCAAAGGTTAAAGCCACTACTTTTTTATCATCTCTTCCTTTTTTTATTATTATATCTTCATATTCTTTAAAATTATCACTAACTAAATTATTAGCTTCTATTGTATTTATATTTTCTAGCTTAAACATACCAAATATAAAAATTGCAGATATACAAATAACATATAGTATTTTTTTCATCATATATTAGTCTTTATCAGACTCTTCCTTTGGCATTTTGTTCATTTCATATAATTTTAATAATACTTCATCATAAAATGTAGGACCTTCATTTATTAAATTTTGACCTTCTTCTCTACTAGTTAGATGCATATCTGGTTGATGTTTTGCACAGTTACTACATAAATTTGTTTCTGGTAGTATATCTAATCTATCAGCCTCAATATTATTTTTGCATATATCACATATTCCATAAGTTCCATTCTCTATTTTATTTAAAGCATTTTCTACATTAAATAATCTACCTTTTTCATGAATCGTTAAACTATTTTGCATATCTTGCATATATACTTCTGTCCCTATATCCGCTAAATGATTATCATAACTAGATAATTCTCCTGATGTATACTTTTCACTAGTGTGTTCACTTGTATCTCCAAATACTGTATTATCTTGCATTTCATTTATTAGGCTCGATAACTTCTCTTTTTCTTTTAGTAGTTCTTCTTTGTACTTTTGGGTATTCATATACTACCTCCTTCTATATTCATCTACTATATCCATTAATCTTGCTATATACTCCCCTATTACAGGTAAATCCACTGATTTACTTAATAGGTAAAAAACAAATGCAGCAAGTATTGATAGACCTATTGCTTGACCAAATCCTTTTCCTAAACCTGCTATAAAATTTATTGTGAACAATCTTCTCTTACTATCTGTTAGCATCATATATTCTCTTATTCTACTTCTTTCTATTATAAGAGTTAATCTTTCTAGGTATCTCCTTATAGTCCCTAGATCTTCTGTAGTTTTTTCACATATATTAAGTTCATTCATAGCTTTATCAAGCTCTTTCATATTTATAGGATTTTGTTTATCAAGGTCATTATCTTCTTTGTACTTAATGTGCATCACATCCTTTATGAATGACTTTTATATAAACTTATTATGTGATTTTTTTGATTAAAAATACGAAAAGGATTATGCATAAATTTATATATTTAAATTCACACATAATCCTTTAATTTAAATTATTATCTAGGTAAGAATTTTCTTTCTATTAATCCTACTTTTTTGTATACTTTTCTTAATGTTTTTCTAGCATGTCTTTCAGCTTTATCAGCACCCATTGCATAAACATTTTCTAAATAATCTTTGTTCTTTAATAAATCAAGATATCTTTCTCTTATAGGTCTTAAAGATTCAACTATAACTTCAGCTACATCACCTTTAAAATCACCATAACCTTTACCTTCATACATACTTACTAGTTCTTCTATTGATTTATTGTCTAATTTTGAATATATTTCAAGTAAATTTTTTATTCCTGGTTGTTCATCAGTATATTTTATAATCCCTACTGAATCTGTAACACTTCTTTTTATCTTTCTTCTTATTGTATCTGCATCATCAGCTAATAGTATAAATGCATTTTCATTTTCATCAGACTTACTCATTTTTTTAGTTGGTTCTTGTAAACTCATTACTCTACCAACTTCTTTTGGTATATACGGATCAGGTACTTTAAATGTTGGTGAATATCTATTGTTAAATCTAGTTGCTAAATCTCTAGCTAGTTCTAAGTGTTGCTTTTGATCCTCTCCAACTGGAACTAAATCTGTTTGATATAAAAGTATATCTGCTGCCATTAATACTGGATAAGTAAATAATCCTGCATTTAAGTTAGCTTCACTTTTTTGTGACTTATCTTTAAATTGAGTCATTCTACTTAACTCTCCCATATAAGTCATTGTATTTAATATCCACATAAGTTCAGTATGTGCACTTACATGAGATTGTATGAATATCGTATTTTTCTCTGGATCTAATCCACAAGCTAAGTACTGTGCAAGTAATTCCATAGTATTAGCTCTTAAATTTTTAGCCTCTTGTGGAACTGTTATAGCATGTAAATCAACTACACTATAAAAACAATCATACTCATCTTGAAGTTTTGTCCAGTTTTGTATAGCTCCTAGATAATTTCCTAAAGTCATTTTCCCAGATGGCTGAGCACCACTAAATATTATTTTCTTTTCGCTCATTAATAGCCCCCCTCATTATATTGATCTTAACATATTAAGTACTATATCTTTAGAGTTATGAGCTGCATCCTTAACAAATTCGTCATATACAACATCTGCACTTCCGTCAGCTCTATCAGACATTGCTCTTATTATTACAAATGGAACTTTATTTAGCTCACAAACATGAGCTATAGCTGCCCCTTCCATTTCTCCACAGAATGCTTCAAACTCTTTTACTAATTCTTCTTTTAATTCTCTAGAGCTTATGAATCTATCTCCTGTTACTACTCTTCCTTTAACTACTTTATGAGTTTTAGTTTCTTCTTTTGATGATTCAAACGCCGCATTTACAAGTCTCTCATCTGCAACAAATGTTGAATTTTCCATTCTTGGTATTACACCTTTTTTGTCTCCAAATACTGTTGTATCAAAATCATATTGTATAGCATCAGTTGATATAACTATATCATATACATCTAAATCTGCATTTAATGCTCCTGCAACACCTGTATTTACTATTGCATCTACACCAAATTCACTTATTAATATTTGTGCACATAAAGCAGCATTTACTTTACCTATTCCACATCTTACTACTACTACATCTTTATTTTCTAAGTTTCCTTTGTAGAATACTAAGCTAGCTTTTTCAACTTTTTCTTTTACATCCATTAATTCTACTAATATATCTACTTCTTCATCCATTGCACCTATTATACCTATTCTGTTCATTACATTTCCTCCTAAGTTGTTTTTCTATAAATTTACAATAAAAAAATCCGTCCTGAATAAATAGGACGGATATATTTTCCGCGGTACCACCTAAATTATATACACCTAGTGCATATCACTTATACCTGCTATAACGTGCAGTCACGATATCGGCTAGTTTACTACTGTATTTCACCTTACTCCTCAAAGGCCCATTCATCAAAAACTTTATGCTAAGTTCTCAGCATCCTTAACTCTCTGTTATAAAGATATTTTGATTACTAATCCTTATCAATGGATTTAAATATTTATATATAAATTATGATATTCATTAAAACTTAATTTGTCAACTGTATAATATATTAATATTATTATCTAATATATATTTATTCTATTCAATTTATTATAATAAGTTTGCATTATTACTATACAGTTAAGTCATTTTCATCTTTAATTTTTATAGTTTTTTTAAATCATCTTCCATAAGTGGTGCTATTACAAAAATGATAATTGGATGAGTTAATACACCTTTGCCAGCAAAGTACATTACCTGAATACTGTGATTATTTTAACTTGATAAATATACGCTCACCTTGTCATAAAAAAATCTACCTAAATAAGGTAGATTTCTCTATAAATATAAATCATAATTTATTATATTTATAAGCTCCACTCACCATCTTTTATAAAAATTTTAACTGTATTAAAATTTTTGTCCATTACAATCAAACTTCCATCTTTTATATCTTCAGTTATGAGTATAAGCCCCTCTTGTCTGCAATAATTTCTGGCAAGTTCTAATGCATCAGATTCCATATCTAATTCTAATAATCTTCCCATGTTCATTACTCCTATTTATATAATTTATAATTATACCCATTTTTACCTTTTTCTAAACTCCCTAATATAGTTTTAATTAATAAGTTATGAGCAGATTTTAAATTAATATAATACATTCTTAAACAAAAAGTTAGCTTTACCTAAGCGACTTGTCGGCAAAACACTTCATGTATCTTTCCTTGAATGTAAAAAAAAGAAGGTTTTTACCTTCTTCTTAAACTAACTCCATTTTATTTGTTAAATGATTATGGTAATGAGAATGCTTACCTGTAAATCCATCTTCGTGAACATGGTCATGGCCTACTCCGTTTACATGTTCATGACTATGCATAAATGATACTTGTAGTTTATTATTTATAGGATTTATACCTACATATGCATTGACACCAAATACTTCTTTTAACATTTGTGATGTTATAACTTCTTCCACTTTCCCATATTTTGTTATCTGTCCATCTTTCATGACGATTAAATAATCACAATACATAGATGCCATATTCATATCATGTATTGCAGATAATGTAGTTATATTAAGGCTTTTCACCAAGTCCATAAGCTGTATTTGATACCCTATGTCCAAGTGGTTTGTAGGCTCATCTAATATTAAAAAATCAGTATTTTGAACTAATGCTCTCGCAATTAAAGTCCTTTGTTTTTCTCCACCTGATAAATTAGAAAAACTTCGTTCACTATAGTTATCTAATCCAACTTTTTTTAACATATCTTCAACCATTTTTAAATCTTCTTTCGAATAATCTTCAAATATAGATTTGTATGGATAGCGACCCATTTTCACTATTTGCTCAACTGTAAAATCAAACTGTGAACTACTTTCTTGAGCAAGAACTGCAATCTCTTTTGCACACTCTTTATCTTTCATAGTAGATAAATCTTTGTTATCTAATAGTATCTCTCCACTAGATGGCTTATAAAGCCTATATATATTTTTAAGTAATGTAGATTTTCCAGAACCATTTGGGCCTATTACCCCTACAAAGGAACCTTTAGGAACATTAAAAGATACATCTTTTAATATTTCTTTTTTATCTATACTAAACCTTAAATTTTTAACCTGTATCTTCATGATTATTCTTTTCCTCCAAATGAATAATTTTTCTTAGATATTAAATACAAGAAGAACGGTCCTCCGACTAACGAAGTTATTATACCTATTGGTATTTCTATTGGTGGGAAAAGCCCCCTCGCGGCAATATCTGATGCTATTAAAAATATTGAACCTACTAATGCAGAAAGTACTATTAACTTTTTATGATCACTGCCAGCTATTGTTCTACATACATGAGGAACAACAAGTCCTATAAACCCAATAGCTCCTGTTATCGCAACTAAGGTAGATGTTAAAAACGTTGCTAATATAAGTATTATTGATTTTACAAGTTTTACATTTATACCAAGTATTATAGCGCTATCATCTCCAAGTAATAATATATCCAAAGACTTAGACATTAAAAAAGCTACTATCATTACTATTACTAGTGCTACAAATGGAATTAATAAAACATCCCATTTAGCTCCTCCTAAACTTCCAACAGTCCAGAAAAGTGCATTTTTAGCTTGGTTTGAGTTATCTGCTGAATATATAAGTAAATTAGTAAGCGCTGAAAATATTGTAGATATTGCCATACCAGTAAGTACTAATCTTGTTGTTGATGTTGTTTTTCCCATCTGCGTGCCTATTGCAAACACTAACACTCCTGAAATAATAGAACCTACAAATGCACCAGATGTTATACTATTTATTCCAATAGATGACACCCCTCCTAAAACAATAACAGCAACAGCTCCACATGATGCACCAGATGATATTCCTAATATATACGGTTCTGCTATAGGGTTTTTAGTTACACATTGCATTAATACTCCACATATTGCAAGACCAGCTCCACATATTGCTCCTAATAAAACTCGTGGAAATCTAATTTCCCATATTATATTATGGGTCATGACTTCTCCAACTCCACTAAATAACATTCCATTTGATAATTTGTTTAATAAAATTTTATATACCTCTCCAGGTTCTATATATGTACTTCCTATAGCTATTGCTCCGACTATTGTACCTGCTAATAATATTATTAAAGCTATAGTCCAAAATAAGAAACCTCTCTTTTTTGAAAGGTTTCTTGAGTTTTCTATACTAACTTGCATTATTTGTTTCCTTCAAAGAAATATCCATACATTTCTTCTATAAGCTTAGGATTTCTAACACCTGGAGATAAGTCAGCTAATCCTACTACATATATTTTATCATTCTTTATTGCAGGTACATCTTTAAGTGCTGGATGATTCTTTAAGAAATCTATTTTTTCCTTAACTGGTTGACCAGCTAAGAAATCAGTTACTAATATAACTTCTGGGTTTTTAGCCACTATACTTTCCCAAGAAACATTTATGTATGGTTTATCTGCATCTTTTCCAAATATGTTATTTCCACCAGCTAATTCTATTAAGTTATTTGCAAGACCACTTCCTACTACCATAGCATCCTTTTCACCAGAATCATATACCATCATTTTTACTTTATCTTCTTCTTTTATATCTCCAACTTTATCAGTTACAGCTTTTATATCACTTTTCATTTTATTTACTACTTCATTTGCTTTATTTTCTACTCCAAATATTTTTCCTAATAATTCAAAGTCTTCATATACAGTTTCTACTGTTGCATCTGGATTATATGATTTTGCCATAAATGGAGTTATATCTTTTTTTATTAACTCATCTGGTGATCCTGTTGTTTGTTCATTTATAGATGAATCCCATCCACTAACAAAGTCTGCACCTGTTGCTATAAACCCTTCTTTAGATATAGAGTGTCCTTCTCCAACTTTAAGTTCTGGTATTTTATTATAAGCTTCTTCAAACTCTGGAAGTATTGGGTTATCTAAAAGTGCTGTTCCTACCATTTTATCTCCTAAATCTAGTGCAAGTAACATCTCTGTCATAAATTGAGATAATGTAACTGCCTTTTGCCTTGGTTTTTCTACTTTGACATTATAATCTTTCGCTCCATCTGAGTATGTAAATTCTACTGGTGTGAAATTACTTTCTGCTACTTGTGTTTCTGGCGTTTGACTAGTTTCTTTTTTATCTGACGAACATCCTACTACACTTAAACTTATTCCTGCTACCATTAATACTGCTAAAAATCTTTTTAAACTTTTGCTTTTTATCATTTTTATTTTCCCCCTAAGTATATTTTTTATATAAACACTATTGTTTAATTTAACATAAATTTACTAATTACATTACAAAAAGCCATGAGTTTTTACAAAGATATATCAAATAAATCTTTGTAATTTAAACCTTCATGGCTTTATTTTTATCAGTTATTTAATTTTTTATATCTAATGTTTTGTATCCTTATAATAGAATAGGTACTTCTGTACCTCTTTTAACTTATCTTACAGTTTAATTATATATTCTATTTTTTTTAACGTAAACACAATATTATTTTTCAGAAAATTTAGTTTTATACATCTTTTTATTATTATTTAGTTTTTTTTATATATTTTTACATTGTTTTTATCTTTTATATTCGATTAAAATATTTATTTTAATTCAATTTTTAATTTATATATTTAGTATTTTATAATTTTTTATAATTAATCAACCTAAAAACTTTAAGTAAATATAAGAAAGGGGTAAATTTAAGCATAACCTAATTTTACCCCTTTATATAAAATATTATATGTAGTTAATTTTAAACCCCTTACATAAAGATTGCTGTTCCTGGTCCTATAGGTGCTCCTGCTAAAGCCCATATTATAGCAAATATAGTCCATCCTATTAAAAATGCTATAGCTATTGGCATCATTGTACTTATTAGGTTACCTACACCAAATTCTTTCTTATATTTTTGACCAAATACTACTATAACCCCTAAATAGCTCATTAATGGAGATATTACATTTGTTGAAGAGTCACCTATACGGTATATTAACTGAACACCTGCTGGAGTGAATCCCGCAACCATTAACATTGGAACAAATATTGGAGCAAGAAGTCCCCACTTAGATGAAGCTCCTCCCATAAATAAGTTAACAAATGCAGTTAAGAATATAAATGCAACCATTAACACAATATTCATAAACATACTACCTTCTGGTATTTTAGAAACTAAATTAGCTCCTAATGATGCAACATACACTCCTAAGTGAGAGTCGTTAAAGTAATTAATAAATTGAGCAACGAAGAATAATATAACTATTATTGGAGCCATATCTGCCATCGCTCTAACCATTGCTGGCACTATATCCGCTGCTTTTTTAAACTTACCTGATTTAAATCCGTATACTAATCCACTTACAGCGAATATAACGAACATTATCATTATAACCATATCACCTTTAAAGAATATAGAGTTTAAGAAGCCATCTGCTGCAACTAAAGCTGCATTCCCTTCTGCATCTTTTCCCCATAACTCTACTGTAGTTGATAAGTCACCTACTAAAGGTATAGTGTTATTTTTATCTATTGGTAAAGCTGTTAATATTATTAAAGCAAATAATAATAACATTATTTTATTTGTAAATTTATAAGCACTTTTTTCTGCTTGAGTTATTTCATGTTCTGGCTCAACTTCAGCCTCTGCTTTATTATATTTTCCTAATCTTGGCTCAATATACTTATCTACAACTATAGTTCCTATTAATATTATTAAGAATGTAGATGCCATCATGAAGAACCAGTTACTTGTAACTGATAAAGTTCCTGCTAATTGAGTACCTGCCATAGCATCACCAGTCTCAGCTGCTGCTTGAGTAAATGGTAATAATAATGCATCTGTTGAACTAACAAATAAGTTTGCACTAAATCCTCCAGAAACCCCTGCAAATCCTGCTGCAAGACCTGCTATAGGATTTCTTCCTAATGTATAATACATTAATGCAGCAAGTGGTATTAATACAACATACCCTGCATCTGATGCCATATTAGACATAACCCCTAAGAATATTACAACTGGAGTAACTAATTTCATAGGCGTAGCTTGAACTATACTTTTCATTGCCATTGTTAAGTATCCACTTTGTTCCATAAGTCCTATTGCTAACATTATTATAAGTATAGTGCCTATTGCATACATGTTCATAAAATTAGCTATTGCAGTTCCTATAACATAAGAAAGACCATTTGAATATCTTTCTGCTACTTCTGTTCCTGTTGCCCCTACTTTTAACACCTCTATTGGTTTTTGCCCTAATAAATTGTTTATTGGGAAATCACCTAAAGGAGTTTTAGCTACTACCCCTAAACTTCCTAGTATTGCTGATAAAACTAAAACAAATGCTGCTATGTATATAAACATTAGCACTGGGTGTGGTAATTTGTTACCAAGCTTCTCTATTTTGTCCATGAAGCCTTGTTTTTGTTTCTTTTGCGATTTTACACTTACATCCATACTTTCCCTCCCTATTTTATATTCCATGATTACTTAACTTATTCTAACACATCACGACAACGATTTCATAATTTTTCTGAAACTTCTAATTTATTAATCTATTCTCTTATTTTCATTTTATTTTAAAATTTTTTTAATGATTTATACTTTAACTTTTAAAGCAGCTTTTAGTGTTTTTTTCTAACTTAATTTCATTTTTAATGTTTTTTTGTATATTTTTTAAATTTTTCTTAACTAATACTTATCTTTATATTTATATTATTAAATATTTTCAATTTCTTTTATATTATTAGAATTTTCAATATAATTTTATATTCTAAATTTAATAATATTTTTAATCTAATTAATTTCTAAAAAGCTTTTAATTAACTTTTATATAAAAAATTTGCTTCACTTATGCTGCCAACGACTTTGTCCGTTGCTAAGATTATTATTTTTTATATTTTTAAACCTATTGATATATCTTATTTTCATGAATTATCAATAGGTTTATGCTTAATATAATAATTTTCTTGTATGTAAAAAAGTACCTCTTAATGAAATACTTCATCAAGAGGTACTTTTTAAATTATTTCTTTATAACTTTTATTCCAGTCATATGGTCATTTAAGTTATGACTTTCTAAAGTTTCATCTTCTACTCTATTTATTTCTACAGCTAATGTTTCTGATTTTATATATTCATCATAATTTTCTACAGCTTTAGCTATTTCATCATCTGAATTAAATTCTATAACTATGTTATCTAAAACATCAAAGTTATTAGATTTTCTTATTTGTTGTATCTTAGATATAAATTCTCTTGCATATCCTTCTTCTATTAACTGTGTTGTTAATGTTGTATCTAATATAACAAATAAGTTGTTTTCCATAGTTACATTAAATCCTTCTTTAGCTGATATGTTTATTAAAACATGGTCTTTGTTAAATTCAAAGTTTTCTCCGTTTATATCAACAGCAAAACTTTCACCATTTTCTAATTTAGGAACAACTTCATTTGGATTTAATTTATTTAATGCACCAGCAAAGAACTTCATGTTAGCACCAAGTATTGGTCCTAAAACTTTAAAGTTTGGTTTTAAGCTAAAGTTCATATATTCAGATAAATCTTTTGCAAATACAACTTCTTTAACGTTAAGTTCTTCTTTTATTAAGTCTACAACATCACTTATAGTAGCTTCAAACTTACCATCTACTAATACTTTTTGTATTGGTTGACGTACCTTTATTCTTGTAGCTTCTCTTGATGCTCTACCTAATGTAACTAGGTTTTTAACTAAGTCCATCTTCTCTTCTAATTCATTGTTTATTAAATCTAAATTAGCTTTTGGATACGTACTTAAATGTACTGAAACTTCATTAGTTAAGTTTCTGTATATTTCTTCTGATATATATGGAGTAAATGGAGCTATAAGCTTACAAAGCTCTGTTAATATTTCATAAGTTGTATTGTAAACTGATTTTTTATCTTCAGTTAATTCAGTCGCCCAGAATCTTCTTCTTGAACGTCTTATATACCAGTTAGATAAATCTTCGTTTATAAATTCTTGAATAGTTCTAACTGTTTTGTTTAATTCAAATATCTCTAAGTTTTCTTCTACTTCTTTCTTTAAGTTGTTAAACTTAGATAATATCCATCTATCTAATTCTGGTCTATCTTTGTATTCTACAAAGAAGTCAGTTGGATTTATATTATCAGTATTTGCATATAATGCAAAGAAGTTATATACATTTTTCATAGTTCCTAAGAACTTACTTTGAACTTCTTTTAATCCATCAACATCAAATCTTGTTGGAGTCCATGGTGGAGATACGTATAATAAGTACCATCTTAAGGCATCTGCTCCATATTGGTCAAATAACTCAAATGGATTTACTGTATTTCCTCTAGACTTACTCATCTTCTTACCTTCTTTATCTAAAACAAGGTCATTAACTAAAACTCTCTTATATGGAGCTTTACCCATAACAAATGTTGATATAGCAAGTAATGAATAGAACCATCCTCTAGTTTGGTCTATACCTTCACATATGAAATCTGCTGGGAATAATTCTTCAAAGTTTTCCTTGTTTTCAAATGGGTAATGATGTTGAGCAAATGGCATTGAACCACTGTCAAACCAACAGTCTATAACATCTGTTACTCTTGTCATAGGCTTACCACAGCACTCACATTTTAGATGTATATTATCAACATATGGTCTGTGAAGTTCTACTGTTTTAGGATCTACTTCTTCTATAGCTTTTTGAGCTAATTCTTCTCTTGAACCTACAGAATCTCTATGTCCACATTCACACTTCCATATATTAAGTGGAGTACCCCAATATCTACTTCTTGATATAGCCCAGTCATTTAAGTTTTCTAACCAGTTTCCAAATCTACCTTCACCAACGAAGTTTGGATACCATTCAACTGTCTTATTGTTAGCTATTAATTGGTCTTTTAATTTTGTCATTTCTATATACCAGCTTGGCTTAGCATAGTATAAAAGTGGAGTTTGACATCTCCAGCAGTGAGGATAATTATGAGCTACTTTTTCTTTGCTAAATAATTTATTTTCACCGTGTAACCATTTTATTATTTCAACATCTACTCCATCTTCCATAACGAATTTTCCTTCCCATGGAGTAGTTGTAAATTTACCTGCTTCAGATACTGGTTGAAGTACTGGTAAATCATACTTTCTACCTAAGTTGTAGTCATCTTCACCAAATGCTGGTGCAGTATGTACTATACCTGTACCATCTTCAGTTGTAACGTAGTCTCCGCAAGTTAAGAAGAATGCTTTTTTATCAGCTTCAACAAAAGGCATTAATTGTTCATACTCTATGTATTCTAAATCTTTACCTTTCATTTCTTCTAATACTTCGTAGTCTTCACCTAAAACCTTGTTAGCTAAAGCCTTAGCTACATAATAAACTTCATCATTTTGCTTAACTTTTATGTAGTCTATTTCAGGACCTACTGTTAATGCAACGTTTGATGGTAATGTCCAAGGTGTAGTTGTCCATGCTAAGAAATACTCATCAGCACCTTTTCTTTTAAACTTAGCTATTACTGTATTATTTTTTATTTCTTTATATCCTTGTGCAACCTCATGAGATGCAAGACCAGTTCCACATCTTGGACAATATGGAAGTATCTTATGACCTTCGTATACATATCCTTCTTTGTTGAACTTGTTTAATATCCACCATACAGATTCTATATAGTTGTTATCTAAAGTTATATATGGATTATCTAAGTCTATTTCGTATGCCATTCTCTCAGTCATATCTCTCCACTGTTTTTCATAAGTGAAAACAGACTCTCTACACTTTTGATTAAATTTATCTATTCCGTAAGCTTCTATTTCTTGCTTATCAGATAAACCTAATTCCTTTTCTACTTGTATTTCAACAGGTAGACCATGTGTATCCCAACCAGCTTTTCTTTTTACTTGCTTTCCATTCATAGTTTGGTATCTACAAACAGAGTCTTTTAATGTTCTAGCTATAACATGGTGTATTCCTGGGTTTCCATTTGCTGTTGGAGGACCTTCATAGAATACGAAACTTGGATCATTTTTCCCTTTTTCTAAAGTTTTCTCAAGTATGTTTATATCATTCCAATACTTAGAAACTTCTGCTTCTGCTTGCTTTACAGAAGAGTCAACTAATGACTTAAACTTTGACATAGTATCACCCTTTCATATTAATTGTTATCTAAATTTTGTTAGAATATTTAAACCTAACTAATTTACATTTTAATTTTTTGTATTAAAAAACTCGTCCCCCTAAAACAAGGGACGAGTATTAATCGCGTTACCACCCTAATTCTATACATATATAAAATATACTTTACTTATGTATAGCACTTAAATAGTATAACGGCACTTTACCGGCACAGCTTAATCAAATACTTTTTCAGCCTGCAGCTTCGGAGTGATTTTCCACTTTATAAATTTATTGGCTCTCAGCAACCCAACTCTCTGTAAAATTATCTAAAGCTTACTGTCTCCATCATAGCTTTTATTTATATTTTTGTTTATAATATGAGATTTTATAACAAATCGTCAAAATAGTCAATTACTTTTTATTTTATATTAATCTAATGTAGCTGCTGCCTCTTTTTCTATTGGCATATCAAATAATGTTGTCTCAAAAGCTCTCATATCATTTTCATCAACATTATAGAATATTTCATCTATACTTCTTATTTCATCTTCTAGTAAAGATTTAAATTTATTTCTAAATACTTTAAATTCTTTTACCATTTCATTATATTCTTTTCTTATTTCTATTACTTGATTATTAGCTTGTTCAATTATTTGTCTTGCTTTTAAATCAGCTTCTTCTACTATTATCTTAGCTTTTTTATTTGCAGCAGTACAAGTATCTTCTGCAACACTTTCAGCTCTTATAAGTGTAGCTTTTAATGTTTCTTCTATATTTTCATATTTGTTTATTTGATCTTGATATAATCTTACTTTTTCTTTAAGATCTGAATTTTCTCTGTATAGATGTTCATAATCTTCCTTAACTGCATCTAAAAATTCATCGACCTCTTCTTCTCTGTATCCTCTTATTCCTTTTTTAAATTCCTTATTTTCTATTTCTATTGGAGTAAGCATGCTTTTCTCCCTCCTATATTATTAACTTAGCACAAACTTTTATTCTGCCTTTTTTAGTAATATCTCCTATTTTAGATATTACCGCCCTACCTTTACCTCTAACTGATATTAGTGAATTATTTTCTATTTCTTTAGATGCAGATGTTATCTTTTCATAATTAACAAAAACTCTTTCTGCATTTATGTATTTTAAACTTTCTTGTCTTGATATATTATATAATCCACTTATAATACAATCTAGCCTACTTGATGATACTGTAAATGATATATCTTTATAATTTAATGAGCTTTCTATTATATCTTCTCTTGATATTTCATACACTGAAACACTATTTGTCGAAACTTTTTGTAAGTTCATAATTATAAAATCACATATATCACAACTTACAATTATTTGGCAAAAGCTATCGTGTATAATAATATCTCCTATCATCTCTCTTTTTATACCAAGACCCATAAGAGACCCTAAATAGTCCTTATGTGATATGCTTTTAAACTTAAAATTACCTTCTACTTGTATAAATTTAAGGTTATCATCTATATCTTCATATTCCATATAAAATGGATATATAAATATTTTACTTCTTTCAGCCTCTTTATGTCCACCATCAACAGAGTATTTTAAATCACTATAAGAATTCAAAATAGCAATAGCATTTTTGATTTCATAAGGATTTAAAAATTCCGTTTGTCTTACATCATAATTTTTCATTGTGGCATTAGCTTTATCTATAACCTTAAACATTTTATTTTTTAATTCTATATCCTTAATATGATTAGTTAGTTTTAGCCTGTCCACTATTATCTCCTCTTAATAGAACACGATTAGTGCCACCCTCTTTAGTAACATTAATACTAATATTGCTATCATTGGTGAAAAATCTACCGGTCCACTATTGTACTTATACATTATAGACCTTATAGGACCTTCTATTGGTTCTGTTATATTATTTAATATATAGTATAACTTACTTCCCATCCCATTAGGAAACCAAGACATTAAACTCTTTATAATTATTATCCAAGATAATATATCAAATAGATAATATAAAGCCAATCCTATAGTACTCATTATTTAACCCCTTTACTTTTATATTTTATTTATTATTTTGCCAAGGGAAAAGTGTCTTGCTGTTTTCTAATTCCTTTTTTAAATTTGCATCTATATCTACATTATTTGGTGCAAGTATAAATATAGCTTTAGATACTTTTTGTATACTTCCCTCTAAAACATATACAGCTCCATTCATAAAGTCAAATATAGACTTCTTAGCAACTGGATCTTTTAAATTTTCTAAGTTAACTATTACAGTTCTCTTACTCTTTAAATGATCCGCTATAGTTGTAACTTCATCGTATTTTTTAGGTTCTACTATTACAACCTTCATTTGAGTGTTAGTATGTAACTTTACTATGTTAGTATTTTTTATAGCTGTTCCAATTTCTGGTTCCATATCTAGTTCATCTTCAATTATTTCTTCTTCTTCTATATAATCTTCATCTTCCTCTATAAACCAATTTTTAAACTTAGTTATCATGTTATCTCCCATTATTGACTTCCTCCTTATTTATTAATCAAATTTTAAATTCATATAATCTACTTATCGTAATTTCTGGCTCCAAATATAGAGGTTCCAACTCTAACTATATTAGACCCTTCCTCTATTGCTATTTCATAATCATTGCTCATTCCCATAGATAAATATTCCATAGAAACATTGTTTATATTTAACTTATCAATTTCTACAGCTAATTCCTTTAATCCTCTAAATACTTTTCTAACTTCATCTTTATTTTCTGTAAAAGGCGCCATAGTCATAAGACCTTTAATTTTTATATTATTATAATTATTTGCTACTTCTTTTATAAAATCTATAGCACCTTCTTTATATATACCATGCTTGCTTTCTTCTTTTGATATATTTATTTGTACTAAACAATTTATAGTCTTATCTATTTTTTCTGCCCTTTTTTGTATTTCTTCACATAAAACTATTCTATCTAAAGAGTGTATCATATAAACCTTATCTATTATATACTTTACCTTATTAGTTTGTAAACTTCCTATTAAATGCCAATTTACTTTATCGCCTATAACTTCATACTTTCTAGCTAGTTCTTGTGGCTTATTTTCTCCAACATCTTTAACTCCATTTTCTATAGCTTCTAAAACCTTATCTACATCTACAGTCTTAGTTACTGCTAATAAAGTTACTTCATCAATTTTTCTATTAGAAACATTACAACTATTTTTAATTTTTTCTCTTACCATATCTAAATTTTCTTTTACGCTTGACACTTTATCACCTACTTTATTTTTATTTTCTTATTTATAATATTGGGGTTTAATACAACCTCATCATGCAATGCAATCACTTTTTCTTTATCGCTACTATCATTTTTTACGAATATATAATCATCAGCTTCATAGGCAACATCACTTAATTCAACAAATTCCATATTGTTAGTTTGCTGATTTAATATATATACCCCTTTTTTCTTGTCTACTGATTTTATAGATTTCTTTGGTATCTTAAAACCTTCTATATGCTTATATATTATATCAAATTCTTCTACTCTTGTATCATAAATTCCTATATTTTGGCTAGTTATTTTTAGTATTACTATGATATCATCATTATCTTTTTTAACCTTATTGACCTTACCATCTAATATTTCTTCATTAAAATATATTTCAATCTTATTACCTACTTCAAAATATTTCCTATATTTTTCTTCTATACATACTGCTATATATACATCATTTGGATTAACTATTTTAAATACTGGATCATTTTCTTTAATTTTTTTATCATTTGAATTTATATCTGTATAGTTATTATTAGTATTCTCTATATCATCTTTGGTTAAATAATCTATACTATCTGTATTATACTTTCCTTCATTTTCATCTATTTTATAAGATATTACTCCTGATATATCAGCTTTTACATAAGATGTAGAACTTTTTGCCTTTTTTTCTAGAATTGCTTTTTTATTTTTACTATTTTCTAACTGATTAGCTGTGATATGTTTTAATGTACTATTATCTTGACTATCTATTTGTTCCTTTAACTTATTTATTTCTTTGTCTAAGTTTTCTATATCTGAATTTATTTTTTCTATATCTATATCCTTATATATATATCCTATATTTTCTGATTTTTGTACTTTTTCACCTTCTTCATGTAGATTTTTAAACGTTCCATCTGCATTTGATACAATTACACTCTCATCTTTTATTACAAGCCCTTTTGTATTAATTTTTAGCTCCATATCTTCTAATTCAACGGCCATAGTCCTGGTATTTTCACCTATTAAAAATATACTAATTTGAAATACAAAATATATAGCTATTCCTAGTATTAGTATTTTAGATATTTTCTTATTTTTCATACTTTTCCCCCTTTAAATCTAGGTACTTTATTAATTCTTCAAATAATATTATATTTCCTTTTATTGTGGTGATTCTAAATCTTAAATATTTGCTTGTATATTTAATTTTGCTTACAATCTAATAAATAAAAAAAAGTGTAGGCTATTAATTTATATAGCCTACACTTTTTTTATTTATTAGATTCCTTTTTAACTTTTTCTTCCCAGAAATCAGCATTCTTTATCCCAAGTTTTATTGGATCAAATGTTCTTTCTTCTCTTGGTATTCCTGCTTTCATTTGTTCTTCATAATCTTTGAAACACTTCATGGCTACATTTGATAATAAAAGTATAGCTATTATATTTAACCAAGCCATACTTCCAACACCTATATCCCCCATAGTCCATGCAAGAGATGCTGTCTTTACACAACCAAATGCAACTGCTCCTAATAATATAACTCTAAGTATATTTATAAATAACTTAGTTGTTTTTCCTTTAAATATTCTCTTACTTATATATATAATATTAACTTCTGCTATATAGTAGTATGCCATTATAGTCGTAAAGGCAAAGAAGAATAATGCTATAGATACAAAGGCTGACCCAAATCCTGGTATCAACGAGTCTACTGCTGTTTGAGTATATATAGGTCCTATCTCAACTCCTGGTAAATTCTCAACAATCATAGCTCCATTTACTCCATGAACGTTATAGCTTCCTGTCATAAGTATCATAAATCCTGTTGCTGAACATACAAATAAAGTATCTACATATACTGAAAATGCTTGAACTAAACCTTGCTTAGCTGGATGACTTACTTCAGCTGCTGCTGCTTGTGGCCCAGTTCCTTGACCTGCTTCATTTGAATAAACTCCACGTTTTACTCCCCAAGCTATTGTTGAACCTATTATTCCTGCAAATGCTTGCTCTGCTCCAAATGCAGACTTAAATACTAACTCTATAATACTTGGTAATTGTTCTATATTAACAGCTATTATTACAAGAGACATTAATATATAAATCCCTCCCATAAATGGAACTATTAATTCTGCTGCAGAACTTATTCTTTTTATTCCACCAAATATTATAAGTGCTAGTAATATAACTAGGACTACAGTTATTATCATTGGGTCTATCTTAAAAGCGTTATTTACTGCTACTGTTATAGAGTTAGATTGAACACCAGGTAGTAATAATCCTGTTGCTAATACTGTTGCTAATGCAAATAATATGCCGTACCATTTAGAAAACTTAGTATTTCCAAGTCCCTTTTCAATATAGTATGCTGGTCCTCCACGATATAATCCATCATGTTCTTCTTTATAAACTTGGGCTAATGTAGATTCTGCAAATGCTGATCCTGCACCTAAAAATGCTATTGCCCACATCCAAAATAGTGCTCCTGGTCCTCCCATTGCTATAGCCGTCGCTACCCCTGCTATATTACCGGTACCTATACGCCCTGCTAGCGCTGTACATAGAGCTTGAAATGATGAAATACCCTGAGCTGATTTTTCTCCTTTAAATAATAAGGCTACCATTTCTTTAAGGTGTCTTATTTGAGAGAATTTGGTTCTAAAAGAAAAATAAATACCTGAACCTAAACATAAAAATACTAACCAGTTACTCCAAATAATATCATTTATTGCATAAACAATACGCTCCATAACATACCCCCTTTTTTAATATATATTCTATAAATTTTTTGATTTAATAGATTATATTATTAATTTTGGATATATGTTCTTTAAATTTTAAGTATTTTCTGATAATTTAGAAAATTATCATATAATCATTTTAACTTTATTATAAGCTTATATAAGAATAGGAAAGGTTTTTAACCTTTCCTACGTTTAAATATTATCTTAATTAGCCATCTAATTTTTATCAGTGTATTTTATAATAATATAGTTATTATATTACTACTTCCTTCATTTATTATCTTTTGTAAAGTTTTTTGTATCTTAACTCTTATTTCTTCAGGCATTGTATATAGCTTACTTTGTAATTGTTCCTTAACTAAATCATGTAAAGATTTTCCAAACATATTTGATGACCATATTTCATTAGGATTTTGTTCAAATTCCTCTTGCATATATTTTATCATCTCTTCGCCTTGATTTTGGCTTCCAACTATAGGTGCTATCTCTGTAGATATATCAGCTTTTATTATATGAAGTGACGGTGCATTTGCTCTTAATTTTACTCCATATTGTTTTCCTTGTTTTATTATTTCTGGTTCCTCTAAGCTTAATTCTTCTAAAGATGGCGCTACAACTCCATAGCCTTTTGTTTTTGCATCTATTAAAGCAGATTCTATCTTGTCATATTCATTTTTAACTCTAGATAACTTAGTTACTAAGCTAAGCAGTTGATGGTCTCCATCTATTTTAAATCCACTCTTTTCTTCTAATACATTGTAGAATAAATCTTGCTTAGCAGATAAATCTATACTTATAACACCTTCTCCAAGTTCAACATTATCAACTGATGTATCTTCTAAGAATTCTAACTCTGAAAATCCTGCTACAATACTATCTATATCTCTTATCTTTCCAATTTCTTCTATACTTTGCTTTAATGTGAATATTATATTATTTTTTATCCAATGATTTCTCTCTAATCCTTCTATCCATTGAGGTAAATTTATTCTTATTTCATTTAATGGAAAATCATAAAGTACTGTTTCCATAACGCTCTCTATATCTTCTTCATCCATAGCTAATACATTTAATGGTACTATAGGAGCTTCATACTTTTCTTCTAATTCAGATCTTAATAATTCTATATCTTCACTGTATGGATCAAGTGTATTTAATACAATAGCAAAAGGCTTATTTAAAGACTTTAACTCATTTATAACTCTTTCTTCTGCTTGTAAATAACTCTTTCTATCTATACCTGTTACTGAACCATCTGTTATAACTACTATACCTAATGTTGAATGATCTCTTATAACTTTTTTAGTTCCTATCTCTGCTGCTTGCTCAAATGTCATAGCTTCTTGTGACCATGGCGTTGATACTAATCTTTGTTTACCATCTTCTTCATGTCCTAAAGCTCCATCTACTATGTACCCAACACAATCAACCATTCTAACTTTTAAATTTACAGTATCTCTAACCTTTATCTCCACTCCATCTGCTGGAACAAATTTTGGTTCTACTGTCATTATTGTCTTACCTGAACCACTTTGAGGTATTTCATCCTTTGTTCTTTCCTTTTTAAATTCATTTTCTATATTCGGTATTACTAACTTTTCCATAAACTTTCTTATAAATGTAGATTTACCCGTTCTAACAGGACCTACTACACCTATATATATATCTCCTTGAGTCCTCTTAGCTATGTCTTCATATATGTTATTCATTAATTTTCCCCTCCTGCATATAGTTTCTTAATAAAGTATATTTTTATTTGTCCCCTATTATTACTAATAATTTCTAAATTTATATATAAATCATGCTTGTCATTTTTAATTTTTAAAATAAAAAAGCTAGGATTAAAATCCTAGCTTATCTTCCACTACTTCTTCTATTTCATGTGTTTTGTTTCTCATCATTAAATCTGCTACTACTTCATTTGGATTTGCACCTTCGTGAAGTACAGAATATATTGCACTTGTAATTGGCATATCTATACCTAGCTTTTTAGAAACATCATAAGCAACTTCTGTAGCAGTTATACCTTCTACTACCATTTTAACTTCAGCAAGAGTTTCTTCTAAACTTTTTCCTTGCCCTATAAGAATTCCTGCTCTTCTATTTCTACTATGCATACTTGTACAAGTAACTATTAAATCACCTATACCTGATAGTCCTGAGAAAGTAGATAAATTAGCACCCATTTTAACTCCTAATCTTCCTATTTCTCTTATACCTCTAGTCATAAGTGCAGCTTTTGCATTATCTCCATATCCTAAACCATCACATATACCTGCACCAAATGCAATTATATTTTTAAGAGCTCCACCAAGTTCAACTCCTACTATGTCAGGGTTAGTATACACTCTAAATTTAGGTGTCATAAACATATCTTGAACTATTTGAGCCACTTCTAAATTTTCTGATGCAGCTACTACTGTAGTAGGTATATCTCTTGCAACTTCTTCTGCATGAGATGGACCTGATAAAGTTACATAAGGATTATTTGGAAGCTCCTCAGCTACAACCTCTGATAGTCTAAGCCCAGTTCCTCTTTCTAATCCTTTTGCAACATCTACTACTATTTGTTCATCTTTTACAAATGGCTTTAGGCTACTTGAAACACTTCTTATAGCTTGAGAAGGTACTGCTAATACTATAATTTTACTGTCTAGTACTGCTTCTTCTAAAGATGTTGTAAGTGTTATGTTATTTGGGAATAAAACCCCTGGTAAATAATCTATATTTTCTTTTGTCTTATTTATTTTATCAGCTTGTTCTTGACTTAAAGTCCATATGATTACTTCATAGCCTTTTTTAGCTAGTACTAAACCTAATGCACTTCCCCAACTTCCAGCTCCTAAAATACATACTTTTTCCATTAAAAACACCACCTAGATACTATTTTATTTTTTTTCTCCAATTTTTCTTTCTGTTTTATTTATAAGTCTTTTTATATTTTCTCTATGAGTATATATAACTGATAGAGTTAAAAATAATGTAACTAGTACACCTTTTGTATTTTGACTAAATATCATTATTACTGGAGAAAGTGATATACTAAGTACTGATCCTAGTGATACGTATTTAGTTATATAAACTATTATTAAAAATACCAAAAAGCAACTTAAGGCCATTATAGGATTAACTGCTATCATAGAACCTAAAGATGTAGCAACTCCTTTTCCACCTTTAAATCCTAAAAATGCTGGCCAGTTATGACCACTAACAACTCCTACAACAGCTATATACTTAGCTGTAAGTGGGTCTAGTCCAATATATTTAGCAATTATCCCTGCTAATAATACGGCTATTATTCCTTTTAATAAGTCTCCTACAAATGTCATAAGACCTGCCTTTTTTCCAAGAGTTCTAAGTACATTAGTAGAACCTGCATTTCCCGATCCCTGAGTTCTTATGTCCACTCCTGCTAATCTTCTAGCAATAATATATGATGTTGATATATTTCCTAAAAGATAAGCAATTATAAAAATTATTAAATAGTTAAGCATACTAATCCCCCTTAAGTAATTTTATTACCTTCTTTTTTCTCTGTATTCAAAGTGTATAGGAGTTCCTTCAAATCCAAAGTTCTCTCTTATCTTATTTTCAAGATATCTTTGATATGAGAAGTGAGTTAACTGCTTGTCATTTATAAATAACGTAAACTTAGGTGGCTTAACTCCTGTTTGAGAACCATAGTATATTTTTAATCTCTTTCCTTTGTCTGATGGTGGTTGATTTAACATTACAGCTTCACCTATTACATCGTTTAATGCTGATGTTGATACTCTCTTAGCATTTTCGTTTGCTACAAATTCTGCAGTTTCTAATATTTTATTCATTCTTTGATTAGTTTTAGCAGAAACAAATAGCACTGGTGCATACATCATAAATGGGAACTTTTCTCTTATTTCTTTTGTATAATTTCCTAAAGTCTTGTTGTCTTTTTCTATTAAGTCCCACTTATTAACAACGAATATACATCCTTTACCTTCATCATGTGCTATACCTGCAACTTTTGTATCTTGTTCAGTTATACCTTCTGCTGCATCTATTACTATCATTACAACATCTGCTCTATCTACTGCTGCCATAGATCTTATAACACTATATTTTTCTACTGTTTCATATATCTTACTTTTCTTTCTTATACCTGCCGTATCTATAAGCATGAACTGTTGTCCATCTCTTTCTAGATAAGTATCTACAGCATCTCTAGTAGTTCCAGCTATTGGACTTACTATAACTCTTTCTTCTCCTAACATCTTGTTAACTATAGAACTCTTTCCTGCATTAGGCTTTCCTGTTATAGCTATCTTTATTATATCTTCGTCATACTCTGTATTTAATCCTTTAGGGAAAAATGCTATTACTTCATCTAGTAAGTCTCCAAGTCCCATTCCATTAGCACTAGATATTGCAAATGGAGTTCCTAATCCTAATTCATAAAAGTCATATATGTTATCAAATTGATTTATATTATCTATTTTGTTAACTACTAATATAACTGGTTTACTAGTCTTTCTAAGTATTTGTGCAACTTCTTTATCTGCTGCTGTAAGTCCTGCCTTTCCATCAACTACAAACATTATAACGTGAGCCATGTCCATAGCAAGCATTGCTTGATTTCTCATTTTAGATAGTATTATATCTCCATTATCTGGCTCTATACCACCTGTATCTATTAATGTGAAGTATCTGTCTAACCACTCAACTTCAGTGAATATTCTATCTCTAGTTACTCCTGGAGTATCTTCTACTATAGATATTCTTTTTCCTGCTAGTTTATTAAATAATGTTGATTTACCAACATTAGGTCTTCCTACTACTGCAACTATCGGTCTATTATTGCTATTGCTCATAATAATCTCCCTTCTCTACTTTAATATTTTATCAACAAAGTCTTTACCTTCATTTAAGCAAGGTATTACTTCAATTCCCATTTTATTGTTTAATTCTTCTAAAGTTATATTATCTAAGAATATATCTTCATCTGCTTTTAGCATACTTCTTGGTATATAAAGAGTCTCTCCTAAATCTATACCTTTTAATTGATCCATTATATCTGTTGCTGTTATAAGTCCAGAAACAGTTATTGTCTCTCCAAAGAAATTATTTATTATCTTATAAACGTTAATCTCCATATTAGGACACTTATCCATTATTTCTTTTGCCATTTTACATATAAATTCATATGCAGAATGCCCTGTTGCTATAGAAACTTTCTTTTTTATATTTATCTTTTCTTCAGATAAAGTAGTTAGTTGATCTTGTATTTCTCTTTCAAGCTTACTAATCATTCCTACTCCATTTTCAAATTGTATAAATCCTTCATATTCATCATAGTCTAATAATTTTTTATTAGCCATTACATAAAATTCATCTGATAAGAATATAAATCTTGTTCCTAATTCCTTTAGATATTTTTCATGTAATTTTTCAACTTGTTCTATAGTCTCTCTTGCAGTTTTCTCGTTAAATATCTCTAAGTTAGGTAAATGATCCCTATGCTTAGTTATACCTACTGGAACTGCTGCTGCACTATTTACATATGGATATAATTTAGATAAATCAGATACTGTTCTTTCTAATTCTTCTTTATCATTATATCCAGGACATAAAACTATTTGACAGTTCATTTGTATCTGTGCATCTGCTAATCTTTTCATTATATCATATAATTTACCTGCAAACTTATTTTTTATCATCTTCTGTCTAAGTTCTGGGTTTGTAGTATGAACTGATATATTTATTGGACTTATTCTGTATCTTATTATTTTATCTATATCTTCTTCACTCATATTTGTAAGAGTTACAAAGTTACCTTGTAAAAATGATAATCTTGAGTCATCATCTTTAAAATAAAGAGTTTCTCTCATTCCTTTTGGAAGTTGGTCTATAAAGCAAAATACACATTTATTTCTACAACTTTTAGCTTTGTCTATTATAGGGTTAGAAAATTCTATACCTAAATCATCATCATATTCTTTTTCTATCTCATATACATATATTTCACCATTTATTTTTTGTATCTCAACTTCTAAGTATTCATCACTTAATAAAAATCTATATTCTATTATATCTTGTATTGGTTGGCCATTTATAGAAATAAGTATGTCTCCTACCTCTATTCCTAGTTCCTCTGCAATACTATTATTATAAACTTTGCTGACTACATTATTCATTTTCTTTACATTTACTTCCATGAACTTTCACCACTTTTCTCCATATGATTACATCGTTTTATAATACCACGGTTTGCTGAAATTAGTCAATATTTGCAATAAGTTAAAAGGTACCCTAAAAGGTACCTTTAATGTTTAACTACGATTAATGTTCCATTTGTCATATCATGAACCATTCCTCCAACGCTCTTTGCCATAAGCATTGCTTTATGTTGAAGATCTTTATCATCTTCTGCATAAAATATAGGACATCCTCCACCAAATTTCATATTTTTATCTGTAGTTATTACTGCTAATGTATATTCTGTTAAACCTATATTTTCTCCCATATTATACACTTCCTTTCTCGCCTATTTTATAATTAATAGATAGATTTCTACCTTTTGAACTAGATAATATCGGACAAGACCTAACAGCCTCTAATACTTTTTCTACATCTCTCTCTATTGGTACATAAGCTATCATTATACTTTGTTTCTGAGGATGTCTTCTTGGAAGAGGTACAAATGCCGGTTCATTATCATCTCTAAAAAGTCCTACTCTTGAATATATATTATATACTATAGCTTGCCTTTGTCCCGCATCGTATAATACACTTGCATTTATATAATTGTTGTCTTTTGGGATAATTTCTATACCTATTCCATTTTCTAAATATCTTTGTCTATCACTTTCAAGACCTACATTTGTTATTCCCTTTAAATCTCCTACTTGAAGGATTGATTCATCAACAAATTTTATTTCTACTTGTCGAACATCTGCTATGTCTTCAATAGACTTTCTTTTTAATAATTTTTTAAGTATTATAGCTAATATAAGTCCAAATATCCCACTTATAAGTAAGCTACTATTTTGAGATATATTAAATTCTTTTATCATAAAATGATACAAAGATATAGTTGAAAAAGATGTTACTATACACATATAATTTCTTACTTCATATGTTCTTGCTATTTCTTCTATAAACGCACTTCCTCTTTTAACTAATTGAATATCTTCTAAGTTTTGAAGTGTATTTCTTCTACTTTCTCTTACTTTTCTAAACTGTTCTGCTGCCAATGATAAAAATGTAATTGATGTATATGACTTCTCTAGTAAAGCAGGAACAACTAATGCTCCTAATGCTGAAGCTACAAATGCTAACACAAGTTGTGTTAAAAGCACGTTTGGTTGTGTAGGGTATTGTTTTTTATCTACATTTAACATTATTAACCTAGATAGCACACCTATTGATAAGGCCACTACAAATGCTGTATCCATAATACCACCTCTTTATTTTTATATAGTTTTTTTGTAATCACTATTTTTGCCTTTTGCTGTTTCTATAATAGGAGTACTTCTTGCTATTTCAATCATAGTTTCTATATCCTTCATTATTGGAATAAAAGGTATTACTACTGAACGTTTATCAAAATCTGTTTCTGATATAGTTAATATGTCTTTTTCATCTACATCTTTATCTACACCCATATGAATAAATATATTATGTATTATAGCTTGTCTTTGTCCTATATCACTTACTATACCAAAATCACCTAAGCTTTTAGGAATTATTTCTATTGCCAATCCTTCATTTAAATATCTATTTCTAGTATCTTCTAAACCTATGTTCCCTATATAAACTCCATTTACTTTAAGAACTGATTTATCAAAATGAATCTTAGCTTCTCTAACTTCTGCTACATCTGCTATACTATCTCTTCTTAAATATCTTCTTATTATAAGCCCTATAATTCCAGCACCTATAGCTGCTGCTATCGTTGATACTAAAAATCCATATAATAAATAGTTATTAAATAGTATAAATAAGCCTGATGCCATTAATGATGATAGTAAACTTATATAACATCTAGATTCATAAGTCGAAGCTATCTCTTCTACATAAGCTGATCCTTTTGGCACTATCTCTGCTTCGTCAATATTTTTTAAGGTTATTCTTTCTTGCTCTGCCAGGCCTTGAAATTGTTGTATTGCTATTGCAAAAAATGTTAATGCAGAGAATTCATTTTCTAAAAGAGCCGGAAGGGCTATTGCTCCTAAAAATGCAGCTAGTGCTGATGTTATTATTTGTTCTAGATAATCCTGAGGCCTTCTTGGATATTGTTTATCTACAACCCTAAGAACTAATGCTCTGCATAATATACCTAGAATAGATGCTACCATAAACGAATGTCTAAAAACACCTTCCCTTAATACACTCTCTTCCATCATATCAACTCCTTTGTTTTTACAACTATTGTTCCTAATTTAAAATATCATGATAATAGTTTGTGCAAAAACAAAAAAAAATTTCCTTTATTTAAAGGAAATTTTCTCAGGTATATTAACGATGAATTCACTACCATGTCTTAATTCACTTTTTACTTCTATTGTTCCACCTAAAGACTTAACTATATGCTTTATTATAGCAAGACCTAAACCTGTACCGCCTACTTCTTTACTTCTTGCTTTATCAACTCTATAAAATCTCTCAAATATACGATTTATATCTTCTTTAGGTATACCTATACCTTCATCTTTTACTTTTATTATGATTTTATCTTGTTTTGTACCTACACTTACCTTTACTGTCTTACCTTGATTTTCTGGAGTATACTTTATTGCATTATCTATTAGATTTAAAAATACTTGTTTTATATAATCTCTATTTGCAAATACTACAATCGATTTATCATCAAACTCATAAGTTAAGTTTATATTTTTAGATTTCGCTATATAATTAGTCATTTCATATACTTCTAAAAAGACATTATATAAGGATACACCTTCGTAAACTATCTTTTCATTATTTTCGATAAATGAAAGTAATAATATATCATCAATCAATCTTTTTAATCTATCTGATTCAGTTTCGATTATACTTAAAAATCGATTTCTAGTTTGTACATCAATATTTTCATTTAGCCTTAAGGTCTCTACAAAACCACTTATTGATGTTAAAGGTGTTTTTAATTCATGGCTAACATTTGCTACAAAATCACTTCTCATATGTTCTAATTTAACTTTTTCAGTTATATCTTGTATATTTATTATAGAACCTATTATTATGTGCTTTATACTTTCAAGATATATTGGGTCTATGCTAACCTTATATACTAAATCATCATTAATTTTTAGTTCATCGGTTTTATTTTGCTTCCAACCTTTAAACGTATTTATTTCTTCTAATAACTTTTCTTCTTTTATTACATTTTTTATATTTTTTCCTTCTACCAATATACCATTATCACATTTTAACATTCTTTTAGCTTCTTCATTTATAAGCATTATATTTCCATCTATATCTATAGCCAAAATTCCATGAGATATACTTTTTAGTATAGAAGTTTTTTGTAAATTGCTATAGTCCAAATCACTTATGGTTTTGTCCATTATTTCTATCATTTCATTAAAGTTTCTGCTTAGTTCACCTAAATCACCTTTAGCTGTACTACTTATTCTTGAATGAAATTCTTTATTACTTATTTTTTTAGAAACATATATAAATTCTTCTAAATACTTTCTTAATCTTAAAGTATATCGTATTGACAATATAGAGATTATTATAGATATTAATAAAATAGAATACCCTAGTGTACTTAACTGTTCCATGTTGTTATCTCCTAAGTTATATTTTAATCAATTTTATATCCAACACCTCTAATTGTCTGAATATACTTGTCCGATTCATTTTCACTTTCAATTTTTTTTCTAAGATATCTTATATGAACATCTACTGTTCTTGTCTCACCATAATACTCATATCCCCATATTTTATCTAATAAATAATTTCTAGAAAGAACCTTTCCTTTATTTTCTAGTAAAAGTTTTAATAATTCAAATTCCTTAAGAGTAAGTTCTATTTTTTCGCTTCCTTTATATACCTCATGTTTACTTAAATCAACTTTTAAGTCTCCAATAGATAATGTAGATTCTTTAGTCTTTACTTTTATATTACACCTCCTAAGTACAGTACCTATTCTAGCAAGTAGTTCTTTTATACTAAATGGCTTTGTCATATAATCATCAGCACCAAATTCAAGCCCTTCTACTTTATCATTTTCCATATTTTTAGCAGTAAGCATTATAACTGGTGTATTAGCTAATTCTTTGTCACTTCTTATCTTTCTAAGTACATCAATACCACTTATATTAGGTAACATCCAGTCTAATAATATTAAATCAGGCTTTAATTCTCTTGCCTTTATATATCCATCTATTCCGTCGTATGCATAGTCAACTTCATAGTTTGACATTTCTAAATTGAACTTTAAAAGCTCTACTATATGCATTTCATCATCTATAACAAGTACTTTTACTTTCATGGTATTAATTCACCTCTTTATTTTATCTCTAGTATCATACCTATTCTTTCATTTGTTTTATCATGTTTTCTGTAAGAATGGAATCTATCACTTTCACAACTTGTGCAAATATTTAAGTTTATTATATTTTCTTTTTTAACATTACATTCTTTTAATATTTGTTCATTAACATTCCATAAATCTAAATGATACTTCCCTTCTTTTATTATATAAAATTTTTCATCTTTGTTTGTAAGAATTGTGTTAAATTTTTCTATAAGCTCTTCTGAAACTTCATAACAACATCTACCTATAGATGGTCCTATAACACTTACTATATCTTTTGGATTAGTGTTATATTTTTCTATCATTTTATCTATAGTATTTTTAACTATTTTTGAATAAGTCCCTCTCCATCCAGCATGGATAAGCCCAATAGCTTTATTTTTCTTGTCTATTAAAGCTATTGGAACACAATCTGCTGTAAATATTAATAGTGGAGTATTTGTTAAGTTTGTTATAAGTGCATCTCCATCCTTCTTTAATCCTATATCAAACTTTTCAACTACATTAACTATATCTGAATGTATTTGTACATTACTTGTTAAGTTTTTAAAATTAAAGTTTCCTTCTTTACAAACAGTTAACATATCATCTTTTGACTTTGCATCTACATTTTTAAGAGTTACAGCTAAATTTACAAAGTCTAAATTTTTCTCTATTTCATTTACTCTTATTAATTTTTCCATGCTAGTTACCTTTCTCTGTTAATATATTTTTTAGCTCTGCTACAAAAGTATTTATATCCTTGAATTGTCTATATACAGATGCAAATCTAACATAAGCTACTTCGTCAACCTCTTTTAGCCTATCCATTACCATTTCTCCGATTTCCCCAGTTTCTATTTCAGATATATAAAGCTTATTTATTTCGTTTTCTATATAGTATACTATGTCATCTATTTGCTCTACTGATACAGGTCTTTTTTCACAAGACTTTAGTATTCCATTTTTTAACTTTTCTCTATCAAAATATTCTCTGTTATTATCTTTTTTAACTACCATTACAGGTGTCATCTCTATTTTCTCATAAGTAGTAAACCTTTTTTTACAAGATTCACACTCTCTTCTTCTTCTTATAGACTTTCTGTCTGTATGTCTTGAATCTACTACTTTAGATTCTTTATAGTTGCAGTAAGGGCATTGCATATCTATATCCTCCTTTGTTGGCTATATATTAAAATCGTCTATATTTAGTTCTGAACCTATATTTACTATTATAGTATCACAACCTATCTTTAGTATATCATTAAAAAATATAACTTGTCCTTCATCACCTCTTGAAAATAGACTTCTTCCTCCATCTCCACTAACTGTAAAAGACATTATTTTTCCCTCATTTATATCTAAATTTATATCAGTTATAAATCCCATTCTTTTTCCATTTTTAATGTTTATGATTTCCTTTTCCATTATATCAGATACTCTTAACATTATAATCCCCTCCCTTACAAAAATAAATATGTACTTGTACAAAAAAAAATAACCTTTATAGGCTATTTTTTAAAAATTATCTTTATATTTTTCTAACATCTCTATAAACTTCTCAACTAAATATGGATCAAATTGAGTACCAGCATTAGCTCTCAATTCTTGTATTCCTTCTTCATGGCTCTTCCTTGTGTTATATGGTCTATTAGATGTCATTGCGTCAAAACTATCTGCAATAGTAATCATTCTTGCCAAATATGGAATCTCCTCTTTTTGAAGTTTATCTGGATAACCTTTCCCATCATACCTTTCATGATGGTGTCTTATTATAGATCTAAAATCCTTTAGTGGCACTATATGGTGTATAAGGTCAACTCCTGCTTGAGGATGATTTCTAAGCATATTAAATTCTTCGTCTGTAAGTCTACCTTTTTTATTTAAAACTTCTTCAGGAATTTCTAGCTTACCAATATCATGTAAATATGCTGCTATCTGTATTTGTGCTTGGTCGTGTTCACTTAATCCAATAGACTGTGCAAACCACTTACAATAAATAACCACTCTCTCTGTATGGCCATATGTATATCTATCTTTTATATTTATCATATTTATAAATGTTTTTAATGATTTTATTGTTTCTTCTGGTATATTTATTTCTCTGCATAAGTCATATAATATACTGTGGTATGACTCTACTCTATTTTTATTAAAAGATTTTGCTCTATATAAGGCATCATCTGCTGTGTTTATAAGCTGATGTTTATTAATAGCACTATTTGGATAAGATGATACACCTATTGATATAGTAATATTTTTGTTTGGTTGATTTTCTTGACCTTCAAACTCAGTCTGTTGTATTGCATTTCTTATATTTTCACCAATTTTTATAGCATCCTCTTCTGTTGTGTCAGGAAGTACTGCTGCAAATTCTTCTCCACCATACCTTGCAACTATATCATTTTCTCTCATATTTTCATTTAATATTTTCCCAATCTTTTCAAGTAATAAATCCCCAGCTTGATGCCCATTTACATCATTATAATTTTTAAAGTAATCTATATCCATAAATAATAAAGAAACTTCTTTATCATTTTTATCTGCTTCTATTAGTGTATTATTAAGATATTCTTGAAAATACCTATGATTGTATAATCCAGTTAATTCATCTTTATTTGCTAATTCTCTTAATTCCTTACTATGTTCTCTTTCTGTATCAACATACATACCTAGTATAATAGCTATAACAAATAAGGCTGCACTAAGAACTAAATCTCTTTCAAAATATAACCTTAACATTTCTTCATTTCCACTTGTAAACATTATACTAATAGCTAGTATTGCTACTATTTGAATAATAGAAGATGCTACACCATAATTTTTCCCAAACTGTATTGAGGATATTATAACTATAAATATACTAAGTAATTTATATCCACTTTCTGCTTTTCCTGTGAAAAATACTACTATTATAAACATTCCTATCAGTATAGATGTTTCTAAGTAATCTAAAAATTTAGGAGACTTATCTATTCTATTTTTAGTATAAATAGATATCCATAAAAAGTAACCCATTAATATTGTTAATATTATACTTATTGATATTGTAATAGTTATTGCATCCTTTGCTTGTTCTTCAAAAGTTACAAAACTTGCTATAGCTAATAAACTTGATATAACGTATATAACCTTTAGTATAACTATTATCTCAAAAACTTTTTTATTTCTTTTTTTATCAAAATTTTGCATAGATTTCACCTAGAACTGTCTTTATTAAATTAAAATCATGAGGAGTAAATCCTCATGATTTTTTATTATTCTTCTCTTAATGACTTTGGTACTTCTGGTTCAAAGAATATAAGCATACAATATGTTGATGCTCCTTCTGCAACTTTAGTTAATAAATCAGATACTGAACCTAATAAGAAATCCATCTTATTTCCCCCTTACATTTTATTTTGCCCTAAATATATTTAAGACATATTTTTAGATAAAAACTTATTTATATTAAAAAAATTATCTAACAAGTTGATAAGTCTGCCCCCTAGGCTAGTTAATACAAACACTTGAAGTCCTATTCCTAGTACCATTGATAAGGCTATACTTTTTGCAATTGTAACATTGTTTATTGAATATATACTAAGTAATATTATAATTAAAACTACATATATATTAATTAGATTAAAGGCTTTTTTTCTTAATTTTTTTCTAGTACTTTCTTTTTTCAAAGGTTTATTCTTTGATGGTACTGGACATTTTTTATATAAAATATAATAAGAAAATCCTATTATAGATATTATCATTAATATAGTAATACTCATATCAATATCCATTATACTTATTGATATATAAGATAGTATATATGCTAATATAACTCCTATTAAAGTGCATCTCTCTGGGCTAGTTGCATGCACACCTCCAGAATACCTTTTTAAAATAGCGGATGTTATAGATATTGTCATAATTTCAATTAATGTTTTAGTTAATAAACCTACTATTATCGTTACAACTATTGCTAAACTAGTATGTAATATTGTAAATAGCCCATAGTTTATAACTGCTATTTCTTCATCATTTTTATCAAGCTTCTTCCCTAACTTATTCGACGCTTTTAACGATAACTCCTCTATTATCCCCATAATTATCCCCTCTTAATATATTGGTTCACATTTTCCATAACTATTTTTTTTAGTAAAAATACAATTCCTATAGCTATTAAAAGTGACGGTAACGTTCTTATAGCTGAAATTGGTCCGTCTTGATTAGTTAAAATTTCTATTGGTATATTTAATAAACTTGTTGCTATAAAAATATATATCCCTTCACTCATGGCAAGTGCTATAAAAAATAAGCATGTTGATATTACTGTTCTTAATAAATCACCATTTGACATTTTGTATAACATTATTCCTAAAGCTATCATAGATAATATTGTATGTACTCCAAAATTTATAGGTAAAGATCTTATCGCTATTACTATCACACCTAATAAAAATCCTTTTTTTAATATTTCTTTATTATCTAATTTTATTCCCATAAGCAACATCCCACAAAATATAGTTACTAGACTTTCTGGAAATGTACGCAAGATCATATATCCTATTGATGATGTTAACATGGTCTAACTCCTATTCTTATCACATATTAAGAAAAATTTTTCAATTTTTAAAAATGTTTTCTCAGTTCTAAGAAAAATCGTTGGCATTATATACCAACGATTTTTCTTATACTATATATTATATATATTTTCTCATATTTTTCAATGCGTTTTTTTCTATTCTCGATACTTGCGCTTGCGATATACCTATCTCATCAGCTACTTCTATTTGAGTTCTTCCTTTATAAAACCTAAGATCTAAAACTAACCTTTCTCTGCTATTTAATTTTTTTATGGCCTCTTTTAAGGCAATTTCTTGTAACCAATTTTCATCTGTATCTTTTTTATCTTGAACTTGATCCACAACAAATATTGCATCTCCATTATCCTGATAAACTGGATCAAATAATGATATAGGATCCTGTATTGCATCTAATGCCATTACAACATCTTCAATAGGTAATTCTAATTCCTTAGATATCTCAGATACTGTAGGTTCCTTTGAATTTGATCTAACAAGTCTTTCTCTTACTTGTAAAGCCTTATATGCAATATCTTTTAATGACCTACTTACTCTTATTGGATTGTTATCTCTTAAATATCTTCTTATCTCACCTATAATCATAGGGACTGCATAAGTTGAGAATCTTACATTTTGACTTAAGTCGAAGTTATCAATAGCCTTTATAAGTCCTATACATCCAATTTGAAATAAATCGTCTATATTTTCCCCTCTATTGTTGAATTTTTGTATTACACTTAAAACTAGTCTTAAATTACCTCTTACAAATTGCTGTCTTGCTTCTTCATCCCCATCTTTTATCTTGTGAAGAAGTTCGGTCATCTGATTATTTTTAAGTACTGGAAGTTCAGATGTATTTACACCACAGATTTCAACTTTATTAATTTGCATAAATTTCAGTCCTCTCTTAAAAGTTTTATCTATATGAAATTATTTACACATCATATTTTTTTATACTTTTAAGAGATAATTATATAAATTTTTTCATTTCTTTTTTTAATCTTGATATTATTTTTTTTTCTAATCTAGATATATAAGATTGAGATATTCCAAGTATATTAGCTACTTCTTTTTGAGTTTTCTCCCTTCCCCTATTTATTAGCCCAAACCTTAATTCCATAATTTGCTTTTCTCTATCTGATAATCTATCTAAAGCCATAACCAATAAATCTTTATCTATCTCTTCTTCTATTATTTTATAGATTTCATCATTTTCTGTTCCTAATACATCTGAAAGTAGTAGTTCATTTCCATCTAAATCTATATTTAAAGGTTCATCAAAGGATACTTCTACCTTCTTTTTATTATTTTTTCTAAGATACATTAGGATTTCATTTTCGATACATCTTGATGCGTAAGTAGCTAATTTTATATTTTTATTTAACTTAAATGTATTTACAGCTTTAATAAGTCCTATCGTGCCAATTGATATTAAATCCTCAATATCAATTCCAGTGTTTTCAAATTTTCTAGATATATATACTACTAATCTTAAATTTCTCTCTATTAAAATTGTTTTTACTTCTTCATCTTTTTCTAACCTTTGTAATAGCTCACTTTCTTCATCTGAATTTAATGGTGGTGGTAATACATTTACGCCCCCCATGTAATACACACCTTTTGGTTTTAAGATTTTAAATTTAATTAGTATTTTCTTAATTCTGATAGATAACTTTGCAATTAATGACTTCATAATAATCTCCCCCTTTTGTTTGTTTTATTTACGATAATATACTAGGATTTAGTATAGCATTGTATTTATCATCATCAAAATCTGATATTCCAACCACTATATTACCTATTTTTGTTTTATCAATTTCTATATAATCAGCTTTTATACCAAGCATTATATTATTTTTGCTACTTCCACCATGCTTATAAGGTATAACTCTTACCCTAGATGCAATATCACTTTCTAAATTATCTATTATACTTTCAATCTCAACTATATCTATATCATCGTATTCATAATCGTATAGATAGCTTGGAATTATATTTCTCAAAGCTTTGGATTTTACTATTACTATGTCATTATTACTTAAAGGATCTTTTAATAAATTTCCAGTATCTAATAATGCCTTGCAACTACATGTCTTATTAAGCAATGTTATTTCAATTTCTTTTGTACTCTCCTTTATTTGCCTCATTAAACTTATATCATTATAGATATATTTTAAAAGTTCACAACTTGTATATGCACAAATGATTAAAAATGATATCTTTAAATGACTTATACCTGTGAAATAAATTATAAAAAATGTAGTTCCAGAAATAAATATATTAACTAATAAAAATACCAACAATACTCTAAAGTATTCTTTTTTATTTTTATAATCAAATAAAAATAATGTTATTAGTCCTATGATAATAATCTTTAGTGGTAGCGTAAATAATATATCTAGTTGTGGAAAAATGTACGCAATTGAATACAATGTACCTACAGATGCACATATCCATTTTTTTTTATTGTTATTATATTTTTTTGTTAGTATAGATGTACAACTTATAATAATATAATTTATTAATAGGTTTTCTATAATGTAGTACTCTATATACATTAAGCTAACCTCCTTTAACCTTTGTGTATATTATAAGTTAGATAGTTTATAATTTTATGTCATTTTTAATGGTCGAAACCCATTTATTTTAGTGTAAAAATTCACAAAAAAAGAAAGCATTCTGCTTTCTTTTCTATTTAATATTTATATAGTATTGTTATATTGTTTTTATTTAATTAACTTTGTTATTCTCTATACTAATATTTATTCAAAGTTATCTATCTTTATTCTTAAAATTATAATAACTAATTTTTTATATAAAAATTTTACTTTATTCATATCTCTACTTAATTTGCTAATTTCTCAAGTATTTTTTAGATTTATATATGCTATCTATATATTTTTTAATATTTTAAGCTTAATAAAAATTTTTTATATACAAAAAAAGAAGTCATTTAGACTTCTTTATCTTCTTCTTCTTAAGAAAGTTGGTATCTCCATTTCATCCTCTTCCATGAAGCTAGATCTTTTAGGTTCTTCTTTTGGAGCTATGATCTCTTCTTTCTCTTCTATTATTGATGTTTTTTGCATTTGTGGTGCTGGTTGTGTTGGTTGTGTATTTAAAGTAGGTCTTGAAGTAGCCTTTGGTTTTTCAGCTATCTTGTAACCTAAGTCATGATTATTTTCATCAAAACCAGTCGCTATAACAGTAATCATTATTTCTTCACCTAAGTCTTCTCTTATAGATGCACCGAATATTATGTTTGCTTCTGGGTCACATGACTCATTAACTAGAGTTGATGCTTCATTTATTTCAAGTAATCCTAGGTTAGGTCCTCCTGTTATGTTAAGTAAGACTCCTCTAGCACCTCTTATTGATGTTTCAAGAAGTGGTGATTGTATAGCTAGTCTAGCTGCTTCTATAGCTCTATTTTCACCTGAAGCACTTCCTAGACCCATATGAGCTAGTCCTTGTTCTTTCATTACAGAAGTAACGTCAGCAAAGTCTAAGTTTATAAGTCCTGGTACAGCTATTAAATCAGATATAGATTGTATACCTTGCTTTAATACGTCATCTGCTATAGAGAATGCGTCTAGCATAGATGTATTCTTTTGTACTATTTGTAAAAGTCTATCATTAGGTATAGTTATTAATGTATCAACTTTTGACTTTAATTCAGCTATCCCATTTTCTGCATTTTTCATTCTTACTTTACCTTCAAATAAGAACGGCTTTGTAACTACTCCTACTGTAAGTATTCCCATTTCTTTAGCAAGTTGAGCTATAACTGGAGCAGCACCTGTTCCTGTTCCTCCACCCATACCAGCTGTAACGAATACCATATCAGCACCTTGAAGTACCTTTACTATTTCATCCTTACTTTCTTCAGCGGCTCTTTTTCCTACTTCAGGATTTGCTCCCGCTCCAAGCCCTCTTGTTAATTTTTCACCTATTTGAATTTTATATTCTGCTTTTGATGTAAGTAAAGCTTGTTTATCAGTATTAACAGCTATAAACTCAACACCTTGAAGCTGTGCTTCAACCATTCTATTAACAGCATTGTTTCCACCGCCACCTGCACCTATTACTTTGATTTGTGCAAGTCCATCTGTTTCAACGTCAAAGTTTAGCATCGCGTAACCTCCCTATTTTATGATTATAAGTAAATGTATGTATTAATTATATCATTTAATTCTTGTTTTTGTTAATAATTAACTAAGTTATTCCACAAAAATATTCAATTTCCTCTTTTTTTATTTCTTAAATTTGTAACAATATGTCTTCTAATAACTGATAAGTTGTCATATAATCTCGACCTAAACACTAGTTTAGTGACATATTTACCTTAAAACCAAGACTTTATTGCACCAAATATAAAATCCTTACTTATAAGTATTTCTACAGATATATAAAAAATAATCTATAGGATAAGTAAACGTTATATAATATCAATCTACTATACATAAGGCTAATCTTATTAATATCCATATCATAAATGCTTACCCTCTTTATTTTACTTTGAAACACTTATATTTTTCAAGTTTTTTAATACTTTTTATTTATATTTTTTGTAGGAATTTTTTGTTATATTATTTTCCTCATTCATAACTTTTAATTGCATATTAAAAATCACTATGCCTTTTTATATTATTTTTGGTAAAATCACTCATACCTATGGCATGTAAATTGGATTTTTACCCTGTCTAAAATCAACTGTTCCTTTACTTATTTTACTACTTTGTAAATCTATTAATATTGCTTCTGTTTTTTTTATATTTTTTTCTATCTCTTTATTGTTTAAAAATATAATTTCTAAACCTTTTGGAGTGTACATTCTTATAGAATCTTCTTCTATTTTAACCTTATTTATTTTTTTGTATAAAGTGCAACTTTTTATATTTTTTAATACTTCCAATAAATTATTTTTATATCTTTCTTTTTTAAACTTTATATTATTATTCTTATCTAGCTTATATCCAATATCTATCATAAGATAATTATCTATTTCTTCATCTTTCTTAACTTTATCTATAAACTTACCTTTATTATCAATATAACATTTTAAACCATCATCTTGAATTATTCCTGATATTTCTTTTTCTATAATTATTATATGTAGCTTATTTGGAAATTCCCTTTTTACCCTTACATCTTCTATGTACTTATTTTCCTCAAGTTCTTTTTCCATATCTTTTAAGTTGTACATAAATATATTTTTATCTTCTCTTAGATCTAGAATTCTAACTATATAGTCCTTTGAAATTTTCTCATTTCCTTCAATTCTTATTTGATTACTATTGAAAATCTTGCTATTCAGTAGTGTGTATAAAATTACTATAATTATTAGTATTAATATTAGAATATTTATTAAAGCTCCCTTTTTTAATCTTTTCATAAAATATATCTCCTTAAAAATCGTATATAATATTAATACAACTAATAATATAATTTATCCTTTATACAATATAATCTTCATGAAAAAAAGGCTTAAAAGCCTTTTATTTTTCTATTTCCTCTATTTTTAATATATTTGCACCTAATCTTGTTAGGATATCTTCTATATTTTCATAACCTCTCTCAATATGATATATATTACTTATTTCTGTTTCCTGTGGAATAGTCAATGCCGCTAATACTAAAGCTGCCCCTCCTCTTAGGTCTGGAGATTTAACTTTTGCACTTCTTAACTTTTCTACACCCTTTATCATACATATATTTTCTGTTATATATTTAATATTAGCTCCTAACCTAGTTAATTCAGCACAATGCATAAACCTATTTTCAAAAATAGTCTCATGAAATACACTTATCCCATCCGAAAGGGTCATAAATGTCATAAGTTGAGCTTGCATATCTGTTGGAAATCCTGGATGAGGTGAAGTCCTAACTAAATCTATTGATTTTATTTTACTTGGTGGTTTAAGTAATAACCCACCATTTTTATACTCTATTTCACACCCTGCACTTCTTAGCTTATCACTTATAGGCTCCATATGTGATATTACTACATTATCTACTTCAAGTTTACCATTAGTTAATGCCGATGCTATCATATATGTTCCTATTGCTATCCTATCTGGTATGACATCATGTTCTACTCTGCGAAGCTTTTTTACACCTTCAATTTCTATATAATTAGTTCCGGCTCCCTTTACCTTGGCACCCATTTTATTTAAAAAATTTTGTAAATCTTCTATTTCAGGTTCTCTAGCTGCATTATATATTTTTGTTATTCCTGTTGCTTTAACTGCAGCTAGAATTGCATTTTCGGTAGCTCCAACACTTGGAAACTCAAAGTTTATTATATTTCCCTCTAAACTATCCTTATAACACTTTATAAAACCTTCGTCCTCTTCTATCCTTATACCTAATTTTTTTAAAGCCTTAAGGTGTAAATCTATTGGTCTTGAACCAATTGCACATCCTCCTGGGTAACTTATTTTAGTATAATCAAATCTACCAATCATTGCTCCCATTATAATTATGGAAGATCTCATTTTTCTAACGTAGCACTCCTCTATCTCCACTTGATCAGCAAATGAGCTATCTACAATAAGTGTACCATCGCTATAACTTACTTTACATCCAATGCTTTCTAATATTTTTATCATAAAATGTACATCTGATATATCAGGTACATTATGGATAATACTCACACTTTCATTAAGTATGGTGGCTGCCATTATTGGTAATATAGCATTTTTAGCTCCTCTTATACTAAGCTTTCCTTCTATTTTGTTGCCACCTTTAATTATATACTTAGACAAAATTATCCCCCCTAGTGCTGTATGTTAAATCATAAGGTCTATAATTTAAATATTATGTACTAGAGGGGATATATGTTACTTTTTCTTTATTCCAATTACTTTTGGTTGTTCTTGTTCTGTATCTTTATTACAAGCATTTTGTACTTCTTCTGCTTGATTATTTGTTTTTATCTTTTTATTTTCTTTTTTAGATGGTGATTTTTGCTTGTTATTAGCATTATAAATTTTTAGTATTTCATCATATATTATTTCAATAGCCTCAGGCTTTCCTATTTCTTTACTTGCATTTGCCATATCTATTAATTTTTCTTTATCTCCTAAAAGCCTAAACACTGTTTCATTTAATTTTTCAGGAGTTAAGTCTTTTTCAAGTATCGCTATTCCAGCACCTTGATTTTCTATACTTTTAGCATTATACTCTTGATGATTTTCAGCTGTATATGCTTTTGGTATAATTATTGATGGTTTTCCAAGTGCTGTTATTTCAGCTAAAGATATAGCCCCTGCGCTTCCTATAACTAAATCACTTGCTGCTAATGCATTAGCCATATCTTCTAAATATGGTACTACTTTTTGGTATGGCTTTAAATTTAAGTGACTTATAGTCTGAGAGAATTCTTCATAGTAATACTTTCCTGTAGCAAATATAAATGCTACGTCTTCTTTTACCATATTATCTATGACTAATCTCATTGCATTGTTTATATCTTCACTTCCTCCACTACCTCCGTAGCAAAGTACCATTTTCTTATCTTCAGTTATCCCTAAATTTCTTCTTGCTATATTTTTTCTAGCATTTAGTATTTCTTTTCTTACTGGATTTCCTGTAAGTGTTAATTTTTCTCTACTATCTTCAGGGAATCTTTGATGAGAATCTTCAAAGCTTGTTAATACTTTTGTAACCATCTTAGAAAGTATTTTATTAGTAACGCCTGGGAAAGAGTTTTGTTCATGTACTACTGTTGGAACTTTGTTTATAGCTGAGTTAAATAAAACTGGACCACTTACATATCCACCAGTTCCTATTACAACATCTGGCTTAAATTTTTTAACAACTCTTCTTGATTGCTCTAATCCTTTAAATAACTTAAATACTCTTTTTACATTATCCAAATCTATTTTTCTTTTAAATCCTTGTACTGTTACTGTTTCTAATCTATATCCATATTTAGGTACTATTTCTGATTCTATACCCTTTTGAGTTCCTACAAAAAGTATTTCTGCTTCTGGATGCTCCTCTTTTATTTTATTTGCTATGGCTATGGCTGGATAAACGTGTCCCCCAGTTCCACCGCCTGATAATAAAACTCTCATTTTATCCTCTCCTGTTAATTAATTTTGACATGTTTTGAGATATTTAGGACTATTCCTATAGCACTCATAAATATTACAAGGGAAGTTCCCCCATAACTTATAAATGGTAATGCAACTCCTGTAACTGGCATTGATGATGTTGCTACAGCAATATTTAAAGCTGCCTGTATTCCTATTTGTGCACCAATTCCTATAACTACCATACAAGCAAATATATTGTCGCATTTTAATGCTATTCTTACGCATCTATACACTAGTATAACAAATAACATTATAACTACTGCACAACCTATAAGACCTAGCTCTTCTCCTATTATAGCAAATATAAAGTCATTTTGGGGCTCTGGTATGTAAAACCACTTTTGCTGGCTCTTTCCTAGTCCCATGCCAAATAGTCCTCCAGAGCCTAATGCATAAAGCCCTTGAATGACTTGATACCCATTACCTAATGGGTCTTGGAAAGGGTCTAGAAATGATAATATACGCTTTAATCTATACTCTGAAGTTAATCCAAGTGCTAAGAATAATGCAATACCACTACCAAACATAAATCCAACTATTTTCATACTCATCCCTGCAACAAATATCATAACAAATGTTACTAATATTATAGTTCCTGCTGTTGACATGTTTGGTTGACCCATTATAAGTGTAAAAAATAAAAGTGGTACTAACATTAGTGGTATAAGCCCTTTTCTAAAAGACTTTATATTTTCATATTTTTTCTCTATTAATTTAGCTGTAATTATTATAGTTGCAAATTTAGCTATTTCAGCAGGTTGTATTGTAAATGCACCTACCCCTAACCATCTTCTAGCTCCGTTTGCTTTTATTCCAAGTGGAGTAAGTACTAATATAAGTAGTATTATAGATACTATACCTATAGGCTTTGTATTCTTTTTCCAGACCTTATAATCTACATTTGAAATAGTAATCATACAAATAAATCCTAGTATTGCATAAATTACATTTCTCTTTAGAAAATAATAAGCATCATGATGCTTAAAGGAGGATTGAACAAAGCTCGCACTAAACACCATGATGATTCCTATAAATACTAAAGTCATTGTAGTGTAAAATATCACACTATCAAACTCTGTTTTAACATTTTTTTCAATTTGTTTTTTTAAAGCTTCCTTAGTCATTAAAGACTTACCTCCATTCCCAAGACTAAGAGGTTACTTTAATTTGTTTACATTATCCTTGAAGTCATTACCCCTTACTTCATAACTCTTATACATATCCCAGCTTGCACAAGCAGGAGAAAGAAGTACTACATCATTTTCTTTTGCTATTTTATAAGATGTATTAACTGCTTCTTCCATATCTTTTACTAGATATATTTCTTTAAATCCTTTTTTAATTGCACATTCTTTTATTAAATTTGCTGTTTCCCCTAAAAGAACTAATGCTTTTACATTTTCTTTAGCTACTTCTAAAAATTCATCAAAAGTACTTTTCTTATCCATACCACCTGCTATTAATATTATAGGCTCCTTGTAAGACTGTACTGCCTTTATAGATGAATCTGGATTAGTAGCTTTAGAGTCATTTACAAATGTTACTCCATTTAGCGTTTTAACATATTCTTGTCTATGTTCTACCGCTTTAAATGTTTTTAGTACTTTTCTTATAACTTCTATGTCAACTTTTAGAACATATGCAATCATTGCTGCTGCCATACAGTTTTCTAAGTTATGATTTCCTGGTAAACTTAGCTCATCTTTGTTTAAAAGTACTATTTCTTTATCTAATCTTATAACTATATTGTTATTCTTATCTAAGAATATTCCTTCTTTTAATTCTGTAGTTCTTGAGAAGAATATTTTCTTAGCTTTAACTTTATCTTCTAATGCTCTTACATTTTCATCATCGTAATTTAGTATAGCAAAGTCTTCTTCATCTTGATTCATAAATATTCTAGATTTTGCTTGTATATAGTTTTTCATCGTATGGTGTCTATTTAAATGATCTTCTGTAAAGTTTAATATAGCACTAACACGTGGTTTAAAAGTGTCTATACTTTCTAATTGGAAGCTACTTAGCTCTGTTACTAATACAGAATCCTTAGTAGTAACCTCCACTGTATCTATAACAGGATTACCTATATTTCCAACGATATATGTATCATTGCTATTAGCTTTAAATATTTCTCCTACTAAACTTGTTGTAGTAGTTTTTCCATTTGTTCCTGTTATACCTATAAATACTGGATTATTAGTAGATAGTCTATAAGCTAATTCTACTTCTCCAATTAGTTCTATATTTTTCTCTTTTATCTTTAGTATAAATGGTAAATCTAGAGGAACTCCAGGAGATACCACTACTAATTCTATATCATCTATATTTTCTGGATGATATCCTAAGATATATTCTATATTGTCTAAGTCTTTTAATTCATTTAATATATCTTCTAGTTTTTCTTTTTCTTTTATATCATTTACTATTATATTAGCACCTAATTTATTTAAATGCTTTATTGTTGATATACCAGTTTTTGCAAGCCCTACTAATAGAACTTTTTTTCCATTAAGGTTCATTTTATTACCCCCACAATTAGAATATTGCTATTATTCCTATCCATGCTAAAACTACAGTAACTATCCAGAATGTAAATACCACTCTAGTTTCAGGCCATCCACATTGTTCAAAGTGGTGATGTATAGGTGCCATTTTGAATATTCTTTTTCCTCTTAGTTTGAAAGATCCTACTTGAAGTATTACTGATAATGCTTCTGCAAAGTATACTCCTCCAACTAATGGTATTAATAATATTGAATTAGTTAACACTGCAAATGCCGCAACTGCTCCACCTAATGCCATAGAACCAGTATCACCCATAAATATTCTAGCTGGGTATGAGTTAAATCCTAAAAATCCTAAACATGCTCCTACTGTAGCTGCTGCTAATACTGCAACATCAGGATTTGCAACTGTAGTGTATGATGCAAGTAACATAAAGAATATTGAAACTATTAAAGTTATTCCTGATGCTAACCCATCTAATCCATCAGTTAAGTTTACTGCATTTACTATACCTATTATTATAAATGTCATTATAGGTACGTATAATGGTCCTAAGTTTATATATGCATCTGTAAATGGTATTATAAGCTGCGCTGCACTTGGCGATGCACTATATTGATAATATGATATATATATAGCAAGTGCAAATTGAAGCACTATTTTTTGCCAAGGCTTTAAACCTAAAGATCTTCTTTTCTTTATTATTATAAAGTCATCTAAAAATCCTACCATACCAAATCCTATTATTGATATAAGACCTATTATTAAATCATTTCCAATTTGACTTCTAGTAAGCCCTGTTATTAGTATTGCTACCATCATTAATATTCCACCCATAGTAGGTGTTCCATTTTTTGCTAAATGTGTTTGAGGACCATCATCTCTAACCGTCTGCCCAAACTTAAATTTTGTTAACATTGGTATAAAAATTGGTCCTAATATTATTACTATTAGAAATGAAATCAATGATGTATACGTAAGTTCTGTTATTCCTAACATAATATATCTCCTCTCCCTTGCTGGCTATTTCTTTTGTTAATTACTTATTAAGATGTTCTACTATTTCTTCTAACTTCATACCTCTAGATGCTTTAACTAAAACTACATCTTCTTTATTTACTAAACTATCTATTTTACTTATAGCTTCTTCTTTAGTTTCAAAGTGATATGCATTTTGGCTATTAAATCCTAATTTTACTGCCTCATCTTTTATAAACTTTGAATCATTACCTATAGTTATTAATAAGTCAGTATTTTTAACTGCTTCTTCTCCTACTAATCTATGTCCATACTCTGCATGTTCACCCATTTCAAACATGTCTCCAAGTATAGCTACTCTTCTTTGATTATATCTTCCTAATATTTTTAGAGCTGCTTTCATAGAATCTGGACTAGCATTATATGCATCATTTATGATTGTTAGGTTTTCATTTTTTATTATGTCTAATCTCATTTTTGTAGCTTTGAAGTTTTTTAATCCTTCTTTTATCTTGTCTAGTGAAATATTTAAACTCATTCCAACTAAAACTGCTGCCATTGCATTGTATATATTGTGTTCTCCTACTGTAGGTATAAATATTTCTTCTTTAGAACCATTTATTATACATGTAAATGTTATACTATCTTCATTCATTTCATAGCTCTCACAATATATATCATTGTCTTTTGTAAATCCAAAAGTTTTTAGATTATAGCTAAGTTCTTTGTTTTTTAAGGTTGATAAAAACTTATCATCTCCATTAACTATTAATGTGCATGAAGAATCAAAATTTGTGGCTATTTCAAGTTTAGCTTTTAATATACCTTCTTGAGATCCTAAATTTTCTATATGAGATAACCCTATATTAGATATTACTCCTATTTTTGGATTAACTATATTAGCTAGGTATTCTATTTCATTAAAACCTGACATCCCCATCTCTATAACTGCACATTCATGACTGTCATCTAGTTTAAATAATGTTAATGGAACTCCTAATTGATTATTTAAATTACCTTCGTTTTTTAAAGTATTAAACTTTGATGATACTGCTGAGTATACCATATCCCTTGTAGTTGTTTTGCCAACACTACCTGTTATTCCTATATATGGTATATCAAATTGCTCTTTATAATATTTTGCTATATCACCAAGTGCTACCTCAGTATCTTTGACTTCTATTAAATTTATGTCCGAACTATCTAATTTTATGCTACTACTTTCATTTTTTATAAAAGTTTTGCATCCATTTTCATATGCTGAGCACATAAACTTATGTCCATCTAAGTTTTCACCTACTATAGCAACAAATGCATTTTTACCATTTGCATTTCTACTGTCTATAACTATATCTTCAATACAGAAATTTTCATCGCCTAGTATTAATTTACCTTTCGTTGCAATAACTATATCAGCTACTGTTAGACTTTTCATCTTTCAACCTCCTTTAAGTTATTAAATTTAACTTAATTTTCTGAATAAAGGGCAATGTATGTGTTATACATTGCCCCCCTTCTACTCTTAACTTTATAATTATATAATATATTGTTGTTTTTTTGAAGGTATTTCTAACAGATGTTAATAATCTTTTGCTTTTCGATTACAGATTTTTACATTTTCCTCCAGAAGTATTATAGTTCTTTTATATCTATTAATTATTTAAAATAAAGTGCTATACTAGATTCTTCATCTACCTTTATACCAGGTTTTGGAAACATATCAATAACCTTAGTCCCTTTAGGAATTTCTATATCTGTGTCTAAGTTAGGTATTAAGTTAACATCTTCTAATGCCTTAACAGCATCTTCTATAGCTAAGTCCCTTACGTCTGGAACTGTAACTTTATTTTTTTCAAATTCTTCTTTTTCTTCTTCACTATATTTTGGCTCTACTCCTAAATAAGGTAGTGCATCATTCATTATTTCTTTTACTATAGGTCCTGCTGTTGTACTACCAAAAGCACTTACTCCTGTTGGCTCATCAACTATTGCAAGTACTACTATTTGTGGATCATCGGTTGGAGCTATACCTATAAATGAACATATATATTTTCCTTGTGCATACCTTCCATCTATAACTTTTTGAGCAGTACCTGTTTTTCCACCTATTCTATACCCTGGTATATATGCAGCTTTACCTGATCCTTGACTTACAACAGATTCTACTATGTCCATCATCTTCTTTGATGTTTCTTCTGATATTACTTGTTTAACTTTCGTAGGTTTTATTTCCTCAATTACATTTCCTTGATTGTCTGTATAAGCTTTTACAAATCTAGGCTCCATTCTATTACCATCATTAGCTATAGATGATATTGCTGTTATTAGTTGTATTGGAGTTACAGATATAGATTGACCAAAAGATATAGTAGCTAACTCTACTGGACCAACATTTTTTTCATTATATAGTATACCTTTTGCTTCTCCTGGAAGATCTATATTTGTTTTATCCATAAATCCAAACCCTTCTATGTAATCATATAACTTTGATACTCCTAATCTATTACCAACTTCTATAAATACAGGGTTGCAAGAATTTTGAACTCCTTCTTTAAAACTTTGCTCTCCATGAGGTCTATAATGTCTCCAACATTTTATTCTTTGACCTTTGATAGTTACTCCACCTGTACATGTAAACTTATCATTTTCTTTTATTACATTTTCTTCTAATCCTGATGATGATGTTATAAGTTTAAATGTTGAACCTGGTTCATAAGTATCACTTATAGCTGGATTTCTCCACATTTTATAATATCCTTGTATCTTATCTTTTTCGCTGTATTTATCTAATTCTTCTTGATAGTATGGATATATTGGAGTTCTTGGGTCATTTGGATCATAATCTGGCTTAGATGCTAGAGATAATATATCTCCTGTTTTAGGGTCCATTGCTACAACTGTTACCCTTTTAGCATTATTAATCTCATATGCCTTTTGAACAGCTTTTTCAGTATAATGTTGTATTACTTCATCTATTGTAAGTACTAACCCCTTACCTTGAACAGGTTCATAGTATTGTTCCATTCCTCTTGGTATTTCTCTTCCTGATGCATCAGTACTTACTATTAATTTTCCTGCCTGGCCTTTTAAATACTTATCATATTGCATCTCAATACCTGCTATACCTTGGGAATCACTTGATGTATGTCCTAATACATAAGAAGCAAAGTTTCCATATGGATAGTATCTTTGATTATCTTCTGCTACCCAGATACCTGGTATTTTAGCCTCTCTTATTTTTGTTGCTTTTTCATCATCTATCCATCTTTCTATTTTAACTAATGCCATGTTTTTTTTGTTTACTAGCTTGTATATATCTTCATATTCTTTGTCTAAAATTTCAGCCACTTGTGTTGATGCACTTTTTTTGTCTTTGACTTCTACAGGCTTACACCATACAGTGTATTTTGTAACACTTACGGCTAACTCTTTCATATTTCTATCATATATAGTTCCTCTTTTAGGCTCTATAGGAATCTCTCTTGTTTGTTGTTCAATTGCCTTGGTACTTAACCACTCCCCTTTTATGAGTTGAAGATATCCTGTTCTAAATGTTAGTCCTAAAAAAAGTATACATGCTAACATAAGAACAAGCACTAATCTCTTTTTACTTATTCTCTTTACTTTTTTACTCAATTATTTTCCCCCTTACTACTTAATCTGTATGTATCTTATTTGATCCTTTGTAGGATAATCCATATTAAGTTCTTCTCTAGCCCTTTTTTCTATTTCATGTATTGATGTTTTAGTATCTGCCTTAGCTTTTGCTTCCTCTAGCCTTATTTCTTCTTTTCTCAATTCTTTTTTGAGATTACCTATGCTATATTTAAGTTCCCCTATTACTGAATAACCACATATATTTATTATTACCGTCATAAAAACTCCTACTGATAATGAGAGAATAAAAATAATTTTTTTTATTTTTTTTACTCTTATAATTTTATGTTTATTCTTTTTTCTCTTTTTATATTCGTTTATATCCTTGATTTTATTATTTTTTTCCATTAATCCACCTTCACTCTATCTTTTGATTTATTTTATATAAGCTTATTGCTAAATTTAAATTTGTAAATTATTTATATATTTCAAGTTTATGCACTACCTTCCTTTAAACTTTCATCGTAAAATAAATACAATAACAAACAAAAAAACTAGGAAATGATTATATATAACAAAATAATTTTTTCTTATTACATTAATTTACATAATCTATTTAATAAAATTTTGTCTTTATGAAAATAAAAAAGAGTGTTTTATGATTTTATAATCACAACACACTCTTTTTATATTATATTCTTTCACATACTCTTAGTTTTGCACTTCTACTTCTTGGGTTAACTTCTATTTCTTCATCACTTGGTAATATTGGTTTTCTTGTTATTACCTTTACAAGTGATTCTTTGTCACATTGACACATTGGTATATGAGATGGACATACACAATCTAATGCTAAGTCTCTAAATTCATTTTTTACTATTCTATCTTCTAATGAATGGAATGTTATTATACAAACTCTTCCACCTTTATTCATTATAGATACTGCATCATCTATCATTTTAGTTATTACACCTAATTCATTATTTACTTCTATTCTTATAGCTTGGAAAGTTCTTTTAGCTGGATGTGGTCCATCTATTCTAGCTTTTTTAGGTATTGCCTTTTTTATTACTTCTACAAGTTCACCTGTTGTTTCTATAGGTTTTTCTTTTCTTTCTTCAACTATAAACTTAGCAATACGCTTTGACCAATTTTCTTCTCCGTATTCTTTTATTATTTTGTGTAATTCATCTTCACTATATGTATTTACAACATCATATGCAGAAAAATCACATCTTACGTCCATTCTCATATCAAGTGGTGCATCTTGCATATATGAAAATCCTCTATCAGCTTCATCTAATTGATGAGATGATACTCCTAAATCAGCTAAAACTCCATCTATTTTATTTACACCGATTTTTTCTAATTCTTCTTTTATATTTTCAAAGTTACTATGAACAAATCTTACTCTATCGCTATATTCACTTAATCTTTCTTTTGCTGTAGCTATAGCATTTTTATCTTGGTCAAATCCTATAAATAATCCTTTATCTGATAATCTTTTTACTATTTCCTTTGAGTGTCCAGCACCACCCATTGTACAGTCTACATACACTCCATCTGGTTTTATATTTAAATTATCTATACACTCATTTAAGAGTACTGATACGTGATGAAATTCCATTTTGATATTCTCCTTAACCTAACTTTATTCTTCTGTGTTTTCTTTTTTTGATTTTTTTGATAAGTATATATGACAAATAATACCACCTATAATTCCTATTAAACTAATAGCTTGTGCCATTCTTATAGGCCCTAGCATTAAACTATCCGTTCTAAGACCTTCTATAAAGAATCTTCCTGTTGAATATAATATAATATAATATACTATTATTTGCCCTTCATATTTCTTTTTCTTTCTAAATAACCATAGGAATAAAAATATACCTAAATCCCAAATAGATTCATATAAAAATGTTGGATGAACCTTTACACCATCTACCATTATGCCCCAAGGTAGCGTTGTTGGTCCTCCATGAGCTTCTCCATTTATAAAATTGCCCCATCTACCTATAGATTGAGCTAAAGGCATACCTATTATAACTGTATCTGCCATTTTTAAGAAATTTATTTTTCTTATTTTTGTAAATATGTACCCAGCTAATACTCCACCTATTAAGGCTCCATGTATAGCCATTCCTCCACCTCTAAAGTTTAGTATTTGAGAAGGATATTGAGAATAATATTCCCAATTAAATATTACATAATACAACCTTGCACATAATAAACCTGTTGGTATAGCAACTATGGCTAAATCTAGTACATCATCTTCTTTAATTCCAACTCTTTTAGCTTCCCTTAAAGCTATTATAGTTCCTAAAATCATTCCTGTAGCCATTAGTATCCCATACCACATAACATCTATCCCAAATATGTTAAATGCTACTCTGTCCATATTTTTCACCTCTTGAATTTGTTTTTTATTTAATTGTAAATATAAAACTTGTATAAATTATGAATTTCTCTGTAATATTTTAATAATATTAATATATCTTATATATGCTAATTATTCAATGTTAATAGTATTATATTTAATATTTAGCTAATTTTATTTATATAGACATATTAGTTACTTGGAAGTAAAATATTATAGATAAGTATATACTTGAGGTGAAGATATGGAAAAAAAATATTCAATGCCTATATATCATAAAATCGCTCTAGATATAGCTAATAAAATTCACCTTGGAGAAATTAAAGAAGGTAGTTTACTAAAGGGAAGATCTTCTCTTGCTGCTACCTATAATGTTTCTCCTGAGACAATTAGAAGAGCTATGAAAATACTAGAAGATTTAGGCGTAGTTTCTAGCGTTAAAGGAAAAGGTATTTTAGTTTTATCATCGGATAAAGCACTTTCTTTTCTAAATAAGAACCAAAATATTACAAATGTATCATCATACAAATCTAATTTAAATAAACTTTTAGCATCAAAAGCTCAGTTAGAAAATGAAATACTTGATAATATAAATAAAATAATAGACTACTCTAGTAGGCTAGCCAATATAAACCCTTTAGTTCCTTTTGAATTTGAGATAACTAAAGAATGTAGAGTTATAGGTATGACTTCTGGAGAAACTAAGTTTTGGCAGCATACTGGCGCTACAATAGTTGGTGTTAAAAGGAATGGAGAACTTATGATTTCACCTGGACCCTACATAGAATTTATGGAAAATGATATATTATTAGTTGTTGGGGATAGCAGTATCCACCATTCAGTTCCTTCATTTTTATATGAGGATGACACTAAAAATGATGTTTAAGCACAAATAAAAGCAGATTATGTCCTGTGATAATCTGCTTTTATTATATAAATTAATTGTTTATTTTTTCTATATTGTATTTTGCTGACTTTCTATCTTTATATAAGCTTGGTTTTTTGCTTACTACATATATATTTTCTTGTTTAACTTCTTCTCTAAGAGCCTTAATAATAGATACAATGCTTAATAAAACTATTATAGTGAATGGAAATGCTGATACTATAGACACCATTTGTAGTGTATCTAATCCTCCTGAAAGTAAAAGTGCTATTGCAAGAAGAGCTTGTATTAATCCCCATGCTATCTTTTTACTTCCTTTAGGATTTAAATCTCCATTTGATGTAAACATTCCTAATACATATGTTGCTGAATCTGCTGATGATATAAAGAATGTACATAAAAGTACCATAGCTACTATTGATAGCATTCCTCCAAATTGATATTGAGAAAATACTTCAAATAAGGCTAATTCCGTGACCTTTGTTGCACCTTGTACAAACGCTGGGCCTAAGTGTATACCTAATGTCCCAAACACTGTAAACCATACCATACAAACTAGGGCTGGTGCTAAAGTTACACCTACGATAAATTCTCTTATTGTTCTACCTTTTGATATTCTTGCTATGAATACCCCAACAAATGGTATCCAAGCTATCCATAGCGCCCAGTAAAATACTCTCCACTGACCTATCCATTCTTTGCTTGGATCCATGTATATACTTTGAGATATAAACTCTGTTAAGTATGCTTGTGTTCCATTTCGAAGATTATCTATCATCTCTAATTTAGGTCCTATTATTATTGCTCCAACTAATATAAATACTGCTAAACTTAAGTTTACATTAGATAATATCTTTATTCCTTTATCAAGCCCACTAGTTGAACTTAACATATATAAAACAGTTGCTATAGCTATTATTATTATTTGTAACTTTAAAGTGTTTTCTATGTTAAATACATATTCAAGTCCACCTGCTATTTGCATAGTTCCCATACCTAAAGATGTTGCTATACCTGTTACTGTTGTAAATACTGCTAGTATATCTATTGTTTTTCCTATTGGACCTCTTACTCCATCTTCTCCAAGTATAGGTAAGAATATGCTACTTATAAGCCCTGGTGAATCTTTTCTAAATTGGAAGTATGCAAGCGCTAGTCCCATTATAGAATATGCTGCCCATGGATGAAGTCCCCAGTGTATATAAGACTGTTGCATTGCAAATGTTACTGCCTCGTTAGAAGCAGGTGTAGCCCCTATTGGTGCTATAAAATGTTTCATTGGTTCTATTGTACCGAAAAATATTAATCCTATTCCCATTCCTGCTCCAAATAGCATAGAGAACCAAGATAGTTTACTAAACTCTGGTTTATCATTATCTTTACCAAGTTTTATATCTCCGTATTTGCTGCAAACTAAAAATATTGCAAAACCTACTAATATTAACATGGTTATTATGTAAACCCAACTGAAATTTTGTATTATGACATTAAACATGTTATTAGATATTTCTTTGAATTTATCTGGAAATGCTATACCAGAAAAGACTACTGATATTGACAGTATCAACGATAATAAAAATACATAATTCGTTTTATTTTTGTTGTATATGCTGTTCAAATTAATTCCCCCTAATTCTTCATTTATTTAGGTGACTTAATCAAAAGTTTTTATAACCTACAACTTCATTATATTGTAAAGTTGTATCTTGTGTCAACAAAAGACCTCTGTTTTCTCTTAATTTATACAATTTAAATACATTGAAATTCCAGTACTTGTATTCATTTATAATTTTTTTATTTTTTTTATTTTTCTATTGACTTTTCACTATAAAAAATAGCTAACTCTCATGAGTTAGCTATTTTTTATTTTCCACTTGGTTCAACTATAGATATTACACAATATTCTTCTTTTAAGTGACTGTGCAATCTTTTTTCTACTTCACTAAATTCTATTGATTTTAGTACATCTAGATAGTCTAGTAAATTTATATCCTTAAATTTATAAGATATAAAGTTATTAGCTATAAAGTTTACAGAGTCAAAGTATTTTAAAAAGTTTCCTATTTTCTTTTTCTTTATTCTTTCAAACTCTTTTTCATCTAAGCCTTCTTTTTTATATTTTTCTACATATTCTAATATTTTATTCTTTACTTCTCTTGGATTATTCGAATCTCCACCTATTATTGTAAAGGCATAATCGATTTGAGATGAGAATCCTGCTCCAAAGTTTTCATTTATTAATCCACTCATATATAAATCTTCATATAGTCTGCTACCTTTTTTAAATATTATATCTATCAATATTTCAGTAGCTATTTCTTTTTTAAGTAGTTCATTTCCCTTTATACCTACATTATCATCCTTAAATGCTATATTAAACATTGGCATAGATATAGGGAACTTCGCAACTACTTCCTTTAGATTTACTTCTTTAGGTTCATTTGGATAAAATTTTTCTATTTTATGAGATAACTTGTCTACATCGTAGTTATTAGATTTTTTAACAACATCCATAACCTTATCTACCTCTAAGTCACCAACAACAAATAGTGCCATATTTCCTGGGTTATAAAAAGTATTATAGCATTTGTATAATTCTTCTTTTGTTATTTTATATATACTATCAACTGTACCTGCAATGTCTACTCTTACTGGATAATTAACATATAATGCTTTAAGACAGTTAAAGTATACATTCCAATCTGGATCGTCATTATACATTTTTATTTCTTGTTCTATTATTCCCTTTTCCTTTTCCACATTTTCATCTGTAAAATAAGGAGTTTGTACATAATCTATTAAGTGTTCTAAGCTTTCATAGAAATTTTCAGTACATGAGAATAAATATGCTGTCATAGTAAAGTTAGTAAATGCATTTGCACTTGCTCCCCATTTAGAAAATTTATCAAAAGCATTTCCGCCATCTGGTTGTTCAAACATTTTGTGTTCTAAAAAATGTGCTATTCCTTCATTTACCCTTATTTTTTCATTTTCTCCAATAGGTACAAATTCTAGTTCATTAGAACCATAGTTTGTAGCTAATACTGCATATTTTTTAGTAAATCCTTTTTTAGGCATAAAGTAAACATCAAGTCCATTTTCTAACTTTTCATAGTACATTTCTTCATTTAGTATATCATTAACTATTTTATCCATATCTATCACCTCACTAATTTCTTAAGAAATATATAGTATCAAGTTCTATATTTTCAAATGCTTTAACTATATCTTCAATTTCTACGCTTGCCACTTTGTTTATTATTTCTTCTACTGTAGAATTTGTTTTACTCATTCCCTGTGCAAAATAAAAATCAGACATTCCTCCTATGCTATCTCCTAATGATTTCATAGAGTTTATTAAAGCACTTTTACTGTTTTCAATTTCTTCTTTAGATATTTCTCCTTTTTTAACACTATCTAATTGCTTACCTACTAATTCCACTGTTTTTTCATAGTTTTGAGATTCTATTCCAGAAGATACAAATAATATAGATTTGTATTTTTCAACTGATGAATATATATAGTAACATAAGCTTTCTTTCTCTCTTATATTTACAAACATCTTAGAATGTGGTCCACCACCTAATACATTAGAACCAACTATTAGTGGATAGTATTTATTTTCATCACTATAGTCTATATTTGCTCTATATCCCATTACTAATTTACCTTGAGTTATATCCATTTTTTCTTCAATAGTTTTTACTTTTTCTACTTTCTTTTCATAAGTAGCTCTTGGTATATCTATTATTTCATCTCTTTCAAAAGTAAAGTTTTTAGTTATTGTTTCTTTTACTTCTTCCTCATCAAAATCTCCTTCTACAACTATGTCTATTGGAGATGTTTTTATTATTTTCTTGTAATGTTCGTATAAGTCTTTTTCGTTTATTTTTTCTAAATCTTCTTCGTATCCATATTCACTTATACTATATCTTTCATCTTTGCACATTTCCTCAAAACATCTTTCAAGTGCATATCTACCTTTATCATTGATTTTTGCTTGTATTCTATCTTTTAAGTTTCTTTTTTCTATATCTACGTAATCTTTTTTAAATCCATTATCTATTACTAAAGGTTTATTTAATACTTCATTAAAAAACTCAATTACATCTTTAAATATCTTTTCATCTAAATATTTTTGATTAGTACTTATTATTTTAAAACTTATTACTTGACGTTCTCCTCTTTTAGATACATCTCCCATAACAGATGAACCATATAAATCATCTAACTTATGTGATATTTCTCTTGAACTTTGATATTTCTCGCATCCACTAGTTATTATAGCAGGTAATAATGCATTTTTTGTTACTTCTTCTCTGTCTAATAGTCTTTGTATATATATACTAACTAAATTAGACTTAAACTTACTTGCAGGTATTAATGTTAAATTAATATTTTGACCTAAGCTTATTTTTTTTACGTCTTTTTCCATCTTATCCTCCTACGTATTCATTAATGATATTCTTGTAAAAAGTTCATCAACTATAGAATCTATCTTTTTTTCAGGGTCTATATAGTAAAATTTAGTATTTCCCATATCAAGATTTTTAAGTATACTATCTACTAAATACCTTGTGTATATACTATCTATTGCGCATGTAGGAAAAACAACATACAATGTGTTTATTCCATATTCTAACAATTCTTCCCCATCTTTTATTATATCGTCTTTATTATTTTCTAAAAGAGGCATTTTTATTTGAATTCTATCATCTTTATCTTCATATTCTATGTATGTTTTTATTTTTTCTCTAAATAATATATCTTGTTCTAAATTGTTTTTATCCTCAAATCCTATTAATAGTACTCCAGCATCATCATCTATTTCATTTATTTTTCTTATTACTTCGTTTTTATAAACCATAGCTAAATTATTCGATTTATAAAGTGGTTCTAATATTTCTACATTAAATAAATCATGATAAACTAGTGTTAATTTTTCATATCTTTCTTTAAATATTTTGTAGTCTTTTCCTTCTGTCATAAACAAAGGACATACTATTATTTTTTTATACCTACTTTCTACTATATTTTCTATACTTTTTTCAAAATATGGTTTTGAGTACATATACGTATTTACTACCTCATATCCTTCTCCTAAATGAAGTTTTAACTTTTCTTCGATTTCTTTTGTCTTCCTTTTAAAATCGCTATCTCCTAAGTCTGTGTAATAAGATTTATATTTATATAAATCACTTATACCCGTTATAAATGATTTATACCCATTTTCATAATATATTTGAGTAGTTCTTTCTCTTATATTATAATTTCTATCTTCACCCTCAGATACTAATAACACTAAAGTTTCTTCTTTTTCACCTATAGGTTGTACTTCTTTTATGTTTACACTTTCTTTAATAAAAAAAATAAATGAGTTTAATACTATAAAGGAAATTAAAAAAGCATAAGGTAGATTTTTATATTCTTTATATATTATTATCTGTCTATAAAATATTATGGCACTTATAATTATAAATATATTTTCCATGTAGCCTTTTAGTATTAAACTTAATCCTATGGTTATAAATAAGGTAATCAAAATTAACATACTATCAACTCCAAAAGTGGTTTTTGATGTACATGCCTAGTTTACATCTGTTATATATATGATGTATAATTAATATGTATGTCTAAAATAACAAAGTCTAACTTAATAACCCATAATATGACTTTGTTAAAATAGTATAATAAATTCAATAATCTGATATTTACAACATGCAGGTTGTTTAAATTATCATAAAAGAGAGGACGATGAATATGAAATTAGGTATAGTTGGTTTACCAAATGTTGGTAAAAGTACACTATTTAACGCAATAACTCAAGCAGGTGCAGAATCTGCAAACTACCCTTTCTGTACAATAGAGCCAAATGTTGGTGTTGTGGCTGTTCCAGATGAAAGATTAGATAAATTAAAAGAGTTATATGATTCTAAAAAAATAGTTCCTACTGCAATAGAATTCTGCGATATAGCAGGTCTTGTTAGAGGAGCTTCTAAAGGTGAAGGACTTGGAAATAAATTTTTATCTCATATAAGAGAAGTTGATGCTATAGTTCACGTTGTTAGATGTTTTGAAGATCCTAACGTTGTTCACGTTGATGGAAGCGTTGATCCACTTAGAGATATAGAAACTATAAACTTAGAATTAATATTCTCTGATATAGAGATATTAGATAGAAGAATACAAAAAACTCAAAAAGCTGCTAAGGCAGATAAGTCTTTAGTTTCTGAATTAGAGTTTTTAAATGCTATAAAAGCAACTTTAGAAGATGGTAAGTGTGTTAGAACTATGGATTTCACTGAAGATGAGCAAACTTTTGTTAACTCATTAAACTTACTTACTTCAAAGCCAGTAATATACGCTACAAACGTAAGTGAAGATGATTTAGCTGATGAAGCTGCAAACAATCCATACGTAAATCAAGTTAGAGAATTTGCTGCTACTGAAAATGCTGAAGTTGTTGTTGTTTGTGCTCAAATAGAAGCAGAAATATCTGAACTTGATACTGATGAAGAAAAGAAAGAATTCTTAGAAACTTTAGGTTTAGAGCAATCTGGCCTAGATAAATTAATAAAATCTTCTTATGCTTTACTTGGACTTGTTTCTTACTTAACTGCTGGTCCTCAAGAAGTTAGAGCTTGGACTATAAAAGTTGGTACTAAAGCACCTCAAGCTGGTGGAAAGATACACTCTGATATAGAAAGAGGATTCATACGTGCAGAAACTATAGCATTTGAAGATCTAGCTCAAGTTGGTACTATGACTGCAGCTAAAGAAAAAGGATTAGTTAGACTTGAAGGTAAAGATTATGTAGTTAAAGATGGAGATGTTATATTATTTAGATTTAACGTATAATAAATAATTTTAAGTATCTATAAATTTTATATTTATAGATACTTTTTTAATTACTAAGAAAATATATTTGATTAGCAATTGATTATAATCTATAAATTAAAATGATAATAATATTAAATATGTAAATCAAGTAATTTAAAATATAAAAAGAGCTACCAATTAAGGTAACTCTTTTTTATATTTAATTAAGCACTTTTCTTTATATCCATATTAGCAAATTTTTGTTTATTTACTAAGAATAATCCAAATAATACTAATGCAACTACTACTCCTACTCCATTTGATAATGTAGCATTTAATCTAAATCCTTCTGGAGCTTGTAGTATATATGCCATACATACTGATGTCATAAATGTTGCTGGTACTAAAGTTATCCAGTAATTAACATTGTTCTTTATTAAATACACTGTAGCTGTCCATAAGAATATTGTAGCTAATGTTTGGTTAGACCAAGCAAAATATCTCCATATTATGTTAAAGTCTATTGTAGTTAAGAATATACATACTATGAATAATGGTATAGCTATCTTAAATCTACTCATAAAAGTATCTTGCTTTATATTAAATGAGTCAGCTATTGTAAGTCTTGCGCTTCTAAATGCTGTATCTCCACTTGTTATAGGACAAGCAACAACTCCAAGTACTGCAAGTATTGAACCTACTTGACCTAGTAATGACTTAGATATTAATCCAACAACTCCTGATTGACCACCAAATTCAGTTAATGCTGCTTGTAGTGATAAACTATCTCCAAAGAATGCTATTGAAACTGCACACCATACTAATGCAACTATACCTTCAACAACCATTGCTCCATAGAATACTTTTTTACTTTCTCTTTCATTGTTTATACATCTAGCCATCATAGGTGACTGAGTCGCATGGAATCCTGATATTGCCCCACAAGCTATTGTTACGAATAAGAATGGGAATAAAGATAATCCATCTGGATGCATATTTTGTAAAGTTAACTCTGGCATTACCATAGTTCCGTTTATGTTACCTATTATCATAGCTCCTGCTAATCCTATAGCCATAAATAATAAAGCTGCTCCAAATAATGGATATACCTTACCTATAACCTTATCAACTGGTAAAACAGTTGCAGCTATATAGTATATTATTATTAGTACTATCCATACTATTTGATCTACACCTGTCATAGATTTTAAAAGACCTGCTGGTGATGTAACGAAAACTGTACCAACTAATATAAGAAGTATTACTGAGAATACTCTCATTACTGTTTTCATCTTTCCACCTAAGTATATACCAACTATTTCAGAAACTGACATACCATCATGCTTCATTGATATAACCCCTGAGAAGAAGTCATGAACTCCTCCTGCAAATATAGTACCAAACGTTATCCATAAAAATGCTACTGGACCAAATAATGCCCCCATTATAGCACCAAATATAGGACCTGTTCCTGCTATATTTAAAAATTGTATTAAAAATACCTTGTACCAAGGCATCGGAATATAATCTATTCCATCTTGTAATCTTACTGCTGGAGTTTGATTATCATCACTTAACTTAACCATTTTGTCTACATAAGTTCCGTAAGTGAAGTATCCAACTATAAGTATTGCTAAGCATACTAAAAATGTTATCATACCTTTTCTCCTTTTTAAAACTTTTATTTTTTAAGTTTTTGTATTAATTATTCCAAGGATATAATAACGTTTTTTTAGATTTTAAAGATATATTTTTACATGAAATGCATAAATAATAACATAAAATACAATTATATATGCATAATTTTTCTAAATTCTTTTATATTACTTCTACTAACAGGTATCTCTGTATCTATATCTTTTAATTTTAACTTATATGTACTATTAAACCATGGTATTATTTCTTTTATCTTATATACATTTACAATAAAAGATCTATGTGTCTTAAAGAATATTTCTTTTCCTAGATTTTTTTCAAACTCTTTTATGCATCCCTTTACTATGTATTCATTATCTTTTGTAAATACTATAGTCTCTCTTTCTCTTGCTTCACAATAATATATATCTTCTATATTAACTACTATTAACTTATCATTTTTCCATAAGCTAACACTAGATAAGTTTTTCTTATTTTCATTTGTTACTTCCTCATAAGCATTAATACTCTCATCTACTGTATCACTCTTTTCAAGTTTTTTTAACATAGATATAATTCTATCATCTGAGTATGGCTTTAATATATAATCAAAAGCTTCTAATTCAAATGCATCTACTGCATGTTCTTTGTAAGCTGTTATAAAAACTATTTTGGGGCTTTTTTTAAATTGTCTTACTGTTTTTGCCAGTAGCATACCATCTAGCATAGGTATATTTATATCTAAAAATATTACATCTACGCTATTTTCTTGTATAAATTTTAGTACATCTACTCCATTATCAAACTCATTTATCACTTCTATATTGCTAAAATTATTTATAAAATATTTTAGTTCTTCTCTTGCTGGAAACTCATCTTCAACTATTATAGCTTTCATCTAGCATCCCCTTTCTATACTTTAAATTCTATCTTAGTTCCTGGGTTTAACCTCTTTATGTCTAAGCCATATCCATATATTAACTTAAGTCTTAAGTGAACATTATAAAGACCTATCTTATTTTCTGGCATATTATTATTATAAACTCTATTAATTATCTCTTGATCTATAGTTAATCCGTCATTTTCTACCCATATGTTAACTTTTTCTTTTTTCTTTTTAACTCCTATTACTACTACGCCATGTCCTCCATTTTTTCTTATTCCATGTATAATTGCATTTTCTACTAGAGGTTGTATTATAAGGCTTGGTATCTTCACTTGTATATCATCATCTATATCATAAATAACATTTAGTTTATCTCCAAATCGTGCTTTTTCTATTTCTACATAAGCTTTTACTTGTTCTAATTCTTTATTTATATCAATAAGATTGTCTGTAACTTCTAGATTATATCTCATATAAGTAGAAAGATTTATAATAAGCTTTCTTGCTTTATCTGGATCAATTCTTATAAAGGATGTTATAGTATTTAATGCATTAAATAAAAAGTGAGGATTTATTTGGGTTTGTAAAGCTTTTATTTCTGCTTTATTTTTAGCCTCTTTCATTTTTTCAATCTTTGATACTTCCATTAATGTAGATATCATTTGAGATAATCCTATTGCCAATGCTTTTTTTGAATGACTCATATCATATTGCTCTGTATAATATATTTTTAGACTTCCTATTACTTTATTGGATTCAGTTAAAGGTATTATCATGACTGTTTTTAAATTTACTTTCTCACTTACAGAATACCCTTCATTTTCTACTTTTATATTTAATATTTTATTTTTTTCCATAGATTCTTTGGTTATATCACTAAGACCTGTAGATCTATTAAATATTTCTTCTCCTATTCCTACATAGGCTAATACTTTTTCTCTATCTGTTATTGCTACTGAATCTGAGTTAATTTCATCTTTTATTATTTGACATATAATTCTTAAGGAATCTTTGTTTATAGACCTAAAGTAAGGTAGTGTCTTATTTGCTATATCTAGCGCTAACTTTGATTGAAATGCTGCTACTTCATCCTTTTCTTTTTTTATAGCTTGTACAATAGATACTAAAAAACCTATACCAATTTGACCTACTATCATTGGTATATATATTTTATGTATAATATTTACTGCTACATCATGTGGCTTTGAAATCAAGTATATTAATAACATAGTAAAACTTTCTGATATTACACCACATAAAATACCATATATCCATCTATATTTATCATCTATTCTTTTGTAAAAATATCCCGATATAATTCCTGCAAATATACTAGATATAAAACATGGAAAAGAGGTTATGCCATGTATATCTATTATATATCTATGAGCACCTGATATTGCACCCGATACTATACCAACTAAAGGTCCAAATAATACACCTCCAGATACTATAGCTATTATTCGAGTATTGGCAAGAGAACCTTGTACACTTATTCCATTGTAAGTACCAAGTATTGCTAATAAACTAAATATAATAGATATTATCATTAGATCTTTAGCTTTGTATTTTTCTTTTTGAAATATGTACTTAAACCCCTTTATCTTAGTTATCATTATAAATAAAACTATTATTAAGCTTGATTTTTCTAGTAATGATAAAAATATTTTCCCTTCATTCATGAAATTTCTCCAAATTTTTTTAATATTAGTATAGACACTAAAAAGAGAAGTATTAAACTTCCCTTTTTAGTCTCTTTAATTATAAGGATTCTACCATAATTTTTCTGCTTTCCATTAACTTAGCTGCTGCTTTTTTAGCTATTTCTGTTTCACTAAAAGGTACTCTTTCACCTTTTATAAGTTGATATTCCTCATGTCCTTTTCCTGCAAAGACTATCATATCTCCTTCTTTAGCTATCTCTATAGCTTTTATTATGGCTTCTTCTCTATCTGGCACTTTTATATATTCACATTTTGAACCTTCAAATGACTTAGCTATATCATTTATTACATCCATTGGATCTTCAAAATCTGGGTTATCTCCTGTTAATATACATAAGTCACATTCTCTAGATGCAACATCTCCAAGTTCTTTTCTTCTTAACTTAGTTCTTCCTCCAACTGATCCAAATAAACATATTAATCTATTGTGATCATATTTTTTAAGAGTTTGAAGTATATTTTCTAAACTAACTCCATTATGAGCATAATCTATTATTACTGTTGCATAATCAAGTACTGGTAGTACTTCAACTCTACCTTTTACTTTAGCATTTTTAAGGGCATCTAACATTAATCTTTGGTCTATCTTTAAATATCTACAAACTGATATAACTGCTAGTGCATTGTATATACTAAAAGTACCTGGCGAACATATATATGCATTAAATATATCATCTTTAGTTTCTACATCAAAGCTTGTCCCTAATGAATCTAGTTCTCTAGAATACTTTATATTTTTAGCTTTTAAATCTGCATCTTTCTCTATCCCAAAAGTTTCTATATGACAAGTTGCATGTTTTATTATGTCCTTAGCATGCTTATCATCTATATTTATTATTCCATGGTCACATAATGTAAATAATTTAGCCTTACACTCTAAGTAATGTTCAAATGTTGGATGTTCTTTTGGCCCTATGTGGTCTGGAGATAAATTCGAGAATATTCCTATATCAAAACTTACATCTTCAACTCTATTCATCATTATTCCACCAGAAGAAACTTCCATAGATACACATTTAACACCTTCATCTAGCATAGTTCTAAATATTCTGTGTAATTCATAACTTTCAGGAGTTGTATTAACTGTTTTTTCACTCTTACCATTGTAGAAAGTTCCATTAGTTCCTATAACCCCTGTATTTATTCCAGCTTGATTTAATACTTCACTTATATAATTAGTTATAGTTGTCTTTCCTTTAGTTCCTGTCACACCTATTACTTTTAATTCTCTTGATGGATTACCAAAGTAATTTGATGACATATTTGATAGTGCTATCCTACTATCTTTTACAAATAGCTTTATAGCATCTTCTCCTAATTCTACATCATCTTGTAGTATAAATACTCTTGTTCCTCTTTTATATGCATCTTTAGCATATTTGTGACCATCTACAGTCTCACCCTTTATCGCTACAAATATATATCCGTCTTCACATTTGGAAGAGTTGTATGCTATGTCTTTTATTTCTGTATTTTCTATTTCATTCCAAGGCTTTTGAGAGGTAAATTCTACCCCATTCATAACTTCTAATAATTTCATCTTTAGCCCTCCTAATAAGTCTTCTTATCTATGTAAGTATAGCACAATATTGAGTTTTTTGATAAAAAAAATTATTGTTATACATATAACTTTTTATATAATTTTATACCTTTTATAAGACTTTAATGATTTAATATACTAATTTTTATTATCTTTATAAAAGCAGAGTAGTATATACCACTCTGCTTTCTTTGTTTTTAGTCTTTAAATTATATATAAAGCTTATTTTAAGCTTCCTTAACTTTTTTACCACTATTTTCTATAGACTTTCTAGCTAAAACTTCTAGCGAATCTATATAAAATTTACCATCTAAATTGTTGTCATTTTTAAGTATTGAAAGCTCTGTACATCCTAGTATAACTCCATCACAATCATTTGACTTTAGATAGTCAATAATAGCATTGAATTTATTCATATTTGCAGACTTTCCACTTTTTATATCATTGTAGATTATACTCATTACATCACTTTGTCTATCTTCATCTAGTGTTAAATAGTCTATTTCATATTTTTCACACATATTCTGATATAACTTAGTTTTTATATTTCCAGTTGTAGCTAATATACCTAATTTTTTGTGTCCATTTTCTTTAGCATGTTTTACAGTCTCTTCTATTATATTTACAACAGGTATATTTACACTTTCTGAAATTTCTTTATAGAAATAATGTGCTGTATTACAAGTTATCACTATAAAATCTGAGCCACATGCCTCTAACCTTTTACTGTCTTTTATAAGAACATCTACTGGAGAATCTTCACTTTCTCCTATTATGTATGCGGTTCTATCAGGAGTAGTAGCTCGGTTAGTTATTATCATATCAACATGATCTTGATCAGACTTTGCATCTGTTAATCTCACTACCATGTCAAAAAAGTAAACCGTGGCCATAGGTCCTAATCCACCAATAACTCCAACTGTCTTGTTCATAATAATCTCACCAATCTATTTACAATATTTTTTGAACTTTCTCATTTGGTTTATGTTATATAATAATATATATAAACTTCTCTTAAAGTTTCCTTTTAAGTCTTTGTCATATCCAAATGAAGTTGCACTTTTTCCTTGTGCTACTAATGATTTAGCTTTATTTACTAAAGCTTGATCTTTAACGTATTTATAAACTACATTCTTTGGTATAACATGCCAGAAGAATGGGTCTTTTTGTATTTTTAAATCTAATTCTTTGTTATATACTCTGTCTTCTACAACATATCTAGCTATGTTGTTTCCTGAACTAGTTACATAGTAGTTACTTCTACCTTGTCTTAGGTTTATTTCAAATACTTTGTAAGTATTATCTCTGCTATCAAACTTTATATCAAAGTTAGAGAATCCTGTATAATTTATATCTTCTAGGAATGCTTTAAACTTTTCCATTAAGTCTTTATCATATTCTGTTATTATAGCAGCATGATTTCCTATTCCTTTTGGAGTATGCTCTTCTAATAATACATGTCCTAAGCACATCATTTTAACTTTACCATGTTGATCAGAGTAACAAGTTAAAACTCTCATATGTGAATCATCACCTGGTATAAAGTCTTGTATTATTAAGTTTTTGTCATACTTACCAGCATATATTGAGTTCGTTATTTCTTTGAACTCTGTTTCATTTTGTGCTATATAAGCTTTTTTCATTCCTTCAAATGGGAATTGCCAATATAATACACTGTCAGAAGGTTTTATTATAACTGGATACTTAAATCCAAAGTCTTTTATTTCATCACCTTTTGAATATATGAAAGTCTTAGGATAGTCTAATCCTTTTTCTTCACACATCTTATAGAATAATTCTTTTTCTATTAACTTATCTTTTAATTCCTTGCCTATATATGGAACTATGTACTTTTCTTTAAGTATATCTCTATGATCTATTATTAATTCTGCATATTCATCAGTACATCCCATTATTATTAACTTTTTATTAGGTGCAGCTAATTCATCTGCAGTTTTAAGTAATACATCTATAAACTCTTTTTCTTCTGTTATTCTTTCGTCTATTCTAAAATCTATTATGTTACTATCTTTTGTCGCCCCTAATGCATATCTACCAAAAGCTATAGACTTAACTCCATAAGCTTCGTGGTATGCTCTTGCTACTGAGTAGCAATTTATATCACCACCAACCAATACTGGTTGTATTATTATATTATCCACACTTTCCACCTCGTTTAAGAATTTCATTTGTAGTTAAATTCATCTTATTAATTATACTTGATTTACATTATTATGTCAAAATTCTAGTTACTTCAATCCATTTGCAAAAAATACCATATTAAATTTTATTTCAAATGTCGTTTTACTTATTTTTTTACTTAATATTGTCAAATCTAGCTTAAATATTTAAGAATATCATTTTAGTATAAAAAGCTAGTTATAAATTTTTATAACTAGCTTTTTTATTAACTATTTAACTATACTTACTCTATTTTTTTCTTTAGCTTTTATAGGACCTTCTTTTATAGATATCTTTTCGTCTGGTTCTAAGTTAGTAAATACTACTGGACTTATTGTTGATGTTGCATTTTTTTCAATATAATCTAAATCCATTTTTACTATTTTATCTCCAGCTTTAACTTTTTGTCCAACTTCTACAAATACATCAAAGCCTTTACCTTCTAATTTAACAGTTTCTATTCCTAAATGTATAAGCACTTCTCTTCCATTTTCTGATTCTATTATCACTGCATGTTTTGTTGGGAATACAACTCCTACTGTACCATTTACTGGAGAATATATCTCTCCATCATTAGATTTTATAGCAAATCCATCTCCCATTAATCTAGTTGAGAATACTTCATCTGGAACTTGTGATATATCCATTAATTCACCATTTACTAAAGATATTATTTCTTCACCTGTAGAAGTTAATTCTACTTCATCTTTAGCCTTAGGCTTATCTTCTTTTACTTCAGCCTTTTTGATTTCACCTTTTTTAGGTGAATTGACTTTTACTTTTCCAGATATTATTTCGTTTATTTCTGATTTTAATGTATCTGATTTTGGTCCAAATATAGCTTGTACATTGTTACCAACTACCATAACACCTGCAGCTCCAAGTTCTTTAAGTCTTGCTTGGTCTACTTTATTTATATCTTCAACAGCTACTCTAAGTCTTGTTATACAAGCATCTAAACTTTTTAAGTTTTCTTTGTTTCCTAATGCTTCTAGTATACCTGCTGCTAATTCACTGTTGTTTAATGTTGTATTTGTGCTGTCTTCACTCTCATCTTCTCTACCTGGAGTCTTTAAATTAAACTTAGTTATTAAGAATCTAAATCCGAAATAGTAAACTACTGCAAATACTGCACCAACTAGTATTACTAAATACCATGGCGTTCTATTTGGTAATACTCCAAATAGTAAGAAGTCAAATAACCCACCTGAGAATGTCATACCTATTTTAACATTTAGTATTTGCATTACGGCAAATGATAAACCAGCAAATAAGCAGTGTACTGCAAATAATCCTGGTGCAACGAATAAAAATGCAAACTCTAATGGTTCAGTTATACCTGTTAAGAAAGATGTAAGTGCTGCTGATGCCATTATACCTGCAACATACTTTCTCTTTTCTGGCTTAGCTGTATGAATCATTGCAAGTGCAGCTGCTGGAAGTCCAAACATCATAAATGGGAACTTACCTGTCATAAATGTACCTGCTGTAAATGCTACACCATCTTTAAGTTGAGCAAAGAATATACTTTGATCACCCATTACTAAGTTTCCTGCTTTATCTATGTATTCACCAAATTGATACCAGAAAGGATTATAGAACACATGATGTAATCCAAAAGGTATTAATGCTCTTTCTATTATACCAAATACAAATGCTGCTAATGTTATGTTAGCTTCTATTACTGTTCTTGAGAAGTTTAATAATGCATTTTGTATAGGTGGCCATATAAATGATAAGGCTATACCTATTAATATAGCTGATGCTGCTGTAACTATTGGAACAAATCTCTTACCTGCAAAGAATCCTAAGTATTGAGGTAATTCTATTTTGTAGAACTTCTTATAAAGTCCTGCTGCAATTATACCAATTATGATACCACCAAAAACTCCTGTTTGAAGAGTTGGTATACCAACAGTTGTTGTATACATTGGGTTACCCATCATATCTGGTGTTACACCAGTCATTATACCCATAGATGTATTCATTATTAAGAAACCAACTATTGCAGCTAGTCCTGCAACACCTTCACCTTCAGTTAATCCAACTGCCACCCCAACGGCAAATAGTAAAGGTAAGTTATCAAATATTATTCCTCCAGATCTTTCCATTATATTTATTATAAGTGGAAAAGCTCCTGTTGATAAAAACGGCATTTTTTCAACTAATGCCGGGTTAGCTAATGCATTACTTACACCTAGTAATATACCTGCTGCTGGAAGTAATGCAACTGGTAGCATTAAAGCTTTCCCTACTTTTTGTAAGACACCAAATATCTTTTTCATAATACCTCTCCTTTATATTTTTAATTTTAGAAAGTTTTAATTTTCATTGATTAAATAAAAAAGACTTAAATCTATAAAAATAACTTAAAGATAAATTATTGCAAATCCAATCAATATTATTATGTATATATTGATTGTAATTATTACATAAATTTAACTTATTATTACTTTTATAAACTTAAGTCTTGCCTGCTCAACCAGTAACAATCTTATTGTTTATACTTTCTATTTAATATATATTATTAAAGGTTTAACCTTATAATATTTTACTTTATAGCTGCTATTACTCTATTTATATGTAGTGTAAGATATAAAAGCTCATCTTCTGTAACTATATACTCATGATTATCTTCTATATATTTTTTAATCTTACAAGAACAATTATATGGTTTCTCATATTGAATTTTTATAATTTCTAAAAGTTCATTGTCATTATCTTCTACTTGTTCTTTTTTTATAAGTCGTTTTGCAAAGAATTTTAAATGAGTTACTAGCCTATCATAGTTAAAATCATCTTCTTTAAATTCTACTGAATAATAATATCTTATAATATTTAGTATTTCTTTTACTATCTTAGTCATTAAAAATGATTCTTTAGTGCTTTCTTTATAATTTGCATTTATAATATGCATAGCTATAAATGCTGCTTCATCCTTTGTGAAATTTACATTAAATTCTTTGTTTATATAATCTATTGCCCACATTCCTATTTGGAATTCTTTTTTATGAATCCTTTTTATTTCATAAAGTAAATCATTTTTAATTTCTATATTTTGATTATACCTTTTAATTGCAAATGATATATGGTCTGCTAGTGCTACATATATATAATCGTCTAGTTCTGCATTTAAATTTTGTTTTGCATATTCTATTATCTTAGAAGTTACATTAAATATATCTTCATCCACTTCAGTAGCTATCCTAGTTATCTTTTTAGCCAAGTTTTCATCTTCCATAACAAATTTCTTTTCAATTTTTTCTTGGTCTACTTTTTCTCCAACCTTTTTTTTAAATCCAATTCCACATCCAGTGAGTACTAGTTCTTTATTAGTTTCATCATCTACAACCAATACTACATTGTTATTGTATATTTTTTGAATTAGCATATATACTCACCTCTATTCTTTAGATCAATCATTTTTAAATAAACTTCGTTTAAATTTTAGTTGTTTTTTATATATATTTTACCTTAATTATTTTTTAACAAAATATATGTATAAATACAAAATACCTAAATTAAGACACTAAAATAAAGTCTCAACTTAGGTATTGCCTGCTCTATCAGTAACAATCCAAAATATTGATAAGTAAATATTTGTATATTTTTATTCAAGTTTTATTTATATTATAATTTTATAATAGGTATTTAATTCTGTCAAGAATTTTAGGAAAACATTTATTTTTCTTTAATTAATCCTTTTCTATAAGCTAATAAAAGTAACTTTAAGTCTTTTACTTCTTGTTCTAATATTTTTCCTGCATCAGTATCTCTTACTGTTTTACGTTTTGCTTTATGTTCTACTACTTCTGTAGTTGATAATATATCACTTTCTTTTTTTATTGCATCTTCTGCTGATGTAAAAGGCTGATGTGAAACTAATTGTAAACTATGAGAATTATATATTAAAGTATAACCTGCAAGTCCTGTTTTATTTTGGTATGCCCTTGAAAAGCCACCATCTATAACTAATATTTTTCCATTTGCCTTTATAGGACTTTCACCATTTTTACTTTCTACAGGAACATGACCATTTATAATATGACTATCTGTTAAATCTAAGTTAAATTCTTCAAATATCTTTTCACACATCTTTTCATCTTCTCTTAATTTGAAATATGGATTTTTATTTTCCTTGTGACTTTCTTTCTCCGCTATAAAATATCTTTCAAAAGTAGTCATGTCATCTTTACCAAATAATGATGAACACTTTCCTGTCCAAAGATACCACATCATGTCCATTCCATATTGCTTTTGAGTTGTATTTTCTTTAAAGAAATATCCTTCTCTAGATATAGCTTCCATCTTATCCATTAAATCTTTACCCTTATATTCTTTACCTTGTATTTTCATAGACATAAAGCTCTTGTCTTCATTTAAAGGTACACATCCATGTATTAGTAAGTTAGAGTTTGCTGTTAAGTATATACTTCCTTTTGAGAATAAAAAAGAAATATGTTTTTGAAGTTTTTCGCTATTTTTAAAAGATGATACTAATTTTTCTATAACTTCATTTTCTTCTTTGCTTAACTCATATGGGTTATTTTTGTTTATAGTTGGGAAATTAGAATCCTTTAATTTATATACTTTACCCTTTAATTTAATAGTATTTTCTTCATAGTTTATATTATTAAGTAAAAGTCTATGCTGCATCTCAAACTCAGGCCTTCTATTTATAACTTCTCCTTCTAACTTAAACTGTATAATACTTATTGCCTTGTGCATTTTAGCTATTAATGATTTTTCTTTTGTTGATACATTTTGATCACTAATTTTTGGAATAAAACAATGGCAAGGGTCATCCTTATAAGTTTCCATAGCAAAAGTAGCAAGAGGAAGTAAATTTATTCCATATATATCTTCTATTATATCTAGATTTGCATATCTAGCTGATATCCTAAGAGCATTTGCTATACAAGTTTTTTCTCCACTTGCAGCACCCATCCAAAGTATATCATGATTTCCCCATTGTATATCCACTGAATGATAATCCATTAAAGTATCTATTACTACGTCTGGTCTTGGTCCTCTATCGTATATATCTCCTAATATATGAAGTCTATCTACTACTAGTTTTTGTATAACTTTAGATATAGCTATTATAAATTCTTTTGCTCTATCAGTTTCTATTATTGTATCTACAATACTTTGGTAATAACATTGTTTATGCTTTATATCTATAGATTCATGAAGTAATTCTTCTATTATATACTTAAAATCTTCTGGTAATAATTTCCTTACTTTTGATCTAGTGTATTTACTAGATGCATATTTACAAAGTTCAACTAATCTATATATATTTATTCTATAAAAATCTTCTAGATTTTCTTCTTTCTTTATTATCAAATCTAGTTTTTGCTCTGGATAGTATACTAAAGTAGCTAATGCTTTTTTCTCATTTTCTCTCATAGTATTTGAAAATAGTTCTTCTATCTTTCTTTTTATGACTCCAGAGCCATTTTTTAAAACATGAACAAAAGGCTCATATTCTCCATGTATATCTGTTATAAAGTGTTCCGTTCCTTTAGGCAAGTTAAGTATTGCCTCTAGGTTTATTATTTCAGTACTTGCTTTTGATATGCTTGGATATTGTTTTGATAGTAGTTTTAAATATTTTAACTCATTTTCTAATGGTCTCAACTTCTAATCCTCCAAACTTAAATAATTATATATTTATTGTATCACATTTATAATTAGTATACACTATTTAAGTTTATTATTATCACATAATAAGTCAAATACTTAATTAACTATCTTCATATCTCCTGTATAAATATCTATTTCATGAACTCCTATACTTTTTTTATGACTGTGTTCTTCATCATTTATAGTTATAAAAAGTTCAACCTTGTACTTGTCTCCAACTTTTTTTATATCATCTTTATTTACAGTTACAAGATCTCCATATTCTGCTTTTATTATATTCACAGCAGTTTCCTTTGATATTGGGTTAATCTCTTTATTGTAAGTTTTATCTGTAAAATAAACTCCGTCTTTTTCATCTTTTTTACTTGCTATAATTATTGATATTATTATAGCTATTATTAATAGCATTCCTATAATTATTTTCTTTTTCATTAAACTCTCACTTTCTTGAATTATTAGCTTATACATTATATCGCAAATCTTATTTATAATCTATATTTTAATATACGTATTAATTTAGTAAAGCTTAATAAAAAGATAGGACAAGCTCTCAACAAAACTTATCCTATCTTTTTATATATTTCAATCTATTTTATGGAGTATGTTCATTTACATTTACTATAGCCTAACTTTATGAATATTTTATGAATGTTTTATGTTTTTATGCTTTTTTGTATTTAATAAGCTATAAATATATATTTAAACTAAAAAATTCACTTAAGTTATGTATAATAAAACACTATTATATAAAAAAGGATGTACTCTAAAAGTACATCCTTTATATTAAACTATATTTATTAGCATTGTTCAGCTAATCTCTTATAGTTGTTGTATCTTTCATTAGCATTTTCTTCAGCCATAGTAAATAATTCATCAGCTACGTCTGGGAATTGCTTAGCTATTGCAGCGTATCTTACTTGACCCATTAAGAACTCTCTGAAGCTTTCAGTTGGCTCTTTAGAATCTAATGTGAATGGATTCTTACCTTGAGCTTTTAATGTTGGGTTGAATCTGTATAAGTGCCAGTAACCAGCTTTAACAGCTTTTTCTATGTTAGCTTGAGCTCTACCCATACCTTCTTTTATACCATGAGATATACATGGAGAGTAAGCTATTATTAATGATGGTCCATCATAAGCTTCTGCTTCTATTACAGCCTTCATTAATTGGTTCTTATCTGCACCCATACCAACTTGTGCAACATATACGTTTCCGTAACTCATTGCCATCATACCTAAGTCTTTCTTCTTAGATCTCTTACCAGCTGCAGCGAACTTAGCCATTGCAGATATTGGAGTAGATTTAGAAGCTTGACCTCCTGTATTTGAATATATTTCTGTATCAAATACTAGTACGTTTACATTTTCTCCTGAAGCAAGTACGTGATCAAGTCCACCGTAACCGATGTCATAAGCCCATCCGTCTCCTCCAAGGATCCATTGAGATCTCTTAACTAGGTAATCTTTTCTTTCTTCTATTTCATTAACTAAAGCTTTTATTTCAGCATTTTCTATATTGTGAGCATTAGCTAATACATCTAATACTTTTTGGCTTGCTACTTTTGAAGCTTCTCCATCTTCTTTAGCATCTAACCAAGCAGTAAATGCTTCTCTAGCTGCATCACATATATCCATTGTTAATAATGTTTCCATGTTTTCAGCTATTTTGTTTCTCATTTGTTTAACTGCTAACATCATTCCGTATCCGAATTCAGCATTGTCTTCGAATAATGAGTTTGCCCAAGATGGACCTTTACCTTCATGGTTAACAGTGTATGGAGTTGATGGAGCTGATCCTCCCCAGATTGATGAACATCCAGTAGCATTTGCTATCATCATTCTATCTCCGAATAATTGAGTAACTAACTTGATGTATGGAGTTTCTCCACATCCAGCACAAGCACCTGAGAATTCCATTAATGGTTGTCTGAATTGACTTCCTTTAACAGTGTTAGGAGCCATTACATCATCTTTAGGAGCAACCTTTGTAGTATCTACAGCGAATGCCCAGTTTTCTATTTCAACTTCTTGAGTATCAAGAGGTTTCATGAATAATGCTTTACCTTTAGCTGGACATATGTCAGCACAGTTTCCACATCCTGTACAGTCAAGTGGACTTACTTGCATTCTGTATTGTAATCCTTCAAATCCTTTACCAATTGCTTTTTTAGTATTGAAGTTTTCTGGAGCATTAGCCATTTCTTCTTCAGTTACTAATACTGGTCTTATACATGCATGAGGACATACATAAGCACATTGGTTACATTGTATACAGTTGTTTACATCCCACTCAGGAACATTTACTGCTACTCCACGTTTTTCGTAAGCTGCAGTACCACATGGGAATGTACCATCTTCTATTCCATCAAATGCACTTATTGGTAAACTATCACCTTCTTGAGCATTCATTGGTCTTACTATATTTTTTATGAATTCTGGTTCGTCGCAGTTTGTTGTTTCTGCACTTTCAACAGCTTGATTCCAAGCAGCTGGAACTTCTATTTTAACTAATGCATTCATACCAGCTTCAACAGCTTCAAAGTTCATGTTAACGACTTTTTCACCTTTTTTACCGTAAGCTTTCTTTATAGAATCTTTTAGGTATTGGCTAGCTTCTTCTTGAGGTATTATCTCAGCTAACTTGAAGAATGCTGATTGCATTATCATGTTTATTCTATTTCCAAGACCTATTTCTTGAGCTATCTTAGTAGCATTTACAGTGTAGAAGTTTATTTCATTTTCAGCTATGAATCTCTTCATTTTTGCTGGTAAATGAGTTTCTAACTCTTCTGGTGACCATATTGTATTTAATACGAATGTTCCACCTTTTTTAAGTCCTTTTAATAAATCATATTGGTTAACATATGATTGGTTATGACAAGCTATGTAGTCAGCTTCATCTATTAAGTAAGTAGATCTTATTGGAGCATCTCCAAATCTTAAGTGAGACATTGTTATACCACCAGACTTCTTAGAGTCATAAGCAAAGTAAGCTTGAGCATACTTTTCAGTGTTGTCTCCTATTATTTTTATAGCTTGTTTGTTAGCCCCAACTGTACCGTCAGATCCTAATCCCCAGAACTTACATCTTATAGTTCCTGGTGTAGCTATTTTGATAGGTTCAGATGGCTCTAATGAAGTATTAGTAACGTCATCTACTATACCTACAGTGAAGTTGTTCTTAGGATTTTCAGAAGTTAAGTTATCAAATATAGTTTTTATATCTGATGGAGTAACATCTTTTGATCCTAATCCGTATCTTCCACCTATTATCATTGGAGCATTTTCGGCTCCGTAGAATGCACTACGTACGTCTAAGTATAATGGCTCTCCTATAGCACCTGGCTCTTTAGTTCTATCCATTACACATATTCTTTCAGCAGTTGCTGGTATTTTTTCTAATAAATGCTTAGTAGAGAATGGTCTGAATAAGTGAACCTTAACTAAACCGTATTTCCCACCTTGAGCATTTAAGTAATCTATTGTTTCTTCTATAGCCTCTGTAGCAGATCCCATAGCTATTAATACATACTTAGCATCTTGTGCTCCGTAGTAATCAAATAGTCCATGTTCTCTTCCAGTTAATTCGCTCATTTGCTTCATGTATTTTTCAACTATTCCAACTATGTTGTTGTAATATTTATTTGAAGCTTCTCTTGTTTGGAAGTATATATCAGGGTTTTGAGCAGTACCACGAGTAACAGGATGATTTGGAGATAAAGCTCTGTTTCTGAACTCTTCTACTGCCTCTTTGTTTATTAATTTTTCATAATCTTCAGTGTCTAGTAACTCAACTTTTTGTATTTCGTGAGATGTTCTGAATCCATCGAAGAAATGTATGAAAGGTAATCTTCCTTCTATTGCAGCTAAGTGTGCAACTGGTGCTATATCAGCAACTTCTTGAACAGAACCTGATGCTAACATTACACATCCAGTTTGTCTAGCTGACATAACGTCTTGATGATCCCCAAATATAGATAATGCTTGAGCTGCTAATGCACGAGCACTTACGTGGAATACCCCTGGAAGTAATTCCCCAGCAACTTTATACATATTAGGTATCATTAATAATAAACCTTGAGATGCAGTGAAAGTTGTTGTTAATGCACCAGCTTGTAATGAACCGTGGAATGCTCCAGCAGCTCCTGCTTCTGATTGCATTTCTACAACACTTACTTTTTGTCCGAACATATTCTTTCTGCCTTGTGCCGACCATTCGTCAACTACTTCAGCCATGTTTGAAGACGGAGTTATTGGATATATAGCAGCAACATCAGTGAATGCATAAGCAACATGAGCAGCAGCTGTATTTCCGTCAACTGTTTTCATAAATTTAGCCATAATTGTATCCTCCTCGTATATTACTCTTATGTACTTACATTTTATAAGTATTTTGTATTGTAGAAACAATGTACAAGGTTATACAACATTGCACATTGTTTCCTCCCAATACTATATTATTACATAATTCTAAATATTACATAATAAACAAAATATTCTTTATGTTTTGTAAAATTCCTTTATTTTGCTTAAAGGAAAAATCTATATGTTTATTAAAATAATATCCATATGTTTAATTATAAGTTTCTTTTACTCTTTCATTTATACCCACGATTTTGTAGATTAAACAAGAAATTTGTATTTTTTCTAATAATCGCTTTTTATAGAATTTTCCCCAGTAACTATGGCTATTGATGCACTTGCACCTATTCTTGATGCCCCAGCTTCTATTACAGCTTTTGCATCTTCAGCAGTTCTAACACCACCTGATGCTTTAACTCCTATATTTTCTCCAACAGTTTCTCTCATAAGTTTTATGTCAGCTGGAGTTGATCCACCTGTTCCAAATCCTGTTGAAGTTTTTACATAGTCAGTTCCTGCTTTAACTGCAAGTTCACAAGCTTTAACTTTTTCTTCATCTGTTAAGTAACAAGTTTCTATTATTACTTTAACTAAAGCTTCTTTATTAGCTGCATCTACTACTGCTTTTATATCTTCATATACTAAGTCGTAGTTTTTATCTTTTAATGCACCTATATTTATAACCATATCTACTTCGTCTGCACCTTTAGCTATAGCATCTCTTGTTTCAAACGCTTTAACTTCTTTAGTGTTAGCTCCTAAAGGGAAACCTATTACTGTACAAACTTTTACATCGCTTCCTTCTAATTCTTTTTTAGCAAGCTCTATGTTAGTTGGATTTATACAAACTGAAAAGAATCCATATTCTTTTGCTTCATTACAAACCTTTATTACTTCTTCTTTTGTAGTTACAGCTTTTAATACTGTATGGTCTATCATTTTTGCTATTTTACTCATTTCAAATTCTCCTTTTTTCTACACAAATATTTATATTATTCCATATTATGTTAGCATATTATGAGCATCATATAAACTTATTTTTTCCTTAGAACAATTTAAAATTCATAGCTCTTTAATTTCAATTTGTATTTTGTATCCAGCTCACATATATAATCATATCTATATAGTTTTTGTTTAACAAGTAGGCACTTTATTTATATATAGTTTCAAAAAATATATACAGTACCTAAAAATATATATGGTATCAAAAAATATACTGTAAGGTTTTTACAATAATTTATTTATGATATAATAAATAGGTCTTCATTTTTAAAATTTTGAAGGAATACTTTTTAGAGATCATATATAGGAATTATATCTCCCCCATTTAAAATGAATGTAATTTCTTATTTTGATATAAAAAGTCTTAAGTTAGATATTTCATAGAAATACTTTATGATAAGTCTATATGACTATATTTTAATATTTTTTAGAAGTTTTTCTATGCTATTTATATAGAAAGAGGTGTATATATGATTCATACTCAATGTCACATGAGTCATAGATGTGCAAAATTTGAAACTTGCCCTATGACTTTATTTCATAAATTAGTTTCCGGTAAATGGAAAATTTTAATACTTTGGTATCTAAGTAGTGGTCCCCTTAGATTTAGTGAGATAAAAAGAAAGCTTCCTGATGTTACTCAAAAAATGCTTACAAACCAACTTAGAAGTTTAGAAGATGATGGACTAGTTCATAGAGAGGTGTATCCTGTTATACCTCCTAAAGTCGAGTATAGTTTGACAGATCTTGGAGAAAAATTACTTCCCCTTCTTGAGCAGATGTACGAATATGGAGTGGAATATTCAAAAGCTATGAAAATATCTGCTACTAAGTAGATTTTTAATAAATACATAAATAATAAACTATATAACTAAAAAGGTAATCTCAATTTTGAGATTACCTTTTATTTATAATATAAACTAAAATTATTCAGCTATTAATTCTACCATATCTCCGTTTCTAACTGCTGCAGCGTTTCCTTCTTCAACGTCTACGTGCATTTCTAAAGCGAAGTTTGCATTAGCTCTTACTAATACATTTTCAAATACAACAGCTCTTGGTCCGAAAGTTCTAACTTTTACTATTTGCTTATCTTCTACACCGAAGTTTTTAGCATCTTCTAAGCTCATATGTATATGTCTAGATGCTACTATAACACCTTCTTGTAATTCAACTTCTCCAGCTGGTCCTACTAATTTAACACCAGGAGTTCCTGCTATATCTCCAGATTCTTTTATTGGAGCTTTTACACCTAAAGCAAATCCATCTGCTAAAGATATTTCAACTTGAGTGCTAGGTCTAGCTGGTCCTAAAACTCTAACTCCTTTTATAGTTCCTTTTGGTCCTACTAAATCAACCTTTTCTTCACATGCATATTGTCCTGGCTGAGATAATGGCTTGAAATGAGTTAACTCATGTCCTGCTCCGAATAATGTTTCTATATCAGCTTGACTTAAATGAACGTGTCTGTTTGATAAAGCTATTGGTAATTTCATAAAAAACCCTCCTACATAAATTTTGTATACAACATCCAATTATACATAAATTTTTTAATTAAATCAAATTCTTTTCTCAAAATTTGATAATTTTCTTAATATTATTTCTACTGAAATATTAGAAAACCCTTTTATTTTCATTCATAATTAGTATTTCAACTTTTACTTATCTTATTATAATTTTTTATTTATTTTAACCATATTAATATTAACTTTAAATATTAGTTTATATAAAAATTTTATATTGATAGTTTTTTTAATAAGTCAAAGTAACCAGGGAAAGATATATCTATACACTCTTTGTCATCTAATACTATATCTGTATCACAGATTAAATTAGCTATTGAAAATGCCATGGCTATTCTATGGTCTTTAAAAGTAGTTATACTAGCTCCATTTAGCTTAGTTTTTCCTTTTATAACCATTCCATCTTCTAGTTCTTCTATATCTGCACCCATTAATTTTAAGTTATCTACTACAGATTTTATTCTGTTACTCTCTTTTACTTTTAATTCTTTTGCATCTTTTATTATAGTTGTTCCTTCTGCTTGCGTTGCAAGTACTGCTATAACTGGTATTTCATCTATAAGCCTTGGTATTATAGTTTTATCTATTGTTGTAGCATTTAAATCTTTGCTGTACTTTACTAATAAATCTCCAACTAGCTCTCCTCCAACGAATCTTTGATTTATTATTTCTATATTTCCATTCATATTTTTAACAACATCTATTATTCCAGTTCTAGTTTTGTTTAGTCCAACATTTTTAATTAAAACCTCTGAGCCTTTAGTTATTAAAGCTCCTACTATTATAAATGCTGCTGAAGATATATCTCCTGGTACATATATATCTTGATTAAATAACTCTTTAACTGGATTTATAGTTATATCTAAATCATTTACATCTATGTCAGCTCCAAATGATTTAAGCATTACTTCTGTATGGTTTCTACTTTTAACTTTTTCTCTTATTATACTTTTTGAATCTGCATATAAGCTTGCCAGTATCAAAGCTGATTTAACTTGTGCTGATGCTACTGGCATATTATAATCTATTCCTTTTAAGTTCCCTCCATATATTTTTATAGGAGTATAGTTTGCATCGTCTTTTCCTTCTATTTTGCATCCCATCATTCTTAAAGGATCTGTAACTCTTTTCATAGGTCTTTTTCCTATTGATTCATCTCCAATAAGTGTTGCATCAAAGTTATTTCCTGCTAGTATTCCACTTAATAGTCTTATTGTAGTTCCAGAGTTTCCTACGTCTAGTAAATCTTTAGGTGGCTTTAGACCATATAGACCATTTCCTTTTACAAAAACTTCATTTCCTTTTATGTCTATGTCTACTCCCATTTTCTTAAAGCAAGATATTGTGCTTAAGCAGTCTTGGCCCATTAAAAAGTTGCTTATTTTATTATGTCCTTTTGATATTGATGAAAACATTATGGCTCTATGGGATATAGATTTATCCCCTATAAGTTCAAAACTTCCTCTAAGCATTCTGACTCTCCCTTATTATATTAAGTATTTTTTCTTCATCTATATTATCCATTAAACTTACTTTTCCTAGTTCTGTTGGAAGTATTAAGTTTATTTTACCAAAGCTATTTTTCTTATCACTCTTCATTATGTATAGTATCTCTTTTGCAATATGATCTTTATCCATATTTTCATTTAAATCATATTTTAAAGGTAGTTTGTATAAATTTATAACTCTTATAAATTTATCATAATACTCTTTGGATATTAATTTTTCATCTAATGAAAGTTTAAATGCCATAGCCATACCTATACTTACAGCCTTACCATGGCTAATTTTTAATAGTTTTTCTACTCCATGTCCAAAGGTATGTCCAAAATTTAGTATTTTTCTAAGTCCACCTTCTTTTTCATCATTAGATACTACTTCTACCTTTATACCTGCGCATTTTTTTACTATATAGTATAAGTATTTCTCTTCCTTATTTAATATAGCTTCACTATTTTCTATTAGATAATCTAGAAATTCATAATCATATATTGCACTATACTTTATAACCTCTGCCATACCACTTATAAATTCTTCTTCACTTAAACTTTTTAAAGAATTCACATTTATATAAGTAAGTTTTGGTTGATAAAAACTTCCCATTATATTTTTAAAATTGCCTAGATTTATACCTGTTTTTCCACCTATAGAAGAGTCGACTTGAGCAAGTAAACTTGTAGGAACTTGTATAATGTCAATTCCTCTCATATAAGTAGATGCTATAAACCCTGCAAGGTCTCCTACTACTCCACCTCCTAAGGCTAATATTAAAGATTTTCTAGATAAATTTATTCTTATACAGTAGTTCATTATTTCCTCATAAACATCTAAAGATTTAGATTGTTCTCCTGGTGACACTATATATTCATATATGTACTTAGCTTTTATAGAACTTGTAAATTCTTTCATCATATGTTTATATACATTATCATCACTTATTATAAGTACTTTGTCGTATATATCATTTAAATCTATATCAGCTTTTATTAAACCTTTATTTATATCATTTGAGTTTACTAATTTTACAGCTTCATTAAAGGATTTATAATCTTTATCTATTACTACACTACAAATAGCAGTTTCTATCTTTTCCATCCTCTTTCACCTAACCTTTTTATGTATGAATTATAATTTGATTTTAAGTCATTTAAGTTGTCTCCACCTATTTTTTCTAGGAAGTGATTACATATAACAAAAGCTACTACATTTTCACAAACTACACTGCAAGCAGGAACAGCACAATTATCTGAACGTTCAATACTTGCACTATAACTTTCCAGTGTATTTATATTTATAGAATTTAATGGTTTATATAATGTAGGTATTGGCTTCATTGCACATCTTATTATAATCTCTTCTCCTGTAGTCATTCCACCTTCTATTCCACCTAGTCTATTTGTAGCTCTTTTTATACCTTCATTTTTGTCATAGCTTATTTCATCCATAACACAAGACCCTGCTAAAGAGCTAACATCAAATCCAATTCCTATTTCTACTCCTTTTATGGCTTGAGTAGCCATTAAATGCATAGCAAGTTGTCCATCTATTTTCTTATCAAACTGAGTATATGAACCTAGCCCAGGAATAATATTTTTTACTCTTATTTCTACAACTCCACCTAATGTATCACCTTCTGATTTCGCTTTATCTATTCTTTCTATGATTTTTTCTTCTAGGTTTTTATTTACACATCTTATTTGACTAGTATCTACATTTTCCTTTATATAATCAAATTCATATAAATTTTTATCTTCTACACCACCAATATTTACTACATGAGATGTAAATTCTACATTAAAATTTTTAAGTATTTGCTTGCATATAGCACCTACGGCTACTCTACTTGCAGTTTCTCTGGCACTAGACCTTTCAAGTACATTTCTAGCATCTTCAAAGTCGTATTTTAAGCAACCTACCAGGTCTGCATGTCCTGGTCTTACATTACTTACTTTTCTAGTCTCTAAATCAACTGCCTCCATTGGATTCATGTACTTTGTCCAATTTTCATAATCTTTATTTTTTATTTCTATAGATATAGGTCCACCTAGGGTTTTTTTACCTCTAACTCCACCTAATATATTTATTTTATCTCTTTCTATTTGCATTCTGCCGCCACGACCGTAGCCACCTTGTCTTTTTTTAAGCTCCTTGTTTATTTCTTCAAAATCAAGTTCTATATTAGCTGGTACTCCATCTAGTATAGATATTAAGCTTTGCCCATGAGATTCTCCACTTGTTAAATACCTTAGCATATCATTCTCCTTGTTAAACTTCATTTATTATATATATTGTATAATATTATTTAAGTAAAATACTCTAATTTAAATATTTTTTTATATTATGTTTTATTCTAACTTTTTTGGGTATATATATAATTAGATTTCTAATTTTATATTTTTATTATTTGATTTTCTAAATATATTTACAATCAAAAGAAGCTTGATTAATCAAGCTTCTTTACATCACATATATAATTTTTTATTGCCTTATCTAGTTCATTTTTAAAGTGTTGATTTTCACTATACCCTAATTTATCTGTACTATTTAAGTAAATATTATATTTTAATTTATTGTTTACACTTTTAAAGAAAAAATCCATGACTATTTGGCCACCCATAAATTGAGTTTCATATGGTGTTGAACCTCCAACAGCTATATACATTCCTATACGAGTCTTATCTCTATCTATTGATGGCTTATTAAGAATATACTTACTTGCATATATAGCCTGAGTTCTATCTACTACTGTTTTTAATTTGGCAGATACGCAATCAAAATGTACAGGGCTTATTACTATAACTCCTTTGGCTTTATCAAACATTTTATACATAGGAGTCATATCATCATTAAATTTACAATAACCTGTTTTTTCGCAAAATCCACAAGCAGTACAATACTCAATATTCATATCATATATGTTAAATATTTCGTAAGTTATATTATTTTCTTCTAGTTTAGAACTTATTTCCTTAGATATCGAAAAACAATTTTTATTTTTTCTTGGGCTTCCATTTATTATTAATATTTCTTTAAACATTAATTATCCCCCTTTATCTTTTAGTTATAATAAATACTATTTATCCTTTAACATAACTACTAATATATCATCATCAAAGTTATCTTTACCTGCAAAGTCTATTAACTCTTCTTCTAGCTTTCCTTGTAAAACTTCATGACCTATTTGGTAATTATCTTGAAGGAATTTCTCTAATCTAGATACCCCATATTCTTCTTTTGACTCATTTTTTATTTCTAAAATTCCATCTGTGTACATGCATAATAGTGAATAGTTTGATATATCAAAAGAGTTGTTTGCATATTCAGCTTCATCCATTATCCCTATTGGTATACCTTTTTTACAGTTTAAATTTCCTTCTATTTCTCCATTATTCTTTATTATTATAGGACTATAATGTCCTGCGTTGGATATTGTTATTTTATTTTCTTTTGAATTTATAACACTTACTAAACATGTAGCAAATACGTCCATTTTATCAAATTCATCATATAACATTTTATTTAACTTTGTAAGTATTTCTCCAGGTGTTTTATAATGATTTGCTAACACTTTAAAGGCACCTTTTATCATAGCAACCATATAGTTTGAAATCATACCATGACCCATAACATCTGCCAAAATATAAACTGTATTATCATCATCTACCTTCATAGCATAGTAGAAGTCCCCTCCAACTACTCTTGCTGGTCTATGATAGTAATCTAACTCTTTATTGTTACTTAATTCTAATTTAGCATCATCCATTATTAACTTTTGCTGTTTATTTAAAAGGTTTAATTCATTATCAAGTACTTTATGCTTTACTTCTTCTAAATTATATTTATACAGTTGCATACCTACTGATACTTGTTTTGCTAATATACTTAATATATTCAAATCATCTTTTGTATAGTTTTGACTATTAGCGCATACTATACATCCGATAACTTTATTTCTATATCTTAACTTATAATATATATAACTTTTTATAGTATCTTCTGACTCAGATTTTATATTTACATTATTGTGATATTCCCCAATTGATTTTCTCGCTTGGATACTTTCTAACATTGGATATAAGTTTATTTTATTTTTATCTTCAACATTGTAATAGTTAAATGCTCTATCTTTATAATCATTATCATCTACTAATATCAAAGCTTCTTTGCTGTTTGTCATATTACAAGCTTGTTTACTTAATTGCTCTAAGAATACTGTTATATTATTACTTGAATAAAGCTTTTTAGTTGCAGCATTTATTGAATTTATAGCACCTCTTAATTTATGTACTAAAAATTGCATATTATTGTTTTTAGTAGTTATTTCTATTGATAAACTAAGCAATGATGCAACAGATGATATAAAGTCTATATCTTGTTCACAGATACTATCATTTTTTGATAAAAAGCAAGTCATAAATCCAACTACTTTATCGTTTATTATGAAAGGAAATACTATTCTTCCCGTATAACCTTCTTTTATAGCTAAATCCCTTTCGTCTTTTGCTCTTTCCTCTTCAAAGACATTTTCTATATATATTATTTTCTTTTCTTCTACAGCTTCATGAACATATTTAGGATATTCATTAAAATCTATTTTAATACCTATTGGATTACTCATAGATTTTACTGGTGGTACATGATCCATAGGGAATACTTGTGGTATATACTCTAAAGTCTGAGAACACACCAAGTATGCGTATTTATAGTCATTTCGATAAAATAAATTAACACAAGCCTTAGTTGGATGAACAACTTCTAACATCTTGTCTACTATCTTATCTTTTATAGAATAAAAATCTGTTGAACTAGTTACCATAGCTGATATGTCTACTAAGTTTTTCATTCTATGGCTATCAGTATTAAAATTTTGCATATCACTACTTACCCCCTAATTTTATATAGTCTACTTTATATTACTATATATGTTATTTATAGTAAATATAAAAACTATTATAAAAGTTGCTATTATAATGGCATTAAACCCTGTTAATAATCCAATTATAAGCAAAGTAACTAACACATTTAATCCTGATTTTCCTCTCTCATCTATAGTTGGTATTTTAGGCATTTCTATATTATTTTTTATATTTTCAATACTTTCTCTCACTTGAGCTTCTAACTTTATCTTATATATTAAATAAGTCAATTCTACTAACAACATCCCCATTCCAAATAAAATCTCTATATTAAAAGATATATATAAAATAATTATTGCTAATAGTAGCTTTGTAATCTTTAAAAATACACTATCTAACTTTAATGTCATATTTCTTATTTCTCTACACTCTTCTCTGTAAGTATAGTCTGATGAAGGCATAGATTTCATCTTAGTTTTTACTATTTCAGAATAAAATAGCTTTATTATTCCATTTATCATATAAATTCTCCTTATCAAGTTACTTATTTTTATATAATCTATATTTCATCCATATATTTGTAATTTTTACAATTATAATATTTTTTATACTTGTCAATAATAAAATATATAGACTAATATACACTTTAAAAGGAGTGGTTTTAATGCAAATGGCTAATCTTGATTTAGAAACACGTAGTAAAATCTATAGCCACACAAAAAAAGTCCTCAGAAAATATCAAAAAGGTATTATAACTGGTAAGCTTACAGCTGATAAGTTTGCTGAAAATATACTATCTAATGAATCTATTAATGACATTTTAGATGAAAATCTTTTATCAGATGAAACCTTCAAATTATCTTATATAGACTATATAGATAAATTAATAAGTATGCAAAATGCTAATTTATCAAAAGGCAAAAAACATAAAAATAAATCTATCCCTGAAAAACCAAGTATTTCTCAAAAACTAAAATTAAAGAATTTGCTAAGCTCTAGTGAATATACATTGTCAATTCCTATAGAATACCTAAATGCTTGTGATGTTGATAATTTAATAAAATTCATAAGCACTGGTATTATAGATTTAGGTAATGAAAGAATTTATAATTATGTACATAAACCAGAGAAAGTAAATTAATCTAATATCATATATAAATTATTTTGATATTTTTTAAATAATAAAAAGTCTTCACCTAAATATTAAGTGAAGACTTTTTATTATTTATCCTAATGCTTTTTCTAGCTTAGATAAATGCTGTATTGGATAATATCTAAGAAGCTCTCTAAACTGTTCTACTGTAAGACCTTCTGTTGTTGTATAAATACGTATTTTTTCATCTAAATCTGCATTTATAAATTTAGTTTTTATTTCTTCAAAATTAACAGTCGACATTTATATTTCTCCTTATGTAATGTATTTTATTGTTATTTTATCCATTCAAAAATTTTTTATCCAATATATAAGTCATGTATTTTTTAATTTTATATAAAACTAAAGGAGCATCTAAAAGATGCTCCTTAATATATTAAAATAATATATTATTGTTGTTGTTGTTGTCCTGACATTTGTTGTTCTGCCATTTCAACTAACTTTTTAGTCATGTATCCACCTACATAACCATTTTCTCTTGCAGTAAGATTTCCTTTGTCCATTTGTTGGTAATTTGTCATTCCAAGCTCATTAGCTATTTCTAATTTCATTTGATTTAATGCTTGTTTAGCTCCTGGAACTACTGTTTTGTTGTTATTGTTGTTGTTTGACATTGTTGACTACCTTCTTTCTTTTGATTTTGTTTCTTGGTAGTATTATATGAATTTATAGTTTTTTAATTCTAGGTAATATTTGTAACAATATCTAAATTCTTGCTAACAATAATATCCGGCTAAATAACCTGTTGAAAATGCTATTTGAAGATTAAATCCTCCAGTATAAGCATCAACATCAATTACTTCTCCTGCAAAAAATAATCCATCTATTAGCTTTGATTCCATTGTACTTGCATTTATCTCCCCAACTTTAACTCCACCTGAAGTTATTATAGCCTCTTCTATTGGTCTATATCTTTTTACTGTTAAATTAATATTTTTTAATAAATGTACTAATGCTTTTCTTTGTTCTCTAGATATTTGATGAACTACAGTATTTTCATCTATGCCACTTAACTTTATTATTACTGGTATTAATTTTTTTGGCAATAAGTCATCTAAAGAGTTTTTAAAGGCCTTGTTAGTATACTTTTGGAAATCTCTTTGTATTCTTTTATCTAATTTTTCTTCATCTAGTGCTGGTTTTAAATCTAGAACTATCTTATAAGTATTTTTTGATAAATCTTTCATCATACAACTAGCTGACTTTACAACCGGTCCATCTATACCATACTTTGTAAATTCTAATTCTCCAAAGTCATCGTATATTTTCTTATTTTTTCCGTTATATAACTCTATTTTTATATTTCTAAGAGATAATTTTTCTAATTCACTTACAAAACTTTCACATATTTCAAGCCCTATTAAAGAAGGTTTAGGATCTATTATAGTATGTCCATATTTTTTAGCAAATTTATATCCATCTCCAGTAGAACCCGTTAGAGGATAACTAACTCCTCCAGTAGCAACTATTACAACATCGCATTGTATTTCTTTTTTGTTGTCTAATATTACTTTTTCTATTTTTTTATCTTTTGCTATTATTTCTTCTACTTTAGTATTTAATAACAATTTTACTTTTTTATCTATTACTTGTTTATGAAGTGCATTAGCTATATCATGTGCCTTATCACTTTCTGGAAATACTCTATTTCCTCTTTCTGTCTTAGTTTTTACACCTAAACTTTCAAACATATTTATAACATCTTCGTTTGTAAATGTATAAAATGCACTATATAAAAATTTACCATTTGTAGGTACATTTTCTATTAATTCTTCTATATCACAGTTATTAGTTATATTACATCTACCTTTTCCTGTTATTAATATTTTTCGCCCTACTCTATGATTTTTCTCTACTAATGTTACGTCTAATCCTCTATCTGCTGCAGTTGCCGCTGCCATCATACCAGCTGCTCCAGCTCCTATTACTACTACTTTTTTCAAATTTACACCTCTTCTATTTTAAGTAAGCTTAACTTTTTAATAGCTTTAAGTAACTTACTTTGCATCTAATTAATATATACTCATATGCATGTTTTAATTAATCTTATTCAATAAATAATAAAACTTACTATAGCTTAAATATCTTAAACAGAAATGGCACTCCACAAACTCCATAAAATACTACTATTGTATATCTTATATAATCAAATAAGTTGTTACTTGGCATAGTATATTTTAAGCCTAAGTAAACTAATCCTAAAGTTATTATTCCAAGTAAAAATCTACATATATTTTTAGCTATTTTATTATCTTTTTTGTTACTAAAGTTTATTTTATTTTTATTTTTTGATACTGTTTCAAACTGTATATATCTATCTTCTACTATATACCCTAGTACAAATCCAGTTAATAATCCAAATGATTTTATATAAGACGAACTATTTACTAAAAATGCAACTAATGCAAATGGTATTAACATTAAAATAAGACTTAGATATTTTTTTTCATTATCTACATAATCAAAAAATTTACTAAATATTACAGTAAATATTATCCCAAATCCCCATCCAAATATTACATCTATAGGCCAATGAACTCCTAGGTATAGTCTAGATATGCCTACTCCTAAAATTATAATAGCTCCTATTATACTAATCCATGTATTTTTGAATATAATTATTATACTTGTCCAAAATGAAGTTGCAGTTTGAGTATGTCCACTTGGAAATGAATATCCTGTTGCTGTTGATACTCTTTGAGACGTTATCCCTTCTATTCCTATTGGCCTTTTAGCCTTTATTACATCTTTTATTCCTGAATTTATGGCCACGTTTCCTACTAATGAAAATAATATCTTTTGACCATACTTTTTATTTATACACCAATACATTATTGTTGTTAATAAAACTATTACAGGTATTTCTGTACTTATAGTAAGTATTAAAAATAAAGTATCTAATACGCCAGATCTTAAAGACTGAAAAAATTGTAGTATACTTAATTGAATATCCATTTTATTTCCCCCTCCTAAGTACTTATCTTTTATGTAATTATACCTAACTTTCTTATTTATTTATACCCTTTACACAAAAATAGACTTAGCAACATTGCTAAGTCTTCTATATTATTCTTCTCCAACTATTCCTATATAAGGTAAGTTTCTGTATTTTTCTGCCCAGTCTATTCCATATCCTACTATAAAATTGTCTTCTATAGTAAACCCTACATAGTCTACTGGTATATTAGCTTTTCTTCTTTCAGGCTTATCTAATAGTGTACATAATTTTAATGTTTTTGGATTTCTAGTTTGTAGTACATCAACTAATTTGCTTAATGTTAATCCTGAATCTATTATATCTTCTACTACTAATACATTTTTTCCTTCTATATTAACATCTAAGTCCTTTAGTATTTTTACAACACCTGAACTTTCAGTTGATTTTCCATAACTTGATACACTCATAAAATCTATATTAACATCTAAGTCTATTTTTCTTATTAAGTCAGAAACAAACACACTAGCACCCTTTAGTATCCCTACTACTAATAATTCTTCACCTTTGAAGTCTTTTTCTATTTGTTTTGCTATCTCTTCTACTTTTTTAGCTATTTGTTCTTCTGTTAATAATACTTCTGTAATTTTGAACATTTCAGTCCTCCTGTTGTTTACGTATATTATAATAAAAACATTATACCATATAAGCACAAATATTAGAACATTTTTATAATTTTTTTAGTAATTGTTCAATATTTTTTTATTATTTAAATTTTTAAGTATATTTTTATTATTTTCTTAAAATTTCTTGCTATACATATTTTTCTATATATAGCTTTATCATTCGGTATTATTGTTTAATATTTTTATAAAAGCTACTAATAATTGATTTTTATATTATAATTAAATTGTAACTATTAACTACGGAGGTGTTTTACTTGAGTTTAAACCATGGTGCTAATTTATATGACTTATCAAAAAAATATGGATTTTCAAAAGAAGAATTTCTAGATTTTAGTTCTAATATAAATCCTTTAGGTGCATCTAATGCTGCTAAAGACGTTGTGATTAAAAATATAGATCAGGTTTCTATATATCCAGACCCTGATTACACAAATTTAAAAAATTCTATTTCTTCTTATTGTCATTGTAATAAAGAAAACATAGTATTAGGAAGTGGTGCAACAGAGCTTATTTCTTCATTTATAAAAACTATAAATCCTACTAAAGCTTTACTTTTATCACCTGCTTATTCTGAGTATGAAAAAGAATTAAAAAAGATAAACTGTAATATAGACAAATATTACTCAAAACATGAAAATGACTTTAAGATTGATATTGATAAATTAATAAATCACATAAATAGTAATAAATATAATTTGATTATTATCTGTAACCCTAATAATCCAACTGGTTTTACTTTCTCAAAAGCTGAGATAAAAACTTTACTTGAAAGTACTAATACTTTCTTTATGATTGATGAAACTTACATAGAATTTACAGATACTAAAGCTTTTTCTTCAACATCTTTAGTTGATGATTATAATAATATATTTGTTATAAGAGGTACTTCTAAGTTCTTCTCAACCCCTGGTATTAGACTAGGATATGGGCTTATATCTAATACTAGTGTAAAAGATAGTATATCATCTCATCTTGATTTATGGAATATAAATATATTTGCTACATTAATGGGTGAGGTTATGTTTAAAGATACACACTTCATAGAAAATACTATTAATGTTATGACTAAAGAAAGAGATTATTTATTTGATAATTTAAGAAATATAGATGATTTAAATGTTTATGATAGCCAAGGTAATTTTATATTATGTGAAATAAAATCAAAAAAATTAACTGCAAGTGAATTAAGAGATAAGCTTATTCCACATAAAATAATTATAAGAGATTGTGCTTCTTTTGATGGACTTAACGAGTATTTCTTTAGAGTTTGTATTTTAAAACCTAAAGATAATAGACTTTTAATAAATTCTTTAAATAATATATTTTAATAAAAAAATAAAAGTTATCTCAAAGTAAGAGATAACTTTTATTTTATTTTATTCTAGTTAATTTTACCTTTTTCCTTTTTCCTATTATAATAGGAACTTTCTCAACTTCAACAATACTAGTATCTATACCAAACCTCTTAGCTGGAGATACTGTTATTTTTTTTATAAGTATCTTAAAACCTATTATAAAACTATCCCATTTTGAAAGGTTACTTTCATTAGATAAATTTTCTTCTAACAATACAAATTTAAAATCTCCAACATTTTTCTCTAAATTGTTATCTATCATATATTCCTTTAGTGTAATTTTTAATTCTTCTGTAGATATTAATTCTTCTATTACTTCTCTTAAAAATATATTTACTGTTTGATTTACTTTAAATCCTAGTTCAAATTCTATCTTAAATATTTGATTAGGTATTATAGTATGAACCTTATAACTCATAGTATATGGCTCGTCAGTTACTCTTACGTTAACAAACCAATAGTATTTAGCACGTTTTGGTGATTTATTAAATATAGAATATAATATATTGTCTTCTATATATCCCCTTGTACTAGTTTGAGTTAGATACACTAGATGTGTTGAATATAGGGGCAATGTTTTGTCTTCTATTATAGATTTAAATTTATCTGTATATTTAGATAGCTTAGTAAAATGGTTGTATCTTTCCTTTATCTTTAATCCATATATCCATGAATACATAACAAACATTATAATAAATCCTATTAATACTGTTATATATCCTCCTCTAAAAAACTTAGATAAATTTGCATATAAAAAACTTAATTCGATTATTCCAAAAACAATTAAAACTAATACAGATCTTGTAGTTTTTTTATTATTATATTTTTCATACTGAGATAATAATAAGGTTGTCATAAGCATAGTAACTGTAATAGCAAGTCCATATGCAGCTTCCATATTCTCAGATTTTTTAAAGTATAAAACTAACAATATACAGCCTATTCCTAATGTAAAATTAATTACTGGTATATATATTTGACCTTTTTGCTCATTTGGATATTTAATTAATAATCTAGGAAAAAGATTTAATTTAATTGCTTCTGATATTAATGAAAATGCCCCAGAAATAAGTGCCTGACTTGCGATAATTGCTGCTATTGTCGCTATTATGACACCTGGTACAATAAACCACTTTGGCATTATTAAGAAAAATGGATTATTTATTACTACATCTCCTTCTCTTAACATAAGCCATGCTCCTTGTCCTAAGTAATTAAGTATTAAACATACCTTTACAAAAAACCATGTATAGTATATATTTTTTCTTCCACAATGTCCAAGATCAGAATATAACGCTTCTGCACCTGTTGTACAAAGAAATACTGCTCCTAAAATATAAGTACTTTTGGGATTTTCAATTAATAATTTTATTCCATAATAAGGATTTATAGCTTTTATTATTTGTGGATTATTAATTATTTGAGATATACCAAGTATAGCTAACATAGAAAACCATAAAAACATAATAGGACCAAAAAGCTTTCCTATCTTCATAGTTCCACAGTTTTGAAAAGAAAATAATAATATTAATATTGATACTACTATAATTAATATCATATTAAGACTTAGTGGAAATATCATTTGTAACCCTTCAACAGATGATGTAACAGTTACTGGAGGTGTTATTATCCCATCTGCTAAAAGTGATGCTCCGCCTATAACCGCTGGTACAATTGCCCATTTAGCTCTTTTTCTTACTAAAGTATATAATGAAAATATTCCACCTTCTCCGTTATTATCCGCTTTAAGAGTTAATATTACATATTTTATAGTTGTTTGAAGTGTTAATGTCCAAATAACAAGTGATATTCCTCCTAATACTAAATCCGTAGAAACCTGTCCTTTATTAGTTGATAATATTGAATTCATAACATATAAAGGTGATGTACCTATATCTCCATATACGATACCTAATGCTACTAATAACGATGCTATACTTACTTTTTTGCTTTTCATAATTGATTTACCTTCTTTCATAATCACAATCCGCTAGTTTCATCTATTACAAGTTATTAAAAATAACCTATAATAAGGCTCTCATATCTTTGTTATTAATTTAATATGTTATGACTATACCTTGATAATGGACTTAGTCTAGCAAAGTAGTCTTCTTCTGTCAAATGTCTCTTTTGTTAAGCATTTCATAATTTTTAATTATAAGAATATAGACAAATAATTTTTTTAGTTTTTTTAATATTTTTCAAATTTAAATTTAAGTTTAACATTGCAAAAGCTAAGTTTAGCTTGTTTTAAACAAATAAATATTTAAATTGATGATTTTTAATATTTTCAATATGTAAATTAAAGAATTTTTAATTATAAGGTTTATTTTTATAATATAATTAGTTTAAATATAAAAATATTTATGACTTTTCATACAATATTAATTTGTTAGGTTTATATTTTATGATTTTTAAGTGAAATGTTTTATTAAATAAAAAAGGCTACCTCATAAGAGGTAGCTATTTTTTTTAATTGCTTAAGCAACTTTATTTGCTTTTTTAGACATTTTAGTGTTTATATGATCAACAACTGCTGCTATAGCGTTATCTCCAGATACGTTTGCAGCTGTTCCGAAACTATCTTGAGTTAAGTATAAAGCTATCATTAAACTTGCAAGTCCACCATCTGATGGTATACCTATCATTGGTAAGAAAGGTAATGCACTCATTATAGCTCCACCTGGTGCTCCTGGTGCTGCAACCATTGCTATTCCTAACATTAATATGAATGGGAATAAAGTAGTAAAGCTATGATCCATATTGTTCATCATAAGTACTGCAACAGCAAATGATGTAACTGATATTATACTTCCTGATAAGTGAATTGTTGCACATAAAGGTACACAGAATTCTCTTATTTCTTTGCTTACTCCATTGTTTTTAGCACATTCTACATTTACTGGTATAGTAGCTGCTGAAGATTGAGTTCCTACTGCTGTTAAGTAACCAGGTATTTGGTTTTTTAACATTTTGAAAGGATTCTTCCCTGTAACTATTCCTGCTGCTGTAAATTGTATTGTTAAGTATATTAAATGTAGAGGTATTACTATTAAGTAAACTCTCCAGAATACTCCTAATATAGACCAAACTTGTCCAGCAAAAGTTATATTAGCAAATGTTCCTGCTATATATATTGGTAATAAAGGTATTATTATTGTTGATAATACTTTCGTTACGATTTCTTGGAACTCTTGGAATATATTATGTAAAGTTTGCCCTTTACCATTGTTTCTAAGAGCAGATATACCTAGACCCATTGTAAATGCAAATACTATTGCAGCAGTTACATCTACCATTGGTGATAAAGGTATACTAAAGAATGGTGATAACATACCTGCTTCAGGATCACCTATTTGTGAAGCAACACTTGCATCTATAAAAGATGGGAATATTAACGATGCTACAGCAAATGCTAATGTTCCGGCTACTATTGTAGACCCATATGCTATTCCTGTTGTTATCCCTAATAATTTTCCTGCACCTGTTGCTAAATCTGCTATACCTGCTGTAACAAATCCTATTATTATAAATGGTATAACGAATTTTAAGAATGCAGAGAATAAACTACTTGCAGTTACCAGAGTTTTAACTATAACTTCTGGTGCGAATTGTCCGATTAATATACCGGCTATGATACCCATAATAAGTTTAGGAACTAATCCTATTTTTTTCATACGATCTTTCTCCCCCTGTCATTTTTTTCCCCTTGCAAACTTATAATAAAACATTTTTCTATTCTAGTCAACGTTTTCCTAGATATTTTTTTGTTTTTTTTGATTTTTTCTTTATTTTATTTTATTTCTAACTTTTTATACTTTTTTTATTAAATCGCTTTTCTTTATAATTGAAATTTTCTTAATTTTCTTTCTATATAGTGTTAATTTCAATATTATTTTTTTAAATTTACTTTTAAATTTTTTATAATAAAAAAAGATAATTTCATAAAATAGAAACTATCTTTTTTATTCTTTTCACTTATTCTTTATAATTTTAAATAATTTTTATTTTATATCTACATATATATATCTGATAACTCTAATTTTACCTTTTCTTTTAATTCATCTTCTATTATATATTTATCACATCTATTTTCACTTATTTTAATTATAGGTATTTTTATTTTAAAGGTTGTGCCTTCATTTAATTTTGATTTTATATCAATTTTTCCTCCATGTGCTTCTACAAATAGCTTAACAATAGATAATCCTACCCCACTTCCTTCATTCTTTCTAGTCATGGTATTATCTATTTGGTAAAATATATCAAATATATGCTCTAACTCTTCCTCATTCATACCTATTCCTTTATCTTTTATTTCAATCTCAACATTATCTTCTAACGTTGATACATTGACATTTAAAGTTCCACCATTGTATGAAAATTTAATTGCATTTGACAATAAATTAAGTATTGCCCTTTCCATTTTATCAATATCAACAGCTGTTATAATTTCCTCGTCAGTAGTATCAAATATAATATCTAAATTTTTAGATTTTGTATATGGTATTACAGATAAAGTTATATCTTCGATTAACTCTACTATATTTACATTTTGTAAATATGGTTTTGTATCTACACATTTAAATTTTTGAATATCAATTAAATTATTTATCAACCTTAGCAATCTATTACAATTACTTTCTATAATTTCATAATTATTATTACTTATTATGAATTCATTGTTTTTAGATTTTGATTTTGAAAGCTGCATTACTGATGAGATAACAGTAATTGGCGTTCTTAGTTCATGACTAATATTAGATGTAAAGTGTGCCTTTAATCTGCTTAATTCCTCGCCTTCATCAATTAATCTTAAAAGTTCTTTTTCATATTTCATTTTATAGTTAGTATAAGATATTAAGGCTATTACCATAGCTACTAGAACTAAAATAATAGAAATTACTACTAGTATATAATTTTCATGTTTTTTATAAATTTCTATTGGATCATTTACTATTACAGATCCGTCTGGTAAATCATGCTTTTTTATACCAAATTCTTTCATTACCTCATAATCAAATATGTACTTATTTGCATTGTCATCACCTATATAAATTTTTTTATCACTTTTACCAGATAAAATTGAATTTACTATTTCCCCAGCTTTTTTAGCCTGATTATATGGACTTACAACCTTACCACCTATAGTACCTTTCCCTATACTATGTTCAAATGAACTATATATAGGAACATCTTTAGTTAATGATTTTATAAGTTCAATTGTATCTTCATGTCCTAAATTAATATTTTCAAAATATCCTGGATAAAAAGTTATAATTGCATCACTACTTTTTAGTTTTTTTAACTTTTTCTTAAAATCATTAACATCTATATTGCGAGTAACTACCTCATATAAATTAATATTATTTTTTTTATATTTATTTTCATAATAAGATATATCTTCTTTTGTTAATTCACTTTTATATCCAGACATAAAGTAAATATTTTTTACACCTTTGTGAAATTTAGATATTAACTCTATATTTTTATCTATTGATGATACTTCCTTTACCCCTGAAACCATATCATAAGACAAAGCATTTTTTATAAGTTCTTCATTTTCTATTGCAAAGAATACAATAGGAATATCCTTAAATAAATCTTCTCTATATTTTATAGCAAATTCTAATGCATCATCACTTTCTACAATAATTCCATCAAAATTTTTATAGTTTCTTAGTCTATGGCTTAGTAATTCATAAAATTCTAATTCATGCTTTTGGTCATAGTTATAATCTGAATTCATATACTCAGTTTGTACATTAATATCATGGCCTAACCCACTTACAATTCCACTCATATATTCATCAAAATTTAAGAAGTTAGGATTTCCTGAACTAATAAATAAAATATTTCTTTTTCCTTCTGAATATATATCTTTTGTATATATTCCCAATATCAAAATAGTAATAAAAATGAAACTTAGGTATTTACACTTCCTCATGATTATCACCTACTTTTGCCAAAATTTTAATTTATATATATTAACTATATGTTTTGTTAATTTATATTTTTTCGACTTATGATACTTTATTATATCATCTGCATTTATATTTTTTTGTCGAAACTTGTATTCAAAAATATATATAATACTATATTCACAAGTTTTTGTATAAATTAAAAGAAACGGCATAATAGCCGTTTCTTAATCTTTTATATTAAAATTGACATCTTCTATGATATTTGAATTCTTATCTGTTTTGATTATAACTTTATATTTTTCTATTTCTTCATTTATTATTCCCAAACTCCATATTAAAATAAATAAATCATCAATAAAACCAAATAACCCAAGTATAATCTCTGGTATAAAATCTATACCTAATATTAAGTAAAGTAGTCCTACTATTAATGCAAATATTACCTTTGCTTTACTCATTATACTAACTCTACTATCTTTTAATAAATCTGGTAGTTTAAATATATTTATAAAAAACATAAAACCAAATTTAGCTTTTCTAAATCTTACTAATGTTACCTTTAAAAAATTTAATATTTTATCTATAATATTCATAATATTATCACTCCTAAGTTATAAAAAATATTTATTATCTATATATTAGCATTATTATAACTTATATGATATTTTATATAAATATATTAGACTCAATTTGTACTATAGTAAACTTATTCCAGCTTCGTAACATTCTTCTATCATTTCTTTTGGCCAAACTCCAACTTGTACTTCTCCTATATGAGCTTTGTTTAAGAAATACATGCATATTCTAGATTGACCAATTCCTCCACCTATAGTATATGGTAGTTCTCCTTTTAGTAATGCTTGATGATAATCTAAGCTTCTTCTATCATCGCATCCACTTTCTCTTAATTGTCTATCTAAACTTTCTTCATCTACTCTTATTCCCATAGACGATAATTCTAATGCTCTACCTAATACAGGGTTATAGAATAATATATCTCCGTTTAATTCCCAATCATCATAATCAGGACTTCTTCCATCATGTTTTTCACCATTTGAAAGTACTTTTCCTATTTGCATTAAAAATACTGCCCCTTTATCTTTTACTATTTTATCTTCTCTTTCTTTTGGAGTTAACTCTGGATATAAATCTAATAATTCTTGAGATGTTATAAATGTTATCTCCTCAGGAAGTATTTTTTGTATTTCTGGATATATACTTTGTACATGTTCTTCAGTTTCTTTAAATACTTTGTAAATCTTTTTAACCACTTCTTCTAATGTTTCTCTACTTCTTTGTTTTTTATCTATTATAAGTTCCCAATCCCATTGGTCTACATATATAGAATGTATGTTATCTAATTCTTCATCTTTTCTAATAGCATTCATATCTGTATAGATTCCTCTTCCTGTAGGTAATCCATACTTTTTAAGAGCCATTCTTTTCCATTTAGCTAATGATTGAACTATTTCTGCCTTTTTACCTATATCAGGTACCTCAAAGCTTACAGCCTTTTCTATTCCATTTAAGTTATCATTTGTACCAGTTTCAGGTAATACAAATAATGGCGATGATACTCTAGTTAACCTTAGCTCTTCACCTAATCTATGTTCAAAAAAGTCCTTTAAATCTTTTATAGCTTCTTGCGTTTGTATTATACTTAGTTTTGTTTTATATTGTGTTGGTATTATTAAACTCATTTTTATTATCTCCTTTTATTTTTTTATTTAAGGAGTATGACGTCATACTTACTTTAAAACTTAATTAACTATACTTAAGTTTAGTTATTTTTATCCATAGCCTGGCCTTGGCTACATACAAATCTATGAAATTCGGCATATAAAAAAGCCCTTCATCCACTATATATAAAATATAGGGACGAAAGGCATATCTTCCGCGGTACCACCCTGATTAGCTTAATAATAAGCTCACCTTAATAATGTAGCAAGAATAATCTTAGTACATTCCAATTCGATAACGGGTTGGTTCCGTCTAAGCCTACTTTTGTTTCGGTTAGCAACTCCAGGATGTTCTTCAATATAGCCTTCGTGTTGGACTCTCACCGCCACCAACTCGCTTTGACTACGTACTATATCTACTCTTCCTTTCATAGTCTTTGTTATGTTATTGTTAATGATATATTATTATAAATTTTCTGTCAAATCTTTTTTTTATATATATTTTTTTACTACTTTTTATTTTTAAGTATTATATTAATAATAGCTTTATTTTTATAGTAATTATTTATTTAACCTTATATTTAATTAGAAAACTAATATAAAATGTAAATTAATGATTTTTTTAATTAATATTTTTATACTAATTTATATACTAATAAACACAAAAGTTTAAATTATTTCTTATTATATACTATGATAATATTGTAAAAAGTTTCATACTTTATTTAATAAATTTATTATTAACTTAATTTAATCATTATCATTTATGACATCTCCTCTTATTTTGTCAGCTCTTACTATCTTGTAGTTTTTGAATAAAGCATATCCTATATATCCACCTAAAATACTCACTACTATACATCCTGCTGCTGCTATTAAAACTTGTATTGGTGGATTGTAAGCAAACATTATAGCAAACCCAGCTATTGGTGTTGCTGTACCTGGAGTATTATTTACTAGTTGCATTAAAGCTACTATAACACCAGACATTGCCCCTCCTATAAAGTTTGTCGTATATACTGGTATTGGATTTGCAGATATTATATCTGACTGTGTAAGTGGCTCTATTGCTACTGATATTGTATCTTTTTTAGAACCAAATTTCATCTTTGAGAAGAAAATAAAATTCATAAATGAAGAACCAAATACTGCTAATGCACCTATGGCCATTGGAAGTCCTGTAAGACCTATTATAGATGTAAGTGCCATAGAACTAAGTGGTGCTGTTGCAACAACTGTTATAAGTCCACCAAGTATAATACCCATTATTATTGGTGATGTATCTGCTGCCTTTATTAAAACTTGACCTATTTGAAGTAAAGTATTATTTACTATAGGGTCCATTCCCATAGCTATAGCTCTACAAAGTGGCGCTCCTATAACTATGATTACTATTAAATCAAGTCCTGCTGGTACTTTTTTCTCAAAGAATCTAACCACAAAAGATGTTAAGTAACCTGCTATAAACCCTGGAAGTATACCAAATCCTGATACAGATAAACCTACAAGTACAGAATATACTGGTGATACTCCTAAAGCTAGAGGAACAAGTATTGCAGCTGCTACTCCTCCCATAGAACCATTTGCAGATCCTACACTTTCTAAAAACTTAAATCCTAATACTTCTCCAAAAAATGAGAAGTGGAATGCTTCAACTAAGAAACTTGCGCAAGCAGCACTAGCTAATGCTCCCATGGCTTTCATACCATATGGTGCTTTGTAGCTAAATAGAGTAAATAGTGCAAGGACTACTAAAAGTAATCCAGTACCCATTAATATTTCCATCATATTATTTGCCTCCTAAGCTGTCTTTTTTCTTAGTTTAGTTTTTACATTATTTTATTACTTATTCCTCTTTCTAGTAATTAATTTTAAAGTAAATAAAAACAACTCATATATGAGTTGCTTAAGAATTTTTCTTTATATATATTTTTAATAATTTTATAAGTAATATAAGTGCGTATAATACTAATCCTAAAATACCTATGATTATAGCAAAGCAAATTAAAACTATAGGAACAGCTACCATTTGTATATCCATTTTATTTTCACATGTAAAAAGATATCTCTTAAATTGAGATATCCTTTAAATTTTAGCTTTAATATTAAAATTAGAAATTAAAAGTCTTATCTACATGATTTTTTATTTCTTCTGCTGTTGATAATGATAATACTTCATCAGCAAATTTTTTCATATCTTCATATTTAACTGAAGTTATGAATTTTCTAGCAGGAAGTATTGATATTGGACTCATCGAGAATTCATCAAGTCCCATACCTAAAAGTATTGGTATCATTCTTTTATCTCCTGCAGATTCTCCGCACATTCCAACCCATTTTCCTTCTTTGTGTGCATTATCTATAACCATTTTTATAAGTCTAAGTACAGCTGGGTTGAATTGGTTGTATAAGTGACTTATCTTTTGGTTCATTCTATCTACTGCACAAGTGTATTGTATAAGGTCATTAGTTCCTATTGAGAAGAAGTCTACATGCTTAGCTAATATATCAGATATAACAGCAGCTGATGGTATTTCTATCATCATACCTACTTCTACATCTTTAGAATAAGCTATACCTTCTTTATCTAATTCAGCTAGTACTTCTTTTATAATTTCTTTAGCTGATAATAATTCTCCTAATGAAGATATCATAGGGAACATTATTCTTAATCTTCCGTGTACACTTGCTCTATATAATGCTCTTAATTGAGTCTTAAATATTTCAGTTTTATCTAAACATATTCTTATAGCTCTATATCCTAAGAATGGATTCATTTCTTCATCCATTTTAAAGTATGGAAGTTCTTTATCTCCACCTATATCTAATGTTCTTATAACTATAGGCTTATTATCCATTCCTTCTAAAACTGCTTTATAAGCTTCGTATTGCTCTTCTTCAGTTGGGAAAGCATCTTCCTTGTCCATATATAAGAACTCTGTTCTGTATAGTCCAACACCTTCAGCATCGTTATTTATAAGACCTTCAACATCCTTAGGGCTTCCTATATTTCCAGCAAGCTCTACATGTCTTTCATCTAAAGTTATAGATGCTTTTCCTTTTAATTGTTGTAACTCTCTTTTATAATCTTCAAATTCTTTTTTAAGTTTAGTATATTTTTCTATAGTTTCTTCATCTGGATTAACTATAACTTCACCAGTATCTCCATTAAATACTACAAAATCTCCATCTTTTATAGTTTGTGTTGCATCATTAAGTCCTACAACTGCTGCTATTTCTAATGTTCTAGCCATTATAGCAGTATGAGAAGTTCTTCCTCCAATATCTGTTAAAAAACCTAATACCATTTTTTTGTTCATAGTGGCAGTATCTGAAGGTGTTAAATCGTGAGCTATTAATATAACTTCTTCTTCAAGACCTGCTAAATCAACTACTTTTACACCTAATATATGTCTAAGTACTCTATTTGTAACGTCTTTTATGTCTGCTGCTCTTTCTCTCATGTACTCATTGTCCATAGATTCAAACATAGCTACAAACATTTCTTTTATTTCATTTAATGCAAAATCAGCATTTACTTTTTCATCTCTTATTTTATTAGCTGCAGAATCTACTAATTCTGGATCTTCTAAAACTAATAAATGAGATTCAAATATTTGGGCTTCATGCTCCCCTAATTCCTCAAAAGCCTTTTCCTTGACCTTAGTTAATTCCTCTTTTGAAATTTCTACAGCCTTTTGTAACTTTAGTACTTCCTCTTCTACATTATCTATCGACTTTTTTTCTATAACTAATTCACTATGTTCTACTATTAGTGCTTTTCCTAGAGCGATTCCAGGAGATGCTCCTGTTCCTTTATACATAGGTAATCCTCCTAACGATGCATTTTGAAATTTATATATTATTTATTTTCTATACCAAAGAAAACCTCGGCAAGTTCCCGAGGTTTATTTAACTACTCCCCAAATCCACTTTCTATTAATTCAGCTAATGCATTTACTGCAGCTTCTTGATCTTCACCATTAGCAACGATTGTTAACTCGTCTCCTTGAGCTAATCCTAAACTCATTATACCCATTATTGACTTAGCGTTAACTGTCTTTCCTTTAGCGTTAACTTCTACTGTAGATTTGAACTCAGCAGCTTTCTTTACAAACATTCCTGCTGGTCTAGCGTGTAATCCACTTGCATTTGTTATAGTTACTAATTTTTCCATTGTGAAACCTCCAATAAATTTCTTCTTTAAATATTGTTTATAGCTAATTTTTGCTATAATCCTTAATAATTATTTGTTATGCATATAATTATTTTATATGCCCTAAAAGCCTACCTACTAAAATTTTTAATAAAGACTTTTTAGTTTTTTAATTAATAGTATATTTATTAAAAATTCTCTTTAATGGTACTTTATTATTTTACAACAATGGAACGATTTTGTCCAATGGTACTTTTTATGTCCCACCCTGAGAAAATTTAACTAACCTTGTGTTTTAAAATCTTTCAAGAAATAATTGGTAATTATTTTTGCCAATTTATTTTTTTGTAAAGAAATTATAGCTAATGTTTCTGCATTTAATTTATGGCTATTATTATCTGTTATATTTTTATTAACAGTTTCTACTAATTTATTAAAATCATATAATTTTACTCTGCTTATATTATTTTCTTCAAGTTTCTTTTCATATATAGCATAAAATAAATCTTGATATGAGAATTCTTTTTCTAAATTAAGTAGCTCCCCAACTCTAGGTATAACACTTTCTAATAGGCATCTAGTACTTGCCTCTCTTTTTATACCTAGTACTGTACAAAGGTTTTCTATAGTTTCTTTATCTATATGTTTTAATTTATAAAAACAATATTCTTCATCATACTTATAATCTGCATTAAAATAGTATTTAATACCTTCATATCTATTGTAGGCTTTCATAGTGTCTAAATATCCTAAATCTATATTTCTCTTTACACTATCCTTATCTTTATTTAAAGAGCCTCCTAAATACTCTGATGGTATTATGGTTTTTATATTTATATCTTGATGCTTGTTTAAGTTTTTCTTACCCAAAAAGTCATCTAATAATCTTATTACAACTAAATCTTCATATCCTTTATCTACTAAAAGGCTTATTGGCATATTATCAAAAAACATACCATCTAAATAAAGCTTATCATCTATTTTATCTAATTTAAATATAGGTAAACTTGCACTTGCTATTAAGTAGTCTACTAATCTACCTTTTGGTATTTGTTCTAAGTACATAGGATGAGGATTTATTTTTTTATCCCAAGTAACTGTAACTAATCCAAAGTCACGTTTAGAGTTTCTAATTGCATCTTCGTTTAAGGTATCTTGGAGTAGTTTTTTAAGTGGACTTATATCAATACCTTCATTTTTTCTAGCTTTATTCATAAGCTCAATTACAGTATTAAAACTTTTGGTTGTAAAATCTACATTTTTATATTTTTCATATGTTTCTTCGTCTATATTCATAAAATGAGTATAGTCGTATTTCAACCAAATTTCCTCCATTACTTCTATGTCATTTTGAAGTATATAGGCTCCATTTAAAGCTCCTATTGATGTACCTGCTACACCATTAAATTCAATACCTAAGTCTATTAAAGCTTTGTAAGCTCCTATTTGGTAGGCACCTTTGGTACCTCCACCTTCTAAAATTAAACCCTTCATTATATCACCTATTTTATAAAGAAAGATATATACTTTTAGTAATTACATTTTATCATAAAAATAATAGAAAAGTATATATCTTTCAAATATTTTATCTTACTTCACTTATTGAACCTATTGTCTTTACATGCTTGTTAAACATTCGCTCTTCTATTTTAGATAAACTTACTTTATCCATTATATAATTATTTGAATCTATTAAATATATTCTCTTATAACCACTCTTAAAAAACGACATACATATTTTTTTTATATCATCATCTTCTTCACATTCAAATATATATGGCTCAACAACTAAGCTATATTTACTTCCCCTTAATTCTCTTGTCATTTGTTTATAATTATTTAAAAAATCTTTAGCTTCACGGCTACTTATATACCCACTAACTTCTATATGAACAATTTGCCTCGTCTCATCTATATTAGCTTTTATCATATAGTCCCCTCCTTAAAATTAAGTTTTATACACTATATGAATTTCAAACTACATTAGTGATTTTATGTCTAATGAGTCTTTTATAAGATTATCTATTTCTAGTTGTAAGCTATCTATCTCCTTATTGTTATTTATATTATGTATTATTAATTTTGATAAATTTTCTATTTTATGATAATTATCATCTTTAAATATTTTTATTTTCATTACTTTATTTGGATAATAATCATAAATATTTTTACTTATCTTTTTAGCATTTATTTTATAATATCTATCATATATATTTGAGTTTAATATGCCAACTATATACTCTTCTGAAAACTCCTTTTTATATTCTTCTTTTATAAAAAATGAGTATACATCTGCACTACAAAAACTATTATTGTAATCTATTGCAAATTTATTTTGAGAAGATTTATAAGGATACATTATTTTTATTTGTTCAAATAAATTTTTATCTCTTCCCCATTGAAGTTTATACCACTTTCTTGTGTTGTTTACACATTCTCTTCTTTTGCATAGTTTATCTTTATATTTTCCTATTATTTCCCCTATTTCTAACTTATAATCATTTTCGTCTTTTATATCATCTGAATATATTAGTTTATAGTTGCTACTTGAAATTGTGTATTTATTTATATTTTTATTTTTTATCCAGTTTCTTAATAATTTTTTATCTACCTTGTTTATTTTTTCATCTTTTATATCTAGTACAAAAGCTTTGTCACATCCTGTGATTATCCCTTGAAAGCTTGTAACTATATCTTCTAGAGTATAATTACAATTACTTTGTATTTTATTATATAGTTTTTTATCATTTTCATTTAATATAATCCAATTTTCATCTAGGTTTTCTTGGTCTATGTAAAATTTTTCGAATTTATTATTTTTTAGTAGATATCTTAAATCTTCTATTTGCATATTTTCATTTACTGGTTTTAATATATCTATTTTGCTATTTTTATTTAAATCTTTAACTAAAGTTAGTATACAACTACAAATTCCTATATTTTTAAATACAGAAACTCCTAGAAAATCTATAATTTCTTTTATGTATGTATTTTTTGATATATATTTTCTTAAATGTTTTCCTGACGGGCTTTCTATAAAGTACCTAGGAGTTATTAAGCTACATACTCCACCTTTTTCTAGTAAATTTATGCACTTTTCATAAAAACAAAAATATAAATCAGATTTATCTCTATATGTATTTTTATATTCTTTAAGTAGGAATTTTTTATATTCTTTATCTAACTTTTTATGACCTATATATGGAGGATTTCCTATTATGTAATCAAATTTTTCATTAAAGTTATGCTTTAAGCTATCAGTACAGTATATATTTAAATTTTTAACCAATATGCTATCGCTCTTTTTATTTAGAGACTCTATTAGTATATCTATTGCATCTTTATCTATATCGTATCCATATATACAATTACTTAATATATGACTATGAATATTTTCCAATATAAATTTATCTCCATATAGTTCATTTAATTTTTCTATGTTATTTTCTATTAATTCATATAGTACATCATAAGCTTTTAACAAAAAATTACCGCATCCACAAGATATATCTAATACCTTTGGACACGGGTTATCTATTATATCATGTTTTTTTAATGTATTTTCAAGTATATAATCTACTATTTCTCTTGGTGTATAGTAAATTCCCTTTTCTTGTTTTTTTAATGTATCTAAGCTATTTTCATAGTTTTTAGATACTACAAAATTATCCCCCTTAGTGTGTTTTTCCATCTTCCCCTCCAAATTTTAATATCCCCCTTTTTATTGTAGCACATATAATTTATTTACTTCCATTTTGTGTTTAGCCAGTTAATAATATCTTTTACATCGTAATCTTTAGAAACTTTATTTAAATAATCTAGAGCATTATAATTATCCATGCCTATATCTATATCTGTCTTAGGGTTTACTCTAAAATAATTATCTTCTAATAGCTTTTTGCAAAACTCGTTGCTAGTACTTAAACTACTTTCTAGTACTACAGATATTATTGGAAAATCAGGTTCATTGCTTAATATCCAATCTAGTGCTCCCCATTCACTAGTATCTTCTATTATTTTATCAAATTTATATCCTGTACCTATTGATAGTATCCTCATATCGTTTATACTTTTATCAATCTCTTTTGACATTGCATATATCAAACAAGCTAAACTTGGGTTATTTGCCATTATCCCGCCATCTATATGATTTTTATAGGTTGGGAAAAAAATTAAAGCTGCACAGCTTGACATAGCAACATCTACAACTCTTGCATTTTCTGTTTCTGAATTTGGTAGATTGTTGTAATATATAGCTCTCCAAGAATTATTGTCATCCCCTATATAAAAAGTAGGAATTACAACGAGTTTTTTTAAGTCCTTCAATCTTAAATCCTCTGGAAATATACTAAGTAGTACTTTTTTTAAATTATCATTATTATATTTTGGTCTAAATATTTCTTGTTGAGGATTTTTAAATATATATTTAGCATATTCTAATGAATATAGTTTTTTTATACTTTCACAACTTAATCCATAAGAAAGACCTAGAGCTATTAAGCTACCTGTTGAAGTTCCCCCTAATAAATTAGTTTCTTTTAATATATTTGGGTACTCTTTTTGTATTTTGTCAAATAGTCTTATACTTAAAGATCCCCTAAGACCACCACCATCAAATGTAAGCATATTAAAAGTAGATTTGTTCATATTTTCCCCCATTAAAATTTACTTTAATGTAAATTATGCAAAAATAAATAGGATGGTACCATCCTATTTATCTTTATATAATGATTTATCTTTAATCAACCTATTAAACTTTTCTTCTTCTAATGGCTTTGAATATACATAGCCTTGCACGACCTCTGCATTTATATTTTTTAATATCTCTACTTGACTTGTATTTTCTACACCTTCGCATATAGTCATTAATTCTAAATCCTTTGATAAATTTAATATAGACTTTACCATAACTTGAGTTTTTAAATCTTTTTCTATATCATTTAAAAGTGATTTATCTAATTTTAAAACATCTATACATATATCTTTAAGGCCACTTAAGTTTGAATTTCCAGTACCAAAGTCATCCATAGCTATCTTTATACCTAAAGACTTTATATCACTTAATTTCTTGTTTATAAACTTTAAATCCTTTAAAGCTGTAGTTTCTGTTACTTCTATCTCTATTAAATTTGGATTTATTTTATATTTTTTTAACATTTCTTCAATAAAATCTACTAAATCCTTTTGGTATAACTCTACCCTAGATAAATTTATTGCTATTGGAACTACATCTAATCCTTCATTTTCTTGTTTCTTTATAATTTTACAAGCTTCTTCTAATACCCAACGACCTATTTTATTTATAAATCTAGTTTTTTCTGCTAAAGGTATAAATACCATCGGACTTATCATACCTCTTGTTGGGTGTTCCCATCTTATTAGAGCTTCTGCCCCTACTATATCTTTTGTGTGTATATTAAACTTTGGCTGATAATATAATCTAAGTTGATTATTATCTATAGATTTAAATAAATCCCTTTCTAACTCTATCAACTTTTTCTTTTCTTGTTTTAACTTTTCATCAAAGATTACATGACTTATATTATTTATCTCCTTAGATTTAATTCTAGCCATATCTGCATTACTTATAATTTTTTCTATATCATCTTCACCTTGTTCTACTTCACATAACCCAATAGAGACATTTACACTTATATTAAAATCTTTAAGATTTACATTTATAATTTTAGTTTTTATTAGTTCTAATATATCCTTTATATCTTCTTTTGATTTTATCTTAGTAATTGTTATAAATATATCTCCTGTAATTCGACCGTAGATTCCTCTATCTTTGAAGTATTTATCTATGTTAATAGCAATGGAGTTTAATACTTCATCGCCGGCTTTATATCCATATACATCATTTATTATTTTAAATTTATCTATATCAAAATTTATAGCTATTAGATTTTCATTTTTATTATCTGATAAATATTTTTTACCTTCAATTAAAATTTCATTATATCTTACGAACTCATGCATTTTCTTATAAGATTTTTTACCTAAAAATGTTTTTATTTTCTTATTTATGATTATAATTATGTAAATTATTATTAAAAAAATAATTATTCTTATTATTCCTATTTTTATAATATTACTTTTATCTAAGTAACTATATTTTATATAATTTCCATCTACATCATTTATTTTTAAAGAGAATATATGATTATTATCTCTAACGGCTTCATCTAATTTTTCTATTGCCAATTCTTTTTTAATACTGTTTTCTATACCTTTTTCTGAGTGCAATATCCAAGAAAATCCAATTAGTAAAGCAATCAATATAAACAATATAATATTACTACAAATATACCTTTTATAATTCCCTCTTATTTTCATCTACTTTCCCCTATTTTTTTAATTCATTACTATAATATTGTAAATTAATTTTAAACTCAAATCAACCTAAATCGACATATACCTATCTAAATAGCTATGAAACTTAATTATAGTATCTTATAATAAAAAAGTAGCTAACTAATAGTTAACTACTTTTTACTATTTTTATCTAAAAATGATAGTATTCCTTGAGCAATTCCCTCTGATAATCTATTTTGATAAGTATTATCTAAAAGTTTATCTCTCTCTTCTTTATTACTTATAAATCCACATTCCACTACTACTGATGGCATATATGTTTGTTGTAATACTTGTATATGCTGTTGCTTTACGCCTCTATCTTTCATAGTTACATATGCTTTCATAGTGTTTTGTATAGTTTCTGCTAATTGCTTAGATTTATCGCTAGGGTCTGCATCTTGTCTATAATAAGTTTCTACCCCATTTGCAGTATTACCACCTGTTTCTGCATTCATTTGTATAGATATAAATGCATCTGCATTTTGAGAATTTGCAAGTATTGCTCTATCTGAAGTATTTAAAGTTTTATCATCAGTTCTTGTTAGTATTACTTGTATATCATTTTGATTTGATAAAACAGCAGCTACCTTCTTTGATATGTCTAGAGCTAGATCTTTTTCATATACTGCTTCATTGTCTCCTGGTGACTTAATTCCAACATTTCCTGTGTCATCTCCACCGTGACCTGGGTCTATTACCACAGTATGTTTTGCTTCTAGAGGTGTACTAGATTCTGACTCTAAATCAAATTGCTTATTTTCCTCTATTTCCTTTTGTTTTTGTATTTCTTGTGATTTAGCTTCTTTTATATTCCCTATAAGTTTAGAAGTAGATGCAGCAACTTTACTTATCCCAAATATTAGTGCTATGAATATACAAATTACAAAGATTAGCTTTTTCTTGTTGATTCTTCTTGTTTTAGTTTTTCTCACACTTTGCTTTCTTATATTCCTTCTTTTTGACATTGCTATCCCTTCCTGAAATCATTTTGAATTTCTCTAATGTATTTTAACATTTAAGAAGGTTAAATTGCAACTTAATGTCCTTATTTAATTGATGATTTTATCCTCCAAGGGTTATATCTTGTTGATCATACCAAGCTAATGCTTCATTTATATGATTTTTGTTAAAGTCAGGCCAATAATCATCTACTACATAAAAATCTGCATATATAGATTGTACTGGCAAAAATCCACTTAAACGTCTTCTACCACCCCATCTAATAATTAAATCTAACCTAGATACATCATTAGATTGTATATTGTTATGTATATTATTTTTATTTACTCCTTTTGCATTAGCTAGTGTATTTAAATCCCAATACCAACCATAATTAACTAATAAATTAGCTCTTATCTGACCTGGCTTTTCTTTAGTTCTTGTAGTATATGGTAAAAGTTCTTTGGGAAACATTTTAGAGTCGGAATTTCCTATTACTAATAAAGATGCTCCTTCATCTAAAAGCCTATTAGCAGCCTCAACACACGCTTTAGTAAATGATTCTGTCTGATAACTAGGTCTTCTTGTATTATCTGTAGTAAATCCATAAAAAGTTACTTCTTCAACACCTAAATCTCTTAACTGTCTATAACTTTCAATACCAGGATCTAATCCATTTTCATATCCTTTATCTTTTCCCATTCCTTTATTTTGTGCCCATCTTCTATTACCATCCGGTATTATCCCAACATGTTTTGGTATTCTCATATGCTTCACCTCTCTATTGGAATTATTTACAATTTTAACAAAAATTACTCCTTATATATTAAATTTAATATTCATTATTTTCCAAATTTTTTTATTTATCTTTTTATTTTTAAATGATAATATTTAACAATAATTTCAATATTAAATTAATTGATTTTAACTATTACATATAGTAGACTATATTTAATATTAACATGGATATATTTGGGAGGTTTGCATGAAAAAATTTTTAGCACTATTTACACTTATTTTTTCTTTAGGCTTAGTTGGATGTTCAGCTAAAACTGAAGTTAAAGATGTTCCTGTAAATGATATAAAAGATGCTATAAATAATGAAGCCACTTTACCTGTTCAACCAGTAGCTGATGTGGATGCAAAAGACTTCTATATATTTGAATCTGTAAAAGATAATATACAAGAAGGCTTTGTATTACAGTCTATGATGAATGTCAATCTTCAAGATGTTTTTGTGGTTAAGACTGACAATGTTGAAAAGATTAAAAGTGCTATTGATGAATATAAAAATGGTGATTCATTTAAAATGTTTGCAGATGGTTATGGTGGGGAAAATAATATAACTGCTGCAGCTAATTCAATATTAAAAAATAAAGGGAATTATGTTTACTTTATAGCTACTAATAATGCAGCAGATGTAGAATCTAAAATATTAAAAGTAATAGAAAAATAAAAATATAAAAGCTGTCTCAAAATAAATTGTGACAGCTCTTTTTACGCTTAAGGAAGTTATGATAATTCAAAAAATGTTGATAACTATTGTAGTTAATAATACTAATAAGTTTGGCAAGCGTAAAAAGACACTTTAAGCAACGGACGAAGTCGTTGGCGATATGAGTGAAGCGAATTTTTATATAAATTTTAGGAGGTTTATTAATTTGGTTTTTAGCAGTATAACATTTTTATTTTATTTTTTACCATTAGTTTTATTTTTTTATTTTATATCTCCTAACAAAATAAAAAATTTAGTACTTTTGGTTTTTAGTTTGATATTTTATGCATGGGGAGAACCTGTATATATTTTTATAATGTTGTTTTCTTGTATAGTTGACTATGTACATGCTCTAATAATTGATAAATACAGAGGAACTTTTAAATCTAAGTTAGCTTTAATTTCTTCTATTATTATTAATTTAAGCTTACTTGTTTTTTTTAAGTATAGTGATTTTTTTATATCTCTACTAAATAGTTTAATCAATTTAAATATACCTTTATTAAATCTTAGTCTTCCTATTGGTATTAGTTTTTATACATTTCAAACTATGTCTTATAGTATAGATGTTTATAGAAATGATTCTCCTGTTCAAAAAAATATAATAAACTTAGGTACTTTTATAACACTATTTCCACAGCTAGTTGCAGGACCTATAGTTAGATATCACGATATATCACATCAACTTATTAATAGATGTATTAGTTTTGATAAAATTTATGAGGGCGTTTATAGGTTTATAATAGGTATATTAAAGAAGGTAATAATTGCAAATAATCTAGGGGCTATATGGTTTAGCATTAAATCTACACCTTTTAATGGTTTATCTAATTTAACAGCTTGGCTTGGAATAATCTGCTTTACTCTTCAGATATACTTTGATTTTTCAGGTTATTCTGATATGGCAATAGGTCTTGGTAAAATATTTGGTTTTGACCTTTTAGAGAATTTTAATTTTCCTTACATTTCAAAATCTATAACTGAATTTTGGAGAAGATGGCATATAAGCCTTGGTATATGGTTTAGAGATTATTTATATATTCCTCTTGGTGGTAATAGATGTAGTAAGAGTAGATGGATTTTTAATATTTTTATAGTTTGGTTTTTAACTGGTCTTTGGCATGGGGCTAGCTTTAACTTTATATTGTGGGGACTTTACTTTGGTATTATTCTAATAATTGAAAAATTATTCTTATTAGAAATTCTAAAAAAACTACCTAAGTTTTTAAGTCATATATATGTTATGTTTTTAGTTATTATAGGATTTGTTATATTTGAGATAACAGATATTAATAGTATTTTAATCTATCTAGGCTCTATGTTTAACTTTAATAATACCTTTGTAGATAGTGCTTTTTATTATTATTTTATACCTAATATAATTTTAATAGTTTTTTCTATAATAGCATCTACTCCTATTATAAAAATAATTCTAGATAAATATGAAATTTTAAGATTTATAACTTTAATTGTTGGATTTATAGTGGCGACTTCATTTTTAGTAGACTCCTCTTTTAATCCATTTCTATATTTTAGGTTTTAGGAGGTAAGCTTTGAAAAAGAAATATAATATTTTAAAACTTATGACTTTAATTTTTTTCTTTGCTTTTATATTTATAGTACCTTTAAGTACATTGTTTACTGAAGATAAAAAAATTAGTGAAATAGAAAATAAAATACTTAATCAGTTTCCACAAATTTCTCTAGAAGATATCTATAGTAAAAGATTCTTTAAGGATTTTGATAAATATACTTCTGATCAATTTCCGCTTAGAGCTAATTTTTTAGAAATAAAAAATTCTTTTAGCTATTTAGTAGGGCAAAGAGAATTTAGAGAAATATATCTAGGAAAAAAACATAGACTTATGGAAAAGTTTGTATTTAATAAGGATATAATAGATAAAAATATTTCCCAGGTCATAAATATGTCAAAATATGTTTACGATAAATATAATATATCTTCTACCTTAATGATAGTACCTAATTCTATAGCCTTTTATAAAGATGAGCTTCCTTCTTGGGCTATAACTGATAATCAATATGATGCTCTAAATTATATAAATAATAATATAAAATCTATTTCTAAAGACATAGAGCTATCTAATGGTAATAGTTTTATTAATTTTTATACTCCTTATAATATTTTAAATAAATATAAACAATTACCAATATACTTTAATACAGACCACCATTGGACTCAGCTTGGGGCAAAAATAGCTTATGATGATATGAATAATACACTTAATATAGATAATATTTTAAAAGATTATAATAAAGTATCTAATAATTTTTATGGTACCTATTATTCAAAGGCAATGCTACCTATGATAAATGGTGATGATATATACTCTTATGATAAATATAACAATTTTAATATAGCTATTGATTTTAATAAAAAATACAATACTTTGTATGATAAGGATAAGCTAAGTGGAAAAAATAAATATCAATACTTTCTTCATGGAGATCCTGGTATATGTCTTATAGATGGTAGTGGATATGGTGAAATTTTAATATTTAAAGATTCTTATGCTCATAACTTTATCCCATTTTTAGCTTATGATTATGCTAAGATACATGTTATTGACCCTAGATATTATAAGGTAGATATAGATAAGTACTTAAGTGAAAATAATATTGATAAAATTCTTTATATACATAATCTACAAAGTATAAATACTTATAATCTCTATAGAAATATACTTTAAAATAAACATTATTAAAAAAGCTATGAAATGTATAGTTTAATCTATACAGTTCATAGCTTTTATACTATCTTAAATATTTATTTATATATTTAAAATATTCCCTTTATGTTTTGCTATAGTACCCCTGATGATAAAATACCGTCTGTAAAAATTTATGACAACTATATTTTATACTGAAAATAATATTTTAAATTCTGTATAATCAACATTGCTATCTACATAAATCTTTCCTTTGTTCTTTTCCACTAATTCTTTTACTATTGCTAATCCAAATCCATTTTCTTTTTTATTCATATCTGTTTTCGTTGTAAAACCTTCATCAAAAATTTTATCAATTATTTTATCTTCTATTTTAGGTCCATTATTTTTAATACTTATGTATATATTATTAAATATTTTATATGTTTTTATAATGATTAAACCATTATTGCCTAATGCTGTTATAGAATTACTTATTATATTTGATAGTATTTTTTGCAGATCATACTCTGATATATTTAAGTTTTGGATGTCGCTTTCCTCTTCTACTATTATGTTTATATCTTTAAAATCGAAAGAATTAACTATACATGTAATTATAGAATTTTCATTTGATATAATTTTTATATTACCTGATACTTGATTATTTCCATTTATTATATGTTTTAGAAGATCACCTAATCTTTCATATTGTTCCATTATATATAGTCCATTTATGTAAGAGATTTGTGAACCATAGTCATGCTTTATTTTTTTAAGTTCATTATTTTTATTACTTAATGCTATATTTAACTTTTCTATTTCATTAATTTTTTTGTTTATACTTAAAACATACATAAATAGTGATATTAAAAATACAATACAACTAATTATTATTAAATTCTTAAAAACAACACTATCATTTCCATGTATGATTAATGATAAAGAAAGTATATAGTCAAAAGAAAGTACGAAAAATACTCCAACTTCAAAGCAATATTTATATCTATTTAAAAGTTTGTATATTGAGTATATTTTATCTTTAAATATAAATATAAGCAACTCTATTGCATACATTGGTAAATACATAGTTAATACTGTAGATAATTCAATATTATTTAACAATTCTTGTATGTATGACCAATGTATATTCCCAACTATTATCACAGATATTTGCATTATAATATACATTATAAAGTATGAAACTATTGCTTTATTATAATGATCAAAATAAGAACATGCTATTATAATCATGTTAAGTATATTCATTATAATTATAGATAAAGATGTTCCTCCAATTAATTTAGTTACTATAGTTACATTTGCAAATATAACTATAGATGTAAGTATAAATTTAATAATCCCATCTTTATTTTTAATTAGTCCTTCTTTTTTTAAAAAGTAGTACGGAAAAAAACTTGTTAGTATAGACTGTATTATAGAATTTGTTATGTCTGCTATAGTTAACATACTACCTCTTGTTTTTCATTGATTCAGGCATTTTTTCAGTTCCTACTAATAACATAGAAGCTGCTCCTGTATTCATAACAACTATTGATAATAAACACATTAACCCACCTATTATTTTTTTCATTTTGCTAGTCCCCCTTAATTTTGATTTTATATTTTTTATTAAACATAAGACATGAGTCTATAACTAATGTCCATGTTATAATACTACTATAAATTCCTTTTGAGCTTAATATTAAAGCTATTATAAAGAATATAATACAACTTATTGTTGCAATAATTCTATTTTTTCTTATTAAATCTTCCCTAGTAAGTGGCATATCTTCATTAATTATTGGTGCTTGATGATATACACTAAATATATTTATTAAATTTAATAGTATAATACTAATAAAATTTAAATTATTATTTATAGATAAAATAATAATAATCCCTGATAGAATAATTGTTGCTACTAGGCATTTAATTTGTGTACTTTCATGATATCCACCTGTAAATGGTTTTGTAAGTCCCATGACAATCATTACTAAAGATATCTCTTTAAAAAGACCTAATAAAGAAAATAATAATATAACAATAAATATTTTTGTTATTTCAAATAAAAATATACTTAATGTATACTCAATTTCCTCTTTTACTTCGTTTGTGTATCCATTATGATCACAAACATCTTCTGTAAAACTTCTTATTTTTTCTCTAATCATTTATATTCCCTTTTTATATATTTTAATCTTTTTATAAATTAATATTTTAAAATAAAAATGTTCTCTGTAATATTATAGCTAGAGAACACTTTTATTTCAACAATATATTTCATATTATTGGTAATATCCTAATATTTTTATATATCTTCTCTCTCCCTCTTTTAAACTAAGGGGATAATCTAGTAAATCATAAGTATGTTGACATATAAGGTAATCTAATAAATATTCACCTTCTAATATTATGTCTGTAACTATCATTGCATGATATGCTACATTATCATATACAAGTTGCACTATATCTCCTAGCTCTAATTCATTATATACTGCATCTCTTGCATATACTCCATAGTTTTCAGTTGAGATGCTATTATTACCTACTACATATTTATAAAAAGGCTCTGCTGCTGTCCAAGTTGGAGTTCTTGAATATTCACTATACCAATACCATTTTTTAAGTACATGTTCTCCAATATTATCAAAAGGAATATTCCCAGCCCTTAGGCACTGCGATATATAATTTGTGCAGTCACCTCCATAAAGTTCATAGTTTGCATAAGTAGGATTATAATCTAGTGCCCATTTTCTAGCATAAGCTACTGCTTTTTCTCTATCATATTCTTTTAGCATATTATCCCCCTAAAAATTATTTTCTGCATATTTTTTTCTTTGCATAATCACTTAAATAATCTTCAAATTCATAAAAACTAATCTTAAATTCTATCGGTGTAGATATTAATTTATCAAACTCATAACTAGAAAAACATATGACCACTGCATTTTCTTCTATATAAAAAGATTGGTCTTTTGTTATTCCTAAAAAACCTTCAATATCTTCTTCATCATAACAATACCTCTCTAGTATAGAGTCTATATTATCTATTATCTTTTCATTTATCCTTTTTATATAGTAGCTGTCTTTTTTAAATAAATCATCTAATGTTATATATTTACCTTCTTTTAAATCATAGTTATATGAATTTATATAACTTATTCCATATAGTCCAGCTATTTGAGAAAACTCTATAACTATACTTATCATATCTTCAGTATTTAAATGTACACTATACTCTGACATTATGTTTTTATTTATGTTTATATAGTCAAATTCATTTTGTAATTCTATAACTTCTTTAAATGTTTCTACATCTTCATACATATCTTTGTTAAGTTTATTTACTTTATTATGGTTTATACCTTCAGTTTGTATAATTGGATAGTTCAAGTTATAAGATATTCCTTTATGCACTTCGTTGATTTGGTTTTTATCAACATATAACATTTACTTCCACCTCTTTATTTTTACCTTTATTACTTTATATGAATAGGTTCTTTATTTTGATATATATTATATATAAAGTTATATTTGTATATTTTTTGTTACATATATACTATTGAATATATTGCTATACTTTAATATAATAAGTATATTGTTGGAAAATGATAAAGAAAGAAGGGATTATTTTGTCGAGAAAGAAGAATAAAAAAAGGCTTTCACCTTTGGCAAAGTTCGTTATATTCTTGGCTGTACTAGTTGTTGCTTTTCCTTTAGCAGCCTTTGGATATCTATACTTTAAACTAAATAGTATTCATGATTCTAGTGTAAACTCAGATATATTGAACAACAATCAATATAAAAATGAAAAAGGAATTACTAATATACTATTAATAGGTACTGATGAAAGACCTGGTGAAAAAACATCAAGATCTGATACGATGATGATACTTACTATTGATAACAAGAATAAGAGTTTAAAACTTACATCACTAGCTCGTGACGCATATGTTGATATTCCTGGACATGGAAAACAAAAACTTACACATGCTTATGCATATGGAAAAGAAAGCTTACTTATAGAAACTATCGAGAAAAACTTCGAAGTGGATATTCAAGATTATGCTACTGTTAACTTCTATTCATTTATGGATATAGTTGATGCATTAGGTGGCGTTGAAGTAGATGTTAAAGAAAATGAAATAAAAGAAATGAATAAGTTTATACCAGAAACTTATAAGTGGGATAATGACCCTAATAAAGGTGAAATTAAGTATATAGAACATGCTGGTAACCAAAAACTTAATGGATACCAATTACTTTCTTACTCTCGTATAAGAAAGAATGACTCTGCTTTTGAAAGAGATAGAAGACAAAGAAATGTTATACAAGGTCTAATAAACGGAGTTAAGAATTTACCTGTAACTAAATACCCTGAGTTATTAAATACTATACTTCCTTATGTTAGAACTAACATGAGTCCTACTGAAATAATAGGATTAGGTACTAAAGTTTTAAGTATGGGTAATTTAGAGTTAAAGCAAATGGAATTCCCTATAGATGATGGTGTTCACAGTACAGGTCATATTATAAGTCATCAAACTGGATGGGTACTTGAATTTACTCCAGATAGTTTAGATATACTACATGACTTTATCTTCAAGGATATAATGCCTAAAGATAATCCTAATATGAAATAGATTTTTAATTAAAAACACCCTATAAACTTTTATAGGGTGTTTTTATTATAATTATATAAATAAAAGAGTTATTCTAGTTAAATAGAATAACTCTTTTTTATTAACAATTTACTATTATTTAACTAAATTTACTACATTATTAAAGGCAGTATCATTTATTCCCCCACCTATTTTGTGTATGCTTTGTGTATTTTTTACACCTAATACAGTCTTTTGAGTTTCACTAATAGTATCTCCTAATATAATAATAGGAGAATTAAGTTTTGCAGCTAATGGTCCTGCTGTTAGTGCATCTACTAGTGGGTTACTTTTTGTTACTAGTAATGTGTTGTATTTATTTTGAGGATAAAACTTTCCTATTATCTTTGCATTAGTTTCTTGTCTATCATCACCAGATATTCTATTATTTAATACATTATTTAAAGTTATTTTATTTACTTGTTTTATAACTTCATCAGATAATACAGTTTTTCCTCCTACAAAATAAGCCTCTTGTATACCTTGTGACTTTAGCCAATTATATATATTTTCGCTTAAACTATCTTTTCCAGATAATATTATAGGTTGTTTATCTATACCAGCTTGTGATGCTATAGATAGTGCATCTACTTCACCATATCCACCTGCTAAATATACCTTATTTATATCAACTTTTTCTGATATTTTTTTAGCTATTTGAAGAGATGTTTCATATCTATCTATACCACCTATTCTAGTTAATGACACACTTGGTAATATAGATTTTAATTCATCCATTATTTTATTATTTACAGAACCTTCTCCACCTATAACTATTATATTACTTGGATTTAATCTTTTGATTTCATCTTTTGTAGAAGCTGGTATACCGTCTTTTTGAACTAGTAATATTGGAGCATCATTTACTGATGCAAGTGGTGTAGCTGTTACTCCATCTACTACTGAATTACCATTTGTAAGTATTACAGTTTTTGCTCCTTCTTTCCATCCTTCTTTGCTTATTTTACACGCTGTTTCGTATCTATCTTCTCCTTTAAGCTCTGTTATTTTTATATTATTTACATAAAGGTCTTTCATGTCACTTTGAAGTTTAGAATTTTTTACTATATCACGTGCTGAGAAATACATACTTCCTTTTATATCACTGTATTGTCTATTTAAGTTTATTTGTTCTTTAATTTCTCCTGCTACATCTTGACCTGGGTAATCTCCTGTACCATTTTTGTATACACCTTGTCCTATATATAAATCTACATCGTATCCTCTTACTTCATTTGCCCACCAGCTAACTAATTTTGAATAATCAGCTGCAGAGTATCCTATTGGCCAATAAAGCTGAGGAACTACATAATCTACTAGGCCTTGTCTTATCCAAGTTCTAGTATCTGCAAAGTCATCTGAATAACTCTCTGCTCCTCTTGTATCTGAACCTGTTGGATCACTATCTTTATTTCTCCATATACCTTTTGGGCTTACTCCAAACTCTACATTTGGCTTTATTTCTTTTATGGAAGTTTTAACTTCTTTTAATAAAGTATTTACATTTTCTCTTCTCCAGTCCTCTATACTTTGTCCTGGCTTTTTATATTTATTATAAGTGTCACTATCATCTATACCACTTCTATAGAAGTAGTCATCAAAGTGAACTCCATCTATATTGTAATTTCTTACAACCTCATTAACAGAATCCACTACATGCTTTCTAACTTCAGGAAGCCCTGGATTGTATATAAGCGCTTCATTGCTTCCATTTTTACACTTAAGTACCCAATCTGGATGTAACCTTGCTGGATTGTTACTTGCTAGTTTACTTAAGTCTGTTCCAGTAGTTGTGACTCTATATGGATTAAACCATGCATGAAACTCCATACCTCTTTTATGTGCCTCATCTATTAAAAATGGTAATGGGTCATAACCTGGGTCTTTTCCTTGAGTACCTGTTAAGTATTCTGACCAAGGATTTATGCTTGATTTATAAATAGCATCTGCCTTTGGTCTAACTTGAACTACTACTGTGTTTATTCCCACAGATTTTAACTTATCTAATAATTCTATGTACTCTCTTTTTTGAGCAGTTTCGTTGTTTTTACTACTAGGCCAGTCCATGTTGTAAACTGTTGATATCCAAGCTGCTCTCATCTCTTTATCACTTGCTGATGCATTGACAGTTGATGCTGATAGTATCATTAAAAAAGATACTATAAATGCTTTTAGTTTCTTCATTTTTTCCCCCTATTATATAAAATCCAAATTTTAAAACTTAATTTATAGTATATAGAAACATATTTACTCAGTCAATTTATATACTATATCTCAAAAATTTCTATTGTTTTAAAATTTATTTACTATATTTATTTTAATAGCTTATTTTTACTAAAAAAGAGTATTCTATCAGAGCTTTAGCTCTAATAAAATACCCTAATACTTTTTGATATTATCTTTAGTTAATATAAGCTTATTATACTCTATAATACAGCTCTTGCTGTAAAGTAGTTTTTCGCATAATATCCAGAACTTATACTATCTATTCTAACATTCTGACCTGGCTTAGGAGAATGTATCATTTTCGAATTTCCTATATATATACCAACATGATTTATAGTCTTTCCATTTGATGCAAAGAATACTAAATCACCTGGCTTTAAGTTAGCTTTGCTAACATATCTTCCAACAGTACCTTGAGATTTAGATGTTCTAGGTAATTTTACACCTGCTGCATTTTTGTATACATATGATGTTAATCCTGAACAGTCAAAGCTACTTGGGCCTTCTGCACCCCATACATATGGCTTTCCTAATTGCTTATGCGCTAAATCTACTATTTGCTTAGATTTATTGCTATTTGTTACTTGATTATTTTGATTATTATTTTGGTTGTTTTGGTTGCTATTTGATTCTTGTATTTTTACATAAGATCCACTTACCCAACCTACTTGGCCGTTTGAAGTTTTTACTTTGTACCAACCATTGCTGTGTTTTTCTTGTATATAAACACTATTTCCTGAGTATACCTTTGTTATAATAGAATTTGATGCTCCTGGTCCTGTTCTTACATTTAATGAACCACAGTTATATACTACTCCATTTTTATTTATAGCTTGAGTAGGTTGGCTACTAGCTACACTACTACCTTGGTTATTATTTGATGCTAATCTTATATAAGCACCACTAACCCAACCTATTTGACCATTTGGAGTCTTTATTTTATACCATCCATTGCTATTTTTCTCTTGTATCTCAACAGTGTTTCCTGAGTATACCTTTGTTATAATAGAATTTGATGTTCCTGGTCCTTTTCTTACATTTAATGAACCACAGTTGTATACTGTTCCTTTTTGTATAGTACTTTTTATATATGATTGGCTTGATGCTGTATCAGCATAAGCTTCTTGATTATTAGCAGTTATAAGTAAGCTACCTGAAAGTATCATCATACTTGTAGCTTTTGTTATTAGATTTCTCTTCTCTTTTCTTATCCCCATAATTCACCCCTCATTATTTTTTATAAATTAATTGTATCACTATTTTACATTTTTTTCAAATATATGGTAACAATTTTGTTACTTTTTTATAATACATTTACTTCTTCTGGGTTTTTATATGTTGATACTAGCTCTTTCATAGCCTCTTCTAACCCATCTTCATCTTCTTCTTTAACTAAATTATAAAGCTTATCTAATCCTTCAAATAGCTGTCTTGTATCAAATTCTATTCTACTTCCTATAAATATTTTTTTATGTCTTGTATCACTTAATCCTTCTTCTTCTAATAAAAGTTCTTCATATAACTTTTCACCCGGTCTTAATCCTGTAAACTTTATTTCAATATCTACATCTGGTTCTAGTCCACTAAGCTTTATTAAGTTTTTAGCAAGGTCTAATATTTTAACTTGTTCTCCCATATCAAGTACAAATATTTCTCCTCCTTTTGCCATACCACCTGCTTGTATAACAAGTCCTACTGCTTCTTCTATTGTCATAAAATATCTTATTATTTCTGGATGAGTTACAGTAACTGGTCCACCTTCTTCTATTTGTTTTTTGAATAATGGTATAACACTTCCATTACTTCCTAACACATTTCCAAATCTAACTGCAACAAACTCTGTATCACTTTTTTCATCTAGAGTTTGTATTATCATCTCGGCAGCTCTTTTTGTAGCACCCATAATATTAGTTGGGTTTACTGCTTTATCTGTAGATATTAGTAAGAATCTCTTAACATTATATTTACTAGCAAGCATAGCTACATTTAAAGTACCAAATATATTATTTTTTATAGCTTCTCCTTTGCTAAATTCCATTAAAGGAACATGCTTATGTGCTGCTGCATGAAATACTACATTTGGTCTGTACTTTTCAAATATTTTTTCCATTCTTTTTTCTTCTCTTACAGATGCTACTATTGCTTTTACTTTTAAGGTATCTCCATAAGCTCTTAATAGCTCTTGTTGGATATTATATAGATTATTTTCGTATATATCTACTATTATAAGTTCTTTAGGTCTTAAACGAGATATTTGTCTACAAAGCTCTGAACCTATTGAACCTCCCCCTCCTGTAACTAATACAGTACTATCTTGTATATATTGACCCATTATCTTAAAATCGACTTCTATAGGTGTTCTTCCTAGTAAATCCGTTATATCTACATCTCTAACTTGCTTTATATCAACTTTTCCATCTATTATCTCATAAATCCCCGGTATTGTTTTTATTTTACATTCTGTATTTTTACAGATGTTTATTATTTCTTTTTTCTCTTTTTTTGATATATTTGCTATTGAAAATATAATTTCTTCTATATTGTATTCTTCTATAACTTTATCTATATCATCCCTTGTTCCAACTATTTCTATATTATTAATCTTTTTGCCTATTTTAGATAAATCATCATCTATTATTGCTATAGCCTTTTTGTTTAATTGTGGATTTCTTTCTAGCTCATGTATTACCATCTCACCAGCACGTCCTCCACCGATAACTAAGACTCTTGACATATTATCTTTTGATAAATTCATACTGCTCAAATAAATCCCCTCCATATTACAAATTTTGCAAAGAAATTACAAAATAAGGCTTAGCCCCCTATAAACAGCGTTTATTTAAGACTAAGCCACTAACTATGCTTATTATATCATTAATAATAAAAAATGTATAATTTATTTAGATTTATTTAATATATTCTCATATATCTTAGCTATATCTCCAAAGTTTAAATTTATTTCATAGTTGTTTTTTACAAACTCACGGCCTTCTTTTCCCATTTTTATTCTTAAATCTTCATCATTCATAAACTTTATTATAGCTTCTTTTATTTGTGTAGGGTTTTTAGGCTCAACTATAAATCCTGTTTTATTGTTGTCTAATGATTCAGGGTGTCCCCCCACATTAGTAACTATTACAGGAACTTCACAAGCTTGAGATTCTATAGCTGCAACGCCAAACCCTTCTCTTAATGATGGAAATACTGTAACATCAAAAGATGAGAAAGTCTTAGCAATATTATCAGGTGCTATTCTTCCTAAAAACTCTACGTCATTTTCTAAATTTAGTTCTTTAGTTAAGCTTACTAGGTTTTCTTTATTTTTTCCGGAACCACCTATTTTTAAAGCCATCTTTTTATTTGGATATTCATCTTTTAATTCTTTAAATGCTTTTATAAGATATTCTATTCCATACTTTTTCTCAAGACTTTTTATTATTCCTATTGTAAATGTGTCATCTTTTTTAACATCTATAGGCTTAAATCTATCCATGTCTACACCAAAGAAAGTTACATCTACATGTTTGTTTGTATATTTATTTGCTTCCTTTGCCATATCTCTACTATTTGAGAATATATAATCGCATTTTCTAAAATTATGCTTTATAATTTGCTTTTGTATTATTCCATTGTTAGGGAAATCATATATATCTGTTCCCCATACAGAGATTATGTATGGATGATATCCTAAAAAGCTTCCTATAAATCCATAACTACTTGCATATTGTGCATGTAGTATATCTGGCTTTATCTCATGTACAAGCTTTTTAATTTCACCTATATACTTTATATAGCCTGATTTTTTTAATATGCTTTCATTTCTTAATTCTTCTACATTAGCGCTAAAGTCATGCACCTTAACCCCATCTATTTTTCCACCATTTAAGGATATAACATGTATATTATATCCTCTTGTTTTAAAGTAATCACACCATTTAATAGTGTGTGGATTTGACCCATCTGCTAAGTAACATATAGTTTTCATATTATTTACCTTTCTTGATTTATACTAATATTTGAATATCTCTACTTAACGACCTATAGAGTAGTATTCTATGCCTAAGCTTTTCATATCTTCCATTTTGTAGCAATTTCTTCCATCAAGTATTAAAGGTTTATTCATTTTTTCTTTGTATTTACATATATCATAATTTAGAATATCTTTCCATTCAGTCATTATAAAACAAACATCTGCTTCTTCTATTGCTTCATCTATACTTGTAGAATAAGATATATTATCTTTAAATATCTTCTTAGCATTATTTATACCAACAGGGTCATAAGCTGTTATTTTGGCACCTCTTTCTAATAAATATTCAATATTTACTATAGATGGTGCTTCTCTTAAATCATCTGTTCCTGGCTTAAATGTAAGACCTAATACAGCTACTTTTAAATTTTCAAAGTTATCAATTAACTCTGCTGATTTTTTTACTAATCTAAGTTTTTGAGCTTCATTTACTTCTATTGCAGCTTTAACAGTTTTTAGCTCATATCCATTATGAGTAGACAGCCAGTGAAGTGCTTTTGTATCTTTAGGAAAACAAGAACCACCATATCCTATACCAGCTTTTAAGAATTTATCTCCTATTCTTTCATCTAGGCTCATTCCTTTAGCTACATCTTCTATATTTGCTCCTACTATTTCACAAAGGTTTGCTATATCGTTCATAAAAGATATTTTAAGTGCTAAAAAGTCATTAGATGCATATTTTATCATTTCTGCACTATTTCTATTAGTGACTACTATTGGTTGGTTAAATGGACTATATACACTTTCTAATATGTCTTTAGCCCAGTCACTTTCTACACCTATTACTATTCTAGATGCATGTAAAGTATCTCTTACAGCAGTTCCTTGCGCTAAAAACTCAGGATTTGATGCTACTTCTACCTTTACATTGTTTTTTAAGTTATTTTTTATAAACTTTTCTATTTTTTCATTAGTCCCTATTGGAACTGTAGATTTTATAACTACTAAAGTGTCTTTTTTTATTGAGTTTGCAATTTGTTTAGATACCTTTTTTATATAGTCTAAGTTTGCAGAGCCATCTCTTCTTTCTGGAGTTCCAACTGCTATCATTATTACATCAGCATCTTTATATGCATCTTTGTAGTTAGTAGTATAATCTATTTTTCCTTCTTTATAATTTTTCTTCATTAAATCTTCTAAGTCTTTTTCATATATTGGTGCTATACCTGACTTCATAAGATTTACCTTTTTTTCATCAACATCAACACATACTACATTTTCATGTCCTACTTCAGCTAGACATACTCCTGTCACTAAACCAACATATCCTGTTCCAGCTATTGCAATTTTCATGACTTTCTCCTCCAAAATGTATATAAAATTTCCTTCACTTAAGTTTGCTTAAGGGAGGAAAATTTCAAATTTCTTTATAAATATAATTTGTGTATATTTTATAATCTTTTCCTAATTGCATTAATTACATAAAAACAAAATACATAAGAACTTTTAAGTACACTTAATTTTTCTACATTTCTATAAGTATTCCATGTTCTTTTAAGTGCTTTTATTTTATTACTTGATAAAGAATCTCCCACTAGTCTATAGTTTACTAAATCTTTTTCTATACCATAAGCATAATCTTGTGTTTTAAGTATTTGTAACCAAGTTGCCGTATCTTGACCTCTTCTTACTAATGGCATACTAAACTCACCAACTATTTCTTTATCTATAACTACAGTTGAACATCCTATTATTGTATTTTTTAATAGTCCTTTGTAGTTTATTTTTTTAGGTGCCTTTGCAACCTTCTTTGTTAATCTCCCGTCTTCTTTCATATATCTATATGATGTAAATGTAAACCCTAATTTATTTTCTAGCATATATTCTATTTGTATTTTTAATTTTTCTGGTTGCCATATATCATCACTATCTACAAATGCAATAAATCTTCCTTTTGCATTTTTTATTCCTGTATTTCTAGATACAGATGCTCCTGAGTTTTTCTCAAGCTTTATATATCTTATTCTGTCATCATTAGCTTGAAATTCTTTTATCATATCAGAAGATTTATCTTTTGAACAATCATCAACTAATACAAGTTCCCAATTCTTATATGTTTGGTTTTGTATCGATTTTATTGTATCACCTAGAAATCTTTCTGCATTATATACAGGAGTTATTATCGATACTAATGGTTCGTTCATATTTTATACTCTCCTTATCTAGTAGCAATCTTATTTGCTATTAATAAGTTACTCCTTTACAAATTTTCTTTGCTTTAAATATTTGTAATAACCTAAAGGGAAGCATAGTATATACATTATTTTATCCCCTATTTTATTTATTTCTTTAAAATACTTGCTATCTGATAATAATGAATATCTAGCTAAGTTTATATAATTCTTAATCCACATGTATGGAAAATCTTTTATTGGATAAGTATTTTGATTTGTTAAATATAAATACTCTAAAGCTCTTCCTTTTAAGGCGCTTTTTTTAAGGATATTTTTAGTTAATCCATCTTCTAAATATTCTCTTATTATCATGTGTTTGTTTATACATGTTACCTTATAATATTTAGAAATTTCATACCATACAACACTTTCTGGCAGGAATTTAATTCCTTCTCTTTCAGGAAATGGATACTTCTTTAATATATCAGTTACAAATACTATAGTTTTATCTCCCTTTACTCCAAATTTATAATATAACTGAGCAAAATGACTTATTTTATGCTCTTTTGGAATCTCAGTACCTAGAGTTTGTCCGTCTTCTTTTCTAGCGCAAAGACCTACTACACCACAAAACTCTTCCTTGTTATCTAACTTTTCCCATTCTTTTTCTACTAATTCCATAGAATCAGGCATTAATCCATCATCACTATCTACTATAAAGAAAAACTCTCCGTTAGCTTCTCTTACCCCTGTATTTATAGCTGTATGCTTTCCACCGTTTTCTTTCTTTATATATCTTATATTTAATATTCCTTCATTTTTAAATTCTTCAATTAATTCTTTAGTGTTGTCTGTACTACCATCATCTACTATTAGCCATTCGAAGTCTTTATATGTTTGCTTTTTTAAGTCTTCATAAAGGTTAGCTAATATATACCCTCTATTATAAGTTGGTGTAAAAATAGTAAATTTATATTTATACATTTATCTTATGTCCTTCCTAACTTTTTTTTATCCCATTTATTCCGTAGTTTATAAAGTAGTATATAGATTTATGTAGTGGTATTTTTTCTATATTTCTGTATATGTTCCAAGTCCACATTGCTGATTTTACTTTATTTCCACTAAGAGATGTTGCTGATTTTCTGTATTGTGCTAAAACTTCATCTATTCCGTAAGCTAAATATCCTTTTTTAAGTATAGATAACCATAGTACATAATCTTCATGTTTAGCACCACTCATTTTTACCTTAAAATCTAATTTTGATCTGTCTATTACAACTGTCAAACAACCTAGTATATTTCCTTTTAGTAGGGTTTTGTAATCTACACTTTTCGGTACTCTAACAACCTTATCTAGTTTTTGATTTTCTTCATTTATAAGTTCGTAAGATGTAAAAGATATTACACAATTATTTTTCTTCATAAATGATATTTGCTTTTCTAATTTATTTTTTTCCCATATGTCATCACTATCTAAAAATGCTATAAATTGTCCTTGCATTTGACTTAATCCTATATTTCTTGCATTAGAAACTCCTTGGTTAGTTTCTACTCTTATATATTTTATTCTTGAGTCTTTTTCCATATATTGTTTTACAATTTCTGGACCATTGTCAGTCGAACAATCATCTATTATTAGCATTTCCCAATAATCATAAGTTTGATTTAAAACAGATTCTATTGTATATTTTATAAACTTTCCTGAATTGTACATGGGAGTAATTATAGATACTAAACTTTTTTTCATATCGTCTTCCTCATACTTTTATATTATTTGTTTAATTTCTTTATTATACAGTTATAAATTCTTTCACAATTTTGGTTATCATTATATGCAAAGAATTTATTTCTAGCATCTTCTTGGTCTTTTTTAACTTCAAAATTACTTTCTATTAATTTTATTAATTCATCAACTGCTTGATTCTTATTGTATGCTAGGTATCCAAACATTTCATTGTCTAAGTCTATATATGAATCTACTTCTTTTTTATACTTATCTACATCAAATTGGTAGAAAAGTATCGGTCTATTCATATATAAAAAGTCCATCGCCACTCCAGAATAATCTGTTATATTAGCTATTGAAGATGTTATTTCATCTGCTACTGTTACATCTTTATCTAAAAATACTATTCTTTTACCTGTTATATTGGATTTTACATCATCTATAAATTCGTGCATTAAATGGTGCATATAAAACTTAATATTTACATTTTTTTCATCAAGCACATTGTTTAATCTTTCATCATTTAAAAACATCATTATATTTTTAAAATATTCTGTGTCAGTAAATTTACCTTCACCAAATTTTATCCAATCTCTCCAAGTTGGCATATACAATATGTCTTTACTTTTAGCTTCTTTATTTAGTGGAAGGTTGTCCTGTCTTGCGCTACCTAAAACACAAACAGCTTCATCATCCATCATCCACTCATTTACCATTATGTTTCTTTCAAAATCAGATATTGCTGTTGCCATATTGTAGCTTTTCATTAATTCATCTATTAATTTTTTAAGCTTTGCATTCATAGGTTTTCTCTTTTTAAAACTTATAGCTCCATGATTTAAAAACACTTTAAATGTTTTTTTGTGGAATCTATTTAACACAGGTACTGCAAAATTATATGGTGCTATATCTGCTGATGGTGCATGCGAGAATATTATTGCTTGTGCATTGTAATAATATAAATAATTTTCTACGCTTCCTTTTATAAGCTTTTTGCCTGGTATTTTATTCTTTACCTTACTACTTTCATCTATCACCCAATAAATATCTATTTCTTTATGATTTTTTAGTATATATTCATATAAAAACTTTGAGTTATCATCATATATATCACCTGCATGTCCACCAATTAACCAAATATTTTTTCCTTTGAAATTAGATTTTTTAAATGGGTATATTGCTGCAGCCACAACCATGTTCATTAGTATCTTTATTTTGTTCATAAATTTACCTCATCGTATTTTTACAATTTGTATTGTCTAAATCCTTCTATTCTGCCCTTTATAGTAGCATCATGATAGTCTCTATCTTTATTTAATATGATACCACCAATATTTCTTATTATTTTATATCCCATTACTTTTATAAATTTATAGTTTTTTCTATAAACTATTTCCTTTTTACAAAGTGCTCCAAATCCTCTACCATAGTTAAAGTCTCTTTGGTATTTTTCCTTAGATTTAGAATGCTTTTTTGCTGGGTGGAATATTATCTTCTCACCAAAATATCTTCCTTTATATCCTTTGTTCATTAGATCTAGTACATAGTCTATTTCTTCTCCTGAACCAAATATCCCACCTACACCTAGCTTTTCATCAAATTTAGTATACTTATCATTTTTAAAGTTTATGAAAAATGTTATAGATGTTAATGTATCCATTATATTAGTAGTTGTTATTTCACACTCACCATCATACATCTTTTTAAAATAATCAACTTTATTAAAGTCCATAGTTTTGCAACTAAATAATCTATAGTCTTCGTTTTCTTTGAAAAAGTTTACTACTGTTTCTAAAGTGTCATCTTCATAGGCACAGTCATCATCTGGAAATCCTATTACTTGACCCTTAGCCATATCAATACCTATATTTCTATTTAAGCTTAATCCTGGCTTATCACTTTTTACGTATTTTATATCCATGTCATTAACATAGTTATCTATTATTTCTTTAACTTTATCATTTTTATTTTGGTCTATTACTATCAATTCAAAATTTTTATAAGTTTGTCTTTTTAAACTATCCATTAATAAATATATTTCATCATATCTATTTAAAGTTGGCATTATTAATGATACTAACATATTAAATTCTCCTATCTCCTTATTTTGTCAAATATAAATCTAAATTTGTCTTCTAATATAAGTTCCTTTACTAAAAGCACTATCCCAAAACTAAATGCTGAGTTTACAAGCATATTTTCTGTAAATCCATACATTAAGAATATAAATACTACTACTAAGTACTCTTTTTTAGATTTTTTTATAAAACTGTCTATACCATGATATAATAAAAACATTAAAAATGCACATCCTATAACTCCAAGTGTACATAATATATACACATATGAACTATCTAGAGCATTTAATGCTATGGTAGTTTTGCTATATTTATTACCAAATAAACTTAAGAAATTACCTTGTTGATGTAAATATACATTCCAAAGTTTTGGTCTACTTGATAATAATTTATTTAATAAAACATTGTCTGTAAGTATAGTACCTATTGCTACACTTATAATAGTTAATAAAATTGGAGTAACCTTAAAAAGATTTGATAATATCTTATTGTTTTGTATATCAATTCTTTTCATTATCTCAACAAATATTAGCCCTCCTAATAATGAGTAGCATCCTGTTCTACTATAAGTTATAGAGTATATAAAAAGTATAGAACCAAACATAATTATTCTATCAATATTATTATAATTTTTAAATCTTAAAAATATATATGCCACGTATATTGGAACCATAAATAAGTATAAGAAGTTAGGATTTCCAAGACCAAAATCTAATCTAGGTATGAATATATTTAAAAACTTTATATATTTATAGTGAACTTCACTATTAGTTTGTAGCCATGGAAATGCATTAAATACAATAAGAGTAATTATCAATAATATAGTCGATATAATTAAATAATTCTTAGCTATATATTTATCACATATTTTCTTTCCAGCTATTGCTAGAAGCACTAGCACCAATATAGCTCCTTCTCCATTAAATACATATATTACTGATGATATTAGCACTAAGATTATTTCTGTTATATTTTTCTTAAAATCCATAAAAAACATAAGCCCTAGTATAGCCATAGAACCATAAAATAAAAGTGAACCTAATGGACCTGTATTTACTACTCTATTTGCAAATGTCATTATATATTTTCTAGATATTATAGCTATTAAAGCTAAAGTAAATAATATCTCCTTTATATGAAATTTCTCTAATCTTTCAAGCATAATTATCTTCTCCTTTTAATACTTAGTAAAGTATTACTTGCAAATATTTTTGCACACTTAACAAGTTTGTCTACTCCTTTTAAGTGTTTACTCTCTAAGAAGTAACTTCTTTTCTTAGCCCAACTTTTTCCCCACCAATGTATACTATAAGTATTTTCTGTTATACAGTCATAATAAAAATCTTCTTTATAACTAAATGGATAGAAAAATTCTTCATTGTATACTGCTATATTATCACTAAATTTATTTCTATCTATTTTTTCATATTTATTCTCTAATATGTAAGTTATTATTCTAGGAATTGTATAAAAATCTACATTCATAATATCTTCTTCATAGAAATCAAGCAATTCTTTTAAGAACTTGTGTCCTTTTGTAGAACCTATTATTGCTCCATTTATATATTTTTCGCACTCATACCCAAGTAATATATCACTCTTTTCAAGTAAAGGCGTTATATCTTTTAATACTTGCATATCAGTATCCATATAAAGACCTCCTTGTTCATAAAGAGCCTTTATTCTTAAATAATCTGATATAAAAGCCCATAATTTCTTTTCATAACATATTTCTAAGAATTTTTTCCCTTTTATGGCTTTTTCTATATCAACATTATGCTCATTCCATTCTACTATTTCATAGTCTGGCATTTTTTCTCTCCAAGAATTTATACATATATTCTCTATGTTTCCTTTAGGTCCACCTATCCAAACATAATGGATTTTCTTTGGTATCAATTCTATCACTCCTTTTATACACTTAAAATGTTAGAGATTAATCCCTAACATTTTAAGTTTTTATTTTATTAAATTATATCGATTCCACTAATGTGCTTATAGCACTTATTATGTCTTCAATTTTCTTATCTGATTTTTTATGGCTATCTGAATTTACCCCAATATAAAACTTAATTTTAGGCTCTGTTCCTGATGGTCTTACTGCTATCCATGTTTTATCTTCTAATATAAACTTAAGTACATCAGCTTTTGGTAAATCATCTATGCCTTCTTTGTAATCTAAAATTCTGTCTATTTTTATATTAGCTATTTCTTTTATATTGCTAGTTCTGAAATAGTTCATTATCTCTTTTATTTTCTCTATACCTTCTATGCCTTTTAAAGTTAGGGATTTTAAAGCTTCTTTATAGTATCCAAACTTTTCATATGTATCTATTAAAGCTTCATATAAACTCATTTCCTTTGACTTATAATAAGCTGCCATTTCACATATCATAAGAGATGCTACAACCGCATCTTTATCTCTTGCATGAGTTCCTATTAAATATCCATAACTTTCTTCATATCCTATTATGAATGTCTTTTCATTAGTTTGTTCAAATTCACTCATTTTTTCTCCTATGAATTTGAATCCTGTTAATGTATTTAAACAATCAACATTGTAATGCTTAGCTATTTTTGCTCCAAGTTCTGATGTTACTATTGTTTTTATTATTGTTGGATTAGATGGTAATTTGCTTTTGTCAACTAAACTTTCAATTATATACCTAACTAATAATGAACCTGTTTGGTTACCATTTAATACAAAATACTCTCCATTAGCATCTTTAACTACTACCCCAACTCTATCGCAGTCTGGGTCTGTTCCAAGTATTAAATCAGCACCATCTTTTTTAGCCATTTCTATTGCTATATTAAATACTGATTTTTCTTCTGGATTTGGGTATGTTACTGTAGAGAAATTAGAATCTGGATTTTCTTGTTCCTTTACTACTTTAACATTTTCAAAACCGACTTCTTTTAAAGCTCTTCTTACTGGTTTGTTTCCTGTACCGTGTAATGGTGTAAATATTACTTTTAAATCTTTTCCATATTCATTTATTATGTCTTGTCTTAAAACTTGCTTTTTAACCGCATCTATAAAAGCAGTATCTACATCACCATTTAGTTCTACTATTAATTTTTCATTTACAGCTTTATCAAAATCCATAGTTTTTATAGTACTATAGTCTTCTATTTTGTTAACTTCAGCTATTATATCATTTGCCATGTCTATACAAACTTGTCCACCATCTGGACCATACACCTTATAACCGTTGTATTCTTTAGGATTGTGGCTAGCTGTTAATACTATTCCCATTGAACAGTTTAAATACCTTACTGCAAAAGAAAGTTCTGGAGTCGGTCTTAACTCATCAAATATATATGTTTTTATATTACAGGCTGCTAAAGTTTTAGCTGCCTCTAGTGTAAATTCTCTAGACATAAATCTACTATCATGAGCTATTACTACTCCTTTTTTAGCGCCTTCTTCTCCCATATTTTTAAGTATATAGTTAGCAACTCCTAGAGTAGCTCTTCTTATTGTATATATGTTTATTCTATTTGTACCAGCACCTATTATACCTCTTAGTCCACCAGTTCCAAATTCCAAATTTTTATAAAATCTTTCTTTTATTTCTTTTTCATCATTTTCTATTGCTCTTAACTCATTTTTTGTTTCTTCATCAAAGTAAGAACAATTTATCCAGTTTTCATATGCTAATTTGTAGTCCATAATACTAACCTCTCTTTATGTCCATCTTCCTATATGTTATTTATGACTACCTTTTTATCTTTTTATAGTCTTCTTTATTATATCAAATACTAATTTAACTTCATCTACTTTAAATAGTACTATTAATGCTGCATAAACTATTGCTCCTATTAAAACAGATAATGCAACTGCTATTATTTCTTCTATTTTACTAGTTCCTATAAATGCATATAGGTACTTATATGAGACTATAGTTATTCCACCCATAATTATAGAAGCTATTAAGCTCTTTATACCTGTTTTTGCTATCTTATCTCCTCCAAAATATCCTTGCTTTTTCTTTAGAGATCTAAATAAAAGTAGTACTGTTACTATGGATGCAATACTTGTTGATAGTGCTAGTCCTGCGTATCCTAAGAACTTTATAAGTATAAAGTTAAGTACTATATTTATTAGTAAGGCTATACTACCATTTATCATTGGTGTTTTCGTATCCGCTAAAGAATAAAATGCTCTTATAAGTACATCTCTAATTGCTACTGCTATTAATCCTAATGAATATAATTTTAGTGCAATAGAAGTCATATGTGTTGATGTTGCATCAAATGCTCCTCTTTGGAAAAGTATCCTTACTATTGGTTCTGCAAGTACTATTGCTCCAACTGATATTGGAAGTACAATTAATGTTATACAATTTGAAGTTTTTACAATAGTGCTTACAAAACCTTCTTTATTATTTCCATTAGATAATCTAGAAAGTTTTGGGTATATAACAGTTATAATTGAGGCAACAAATAACGCCATTACAAAGTCATTTAATCTTGATGCAAAGTTTAAAGCAGATAATGGTCCGTCTCCTAATGTAGTAGCTAATGCTCTATCTACTGCTATGTTTAATTGACCTATTGCAACTCCTATAAGCATAGGTAATACTAATGCAGATAGTTCTTTTATATTTTCTTCTTTTAAATTGAAATATGGTTTATACCTATATGAACTTTTAAATGCAAAAGGTATTTGGAATATCATTTGACTTGCCATTGCTAATAGTGCACCTATTGCTAAGAATTTAAAATCAGTAAATGTACTTACTACTATTGCTAATATAATTATAAGATTATAAGGTATACCTATTAACGCTGGTACTGTAAACTTATCATTAGCTTGTAAATATGAGCTAAGTAATTTACTAGCACTTAAGAAAATAACTCCTGGCATCATTATTCTAGTAAATTTGACTGCTGTATCAAACTTTGCACCAGTAAATCCACCTGCAAGTACATCTATAAACTCTTTTGTAAATAATAATCCTAATATGGCTATTATAATTGCGATTACACAACAAATATTTAACATATTATTGGTAAACTTTAGAGCTTCTTCTTCACCATGTTTTTCTTTGGTTGAAATATATACTGGTATATACATAGTTGCAATAGCCGATCCTATTACTGCTATTATAAGACCTGGTATATTTAGTGTTACTAAAAATACATCAGTATGTGCACTCGTACCATAGAAATTAGCTAGTACAATCTCTCTAAAAAATCCTAATATTTTAGAAAGCATAGTACCTATCATAATCCATAAAGTTGCCTTAGCTGTTTTTGACATTTTTAAATCTCCTTACTTGTATATATACTAGGCTTTAACTCCTCTTATAAGAATTGCTATCATAGCTAAAATTATTATATAAACTCTTATAAACGATTTATTTTTTAATGTATCGATAATACTATAAGGTTCTACTGCTTCTCCAACCTCTATTACTTTATCTACATTTTTTTTAATAAATTCTTCTTGAGGGTATGTAAAGTTATCGTTACAAACTAATATAGGTATATCTTCCTTTGCTGCCACTACTGGTAATGATACATATTTACTTATATCTGCACGATTTCCATAATCAATATTAACTGTATAAATCGTATCTAAATTTTTATTATTTTCTTTTATAGTATCTATGTTGGTTTCATATCTACTCATTTCTTTTATTATTTTAACATTGTTCATTTCATTTTTACTTGCATAAGTAAATCTAGCTGAATTTCCAACTGCATAAACATTATCATATTCTTGCTCTTCAACAAAATCTGAAGTATCTCTAAAAGAGTTATCATCTGCCCAAATTATTGGAGCATTCTTTTTACAAGCAAAATTAGATATTGCTATGGCATTTTCAAGACCTGCAGTATTGCTTATAACTACAACATTTGATATATCTTTTTCTTTTCCCATTTCTTCAGCTATACTTTGAGAGGTTTCATATCTGTTTTCTCCATGAATTCTATTAATATTTATTCCAATATCATGTAATTGTTTTTCAGCAGATTTTGAAACATTTTTAACGCCTCCGATTATAGTTACGTCTTTAACTTCTAATCCTTTAATATAATTAAGTATATCATTACTAATTTTTTTTCCATCTACAGCTATAATAGGCGCATCTTTTAAGTATGCTAATGGAGTTGCACTTATAGCATCTACTCCTGCGTTTTCATTTATAATTATTGCTTCATCAGCTTTTTTAAAATAACTTTTATTAAGCTCCATAGATATTTGCTTGTTATCTCCATTTATAAGCGTCTTTTTATAATTAGAGTCTGCATATACATTTATATATGTAGTAGCAAATACAAAGCCTACCAGTAAAGTTAGAATTTTTTTCTTTATCATGTTAACCTCCTATCTTTTTTATAATTTAAAAAAAGCTCTTTAAAAAAAGAGCTTTTTAGGTTAATAATCTAAGTTTTAAATTATCTAGCTCCATCACCTGTTAGTACGACCTTAACAGTTTTAAGAAGTATTTTCATATCTAGTAGTATGCTTCTATTTCTTATATAGTATAAATCTTCTACCAACTTTTCTTCTGGAGTAATATCATAACCACCATTTACTTGAGCCCATCCTGTAAGACCAGGTTTTATCGCCAATCTATTTATAAATCCAGGAATGTATTCATTAAACTCAATAGTAAAAGATGGCCTTTCAGGTCTTGGACCTATTATACTCATATCACCTTTAAGTATGTTAAATAGTTGAGGTATTTCATCAATTCTAGTTTTTCTGATGAAACGTCCAACTTTAGTGATTCTTGGGTCATCTTTTTCCGCCCACTTAGCACCAAATTTTTCGGCATCAGTTCTCATAGATCTTAATTTATATATATAAAATCTCTTACCACCTTTGCCCATTCTTTCTTGCTTATAAGTCATTGGCCCTTTATCTTCTAACTTTATAAGGATACCAAATATGATCATTATAGGCACACCTACTAGTAATCCAATTAAAGATAGTACTATATCTAAACTTCTTTGATATACGCTAAATAATACTGAACCTTTAACTAAGCTGTAATCGATATCGTTGAATAATTGCTCTTTTTCACTATTATAAGTAGTTACATTCATTTCATTTCCCTCACTAGTATAATCATCCATATATTATGCCTCCATATATTGTTATTTTGCATAAAATATAATTCGACTCATTTTTATATTATACTCAATATTTTGTAGTTAATCAATAAAATAAATGCTTATTAGTTCAAATTATTCTTGATATTTCAATACTTTTGCTTATTTTCTTAAATTTTTCGACTAAATTTTTACTTTAAAGTTTGTTCTATTCCTTTACCTATTTGAACACCTAAAGTCTTTCTTTTTTCTAATGTATTTAATTTAGATAAATCACTAGAGTTATCTAAGAATGCACTTTCAACTATTACAGCTGGTGCATCAGTTCTTCTTATTACAGAATAGTAATCTTGACCACTATCAGTTGTTCTAGTTTTTACTCCTCTGTTTTTAAAGTCAAACTTGCTTAGTATACTATTTAATATATTAGTAGCTAGTGTTTTACTAGTTCCACCATTTCTGTCTTTATATTTATAGTAAACTTCTGAACCACTTGCTTGTCCATTAAAAGAGTTAAAATGAACACTTACAAATAAATCTGCACCCATTGCATTTGATATGCTAGATCTTTCTGCTAGAGTTATATATTTATCAGTATCTCTTGTTAGAACTACATTAACATTTTTTGATCTTAAGTATTCTGTCGTTGATAATGATGTATCTAACGTATAATCTTTTTCTAAATTACTAGTTCCTGGGTCACTTCCACCGTGACCTGGGTCAACAACTACAGTTTTACCACCAGCATTATGAGGTGATAATCTATAAGCTATATCATCTATAACACTTTGTCTCATTCCATCACCTATTTGATAAACCATATCTGCATTTTTAGCATCTAGGTTTGCTTCATGGTATTTTGATAAATATGTTTGTGGAGTTATAAGTACTGGTGAACCTAATTTTACTCCAAGTGGTCCTGCCACTAATGCATCTGTAAGCTTATCAGATCTTGCTACTAACATAGCATTTAAATTTGCTTGTGGATAGAATTTTGATATAACTTTTGCGTTAGTTTCATTTCTATCTGCACCATATACTCTATTTTTATATACACTTTGTCCACTAGCTACATTAGTTATATCTGCCATTTGGTCTATAACCTTAGTATCTAAGGTCTCTGGTCCACCTATAAAATAAGCATTTTTTAATCCTTCATTTTTTAACCAGTTATAAGTAGCAGTTGGAACTTTGTATTTTTCTGTTAATATTACTGGTTGCTTATCTTGACCTGCTTTTGTTGCTATAGATACAGCATCTATATCTCCTCTAAATCCTTCTGCTAAATAGACTGTTTGAACATCATATTGATTATCCATAGCTTGTGCTATTTTTAAAGATGTATCGTGTCTATCTACTCCACCAATACGACTAACTCTAGCATTGTTTATTCCTGCTAATTGATTTTGTACTGATGTTGTTATAGTATTTGTTCCACCTACTATTATTATTTCACTTGGATTTAAACGCTTTATTTCATTTTTTATAACATCTGGTATATTATTTTGGCCAACTGTTAATATTGGTGCATTGTGTACTGCAGCAAGTGGTGTTGCAGTTATACCATCAGCTACTTTATCTCCATTTATTACAACTAACTTGTTGCTTCCATTTTTCCATCCTTCTTGACTTATCTTAGCCGCTGTTTCAAAATTATCGCTTCCTACAAGCTTTTTAACAGGTGATGAAGTTCTTTGTATATAGTTTGCCATGCTAGGTAAATCTGATACTATATATTCTTGAGTTATTTTGTAATCGTCTAAGTTTAATCCCATTTCTTTTAATTTAGACTTATCTAAAGTTTGTGCATTTTCATCACTATTTACTACTATATTTTCAATTTGCCAAACATTTAGATATTCTGGGTCTATATTGAAATTTATAGTTCCCTCATAAGATTTAGTTTGTGGATTGTAATTTAATGTTGTACTTAAAGTTTGGTCATAACATAAATAATTTAAAGTTATGCTATTTGCTTTTAAGTCTTCTTTAAAAGATATGCTTATTTTTGAAGTGTCTCCATATATAACACTTCTTTTTTCTAAGTTTATATTTATATCTGAACTGTTAACATTAGTTTCGTTAGCAAAAGCCATTGTTGGCACAGCTAACATAGTTGCCATTATTCCTGTTGACAACATCTTTCTTCTCTTCTTCATTAATATTCCTCCAAATTTACTTAATTAATATTCTCTCCAAATTTTGTAAAGCAAAAATTCTCCAAATTTTACTCAATATGTAACATTATATCACAACAACGTTGAAATTTACAATTTTTTACACACTTTTACTAACTTATCAAACTTTCAAATTTGTTCAATTTTTTTTCTAATTTATCGTATATTTATAAATTTTATAATTATATTTTTATATTAATAAAAGTAGGATAATTAATAAATTAATTTATTTTCTCAATTTATTTAAGTAATTTATTTAATCATATTTTGTTACATTTTTGTAATTAACTAACATAAATATTTACTTATTCACTCGACTTTTAAAATAAGTTATAGTATAATTGTCTTAGGAAGAAAGAAATTTCTAACATCTCTTTTTTCCGTATTTCTCACATAAAAGAGGTCATAGACTTAGTCTATGACCTCTTTACTTTTATAATATAAAAATAAAATTCCCCTAATATATAAAAAATTATATCTTAGGGGAATTAGCAAATTAGTTAAATTTATATAAATATTTTACAGTTTCAATTCTTATTGTTCTATTTAAATCTTCAAACATTTCATAACCTTGAATAGTGTATTCTTTAACTGGGTCTTTTTGACCAATAGCCGAAAGCCCTATAACTTGTCTTAACTGATCCATTGTATCTATGTGATCTATCCAGTTAGTATCCACTACTTCTAATAATACTTTTCTTTCTAATTCTTTAAGCTTATCTGGCCCTATCATTATTTTCTTTAGGTCATACACTCTCTTAGATAAATCATAAGTGTAATCAATTGTTTCTTCAACTGTCATTTTGTCCATACCAGGTATCATTAAAGATTCTTTTGGCATAAAACTAGCATTTAGACTATTTAAAAATCCATAGTAATCCTTTTGATGTCTTAAATATCTTTGTGCAGTTTCTTCTATTATATCTTTTACCATATTTTGTATCGATTCGCTTAAATCATCTTTATCTAGGACTTTGTTTCTTTCAGAATATATTACTTTTCTTTGCTCATTTATAACATCATCGTATTTTATTACGTTTTTTCTTATTTCAAAGTTTTTACCTTCTATTCCTCTTTGAGCTCTTTCTACTGCTTTAGATAAGCTCTTTCCTTCTAATGAGCCATCTTTATTTGGAGTAATTTTTTTAGCTATTTTTTCTATACTTCTTCCACCGTATAGTTTTATAACTTCATCTTCTAAACTAACAAAGAATCTTGAAGTACCTGGGTCTCCTTGACGACCAGAACGTCCTCTTAGCTGATTATCTATTCTTCTTGTTTCATGTCTTTCTGTACCTATTACATAAAGACCTCCAAGTTCTTTAACCTTAACTTCTTCTTCTTTATCTTCTGCTCCTAAAGATATATCTGTGCCACGACCTGCCATGTTTGTAGCTATTGTAACTGCATTTAATTTCCCTGCATTTTTAACTATCTCAGCTTCTTTTTCATGATTTTTAGCATTTAATACTTCATGCTTTATACCTTTTTTCTTAAGTAAAGAAGATAAATATTCTGATTTATCTATAGAAACAGTACCAACTAATACAGGTTGTCCAGTTTTATGTATTCTTTCTATTTCATTAACTACTGCATTATATTTGTCTTCTTCTGTCTTAAATACTAAATCATTTAAATCAGCTCTAAGAATTGGTTTGTTTGTAGGTATTGTAACAACATTCATATTGTATGTTGATTCAAACTCACCTTCTTCTGTTTTTGCAGTACCAGTCATACCCGAAAGTTTTTTATACATTCTAAAGAAGTTTTGGAATGTTACTGTTGCTAGTGTTTTTGATTCTCTTTTTATCTCAACACCTTCTTTAGCTTCTATAGCTTGGTGAAGTCCTTCTGAATATCTTCTTCCATCCATTATTCTTCCAGTAAACTCATCAACTATCATTATTTCATTATCTCTAACTACATAATCAACATCTTTATCCATTAACTTATGAGCTCTTAGTGCTTGGTTAATATGATGATATATTTCTATATTTTCTATGTTAGTTAAGTTTTCTATACCAAAGAATTTCTCAGCCTTAGTCATACCACTATCACTAAGTGATATAGTGTTATCTTTTTCTTCTATCTCATAATCTTCTTCTATTAAGGTCTTAACAAAAGCATTTGCTAATTCGTATAGCTTATTACTTTCATCTCCAGTACCAGATATTATAAGTGGTGTTCTAGCTTCATCTATAAGTATAGAATCCACCTCATCTATAATAGTAAAGTTTAATTCTCTTTGTACTTTTTCTTCATTATTAGTTACCATATTATCTCTTAGATAATCAAATCCATACTCATTGTTAGTACCATATGTTATATCACAATTATACTGTGCTTTTCTTTCAGATGGATCTTGGTTTGCAAGTATAACCCCTACACTCATACCTAAAAACTCATACACAGGTTGCATGATTTCTTTATCACGCTTAGCAAGATAATCATTTACAGTAATTACATGTACCCCTTTGCCTTCTAGAGCATTTAAATATACTGGTGCTACTGCAACTAATGTCTTACCTTCTCCTGTTCTCATCTCAGCTATTTTACCCTGGTGAAGAACTATACCACCTATTAGCTGAACTCTATATTGACGCATACCTAAAACTCTCTTTGATGCCTCGCGACATACTGCAAAAGCTTCTACTAATATATCATCTAATGTTTCGCCTAATTTTAACCTTTCCTTGAATTCTTTAGTTTTTCCCTTTAATTGTTCATCACTTAAGCCTATCATACTTTCTTCAAGGCTATCGATTTGATCTATAATTTTATTTAATGATTTTATTTCATTTTCATCAGCTTTACTGACTAATCTATCTAAAATTGACATATATTTTTACTGCCTCCCCTAATATTCAATAGAATTCGTCTAGTTACATACATTTTTATCACTAGTTTTTTTAATTTATAACCTTATTATACCATATATCCCAAAATTACTTAATATAAGTAAAAACTATTAATTACATACCTCATTTTATTTTTTAATAATTTTTATATTATATATTTTAGTTTTTATATAGACATATATGTTTAGGTGGTATATAATGTAAATACTTGAAAAATTTAAAACATCTCTTTTTTCAAGTATTTCTCACACTGAAAAGGAGCAGACAATGTCTGCTCCTTTTCGCTTTATATTGTTGTTTTATTAACTTTTTGTTATTTCCTTATTTTAATCAAATCTATATCCTCTTTTCTCTGAGGCTTTGCATAAAAATATCCTTGTATAAATATATTATCATAGTCTATGTTTTTTATAATGTCTACTTGTTCTTTATCTTCAACACCTTCTAATACTATACTTTTGTTATATTGCTTGCATATCTTACTTAAAAACATTATAACCTCATGATTAAATTCGTTATTTTTAATCTCATCTATAAAATATTTATCTATTTTTACCATGTCAAAATTAAATTTGGATAATATATCTAGATTTGAATATTTAATTCCAAAATCATCTGAAGCTATTTTTATATTTTTAGTTTGTAAAAACTCCATACCTTTTTTTATTTCTTTTAAATTCTCTGATTCTATATTTTCAACAACTTCAAATACAATCTTTTTACTCTCAAAACTCTCATCCATTTCAATTATAGAATTGACTGTTTGTAAGAATTTTTTGCTTTTTATCTCATTAAAAGATATGTTCATAGAAATATAGAACTTTTCATCCTTTAGATTTGTGTTTAATTTAAACCACTCATAATCTCTTAATATGGTTTTAAACACCCATATTGATAACTCCTCAGTCATATTACTATTTTCAATATCATTTATAAAAAAATGTGGTGGTACTATTTTGCCTTCAGGATTTATATATCTAATTAAAGCTTCAAATCCTACAATTTTATCATTTTTAGGATTAACTATTGGTTGATAATAAACTGTATATCTATCTTTTATTAAGTCATCTTTTATTTTTTTTCTTAGATTATTTTTCTTTTTAGCTGGTATTATATATTTTATTAATATAAATAATATAAATATTGAGGATATTATATATAATAAAACTTCTTTCTTTGCAATTTTATTGTGAAAGTATTTAAAATATATCTTTTCTAATTCCTCTTTCTCTTCTTTAGTATAATTGTCTATAGTGTTATCAATTTTATCTATAATCCATCTATTATCCTTTGATGCTGCTATATATACAGGACCTGATAAAAACTGCTGAATTTCGTTGTATCTATCAAGTTTATTTTCGTCTGATGGGGAAATTGTTGCCACTACAGATTTGTCATCTAACTTTTGTAATGCTTCTTTATAATCATTTACCCATATAGGTATAGGATTTATATTATATGATTGTAAACAATCTAATAACCATTGTGATCCATATTCTTCTTTTATAAAAGCAACCTTTTTTTTGTCTAGATATTTTATATCTTCAGGTTCAGAATCTTTATAAGTGTAAATTGATATTCTCTCTACTCCAATATAATTTTTAGAATAAATAAACTTATCTTTTCTTTCCTTTGTATACTGAAGGTCCATCATAATGTCTATTTTACCTGCTTCTAAATCTTTGATTAATGAAGATACCTTTCCTTTTACATATTCAACCTTTATCTTTTTATTACTAGTATTATTTTTATTAACATCATGAATAATCTTATCTAAAATATCTTTATAATACCCTTTAACTTCTCCATCTTTAATATAAAAATATGGTTCATAATCATATACCCCTAACTTTATGGTTATATCTTTTTCATTGGCATATAAAATACTGCAATTTAATGCAACTATTACAAGTAATATATTTACTATTAAGATTTTATAAAACTTATTTTTTATCACATTCAGTTCTCCCCTCTAAGTTTCAAATACTACTTTATAATTAAGTTCCTTGCATTTTTAAATTTAATACTATTTCCTATTTTAAATTTTTAGTTAAATAACATTTTATTAATCTCAATTCAAAATTATTTTATCATTCAAATATTTTTATTTAATTCAATTTAATTTTAAAATTATTTTATTTATATATTTATATATGCTTTTCTACAAAATTTCAACACTTTTTTGATATTATTTGTATTTTTTGTATTTTTTTGTATGTTTTAGTATTTTTCTTACCTTTGTGCTCGTTCTATTTTTTTTTACATTGTTTATCTAAAAAAGGATGGCTTTTACAAACCACCCTTTTACTACTATCTATTATATTTTTTATACATATTATTAATTTTATATTTTCTTTACTCTGAGGCTGAGCATAAAAATATCATTATCTAAATACATTATCATTATCTATATTCTTTAAAATATCTACTTACTCTTTATTTTAAACACCTTCTGCTATTACTTTAATATTATTTACCATACAAAATATAAAAACAAATATAATATGCAAGTAAAAGGATATGACTATTATTGCCATATACATAATTACTTGTATTTTATTTAAAAATTTTTGATTTTTCCTAATAATTTTAACGCCTACTTTACTAATTATTATATATTAAAGTATTTTACAGTGTTTTTCATTATTTTAGTATATTATACTTCTTGATTTATATATTTATCACTATCTTTTTCTTTTCTATTTTTTAATGTTATCCAATAAAATCCTATTACTAAAATACCTATTATTCCTACTACTAGAGAGTACTTATTCATTATATTAACAATTAAATCCATATTATCTCCTATAAAATAGCCAACTAATATAAGAACTATATTCCATACAGATATTCCAATTGCAGAATACAATGTAAACTGCAATACATTCATTCTAGTAACACCTGCTACTATAGATATAAAAGTTCTAGCTAATGGAACTAATCTTGATAACATAACAGATATTTTTTCATATTTTGCTAACCATCTATACGATGCTTTTATAGATTTTTTAGTTTTTGGATATTTATTTTTTATAAATGATAATAGTGGTTGCCCTAATTTGTATCCTAAATAATAATTTAATACTGATCCAAATACTCCACCGATTATTGATACTAGTATAACTAAAAATATATTCATATCAAATTTAAATGCTAGTATTCCTACAAATGGTAATACTATCTCACTAGGTAAAGGAGCATTTGCGTATTCAAGGGCTACTATTATAAAAATACTTATGAGTCCATAATTTATTATAAACTCTTCTATCAATAACTTTAATTCCATTAATTTTATTTCCCCTTATATTATTTATCATGAAAATTATATACTAGAATAATAATATAATAATTCATGTTACTACCCATAACAAAACATCTATTTTTAAACTAGTATCACTTAATACCACATCTGTTGGTTTTCCTTCATCACTGATATTAATAATATAATTGTGTCTAAAAATACCATATATTACAAATACAGTTGTAAATATCATATTAGGATTATCTATATTATTCGCAGAATAAAGCGCATATCAAACTATTGTACAACTTTGAACTACCATAATCATTTGATTTATTATTTCTTCATTATAATCTTTAAGTATCTTTCTATGATCACTTGCACTACTTTTTAAAGTATTTATCTCTTTCTTTTTCCAAGACCTAAATATCTCTCTGTTGTTAAATTTATAGTCTAGGTAACATTTGTACACCTAAGTTAAATATTTTTATAAAACCTTGCCCATTACTTAATATCACTGTAGTCAAAACTATAATTAAAAATAAATTTACACTTTTTATATTTTCACTTTTAATATTCTTACAAAAATGTGCTAATAATATTATTATTGCAAAACCAAAATGTATAGTCATTATATTAGCATTTATTAAATTAAATCCAACAATTCCATGCATAAAAATATTAAATAGTATTATAAATATAAAATATGGTATTAATATTCTAGGTATCCTTGAAATAATATATTTACCATATGATTTTTTATTACTTAATGAATAACTTGCTCCAGTTATAAAAAATACAACTGCCATCTCAAAAAGAAAGAAGGATTTAATTTTAGTTCCAAAATTCGGAAACCAATATAATGTATGTATAAATCCAATGATATACATCATAATTAAACCCCTATATATATCTAATTTTTCATCCCTCATAATTATCCTATATTCTTAACCTCCTATAATTTTTCCTGTACCTTAATTTACGTTGCCTTATTGAATAGCTTAGAATATATTTAAATTCCAACCTTAATTTATATAAGTATCTGTATAAGCAAATAAAAAGGATATAACTATTATTGTTATATCCATAATTAATTACAATTTTTTTGAAATTTTTGATTTTCTCAAATCATATTAACATCTACTCTAGTAATTATTAGATACTAAAATCATTTCAACATAATTTTCCATGTTTTTCACTATTTTTTACTTTTGCCTTTTTGCTTTATTTAAAGTTTTTATGTCTAATCTTTTAAATATTTATTTCAGCACAAACTATAAATGCTATATATATCAATAGATTGTTTTTTAATGTATCTATATATCATTTACTAGGAATGAGTGATTGTTTTTACCAAACATTTGTTTTAATTTTTTTACCATTTGTTTCCATATTGTGATACAATTATTTATAGATAGGAATTTCTATTTGAGATTTTAATTTATTTTATATAGTTTTATAACAGGGGGATTATTATGTTTTTTAATGATATTTTTATGGACAAAGATGTTGAAGGGTCGTACTCTAATAGCTATGATAAGATGATAAATTTAGCTAGTAGGGTTTTTGTTGATGATAATGTGGATGCTGATAGGAAAAAGGAGCTTTATTTGTTGCTTTGTTGTGCTTATGGGCAGTTGGATGATTTTGATAATAAAAAGAGCTCTATTTAGTTATTGTACTAAGACACAAAATTGAACTTTATACTGGAATGAATTTTCATTCCAGTATTTTTACTTTATGCAATCTTTAATTCTTATTCAATTCTATAATTTTTAATACATTTCTTGTTTCATTATTTCAAAGAAGTTTTCCATCATCTAAATGTGCTTGTAACTACATGAAATATTACGATAATAGCTGCTATGGCTATTATACTAGTTTTATACTTAAATAAGTTAACTATAAGCAACTTTAAAAAGAGTATAGACTTTCGTCTATACTCTTTTAGGAAGATTGATGAAATTATATTAAACAAATACTATTTTGTGAATAAGTTATTTATAGTTGACCAAACTTGAGCAGCTATACCTTCACCTATTTGAGTCTTATTTGTTATAGTTGGGTTTTTAGCTTTTATTACTGATTGTTGCTCAGCATTTACAGCATTAGTAGCTAATACTACTGGAGAATTAGTTTGACCAGCTAATACACCTGCAGATAAAGCATCAACTAATCCTTGGTTATCTGATTTAGCAACATATAAGTTTTTCATATTATCAGCTGTAGCAAATTCTTTTATAACTGCAGCATTAGTTCCTTGTCTATCAGCACCTGATAATCTTTCTGTAGCATTAGTCATACCAGCATCTTTTAATTGAGTTTTTATAGATTCTGGAGCTCTATCAGCACCACCTATTATATATGATTTAGCAGCCTTATTTCCTGATATATAATTTATTTGATCTGTACTTAATCCAGTTTTATCATTAGCTAATAATATTGGATTAGTAGCCCCTCTTCTAGCAGCGATCGGTGCTATACTCATAGCATCTGGTTCTGCATATCCACCAGCAACATATATGTCTCCATTTAATGTTGGTTCCATAACTTTAGCTATTGCTAAAGATGTTTGGTATCTATCGTCACCTTGTATTCTAGTTACAGTATATCCTTTAGCTTTTAATTGAGTTTCAACAGATTTAGATATAGTGTTTTCTCCACCTATAACATATACGTTTTTAGCTCCATTAGCTGGTAATACTCTTGCTATTTCTGCCATAGTCTTATCATTAACTTTATCTTTTCCTGTTAATAATATTGGAGCGTTTTTACTTGCAGCAAATGGAGTAGCTGTTAATCCATCAGCTAAGGCAGTTCCTGAAACTAAAACAACATTTTGTGCTGAGTTATTAGCTGTAAATGCAGCTTTACTTACTTGTACCGCTGTATCATATCTATCAGCACCAGCTAATGTTTTTATTGGAGCATTGTTAGTTAATGCTTGTTTTAATGCAGTTAAATCATTGTTGCTTCCTGATATAACTGTTTTAGCAAATGCACCATCAGCTGCATTTGTAGCTACACTATTTTTCATTGCTTCAGTTTTGTCTACTGGGAATGTTATAGTTAATGTGCCGTTTGTAACATCACCTATAGTAGCTAAGTTTCCTGAAGTTATTGGAGCTGTTGCATTGTAGTCTTTTATAAATTTATATAATTGATTTCCTGCATCTGTAAATCTACCTATTGAAGAATCATATAAGTCTTGTGCTTTATAATTAGTAGTTGCAACTGCTTTATAATCAACACCATAGTTTCTATTAGCTTCAAAATCACTTGGTTGTCCATTTTGAGCTGTTTGTAAATTTTCTCTCGCAACTTCAAATCCAGTTACTACTGTATCGTCATTAGTAGCAGCTTGTTCATTAGTTGTTACACCAGCTATTACTTGTCCATCTTTATCTAAGTAGCTTCCTGATTTATCTTGAGAATATATAGGAGCTTGTAAGTTAAGTATAGTATCTCCTGTTTTTATAACTAATGGAGTTTTGTTATTTTTTAATGTTAATGATACAGTATTATCATCTACTTTTGTTACATCTTCTATACCTGTATTACTTTGAGCTTTAGCTACTGCAGCTTGAGCATCTGTTACTGCTTTATCTGCTGCTGTTTTTGCTTCTTGCGCTGCTGTTAATTCAGTTGCTGCAGCTGCTGCAGCTTGCTTTTGTTCAGTTGTAGCTGAACCTCCTGCACTTGTTACTGCTTTATCTGCTGCATCTTTTTTACTTTGTGCAGCTGTTACTGCATCTGCTGCTGTTTTTGCATTTTGTTGTGCAGTTTCTAGTGCTTTTTGTGCAGCTTCTTTATCTAATGGTGTATTTAATAGAGCTTGTACCTCTTCTTGAGTGTATTTTCCTTCTTTCCAGTTAACTATTTGTCCATTAACTGTGTTATGTCCATTATCTATTACTTCTATATTTAAAAATCTATTATCTGTATTATTTAGTTGTGCTAAAGCAACATCTAATTGATCCATATCTGTTAAGTTAGATATGTTATTTTTAGCGTTCTCACATTTTACTTGTATAGTATAAACACATTGTCCTGCTACAGCTTTTGTTAAATTTTGTTTTTCTGAATTTTGATATGTTACATCCTTTAACATATTTGCTTCGTTAGTATACTTAGTGTTTAAAAATCCTTGTATTTCCCCTTTTAATTGATTAACTGCGTTAGCATCAGTAGAAGCTATTACTTGATTATCTAAAGTATCAGCAAAAGCTAAGGCTGGCGCTACTGAAGTTGCCGCACTAACTGCAGCTATTGTTATAGCCATATTTCTTTTTTTCATAATATTTCCCTCCGATTTATGTTATTTTAACATCTCTCAGGTCTTTGTATCTCTCACAAGATTAATCATAGTCCAGGAAAATATTTATTTCAATGATTTTAGCCAATATTTCAAATTTGCGAAGCCCCCTTTTTTCGACATTTTCTAACATTCAAATCCATTTTTTTACATTTTAATTTCTCTATATACTGCCATTACATAGCTAAAGCTATCCCCTTTTTTCGACACCTTTCCCCTTTTTATTTGAAATCACTACATTTTTGAACAAAAGATTCAATTTCTAACTTTATCATTTCAAACATTATTCACAAATATTTTTCTAATTCTTAACCACATTTAACTATTCTTCTTATATGATTAACGCTCATTTTATATTCCCTAGCTAATATAGATGCATTAACTCCATTAAATCTTTTAATAATTTCTTCATTCCTTTTATCCCTTATAGCGCTACTATAAGTTGGAACATATAAACTGTTCCCTCCATATAGTTTGCATATCTCTAAATATACTTCTTCACCAACTAACTCATATAAAGCCTCTAAGTCTTCTCTTATCATACTTTCCTCCTGTTTTTTATTATTTTCCTTACTTTTTCCTTCTATTTATATAGTAGTGTCATTAAATACCTCTTTCCACAAAAGTATTTGAGAAACATATATCCATTACATAAGTTGTCAACCTACATTATAACTACATATAATTTTTCTCACCTATTATATAAGTATAAGCAAGGCAACTTGCTAAAATAACTTAGCTAATTGCTAAGAATATAAGGAGGATTATTATGGCAGTAGTAGTAACTAAAAACCCATCAGGACTTAAATTAAGATATGATTGTGGAAAGGATGATGAGACTGGAAAAAGCATAGTTAAAAGTAAAACTTATGCTAATATATCACCAGATGCACTAGACCAAGATGTATATGATGTTGCAGCAGCAATTTCATCACTTCAATCTAATACTCTTTTAAGTGTATCTAAAATAGACACTAATACCTTATCAGAATAAAATTACTTATTTTATATGTTATTTAAAAAATTTAATTATTAAAATTAGGGGGATATATTATGGAAATAAAAAAGAAACTTGTAATGACTTTTAAAACTTCAAATGGAAAAAATATTTCTTTATCAGTAGATGATCCTAGAGAAAATCTAACTGAATCTGAGATAAAGTCTGCTATGACTTTAGTTTTATCAAAAGGTGTATTTATTGTAAATGGAGAGGAATTAGCTGCTTTAGTAGATGCTAAGGCAGTTCAAACTGATACTACTGAATACGACTTAGTTGTATAATTAGTTGGAAGAAAACTTGCAAAATCTGATTGCTAATGTTGGCTTTCCTATTGCTCTTTCTATGTATTTATTAGTTAGAATAGAAGGAAAGCTAACTAAACTAACAGATAGTATTAGTGAACTCTCTAAAAATATAGGGGCTGTCTCTAAATAGAGGCTAGCTCCTTTTTATTTTTCCTCTACTAAGTAACATTAATAATTAATAGACTGAAAATGAAGTCTTCTTCCATTATAGCAATAATGCCTATATCCTGTTTCACCATCTCTACACTTTGCAACTATTAAATCAACTAGCTTTATTCCATTTTTCCTAGAATTTATAACCTTATCCCTACTTGTACCTATAGTCTTTATAGCATCCTCAAAATCAGAATTAACAGGCTCATGAATATATACTACATTGTTGCTATCGTGAAATATAGCCTTACTATCTCTCATAGGTCGCTCTCCCCAAGGTCTAAAGTCCTTCATCTCATCATTTAATTGACTAAGCTGAATAACAGGTATATTAAAATCTAAAGTTATATTTTTAAGTTCCCTAGACAAACTAGCCACTTCTCTTTCTCTATTTTGCATAGTAGATTCAACATTCATAAGCTGAACATAATCTATAATAACTAAATCTGGCTCTAACTCCCTTATCCTTCTTTTTAATGCACTAATAGTGCTTATCTTATCATTTATATACATTAAGTTTTGACTAGAGTACTCCTTAAAAGTATCTATAACCAATTTCCACTCATCTTCTTCTAATTGCTTATTCTTCATTTTCTTGGTGCTAATTCCAGTCTTTTTTGTAATATTTCTCATAAAAACTTGCTCATTACTCATTTCCCTACTAATAAATAATACCTTTTTCTTTTGAAAAACACAGTTTAACATAATCTGAAGAGCTAGAGCAGTCTTTCCAACACCACTTCTTGCAGCAATAGTTGTAAGCTCTCCTTTAAAAAGTCCACCTATAATATTGTCCAAATATTCAACACCAAACTTTATTCCCATATCCCCATCATTTTCTAAATAATAAAGTAAGTTTTCACAAATATCTTTGACACTATCATTATAATTTTTCGTATTTTTATTTAAAATTTCCCTCATTCTTTTCTCAAAATTATATACAACCAAATCCATATCTTCATCATCACCTAGGTCTTGAAAAAGATTAGTACAATTTTTGATAATCTCTCTTCTTAAATACTTGTCCTTTAAAATTCTAATATGACTATCTATAGAATAATTTTCTCCAATAGCTACCATATCAGTTAAATAGCTTATCTCTATATTAATATCTCTGTCCTTAAGCTTTGTATATACACTTTGAATATCAATAGCCATATTATTTTTATACAAAACTTTCATAACATTTAAAATATACTTATGAATATTTATAGTGAATAAATCCTCATATAATTCCTCTAGCTTAAAATTTAATGTATTATCACTTATTAAGCTCCCAATAATACTTTGCTCTATATTAATAGCATCAAACTTCTTCATAGTTCCCCCTAATAATCAAATTCAATTTCCCATTCTTCATCAGACTCTTCTTTTGAATAATTTAAAATTTCTTCATTCAAATACCCTTCAAACTTATTGCTAAATAAAGTTTCAGGTCTTAAATATTTTTGCATATCACTATACATCCATTGTTTTGACTTAATATCTATAACTTTCTTAAAATCTTCTAACTCAAATCCTTCATTTACCCTTGCCTTAATAAGGCTTTTTGTTTTATTGGTGGTTGGTTTAAAATTCTTTTTACAGGTTTTATTAAAATAAGCAATTACATCAATACATATATTATTTATTTTTTTATTTATATTATCTTTTTCTAAGTTACCTTCTTTAGTTGCACATTTATTATCATTATTAGTATCAATATCTAAATAATCTTTAAAATCCTTATCCCCTAAATCCTTAAAATCACTAATATATAATATTTCACTTAAATTTGTATCATTATCATTTTTAGTTATTATTTTTGTATCAATTTTAGTATCATACCTAGAGTCAGTTATATATTTATATATAGAACATTTATTAGTTTTATTGCCTTTAACTACCCTACTAATAATACCTAACTCTACAAAGCTTTTAATTAATCTTTGCACCTTACCCTTAGAAAAACCAAGCTCACTAACTGCCCCACTTATAGTAAATGTAAAATACCCAGCTTCAAGTTTTTTGTAAATATTATTAGCATTAACCCTCCTCATAAGATAATGATTAAATATAATCTTATCTACATCCTTAATTGGATTAAACCTAAGGACTCTAATATTTAACTTACTATACATAAAATCCCCCTTTAAGTTTTGTATTCGTTAATTAGTTTTATTTTTGTTATCTTTAATTAAATTGTAGTTCTATTTACGTTAACTTTCAATACATTTTTAATATTTTTTTCTAATATTTGTTTTTTAGTTTACACCAACGAAACTTTATACTATACTTTAAGTATGGTGAGGTGGATTTAAAATGACTTTTGGACAAAGATTTAAAGAACTTAGGATTCAAAAAGGTCTAAAACAACAAGAGTTAGTAGATGATTTTAATAAGATATATGGTTATACATTCACAAAGTCAGCAATATCTCAATATGAAAACGACAAGAGAAAGCCAGAAACAGAAGCACTTAGAGATTTCGCCCTGTACTTTAATGTATCTTTAGATTACTTACTATGTATAAATGAAGACAGAGATATTAATATAGATATAAAAGACCAATTTTTAGATTTTGTTGAAGGATTCTTTAAAGATAAAGATATTAGTAGAGATGAAAAGGACAAGCTATTTAAAGAGCTATCTACACTTTATTTTGATTCATTAAAATAGGCTACGCAAAGCGTGGCTAATTTTTCAGCTTAGTGCGAAACATATATTCTGTATATTTACGAACCTTTGCACTATATATACTATTTATTTGAATTTTTGTTATTTTAGTTATTTGATGTCATTTTAAACAATTTTAATTATAATAATAAACTCAGGGGGATTTTTTATGTTTAGTGAATGTAAGTTTCTTAAATTTGAAGGTGAAAAACCTACTACTAAGGACTTTGATAAGATAATGGAAGTTGCTAGTGTAGTTTTTTCTAGTGATAATTTTAGTTCTGAAGAAAAGAAAGACCTTTATATGAAAGTCAATCTTATGTATGAAATGTATAGATAAAAGCCAGGTATATACCTGGCTTTTACTTATATTGTTTAATTATACATTTTAACTTTAAAAATATACATTTTTTATATTTTTATCACTTAACCAAGTACACATTTTTTCATCTAATTTATCTTCTTGAGTTATCACTATAGGCTGTTTTTTATTCCCTGCTACTGGTGCTATTGATAGTAGATCGTCTTCATCATATACATTTCCTATATATATTTCTTCTATATTATTTTCATCATGTATCTTTTGGTCTATTATATATGAAGTTTCATATATACTATTTTCGCCTATTCTATCAATTTTTATATTTAGTATTATTGATTTTATTTCATCTACTACTTTTTGTGGTATTGTATGATCTTTACCTATTAGGATTATTTTTTTAGGATTTATTTTTATAATTTCGTTTTTTATTTGTATTGGTATGTTGTCTTTATTGATAAGTAGCATTGGTGCGTTATGTATTGTGGCTAATGGTGTTGCTATGATTGCATCTACTGCTGATTTTTCGTTTATTAATATTATTGTATCTGTTTTTCTTGTTGGATTTCTTGGCTTATTTTTATTGATGTGTTGTATATGTCTTTATCAACGAATTCTTTTATGTTTATAGCGCTTGATTTTGTAGTCATTAATATTATAAATATTAATGTTATAAGTCTTTGTACTTTATTCAATTTTTCTCCCCCTATTAATAATTATATTTTATAAAACCATTTTCCTCACCCCCTAACCTAAAAAGTATATCACAAAATACCTAGAGAAAGAACCTCTTAAATTAGATTCTTTTATATATTCTTTAGTATTTATTTTTTGTTAATTTCTTATCTTAATAGTATTCAAACTATCAAATTAATGTAATCGTTTAAAAAAATAAGCTGTAGTAAAAACTACAACTTATTTATATAAACTTAAAATATTCTATTAGCTTGCTGGTATATCCACAGCTATAACCTTAACCTTAAATGGATTTTCATTACTTTCTTTAGCACCATGATACATATTAACTATTATATTACCCTTTTTACCAGCCTCTAAATTAACAGTACCTCCAGCTGCTACACTAACCCCAGTTATGTCAGTCTTAACTTCTATAGTAGCTAATAAATCATCTCCACTACCATATCCAGCAACACTTCCATTTTCTATATAGAAAATAACATTGTCATCATCACTAGTATCTACTCTAACTTCCTTAGACGAATTTAATACAGATACACCATGAACTAATTCATTATTACCCGAACCTGTTATGCTAAATAAATCTCTAACATCGAAATTAGTAGCTTTAACTATCTTTGGTATATCATTTATAACAACATCAGATATCTTAGGAGTAGAATCATTTACAGTTATAAGCTGAGAAGTAATCTTATTAGTAGTTCCCTTCTTGTAGACTTCCACATATGCACTACCTGCACCAACAGCAGTAACAGTTATATCAGAACTTGCACTTCCTCCATCAGTAGGTGTTACAGTTATTACATCTGTATTTGAAGACTTAACATAATATTGATCATTTGTGGCAGAGTTTGGAAGTTGTATCATTTCTGAAGCTATAAAACAAGATTGATTATTATATTGATTATAATTTAATGTTATTGAATTATCGCCTAATATGGCATACTTATCTAAAACAAAATCTAAACCATTCTTTAATTCTAAATTACGAGAATTTACAGTAGTATTTGTTTTTACATCAACTTTAACGCTTATTGTTGAAACTTGATTAGTTCCTCTTTTTATAACTAAGTTACCAGTTCCAGATTTAACAGTAGTTCCATCTGCTAACTCAGTTATAGTCAATGTATAGTTACCTTTCTTATCCTGACTAACTTTGCTTAAAGTAGCACTAGCTAAATCTTCTTTAGTTGTTGTTTGACCACTTATCACAGAAACTGTAGCATTTTCAACAGTTAGTCCTGCATTACTTGTATTTATATAATCTCCATATTGGTCTTTAACAACTGCATTTATTATTGTAGTATTACTATTTTCCTTATCTAATATATTAACACTACTCTTAGAAAATGTTATATTATTTGCATAACGAGGCTGATCAACAACAGTCATATTTATACTTCTTCTAACATCTCCTTTTTTTACAGTTATGGTAGCTGTACCTGTAGCATTTGCAGTTAATGTGTTATTTTCATTTACAGTTATAACTCCAGGTGCTGAAGATTCAACAGTAAATCCATTTACACCAACATTAGTTATTCCAAATAAATTAGTACCTTTTACATTAGTTATAGTTGCTGTTTCACCTGTAACCATCTTATTGCTAGTTATAGCTCCAGTATCATTAGCTCCACTTCCAACTTCCACACTAAAAGATGTTATAGCAGATAAATTTAAAGTCTTATCAACTACTGTAACGTATACAGGACTTGTAGTCTTTATTTCTGTAGTTCCCTTAGTTAATTTTATTTCGTAGTTAAAGTCATTTTGAGCTCCTAATACAGTACCATTTAGCTCTGTAACTAATTTTCCAGTATCTGATGTATTACTAGCTACTCCATTCTTATCAAATACAGTTTTATTAGCCTTAAACTCAACAGTCCATCCATTCTCTTTTAAATATGAAGTAGTAACCTTTTGCCCACCATTTATAGCTACTTCTAAGTACTGAACTCCATTAACATTTACTTTAGTTGTAGCACCTTGAACAGAGCTTATAGCTGAACTATATGTAAAATTATGACTTGTAGTAGTTCCATCACCTTTTTCAACCTTTAAAGTAGATGTACCATCACTAAATGCCTTATCAAACTTTAAAGTAGCCTTTGTATCACTTCCTTCATATGATAATACAGTGTTTCCACTTAAGCTAAAGCTTGACTTAGTTAATTTATCTAAATTAGTACCAGTTATTTCAAGTGTCTTATAATCAACAACTTTCACACCTGTTACATTCGCATACTCAACTACTGGCTCTTGTGTTTTCTTTACTTCATTTATAACAGAAGAAGAAACTTTCCCACCAACTTGAGTTACTTTGTTAAACTCTTTCTTCTCTAATAAACTCTTTTGGTCACTATCTAAACTACTAGCAACTAAAAGTACAGGTTGACCTTTTTTGGCTGCAAGGGCACCAACACCTAATGCATCTATAAGCTCATCTTGCTTTTTGGAACCATCAGTAGCTACATATACATTTTGTAAATTTTTACTTGTATAAAATTCTTCTATAACAGCAGCATTAGTCTTGTTTCTAGTAGTACCACTTAATCTTTCATTGTTAGGTAATTGATTTTTAACTGCATCAGTTATAGTGTTAGGCCCACCAACAACATAAGACTTAGTTAATTTTTCTTCATCTATCCACTTCTTAGTTTCTGATGGTATACTACTCTTTTGAGCAAGTATTATAGGCATACCATTCATAGCAGCAGGAGCTCCTACACTTATAGCATCTGGTAATCCTGTATCACCATTTACTACAGCTATCTTTGTAATGTCTTTACTTGCATCCATCTTCTTCGCAACGTTTAAAGAAGTTTCATATCTATCATTACCATAAGTTCTTTCTACAGTTATGCCCATGTCTTGTAACTGTTTGACTACATTATCAGATACAGTATTTTTTCCACCTATTATATGTACTCTTGTTGTTCTTAACTTAGTTAACTGAGTTTTAGTATCTGCATTTAATGAATCTTTTTCAGTTAAAAGAATTGGAGCATTTTTAGACTTTGCATAAGGAGTAGCAGATAATGCATCTGGTATTGATGAACCATTTACTAAAACTACATCAGTAGCACTACTCCATCCATCCTTACTAACCTCAACAGCAGTTTTATATCTATCAGTTCCTGATAATTCGTCTGTTGTAACACTAGTAGCTGCATATACACTAGTTCCTATTGGAGCCATCATAGCAGCAGCTAGTAAATATGCTACTATCTTTTGTCTTTTTTTCATAATATTCCCCTCCATAATATATTGAAAAATAAAAGAGTACTAGAATATCTAGTACTCTTTATATTCTAGTATTAATTCTATATTTTACTTAAATACAGACTTTAATACTTTTATAACTTTCTCAGATACTCCGTATCCAACTTGAACAGTAGTCTTATTGTCTTTAGTTGCATGAGCAGTATCTTCTATAGCTATCTTTTGAGATGCAGATAAATTATCAGTTGCTATAACTAATTGGCTATCTGTTTGTGCAGCGTATACACCTGCAGCTAAAGCATCTACTAAGTTTTTGTCATCAGACTTAACTACTACAGCTTTTTGCTCATCAGAACCAAAATGTCTTAAAACCTTAGCATTTGTGTCTTGTCTGTCAGTTCCAGCAAATACAGTTACTTTATCAGAAACTTTATCTATTTCCTTAACTAACTCAGGAGCTATAGTGTTATCTCCACCAGCTACGAATGCTTCTACTACATTGTTAGTTCTTATGAATGTTTCTATATCTTTGCTCATAGAAGTTTTTTCAGTTAATACTATTGGAGCTGTTTTCTTAGCAGCTTCTGCTGATATAGATAAAGCATCTGCCATAGCATATCCTTGAGCTACGAATACTTCGTCAACATTCTTAGTTAAAGTAGCTATTCTCTTAGCAACTTCATAAGATGTATCACATCTATCGTCACCTTTAACTCTATCTACTTTAACTCTCATTTTAGCTAATTCTTCTGCAACAGCAGGAGATACAGAGTTTTCTCCACCTACTATGTATACATTCTTAGCTTCTAATCTCTTTATTTCATCCTTAGTTGATTCTGTTAATTTTCCAGATTGAGTTAATAATATTGGAGCATTTCCTAATGCTTTTGCAAATGGAGTAGCAGTTAATCCATCAGCTAAAGATTCTCCTGATACTAAAACTACATTATTATTTGTTCCTGCATTTGCAGATTTACTTACTTCTATAGCAGTTTCATATCTATCAGTTCCTGCTAATGTAGTAGTGAAATCTCCAGTAGTAACAGTTCTTGGGTTGTTTATAGTATTTCCTGTAGCTATTTGAGCATATAACTCTTTAACTTCATCGAATGTTCCTGTGAAAGTTAACTCAGCTAACTTAGTTTCATCAAACTCAACATTATTACCCTCTACTAAATCTTGTGCTGTTGATGAACCAGCAGCTATCTCAACTTTAGCTTTTAGGTCTAACTTATTTTCATATGCATATCCAAGACCTGCAGATACAGTTATTTTAAATTCACTAGTTTTAGAATCTACTGTTTTCACATCAGAAACATTTACATTATACATTTTTTCTTCTTGACCTGATATAGTTATTTTATCTTCTTTTATATCTTTTGATGCTATTAATTCATTAGCTGATACAGCACTTTTACCAACATACTGTAATGCTAATTTATTACCATATATATCAGTTAATTTTTCTCCATCAACTGTATATAATTCTTTAGCTAACTCATTTCCTTCTCTAGTGTATCTTCCTTCTTTTATTAATTCAGATGCATTTAAAGTTTTCTTTACTGCTCCCTCAGTTGCAGTGTACTCAACCTCTATATCTTTTATAGTTTCTTTCTCTTTCACCGCTATTCTTGCAGCTTCGAAGTCATATATATATCCTGAAGAATTCTTTAATGGCTTAGAGAAATCTCTTATCGCATCATTTAATCCTAATGATAATATCTTTGTACCTAGATTTCCATCTCCATTGACATCATGATTAGCATCCTTTAAATCAACTTTATCACCATTTTTTTCAGGCACAATGTCTCCAGCTTCTAACTTTATAACATTAGATAAATTAGATGCATCTGGAACTACTATTGATGTAAATCCATTGCTTGCTGATGGAGTTAATCCTGCTGCTATATCAGTAGATAATTCATTTACCATTTTGTCTATGCTATCTGTATTAGTTTCTGCACTGTAAGCATAGTTATCCCAATCTACTAATTCTCCAGAAACTTCTCTAGAACCTTTATCTTCTATAGATATTCTTACTTCGTCACCTACTTTAACTGTATCCATTATAGCTACGAATTCAGCATAGTTTGCTGCTACTTTACCTTTAACAGTTACTGTATATGCACATTTTCCTGCATTATCAGCATCTAATAACATATCTTCATTTTCAGTATAAGTCTTATCTAAGTATCCTTTTACTGTTTTCATTAATTCAGCCTTAGCTTCCGCATCTGCTAAGTCTATTGCCCCCGCTGGTAGTGCTTTTTGCTCCATAGCTTGAGATACTACAGGTGCAACAGTTGTTGCTACCATAGCACCAGCCATAGCTACAGCCATTTTTCTTTTCATCATATTGCTTTGCCTCCCCAAATAATTATATTTAAATCACATCTCTTTACTATGTATAATTCCGTAAATATAATTTCTCGCATTTCTCACAACATAATCATATTATATCTTCAACATATTTTATACATTTTTATTCCTACATTTTGCGTCAATAATATATGTATTTTTTGTTATTTTGAACTTTCTATTTTTTTCTACATTTTTCTATTTGTCAGTTTTTTTATTTATTTTTGTTATTTTTTATTTTTAAAATATTTAATTTTAAAAATATTTTATATTACATTATTTTTGTCGATATTTTTTCCCATATCTTAATTTATTTCTCCATTTGTATTACCTACATAAAATGTATATGTTTTATTTTTACAAACTAAAAGGACTAATACTTAGATTTTTGTATTAGTCTTTTAGCCTATGCATATATTTAAATTTAATATACTTACACTAGTTATAGTGTAGTGTATTGTATGTGTATATCTCTATCAATTTTTTTGTTTTATAAATTCCCCTAATATCTCACTTGTTAATTTATAACCTTTTATACTACTTTTAAATTTATATTTATTTTTCAATTAACTTTATAAATAAAAAAAGAAGGTTAAAGATATTTTGACCTTCTTTTTTATTTATTGCATTTTAATATGTATTTATTTAAGTTTAACTACTACTTGGTTCCCTGCTAATGAGCTATCAAATTGTAATTCTAATCCTGTTGCATCTTTAGGAACTTCAACTACATATTCTCCAGTTATTTTTCTTCCTGGTCCTATTGTTCCATCTAGTTGACCATTAGCATTTTCCACTATAGTTTGTTTCATAGCTCTTCCATCTTTATCTACTACTTTAAACATTAGTACAGATGATACAGTTTGTTCTTTATCTGATATATTTTCTACTGTTGCATCTACGTATAAGAATTCATTACCTTCTTGTGGCTTTATAAAGTCACTTCCATTTGTAGTTTTTACTTCATTTACTGTTATTTTAAATTTATCTAATTCAATAGTATCTCCTATATTGAATACTTCTTCTTTATTACTTTTTTCTTCTTTTGTTACTATAGGTTTATCTTCTGAAACTAATTTTGGTTTATTTGAACCAGATCCTGCAATTGCAGCTATTATTATTACAACTAAAACCCAGAACCATATCTTTTTATAAAATGGTTTAGAATTTTTTGCCCCACATTTAGGACACGCTTTTGCGTTAGATGCTATTTCATTACCGCAGCTTTTACAATTTATTAATTTTGCCATTATATAATCCTCCTACAAGTTGTATATATTTTTTAAGTCCAAGGTATATTATACATATTTACTTTGTCGTTTTTTGTCATTTATTGTTAGAATTGGAACTTTTTTATAATTATTTCTTAATAAAAAAGGAACATCAATGATGTCCCTTCTTTGTCTTAATATATTTTTAATTTGAATCTATTATTGTGCATCCTTTGCTAATGGATTCCAGATTATACCTACTTTTTCAGTTTCAGTTCTCTCACCCACTTTAACTTCTAAAGTAAATATCATATTTATATATTTTATCTCCGTACCTTCTGGCATTGGATATTTTTCATTCTCTATATTCTGTTTTTTGAAAAACTCTGCAAATCCAAGTATATCTATATCTAGACCATCTAAATTAATTTTTCCACTTGATTCTGTAGATGTTTTTTCTAATACTCTATCACCTATATATTTTTCTAATATACCTTTATGACTCGTGTTAGATGTAGTGTAAGTGATACTACTTCTTTGATTACTTTGACCCATATGAGTCACAATATCTAATCCTTTTATAGTAACTTTAGCATCATTTTCTGTAGCCTTTTTTAAAACTATAGAATTTAATGTTCCAAAATCATCCTTTATAACATTTCCATTTATATTTTTTTGTTGATTTGTTATAGTATAATTTAATGACTCTATATCAGTAATATTTGGTATTGAAGCAACGCCTATTGAAGTCTTATCGATAATTTTTTGTTCTTCTTTTAATACTACTCCTGGATCATATTTTGATTCAATAAGAGGCTTTACATCTGGCTTTACAACATATACGTTTATATTACCAGGGTATTGATTTTTCGGTATTGTTAGTGAGTTTAACTTCTTGTGTTCTCTTGCATAGTCAACTTCAGCATTTACTATTCCAGGATTAACACTTCCATCTTCTAGGTTTCCATATAGCTCAAATCTTCCTAGTGCAATATCTTTACCTTCATTGTATCCACTATCTTCTGCTCCTGTTTCAATATATATAATTTGATCAACCACATCAGTAAAGTTTACAAAACCAGTATTTACTGTTCTTCCAGTTTCATCATAATATACCTTATCACCTAGAGCACTAAATTCTGTTGTTAAATTAGCTCCATCTAGCTTATATACATCATTCTCTCCTACTTGTTCTACATCTAAAACTGTTCTAGGATTTACAAATACACCATATTCAGTTATTTTATGAATATCCTTTTTAAATTCTATATTTTCTAGTTTTAATTCTTTATTCTCTTTATATTCTATTTCAATTGCTTCATTTTTGTTGTTACTGTCATCTTTTATAGCATCAGCATTTACTTTTATAGTACTACCTTGTTCTAATTTTTCGCTAAATAATACTACTAATTTATTTTCTTTTATATATGCTGTTTTCTCTATACTTGTTTTGCTAGTAGCATCGTTTTTTGATATTACGCTTATTTCTTTTGATATATCATCTACATTGCTATTTATATTTTCATTAAACTCTAATACTACTGCTTTTTCATTTGTATTTGATTTTAATACACGAGGCTTTGTTGTATCTTGTGGTGGTCTTGGAGTTGTACTTCCTCCGCCTCCTCCAGTTGATGGTGGGTTTGGTTTATTTCCTTCTAATACTGTATCACCTGCTGGTTTAAATCCTTCTATAGTTCCGTTGTTTTCAACTACAACTCCACTTCCTTCAACTACAATATTTTTTAATGTAGCATCTTTGTCTACAACAACAGTAGATCTACTAGCTTTAACAGTTATTTTTCCGCTATATTTTCCAAAGAATTTAACTTCTAAAAGCTTGTCACTATTTATAGTTAAATCCTGAGTTATTGTTGATGTTGGTCTAAATTCTATAACATCGTGATGATTAGCTTTCTTCAAAGCTTCTTCTAATTCAGCTACTGTCTTAACTACAAAAGTTTCTCTTATTTGAGTGTCTTTTAATGCTTTTTTAGAGTTTTCATTTATTCCTTGTCCTACTTGTACCATTTCTTTAACTTTTTTTCTAGCTATTGCATCTTCTTGTGCTGTATGTAATTTGTTTCCAAGTATTACAACTGGTGAATCTTTCTTAGCTGCTAATGGTCCAACTGCTAAAGCATCTACTAAATGATCTTCATTTCCCATTCCACTTTTAGCATAGAACACATTTTCAACTTCTACATCACTGTAGAACTTATCTATAACTTTTGCATTTGTTTCGTGTCTATCTTCTCCTGCTATTCTTTCTGCATTAGGTAGTTTGTTCATTACTTTATCGCTAACTACTCCACCTACTACATAAGATTTTTTTATTCCTTGAGATTTTATCCATTCTTCACTTTTTCCAAGGCTATCTGTAGATGATAGTATCACTGGCATATTTTTATCCCCTACTGCTGGTGCTACACTTATAGCATCTGGAAGTCCTTTATTTCCACTTACTACTGTTACTTCTTCTATATTTTTAGCTTTATCTATAGCTTTTGCTACTTCTAATGAAGTATCGTATCTATCTTCACCTTTTATTCTATCAACAGCTATGTTCATAGCTTTTAATTCTTCTACTACTTTTGGGCTTACTGAGTTTTCTCCACCTATTATATATACTTTTTCTGCTTTTAATCTAGCTAATTCAGCCTTTGTATCTTCCCCTAATGTGTCTTTTTTAGATAAAAGTATTGGTGCATCTTTTTGAGTTGCAAATGGTGTTGCACTAAGTGCATCTGCTACTTTACTAGAATTTACTATTACTACTTCTTTAGCACTTTTCCATCCTTCATTAGATACGGCTGTTGCTGTTTTGTATCTGTCATTCCCTGCTAACACTTTATCTTTAGTTGTATCTGCAAATGTTGGTGCTAATGTTGTAGATACTATACTAGCTGTTAACCCTATTGCTAATGCTTTTTTTGTTTTAATAAACTTTACTGCTTGTTTATTCATTTTTAATCTCCTTATTTTTATATTTTTTCATAAAAATAGACTAAAAATATTTCTAGATATACCCCTAGAATCAAATTTAGCCGGTTGCACTACTAACTCCATATAATCTAAGTGCCCATGTACAGATTATATTTCAACGTTTCTGCATATGATTCACAATAAATTTATTTTATTAATAAATAATTTTTATTCATATTCATTATATTTCATAATAATTTCGATATCAACCTATTTCAAGCGACATTTTCGCTTATTTTTCGACATTATTTATTTATTTTATTCGACTATTTCATTAATAATACTAAATATGTACCCCTAATTTTTATTTTAATGCTAATTAATTATATTACATTATACTCATTAAAAAAGAGCCCATTTAAGGCTCTTTTATTTAACGATATATTCATTTGTGCTTCCAAGTTCTCCATCATATCTACCAAGTTGCTTGACACATACTTTTTTTATACCATCTACATTATCAATCTCTAAAGTATCATAATCTATTCTTTTAGTTTCTACTTTCTTATCATTTACGTACACATGACTACTATCTGTAAAATTCTTTCCTTTTATAGTAGTTACCTTATCTCCAACTACTACATCATCTATCACTATTTCTTCTAATCCCAATTTCATGTTACTTGCTTTTGGATTATCTTTTTCTTCTAGGTAATACTTTTTCCCTCATTTAATTTTTCCTTATATAATCCCTTTTGTGTTACATTATTTAATTGAATATATTATATCATAACAGTTATTTAATTTATTGTTTAGGCTTTATAATAAAAAACCTACCTCTCATGAGGTAGGTTCTATCTATATTAACACTTTAATTATTTTACTATTTCAACTATCTTTTCTATTACAGTGTTTGCTATTCCTTGTCCTATTTGAACTATCTTCTTAACACCTGTTAACTTTAATTCAGCAGTTTCTTTTTGATCTACTGATAAGTTATTTGTAGCTAATACTATTGGAGCATTTTGGCTTCCTGCTAAAGGAGCTGCAGTTAAAGCATCTATTAAATGGCTCTTTCCTACTCCGTATCCATCTTTAGCTACAAATGCATTTGTAGTCTTATCATTATAGAACTTGTTTATAACAGCAGCGTTAGTTCCTTGTCTATCAGCTCCTGATAATCTTTCTACATTGTTTTTAACATCATCCATAGCGTCTAATTCAGCTTTAACTTCATCAGATACTGAACTAGTTCCACCAACTATTGTCATATCTCTCTTAGCCATAAATTCTTTAGCTTCTTTAGTTATAGCAGCTTTATTTGTTACTACTATTGGAGATTTTGTTTGTGCAGCATATGCGGCTATACTCATTGCATCTACTTCACCGTTTCCACCAACTACGAATGCAGGCTTTTCAGCTCCTGCTTTTTCTCCCTCTACAACTTTTTCAGCTATAGCTAAAGATGTAGCATATCTGTCATCTCCTGATATTCTTTCTACTTTTGTTCCTAATTTAGCTAATTTTGCTTCAGCTTCTTTAGATATTTGGCTCTCTCCACCTACTATGTATATAGTCTTTCCTGCTAATCCATTTATTCCAAGAACTCTTAACATTTCAGCTTCTACTTCAGGAGTTACTCCTGCTTTTTGAGATAATAATATTGGAGCTTTTTCTTTAGCTGCTAATGGTGATGCTGCTAATCCATCTACTATTGCATCTTGTCCAACTAATACTACTGCATTAGCTGTTCCATCTTCAAATCCTTCTTTACTTACTTTTATAGAAGTAGCAAATCTATCATCTCCTGCTAATGATCCAACTAATAGTGTATCTTTATTTTCTAATACTGCTTTAAAGTCTTTCATTGTGTGGAATTCACCTGCTATAGTTGTTTTTCCAACAACATAAGAACCTTTTTTTACAGTTATATCTAATCTTGTTAAAGCATCTCCCTCTGGATTAAATCCTGGTAAATCTGGTAAATCAGATAATACAAACGTTAGAGCTTTATCATTCATAGCTTTTACTAATTCCATACCTTTTGAAGTAAGTCTTACTCCGTCAAATAATTCATTTACATCTATTTCATCAACATTCTTTACTGTTACAACGAATTCATCTTCTACTACTATATCACTTAATTGCTTTTCAAATCCTACTAATTTTTTATTTTCATCTACTATTTTCTTATTAAAGTCTAACTTGTCATCCCCAACTTTAACAGTTACTATATCTTTTGATGATGGTGTTTCTTTTACTGTTACTGTATCTGTAGTGTGTTCCTCTACTAATCCCTTACCAATAAGGTCTGTTAATATTTGATCTACTGATTCGTACTTGTCTACTTTGTAGTCAACAACTTTTCCATCTAATGTTTGGTGACCTTTATCTTTAACAGTTACTTTTATTTCAGCACCTTTTGCTAATCCTTTTATAGCTGTTTCTAATTCTGTTGCATTTTTTATTGCTGTAGAACCTAACTTTATATCATATACATTAGTTCCAACTGTTGCCTTAGATATTGCATCTTCAAACTTAACGTTTAAAGCTTTTCTTATATTCCCTACTAATTCATTTACAGCTTCTTTGTTATTTGAATCTACTCTCATTGTTATTTTATTTTCATCTGCAACGTTAGCAAATGCTGGTGCTACTGAAGTAGCTACTGTTACCCCTGCCATTACCATAGCCATGTTTTTCTTCTTTAACATATTTATACCTCCGAATATTTTATATATTTAACAACATCGAATATTCTTCCGTATTTCTCACAGGACAATCTTATTACATTTTTTTACAATCTACAACATTTTCATTTCGACATAAAATCATTTTACTAAGTATTATTTTGTCGTATTTTATCACATTTCATTTTGTACTTTTCACATTTTTCCTATCTATTTATTGAATTCACTTTATTTAAAAATCATTTTAAAAGCGTATAATTTTGTCGATAATTGTATTAAATTTCTTTTATTTTTTAATGTTTTTATTTGATAATATAATGCATTTTTCTCTATTTTATTACATGTTATTTTTTAATTTTTAATATCAAGGTAAATATTTTTTAATATTAAATACTTACTTTTATCTATTTATGTTTATTAAAGTAATAACTATATATCTGAGATTTCTTTTATATATGGTATAATATTTTTTTAGACATCTTATTTTTGCAAGGAGTTGACATTTTGAGAGACAAAAAACTAGATATTTATCGCGGTCTTATAATGATGTATGTAGTTGGAGTTATACATACTCTATTTTGGTTCCCTGTTTCTAATCACGTTTTAAAGTCACTTTTCTTATTTGAAATGGCTGTGGTATTTTTTATTACTGGTGCTAGTTATTCTCTTAGCTCAAAAAAAAGCTACATTAAATACCTTATATCTCGTGTGCCAAGGGTTATAGTTCCATATCTTATTTTTGGACTATTTGTTATTTTCATTCAATATATAGCTTATATTTTAGGAACTTCTATTACTGATTCTCCTATAAATATATTTGTATATGATACACTACATCCTTTAAAGAAACCTGGGATTTTCATACCTTTTATTACTTGGCATTTATGGTTTATGCCTGTGTACTTATTGTTAGTACCTTTCATACCCCCAATGTTTAAGTTATTTGAAAGTCTAAAAGGTATTTTTAAATTTATCCCTTTATTATTTATTGCAATATTAGTATTATATTTTGAAAATACTACTCTTAATATTGATTTTAAAAGTGTTATTTTCTATGCTTTTTGGATTTATACAGGATTTTTCTATACAAAATTTAAGGATGTTAATATTTCAGTAGTCAAAAATATAGCTATATCTTCGATTCTTTTTATAGCTTTAGTTTTAATTGTTAAGGGTGATAGATATGTTTTAAATATGTCTACTAATAAATTTCCCCCAAATTTTACATTCTTAGTTTTTACTATGACTGCTTTTAGCTTTTTATATATGTTTAGAAAAGTTATATTAAAATTTGGAGATTTACCTTATATAAGAAATATTGTTGATATTTATAGTGCTTATGGTTTTACCCTTTATTTATATCAACCTTTTACTTATTTATTACTACAGCCTATTTATCTATATTTATTTAATTTAACTGGATACAACTTTATATTAAGATGTGTTTTAACTCTTATAAATATTGTTGCTGTTATTTTAATTAATATTATATTTGCCAAAACTTTTGGTAGGTTTGAGAATTTTAAGCTTAAGTTTAATTCATCTAATATAGATATGAAAAATAATATGGATATGAAAAAAGCGTCATAATTTTATGACGCTTGTTTTTTAAATATTATTACTTTACTTAGTACATAGTTTAGTACTATTACTAATATGTTTGTAAATATCTTTGTTATAAAGTCATTGATTCCCATCATATCTATCATCACATACATTAATATCATTTCCATTACACCTGATAATAGTCTACAACTTACAAATGACGTAAATTCTTTTATTAAAAATTCTAGCTCTGTATTATTACTTTCAAATACAAAAAACTTATTTGTTATATATGCAAATATTACTGCTACTATCCATGCTATTATATTTGCTACCATATAGTTTAGTTCTATTATTCTTGTTAATCCTATATATGTAGCTATATTAACACCTACTGTTAGCCCTCCAAAGACTAAATACATGATGCTTTCTCTATACTTTTTTAATATATCCATATTATTCTCCTATTTAGTATTTAACCACCAATTTTTAATACTGGTGGTTAATGGTTATAGCTATGCTTTTTGTATATATTTATGATTTATTTTTTCTTTTATACTTCCATCTTTTTTGTTTACTAGATATGCATTTTTTACTAATTCAAACATTGGCATATCGCTCATTGAATCTGAGTATGAATATGAATTTTCATAGTCTATTTCTATATCTAGTTTATTTAATACTTCTTCAATTCTTTTTACTTTCTCTTTCCCTTTACAGTTGTTTCCTATTATTTCATTTTTATATCTATTATTTTCATATAATAATTCTGTACCTATCACTTCATCTGCATATTTATATTCTTTGAAATATTTCATATATGCTTTTGGTGATGCAGTTATCATTATTATTGTTGAATCTTTTTTTGATTTTTCTATTATGTCTTTTATATTTTTATTTATCTTAACTTTTAATTTTTTATCAAAAAATTCTTTTAATTCTTCTTCACTAAAGTTTACTATTGGGCTAAATACAGCTTCTTTTGCTTTTTTCAAGCTAGTTAACTTTAATGCATACCCTACTAGAGTTATAAATATATATGGTATTTTTATTATTGTTTTTAATGGCTTTGTTTTTAGTGAGTATAGTATAAAGTCTATCATACTATCTGTATTTATTACTGTATAGTCTATATCTAGTAATAGTACTTTCTTTTTCATATACCCTCCTACATTAATATTAATAGGCAACTTAATACCCATAATATTACATTTATTTGTAGAGTTCTATCTTTTAATACTACATCAGTTGGGTTTCCTTCTTCTGTTGTATTTATTATATAGTTATATCTAAGCACTCCATATACTACAAATATTGTTGTATATATCATTTGAGGTTTATCTGGATTACTTGTTGAGTAAAGCGCATAACATACTATTACAGAACTTAATACTACTCCCATCATCTGGTTTATTATTTCTGAGTTATACTCTTTTAATATTTTTCTATGTTCTCCTGCTTGATTTTTAAGTCCTTCTATTTCTTTTTTTCTTTTACCTAGCCCTAAGTATAAAGATAAGAAGAATGTACATAATATTATCCAACTTGATAATTCTACTCCTATTGCTACACTCCCTGCACATACTCTCAATATAAATCCTATTGCTATTGAAAATACATCTAGTAGTACTACATTTTTTATTTTAAATGAGTATAATAGGTTATTTATTAAGTATATAAATATTATGGCTGTTAGTTTTAAGTTTATTTTTGATGATAAAACTAGTGCTACTGCTACTAATCCTATTAACAATACTACTGCATTTTGTATTTTTATTTTCCCACTTGCTAGTGGTCTTTTACATTTTTTAGGATGTAATTTATCTTTTTCTATATCTACTATATCATTTAACACATATACAGCTGATGATATTAGACAAAATGATATAAATGCTATTATTGTTTTATATATTAAATCTAAATTTCCTATGTTATTTGAAAATATTAGTGCCGCTACTACAAATAAGTTTTTTATGTACTGATTTGGTCTCATAAGCTTTATGTATTGACCTATTATGTTTTCTTTTATTATGCTATCTTCAATGACAATTTCTTCTTTTAAATTTTGCATATATTCACCTTCTTTGTGTCTTATTTAGGATAATTATTCATACCTATTTCTAATATTTTTAAAAATCCTTGTATATTACTTATTATCATAGTTACTAGTACTACTACTAAGAATATAATGAATATTTTTGTATATTTTTTAGGTAAAGATTTTGCAAAATAAGCTAAAAGTATTATTATTGCAAATGAAAAATATATTGCCATTATGTTTGCATTTTTTAGGTTATATCCTATTATTCCATGTAATGTTATATTCGCAAGTATTGCCCCTAAACATAATTGAGGTATTCTTTCTTTATAGTGTTTTATACCTCCTATTATTGCACATACAAATAATACTAAAAATATTAGGAAAAATATCATATTAGGAAGTCCTTGTTGTAAAAACATCCCATTTTCAAATTTTGCACTAGGAAAATACATTGTTGGGTATAGTAATCTTACTAATGTCATCTTTAGTTTTTCAAACATAGGTATTACTTGTATAAATTTTGTATCACTTTTGACTATATCTTTTACCATGAAAAAGCTATTATATGCTCTTGATGATACGATAATTACATAAGCTGCTAATACAAATGCTCCAATATGCTTTGCCATTTTTTTGATGTTTATTTTAAACTCTAATAATAAGTTTATTCCATACATATATATATTGGTAAGAGTTATTCCGAATAAAGGTATTGCAGCTATATCTATCCAGTATGATTCTTTATTTTTAAGTTTATTTACTAAGAATACAAAGAATACTAATGATAACTGGCCATATATAAATCTCTCTACATTCATAGTCATAAATATTTGAGGGAATGAAAATACCATCATACTTATTATTAGTGATAGTATTTCCCTTTTTATATTTAATTTCTTTATTGTACTATATACCATTGTTATTGACGCTGAACTTACTAATATTTGTAATAGTATTAACCCCATACCATATACATGGTTAAACCCTATATTAAAATTAGTAGCTATGTTCGTACTCAGTAAATGTATTGGATATCCTATTAATGATACTATCTGCATGAATAGTATATGTTTACTATTATCTTGCGCTAACGCAAATGTATTCCAATTAAATAATACACCTGTATCTGTATCTAATAATACATCATACGTATTATTTGTATCATAGAATATTGTTGTTTTTGAATAAAATATTATAGCTATTGCTAAGTATATAATTGCTACTGATATAAATAACAATATCTCTGATTTATGTTTTGCTATTTTTTCTGTCAAAGTTTCCACTCCTTTTTGCATAAGTTTATAGCTTGTTTATTATACCATATAATCTCTATTTTTATATATGAAAAAAGGGATGTATTTCTACATCCCCTCTCCGAAATCAATTATCACTCCATTTTCATCTATTATTACTCCATTACCTACTACTGTGTTTCTTTCCATCTCTCCATATTCATTAAAGTAATAGCTTTTACCATCTATCTCTACTATTCCTTTTTGAAGCACTCCATCACCATTAAAGTAATATGTTTTTTCATTTATATTTTGCCATCCTGTTCTAACTGCTCCATCAAATCCAAAGTAATACATATTTCCATCTAGTTCTTCCCATCTTTGTTGCATTGATCCATCTGGATTAAAGTAATATTTTTTACCATCTATTATTTGCCAACCAGTTCTTACTACTCCATCATTTCCAAAATAATATTTATTACCATCTAACTCTTGCCAGTACCATAATGATACTCCATTTAGTGGATTCAAATAATATCTTTTACCGTCTATTACTTGCCACTTTATTTTCATTACTCCGTTATTATCAAAGTAGCTTCTTCTACCTTTTACGACTTCTTGCCATCCTATTCTCATTATTCCATCATTTCCAAAGTAATATTTTTCATTACCTACTGTTTGAAGTCCTGTTCTTAACACTCCATCTGGTCCAAAATAATATTTATTACCATCTAGATATTGCCAATTCCAAAGTGCCACTCCATTTAATGGATTTAAGTAATATTTTTTCCCATCTATCACTTGCCACTTTATTTTCATTGCTCCATTGCTATCAAAGTAACTTTTTCTTCCCTTTACAACTTCTTGCCATCCTGTTCTCATTATCCCATCATTTGCAAAGTAATAGCTATTTCCATTTAAGTTTTTAAGACCTGTCTGCATTACTCCATTACCATCAAAGTAGTATTTCTTTCCTGATATTGTCTGCCATCCTGTTACTTTTTGTCCTTTAGAGTTGTAGTAATATTTTTTTCCGCCTATAGTTTGCCATCCTGTTTTTATTTCATTTCCATCAGTTAAACTTATTTTATAGCCTGCTGCTATTTGTTTAAAGCTTTGGTCTGTATACTTTATTATTACTTCACTTTTATTTGGTATTTTTTCAAATAAATCTCTAATTTCCTTGTTGTGCATTCTTATACATCCACCTGATACATGTTTACCTATTGAGCTTTCATTATTGTTTCCATGTATTCCGTATGTTGTTCCATAAGTTAAGCCTACTTGAAGCCCTAACCATCTATCACCTAGTGGATTTCTAGGATCTCCTCCTGGTATTCCCCCTGAATAATATGGTCTATTTTTAATCTTATTTACTATTTTAAATTTTCCCTGTGGAGTTGGTGTACTTTTTTTGCCTGTTGCTACCCTGTATTCCCTAACAAACTTATTATTAACATAATATCCCATCCTATTAGTTTTTGAATTTATAACTAAGAGATGTTTACTTGCTGCTTCTATGTTTATTATGTTTATAAAAGAAAATGCTAATATTAATACCATTGTTGATATTATAGATATGTGTTTTTTTAGCTTTTTTTTCACTCTTATTCCTCCCCCCTGATTTCTAATATATTGCTTGAATTACTTAGTTAGACTTATTTAAGGGGGTTTCCTTTAGTGTTATTAATTGCTATTTTTCCTTGTTTTTTCATTTACTTTTATTTTATTATTTTTATTTCATTATTTTTTGTTATGAAATTAAATTTTTTATTACTTTGTATATATATTTGTATATATATTATTACAATTAAAAATCCAATTTGCTAATTTAACTAATACTATCTAAATGTTTTATATAAAAAATCCCTTGAAATAATAACTATATTATCTCAAGGGACTTTTTACTATTATATTTTTAATATATAATCTTAGTTTTTACTTTTACAGTTTGATTTTTTTATGTTTTTTATAAATAGTATTATTACTATTCCAACTACTAATACTGTTGTCACCATTACTATAGTATTTATAATTCCGCCACTTGCTAATACTTTGTTTCCTATAAAGTATCCTCCACCTATTAATACTAAGTTCCAGAAAAGTATTCCTATACTTGAATATAGTATAAAATACCATACATTCATTTTCACAGTTCCAGCTACTAATGAAATAGCTGTTCTTGCTACAGGCACAAATCTAGATAACATTATAGCTGATTTATTATATTTTTTTATAAAATTATAAGATGCTGAAAGAGATTTTTTAGTTTTTGGAAACTTTTTTCTAATATAATCTAAAAGTCCATCTCCAAATTTTGCTCCTAACCAATAATTTAATAAAGATCCCACTATTCCCGCTATTGTTGTTGTTATAAGTATAGTCACAAAATCCATATCATATGATGCTCCTACCATACCTATAAGTGGTAGTACTACTTCACTAGGTAGTGGAAAATTTGCATATTCTAATGCTACTAATAAAAACATACTTATTAATCCATATTCTCTAATAAAAACTTCTAAAAACTGTTCTAAAGCCATTGAATCTCTCCATTTATAAATTTAGTCAGTTTCTATTATACATTATTACAGTTTCTATTAGTAGTCATAAATGGTTAGATTTTCTATATTTTATAATAACTTATGTTATTTTATATTTCAAAATATAATTCATATGTTTTGTATTCATCACTTTGATTAATTATTTCGTAGTTATTGTTTATATAATCTTTCTCTAAATTTTCTCCTAATATTATTTTATTTTTAGGTGTATTTACATCTTCTGTTATTTTATTTTCAACATATATAGAAGGGATCTTGCTGTATATAGTATCACTTGATTTTATTACATTTTCATCATTTAAACTATTTGTCACCCTTCCTTCTAATATAAGTTTTGATACACGATTTTTAATATAAGATTCATTTAAACTAATTGTAGATTTATTACTCTTTCCTACAATATTATCTACTTTAACATTTGAACTTGAAATACTTATAGCTGGTAAAATTTCCGATTGTGTTTCTATATTCATATTTTTAAGCTTTATATCTGAACACATTTGTATAGATATAGATTCTTGTCTTGATTTTATATTAAAATTTCTAAGCTCTACTCCATCATGACCTATAAATATTCCTGGATTTTGCAAACTTAGTGTTTCTATACTATAATTTTCTTCACCATTACTTCCATCTATAGTTACTTTATTATTTATATTTAAATAGTTGTTTGTTGCTATTTTAATATGATTTTCTAGTTTTATTATAGTTTCCTTGTCTTGTGATGCTATTTTTATATACTTTCTTATTTCATCTTCATTTTTTACAAATGCTATATTTTTATCTACTCCATCTAAGTTTTCTATTATTATATCTTCTTCTATGATATTGCCATATTTATCTTTTATGCTTTCTTTTTCTATTATTATCTTACTATCTTTACCTACAATTTCTTCTTGTAATTTTATTATTAGGTTGTTGTTATCTATTTTTACATCATCATATTTACTTAATTTAATATATTTTACTTCATCTAAAGTTGTATTAAAATCTTTATTTTCTAATTTTAATATACAATTAGGATCTACTTCTATTTTTATTTTTTCTTTTATATAATCTACATTGCTATCTATGTCTTCATCAAATTCTATGTTTATTATTCTCTTTTCATTATCAGTACTATGATTCACATAATTGGGTGCTAATTTATCTTCTATCTCTAGAGGTGGTCCTATTGGCGTTGGCGGTATTGATTCTTCCGGTTCTGTTGGTGGTTCTATTGGCGTTGATGGTATTGACTCTTCTGGTTTTGCCGGTGGTGATGGTTTTGTAGGTGGATTTACTGGTTTTAGTGGTTTATAATTTTCTTTAATACTAATTAGTTCATTCTTTGCATTTTGGTGTATCCCATACCCAACTTGTACAAGTTCTTTTATTTCTTTTCCTTTTAGCACTTTTTTTTGAGTATTGTCAATACTCTTGCCTAATACTACAATAGGAGATTGTTCTTTTGTAGCTAACGGTGTTATTAATACTCCGTCTACTAAATCTTCACTATTTCCTTTACAGTAATATAATTTATTTAATTTATCAGGATAAAATTCTCTTATTATTTTCCCATTAGTTTCATATCTATCTTTACCACTTATTCTTTTTGGATTTGGTAGTTTTTTAAATATTTCATTACATATTGAATCTTCCCCTCCTATAACATAAGTCTTATCTATATACTTATCTTCTATCCATCTATAACCATGTTCTATGTTATCTCTTTTTGATAATATGATTGGGGTATTTTTACTTCCTCCTACTGGTGCTATTGATATTGCATCTACTAAAGTTTCTTGTCCATTAACAACTATTACTTCATCACATTTTTCATTGCTTATGCTGTTTATTTTATTTGCTATTTGGACTGACGTTTCATATCTATCTTTTCCATTTATTCTTTCAATTTCTAAGTTATTTTCCTTAAGCTGATTTTCTACGTTTTTATGAATTACGGATTTCCCACCTATTATATATACTTTTTCTGTTTCTAGCCTTTTGATTTCTTCTATTGTTTTATTATCTATTTTGTTATATTTAGTTAGAAGTATTGGTGAGTTTATTTGAGATGCTAATATACTTGCACATAGCATATCTGGAATTGACTTTGAATTTACTATTATTACTTCTTTAGATATTTTAAAATTCTTAGATATTTCTATAGATGTTTCAAATCTATTCTCTCCTCCTATTATGCATTCTGATGCATATATTTGTAGGGGGATTAGTGTACTTAATATAGTTACTAAACTTATGAATTTTTTTATATCAATCTCTCCTTTTAATTATTTTTATTTTACATTATTTCCTTTTTGTACTTTTTTATAATAAATTTTTAAACAAAATTTCATCTATTTAAATTTATATGCTTTTTTGTAATTAAAAAAGCTATTTTAATATGTTCTACATAGAACCTATTAAAATAGCTCGTATACTATTCTTTGTCAATTGCTACTTCATCAAACTTTTTTACTTCATATCCATTTGGATTATTACTTTGCCATCTCCATGAATCTTCACACATTTCTTCTATTCCATACTTAGCTTTCCATCCAAGCTCTTTTTCTGCTTTTGAAGGGTCTGCATAACAAGTTGCTATATCACCTTCTCTTCTTGGTGCTATTTTATATGGAATTTCTTTATTACTTGCTTTAGAAAATGCCTCTACAAGTTGTAATACACTATATCCTTTCCCTGTTCCAAGGTTGTATGTAACTAAACCTGGATTTTCATCTAGTTTTTCTAGTGCTTTTACATGTCCATATGCTAAGTCTAATACATGTATGTAATCTCTAACTCCAGTTCCATCTACTGTATCATAATCATTTCCAAATACATTTAAATATGGAAGCTGACCTACTGCAACTTTAGTTATATATGGCATTATATTATTTGGTATTCCAACTGGTTCTTCACCTATTCTTCCGCTCTTATGTGCACCTATTGGATTAAAATATCTAAGTATAGCTATATTTAAATCTTTATCTGCATAGCATATATCTCTTATCATATCTTCTATTATTAATTTCGTTCTTCCATATGGGTTTGTTACTGATAGTGGGAAGTCTTCTTTTATTGGGCAAGTTTTAGGACTTCCATATACTGTTGCTGATGAACTAAATACGAAGTTTTTAACATTATATTTTTTCATAAGTTCAAATAGGACTAGTGTAGTTATTAGATTATTTGAATAGTATTCAATAGGCATAGATACCGATTCTCCTACAGCCTTAAGTGATGCAAAATGTATTATGGAATCTATATTATTTTCTTCAAATACCTTATCCATCTTTTCTTTATCTGTAATATCTATTTCATAAAATTTTGGAGTTTTACCACTTAGCTCTATTATTCTATTTACAACCTCTTTGCTACTATTACATAAGTTGTCAACTATTATTACTTCATGGTTTTCTTCCAATAGCTTTATTACAGTATGGCTTCCTATGTACCCAGCACCACCACTTACTAAAACTGCCATATTCATCACATTCTTTCTCTAATATTTTTTATTTTTAAAGCCTAGTCATAATATTTTTGCATAAATTTATGTCTAGGCATACTTAATAGTTTAAATATATATTATTGTTTTTAGTCTTTGTTTTGGAATTTAAATATATAAACTATTACTCTTTATCTGATGCTACTTCTTTATCTGATACTAATTCTTTTTTATCTTCTTCATTTACTATTTTTCTCATGTAGTTCATTAAATCATCTCTTAAGTTATCTCTTTTTAAAGCAAAATCTATAGTTGCTTCTAAGAACCCAAACTTATCTCCTACATCGTATCTTCTTCCTTCAAAGTTGTATGCATATATTGCTTCTTGGTTTCCTAAAGTCTTAAGAGCATCTGTTAATTGTATTTCTCCACCTTTTCCTGGCTCTTGATTTTCAAGTATATCAAATATAGCTGGAGTTATTATATATCTTCCAAGTATAGCTATGTTTGATGGAGCTTCTTCAACAGCTGGTTTTTCAACCATGTCCTTAACTTTATAAACTCTATCTTCTATGTGTTTAACATCTAATATTCCATATTTACAAGTATCTTCTTTAGCAACTTCTTGTACTCCTAATATACTTGTTTTGTACTCATCATAAGCACCTATTAATTGCTTTAAACAAGGAGTTTCATTGTCAACTATATCATCTCCTAAAAGTACTGCAAATGGTTCGTTTCCTATGAAACTTTTAGCACAATGTATAGCATGACCTAATCCTTTTGGTTCTTTTTGTCTTATATAGTGTATATTTACCATGTTAGATATATTTCTTACCATTTCTAACATTTCAGTTTTTCCTTTTTGCTCAAGTTCAAGTTCTAATTCAACAGACTTGTCAAAATGGTCTTCTATTGACTTTTTGTTTCTTCCTGTTATTATTAATATTTCCTCTATACCTGATTCTATTGCTTCTTCTATTATATATTGTAAAGTTGGTTTATCTACTATTGGTAGCATTTCTTTTGGTTGAGATTTTGTAGCTGGTAAAAATCTTGTTCCTAATCCAGCCGCTGGTATTATAGCTTTTTTAACTGTCATCGCATTTACTTCCCTTCATAAATTAATATAATAATTTTCTATTGTATATTTATCTGTAATGTTATTAACATTTTAATTATCATTCTATATTATACAACAATTTTCAATTTAATGAAGTTTATTTGATAAACTTTATACTAAATTATCTAGTTTTATCATTTAAAGTAATATAATGCTACTTCATATTCATAAATTTAATACCTATACCTATACCAAATATAGCTATTGATGTCATCACTTCTGGTGTTAATAAACTACTTTCTTCTTTATTTTCTTCCTTCTTTACTTCTTGTTTTTGACTTTTCTCTTTGCTGTCTTCAATTTTATCATCATCGGTATTTGTCACTTCATTATTAGAGTTATTTTTTTTATCTATATTTACTTCGTTTACATTTATATCTTTGTCTATATTATTATCTGTTATATTATCATTATCAACATCTTTATCATCGCTTGAATCTAAATTTTCACCTTTATTTGATTCTTGATTATTTTCTTGTTTATCATTATTTATTGATGATACATCTCCTCCCACTTGAAGATACTTATATGCTCTACCACCAAATACTAAGTGCTTCCCATCTTTGTCTACATTTTCTTCAAAGTTATAGTATAAGTTATAATCTTTAAAGCTTTCTAAATCATCCCACAGTACATTACCTTCTACATATTTTCCATTATCACTTATATAGTTTGGTACTATTTGCTTGTTATCTAGATTATCTATACTATTATATATTCTGTACTTATTTTCTATTATGCTCTCAGTTCCAAGATCTATGATTTGATTTGATATATTTACACTTTTTAGTTTTCCATTTGTAAATAAGTTTTTTATTTCACTTATATTTTCTATATTATTATTTGATAAATCTATACTTTCTAGATTCGTTGCATATTCTAGGCCTGACAGACTTTTTATATTTTTATTGCTTCCATTACCTGAGCTTATACTTTTAAGACTTTCTATTTCTGATTTTGTTACAGACGAGTTTATATCGCTTTTATCTAGTTCTTTATTTATTGCTCTTTTTAAATTTACATCGCTTATGTTTATAATCTCACTTATTTCTTTTTCATCTATTGTTTCTTCATTATTTTCTGGTTCTATATTTTCTAATTCTTTATAACATTTTTCCTCTGCATAAGAGTTAATTTCACTGATGCTAACCAATAAAAATATAGCAATTAACATTATTATGACCTTATTCTGCTTCACACGCTGATTCAATATTTATTCCTCCATAGTATCTTTTCTACCATTCTAGTATCTAAAACTTTATGATATTTTTATATATTAATTTTACGTATTGTAACTTTTATTATTTATAGTGAAATTATTAATTATAAAAAGCTCCACCAAATAATTTAGTTTATTCTTTTCACTTATACCTTTCATAATTAAATTATTTCATTCATTTTTTATTACTTGTTATTATATACTCTTATTATTCACTAACTATATCATTAGCCTTTTTATCTTTATCTACATTCATATTCTAAAAATTTTTATATTAACAAAGAAAAACAATACTACATTATGAAATATATGGTGAAAAGTATAATTAATATATTGTAAGCCTTATATTGCAATTAATTGATTTTGATTATATATAATCAAATAGTATAATCAAACTAGAATTACAATATAAAAACCACATTCATCTACTTATTAATAGTAAATGGATGTGGTTTTTATATTATTTTACTAAACTACTCCCAAGTTCGCATTATATTAATAATGCGAATTAAAAAATATTATTTTTATACAATAGATTTTAATGTAATAATTGTATTTTTCATTATACTTTTTTTATTTATAAAAATACTAAGTAATTTGACTTAGTATTTTGTTTTTATTAATACTTCTAGGTTGTATACTATTTTTATAATAATCTTTAAATTTACTTAAAGTATTAATTAATCTATTTAAGTAAGCTTTCAATATCTTTTTCTATCTTTTCTGGCTCACAAGTTGGAGAATATCTTTTTATTACATTCCCATTTCTATCAACAAGGAATTTAGTAAAGTTCCATTTTATTTCATCACCTTCTGTTGTGAATCCACCTTGCTTAAGCATAGCATAAAGACCTTCTGAAGCAGCATCTTCTTCTGCATTTGGAGCTTGCTCTCTTAAGTATTTGTATAACTCAGATGCATTTTCTCCGTTAACATCTATTTTAGCAAAAGTCTTAAAAGTAGTATTGTATTTAAGTTGACAGAAAGTTACTATTTCCTCATTAGTTCCTGGTGCTTGCCCGAAGAATTGATTACATGGGAAATCTAATATTTCAAACCCCTTATCATTGTATTTATCATATATTTTTTGAAGACCTTCATATTGTGGAGTAAATCCGCATCCAGTTGCAGTATTTACAATAAGTAATACTTTTCCTTCATAGTCTTTCATTGTAGCCTCATTGCCACCTATTTCTTGTACATTGAAAGTATATATCATATTTAATCTCTCCTTTTATTTTATTATTATAGATTTATTATTTGTTTAAGCAATTTTCTATTTTTTCAGCAAGAATTTCTTTTGGTGAGAACCCTACTATCATATCTTGCTTTTGACCCTCTTTGAAAATTGCTATTGTAGGTAGTCCAGCAACACCATACTCCTGTAGTATATTTACAGACTCATCTGCATCTACCTTTATAAATTTAACGCTATCCTTCATTTCTTCTGCTAAACTATCAATTATCGGAGATAGCATTTTACATGGACCACACCATGTTGCAAAAAAGTCTACAACAACAACTCCTTCGCTAATTTCATTTGCAAATTTACTTTCATTTATTATTTCAACCATTTTTGAACCTCTTATTCTTTTCTATAATGCAATTTCATTTATTTTATTTTTTGAACATCTTTTTAGCTCATCTATATATGACACAGCTGATAATGCAGCGATATTTCCTTCACCTGCTGATTTTATATATTGGTATGGAGTTCCAACAATATCACCAGCTGCAAAACATCCTTTTAAATTAGTCTGCATTTTTCTATCTACTTTTACATGATTTCCATCCAGCTCTAACCCTGGAACAAGTTGCCCTGGCGATATACTATCTCTAAGGATAAATATTCCGTCAGTATCTATTTCTGAATTTTTTAGAACTAACTTTTCTACTTTCATACTACCTTGTATTTCTAATGGAGTATCATTTATTATTTCTATTTTTTCGTCAACTTCAACTTCTTCTTTATACATTGGTATATAGTAAACCTTAGATGCAATTGTACCTATAAAGTTCGCCTCATCTTCATCATGCTTATTATAAGCAATTATTGCAACAACTTTATCTTTGTAAAGAGGAGCATCACAAGTAGCACAATATCCTACACCTTTACCTAAATATTCTTCTTCACCTTTAAATGTCTTTCCGAAATTAACACCAGTGGCTAATATTACAGCAGATACTTCATAAATCTTATCCTTTGCCATTAATGAGTAGTAATCTCCCATAGCATATATGTTGTTTATCTTTTCTTCTGTAATTTCTATATCCATTGACTCAAGATGGTTCATGAATTCATCTCTTATTTCTTTTCCACCTTTTCCATAGAACCCTAAGTAGTTATTTATCTTTTCTGCTTTAGTAAGCTTTCCACTAAGCTCTTTAGTTCCAAATATTATAAAACTCTTCTTTCTTATTTTGGCATTTAATGCTGCTGATAATCCAGCAGGACCACTACCTATTATAGCTAAATCATATCTTTCGCTCATATTATCTTCCTCCTCTTTATATTTTTAATAGAAAATACTACTTTTATGGTAGTAATTTTTCTATATCTTTTCTTATTTTACTAGGAGTTGTAGTAGGTGCAAATCTATCAACAACATTACCTTCAGCGTCTATAAGGAATTTAGTAAAGTTCCATTTTATTTTATTTCCTAATATTCCTTTTGCATTACTCTTTAAGTATTTATATATTGGATGTGCATTTTCTCCATTAACATCTATCTTTTCGAACATTGTAAATGTAACTCCATAATTTACAAGACAGAAGTCACTTATTTCTTTGTTTGAATCTAACTCTTGATTAGCAAATTGACCACAAGGGAATCCAAGTATTTCAAACCCTCTATCTTTATAGTCTTTGTACATTTCTTCAAGTTCTGTTAATTGTGGAGTAAGCCCACATTTACTAGCTGTATTTACAACTAATAACACCTTTCCTTTATACTCATCCATTTTAACTTCTACACCATTCATTTTATTTGCAGTAAAATCATAAAATTTCATAATATATCCCTCCAAATATTTTTAATTTATATAAATTTAATTTAATTCAATCGATTAGTATATAAAAATTAATATAATTGATACATGAAAGTATCAATGTAATCAAAGATGATGAATTCACTTAAAAAGTGAACTACATCTTTAATTATATAAAACCTTCTAATATCTTATCTAAATAATATTTAAGTTGAATAGCATCTTCTCCAGAAATTTTAGACTCGCAAAATACTTTTTCTGGAATTGTAATAGCTTCATCTTTAAGTTGTCTTCCATTTTCAGTAAGCTCAACAATTACAATTCTATCATCTTCTTTACTTCTGTACTTTACTATAAACCCCATAGACTCAAGCTTTTTTAATACAGGAGTAAGAGTTCCAGAATCTAAATGAAGTTTTCTTCCAAGTTCTTTAAATACTATCTTTTCCTCTTCCCACATTACAAGCATTGCAATATACTGAGTATACGTAAGATTGAATTTATCAAGATAAGGCTTATATAGCTTTATTATCTCTCTTGATAATGCATATAAAGGAAAGCAGATCTGGTTTTCCAATTTTAAAACATCGTATTTACCCATAGCAACCTCTTTCTTGTAATTATTTTAATTAATTAAAATTTAATTTAACTCAATTAATTTATCTTTATAATAATCGATATTTTTTTAGTTGTCAATAATAAAGTAAATATATTGTTGGTTTCCTATAAATTATTAATCATTTTTCTAATTCAAAAATTTCTTATTCGTGGATTTATTCTTTTACTAATATTAAAATCATAGGAATTGAGCTTAGTATAAATCTATCTCTTAATTAATAATTACTTCGTAATATATAACAATTGTGATTTAATTAGATTATATCATTATAGCTTGATTATTGATTATATATTTTACCTTATATTTATAAATAATAACGATAAAAAAAGATACTGTATATTAGCCATACAGTATCTAAATTAGTAGTTTGATTATATAAATTTTACCCTATATAATATAAAATAGTATTGTTTTTCTTTGTTAATACTTATCTATTATTATTTTACTTAAAATAGTATTTATATATTATTTAAAACTGGTGCTAATGTATTATCAGAGAAAAATGTATTAGCATTATATAAATAAAGCATATCAGTTACATTTTCTTTGTCTATTAATTTTTCTATATCTTCATAGAAATATCTAGGGTCAACCATTATTATCTCGCTAAAATAAGGAGTTAAAAACTGAACCATACTATTTGCATAAGAATCCTTAACTAATAATAGCTTTCTATCACTAGTTGATGTTGTACTTATCTTAACTAATGGATGGTTGCCTCCTAAGAATACTCCATACTTATCCTTAGTTTTTAACTTCTCACTATTATATATAGATGGTGCTTTTTTCTTTTCCTCAACATAATTAACTACTACTTGGTCACTATCGTCCTTTGGAATATATACATCTATAGTATCAGTATCCTTAGATGCAAATCCACTTTTTGAGTATAATGTTCCATAAAAATCATTAGCTACTGGTTCTATATTATATTCTTTTCCTTTATTATCTAACTTCATAGCTTTAGCAGTTTCTAAAAATCCATAATAAGCTCCTAAAGTCGTCCAGTGATGGTCTGTTTTATAGTATATATATTCATCCTTATGTTTATCTAGTGCATTATATGAATCTATAAAGTTTATTTTATTATCTAAAGATTTATTTAAATCATCTAAATATTTCTTTTGATCTAATACTGGAGCATATGTAGGTAATTTATCATCTAGTATGCTAATTGCATTTGGTGCTATAAACATATATTGATTTATATCCTTATGCTTTTTAGCAAAATCATTTATAGCTTTTATATTTTCATTTAAACTTTCTTTATCTGGCTTACTAAACTCTTCCATAAGATATCCATCATCACATATATATACTCCGTTGTTTTGTTTTTTCCCAAGCATTCTATCTATATGTGACTTTACATTTATAAAGAAATCTCTTCCTATAAATTGGTCTACCTTATACTTTTCATATTTTGTTGTAAATCTACCTTCTAATAGTCTCTCAAAGGTAAACTTTGGTTTCTTTGCAAGCATTCTATTTTCCGATTCTGAAAAGTCCTTATCCTTAGTTACAATATTTAATGTAAATACTAAAAATATAAATACTAAAAATACTATAGTTAAGACTTTAAAATATCTATTTTTATATCTAGTTTGTTTATATATTTTAGATTCATTTTTATTTTTTAAGCATCTTTTTTTCATAATAATCTCCCTTCCTAGAATCTAAAGTATAAGAAAGGATTGTAGGTTGCATTTACTAGATATGCCGTTGCTATAAATAGTATTATTAAATTTATAGCTATTCCTAGTATAATACCCCATTTTTTCTTATACACTATCTTTTGATATACCATGTTAACTATTGGTGTTGAACATAGTATTATAGGAATTAAAATTATTATATTAGTATAGAAATAATACATAAAAGTACTATCTATGATTGGATTTCCGTTTAATCCAAACATAACACTTATATACAAAAGTCCAGTTCCTAGATTATCATATGAGAAAAATACCCATCCTATCATAACTAATATCATAGTGTATAGATGTCTTATAAATGATGGAATGCTTTCTAGTACATTTTTTAAGAATATCTTCTCTATAAAAAGTATTACTCCATAGTATAATCCCCAAACTATAAAGTTCCAACTAGATCCATGCCATAGACCTGTTAAAAACCATACTACAAATAAGTTTCTAACTTGCTTTGGTATTGAACATCTATTACCACCTAGTGGTATATATACATATTCTCTAAACCAGCTTCCAAGACTTATATGCCATCTTCTCCAAAATTCTGTAACACTTTTAGATACGTATGGATAGTTGAAGTTTTCTATAAAGTCAAATCCAAACATTTTTCCAAGACCTATTGCCATATCACTATATCCACTAAAATCAAAGTATATTTGAAGTGTGTATGCTATTATTCCTAGCCATGATGTAAGCACTGAAATAGAGTTTATATCCATTGCTTGTACACTTGTAAATAACATACCTATGTTGTTTGCAAATAAAACTTTCTTTCCTAGACCTTGTATGAATCTTTCTGCACCTTCTCCAAATTTACTAACAGTTTCTTTTCTATTATCTATTTGGTAGTCTATATCAGAATATCTAACTATAGGTCCTGCTACAAGTTGTGGAAACATAGATACATAAAGTCCAAATGATATAACACTTTTTTGGACTTTTACCTTATTTAAATACACATCTACTACATAAGATAATGTTTGGAATGTGTAAAAAGATATTCCTATAGGTAAAGGTAGTTGTGAATAGGAAATATTTAAAGAAAATAAAGTATTTATATTTTCTATTAGGAAACCATAATATTTAAAAAATCCTAATATTCCTAAGTTAACTACTATTGTGAGTATAAATATACCCTTTGACAAACTTTTGCCTCTATGCTTGTCTATAATAAGCCCCATAATATAATCAAATATGGTTGTAAATATCATTAAAAATACATACACAGGCTCTCCCCATGCATAAAACACTAAACTTATAAGAAGTAATATAAAATTTCTAAAACTTCTAGGAGCTATATAATATAGCATTAGTGTTATAGGTAAAAAAGTAAACATAAAAATTATACTACTAAAAACCACACCTTTACCTACTTTCTATTTTCTTTATTTAATTAAATTAATCAATTTTTACTTAATACTATTACGTTTAAATATAAATATTTATTTAAAGCAAATTTCAAATCTTAATAAATATTAATTTAAAACTTTCTCATTTTATAAAGTATACGTTAATTGACTTTTATATCGATACAAATCATATATTTTGCATAATTTGCCATTTGTATATTGTATTTATTTTAAACTATATTACTTAACAATACTTTCTTTAAAAGCCTCTTTCATTTCTTCTGCCTTTGGTGATACAGCAAAAAATATGTACTTACCTTTAACTTTTAATTCATAATTATCTAAAAGCTCACATTGCTTTGGTCCATATCCACTAAAGCTTTCTAATTGTTTATTAACTCTAGAGTCTATAACATCTTCTATAGACTGAACTTGACTTTCATCCTTAACTTTTACTATTAACATCTCATCTACATCCATAGTAGACTTTGGAGTGTATAATATAAAACCATCTAAGTCATTTGAATTTAATCCATAGTATCTTTTTAAAGTTTTGCTATTTCCTTTTTCCATCTTATCTAAGCTAACTTTACTACTTATATCTTTTTCTATATCTTCTAGTTTCTTATTTTGATTAATTCCACATACGCTCATAAAAATCATAGAAAACATAACTACAAGAATCATTAGACTAACTTTTAATTTCTTTTTCAATATAATCACTTCCCTTATAGATTTGTCCATAAATGCTAATCTTATAAATTCATTTGTGATACCATAGAATTTAACCACAATTTATAAGCACTTGGTAGAAAGTGTATTCCATCTGGTTCATAATACTTAGAGTCTAAAGTACCTACATTTATATATCTAATTCCTAATTCACTACACATATTTTCTAATGCTATATTAAAACTATCTAAATTTTTAAGCATAGGTTGTTTGTTTATGGCTTTTTGTTGTACTGGGAAAATAGATGTTAGATAAATTTTAGAACTTGGTAACTTACTTTGAACTTCTTTGATTAGTTTTTCATAGCTTTTTATAAAATCTTTAGGATTACTGTATAATTCTAAGTCATTCATTCCATAAGTCATAATTACATTTGAAGGTGATAAATCTACTACGGTTGATACATCATCTTTTGCCTCTACAGTAGTTCTACCTTTATAGGCAACTACTGATGATCCACTTAATATCTCATACTCTGTAAGACCTTCCGCCCTTGAATCTCCCATTATAACTGAGTTTTCAAACAAAGTGCTATAGTCTACCTTCTTATTTTTATCTTTAGGTTCATTCTCTTCTTTTTTACGTTTAATATCATTTATTTCTTCTTGAATCTCTGTAATATTTTTACTTTCTAATCGCTTTACTGCTTTTACACCTGACTCTACTGTTTTATCACTATTAGCCATTTCAAATACTTCATTGCTATTAGTATTATCGTTGTTATTCTTGTCTTTACTTATTTCTTTACTATTACTAATTTTTTCATTACCTGAGTTTTTCATTTCTCCTCTAATTACTGTGAATAGGGCTAGTATAGCTACTAGTGGTAAAAATGTTGCTATTGCTACTCTTTTTTTATTAAGTTTTCTTTTCATAGTAGTTCTACCCTTCTCTTAGTTACTTTTTAATTATTATGAATTCTATTATAATATAAATAAAATTTTTTATTAAATGTAATTTTTTCTAATTCTAAATTTCTCAATTTAAAATCTATGTTTATATATTTTTTTATATAAACATTTCTGTATTGTTTATATTTATTTATATAATCGATTATCTAAATAAATATAATATTATCACTTTAATCTTTATTTAGATATAAGCATCACCTCTTGTCGAATTTTGTAAGTTGCAATGCTAATTATAAGGTAATACTTTTGGTTAGTAAAGGAACAAATTGGATAAACAATATGTCAGAAATGTAACAATTTTACCGGAAACTTTTTACAATAATTTAATTCAATATATTCTAACATATGTATAAATTTATACATATATTATCAATGCTTCTCTTGATATATAGCTCTATTTTAATATTAGATATGATATTTTAAAAAGATTATTTGAAATTTTAATAGAATATAGTTAATATAGATTTTTTTATTTTTCAATACATTTTACGTATAAGCTCTATAGTTTCTTTTAACCCCAATATTTATCCTCTTTATTTTTCGATATACTCAATTTAGTTTAATTGTTTTTTATATAAATTTGTGCAATAAAAAAACACTAGCTAAACTAGTGTTATAAATAATAAGCAAGTCTATAAGCGGAGTTCTGTATTTGACAATCATCTTTCTAGGCTTATTGTCACCAATAAACTCAAGCGGCCTACCAACCGGAGGGTACGAGCAATACCCTTTTTATCCTATTCTGGCCTTGCTCCAGGTGGGGTTTACACGGCTTTGCTAGTCACCTAGCAAACGGTGAGCTCTTACCTCACCTTTTCATCCTTACCACAAAAGTGGCGGTTATTTTCTGTTGCACTTTCCTTAAGATCACTCTCACTAGGCGTTACCTAGCACCCTGCTCTATGGAGCTCCGACTTTCCTCACGTAGCTAAAAGCTACCCGCGATTGTCTGGCTTACTTAATATTTAATTGATGTATATAATATATCATATATTATTATTTATGTCAAAATTTAAATTTTACCTATATTTCTATCATCTGGACTAATAATTAATTAGCCCTATAGGTATTATCTAATATTTTATATATACGTTTTAGAATTGCAATCATTAATTTTTAGCTGATAATATTGCTTTTTTCATCTTGCTTTTAATACACATACTACATGGTATTAAAGCTATAAAAAATCCAAAAGCTCCTCCTGCTATCATATAAACAATAAATTTTAGGCATTCATATACACTTGAATCTATTGCCATATTCTCCATTATATAAGCTATTAATCCTGATATTATCGCTATTACTACTGAGTAGATCGCGGTCTTTTTAACACCTTTATTCATAGCCTTGTATTCCTTCATAAGAAGTTACATGAGTCCATCCGCTTTCTTCTATCAATTCTATATAAGAATCTAAATCATCTTTATTTTCATTATAATCAACACAGTATATAAGATTTTGAGGTTCTCCTTTTACAAGCTTATAAGATAACTTCTCAAAACTCTCAAATATCCATCCTTCTTTAGCTAATTTTCCTAGCTTTTTCATTTCTTTTTCTTCCGCAAATCCTAATCCCATTGATGCTATATATTTTACATTTTTACTCATAATTATCACCTTTTTAATATCATTAATTTATTATATTTACCCTTTATAACTAATCTACATTATCATTAAATCGTTTTGATTTACTTATATCTATCTCTCTAATCTACTAAAGGCCTCTGCACCATGAAGAGCCATCTTATATCTTCTTTCTTTTTCCATAGTTATAACTTTTAGTCCTCTCTCTGTAAGCTTATATATCTTTCTTCTTCCTTCTTCTCCAGCTAATTCTATATAATCTTGTTCTTGCATCTTCTTTAGCATAGTATATAAGGTAGCAGGCCCTATTATAACTTCTTTTTCAGTCAACTCCTCTATATATTTACTAATTCCATAACCATGCATAGGTACTAATAATGCTAAAAGTATATAATACCCTGATTCCGTTAACTGCTCTTCTTGTAGTGAATTATTTCTACTCACTCTACTCACTTCCTTTCTATAGGTATAAACCTAGTTCAATATTTAATCTCTCTTTAGCTTTACATTTTTATTTTTTGCGCATATTCAAATATTTTTTCTACATGTTTAATGGAATCTTTTTTACCCATATTAACTATTGCTGATTCGTTTATTCTACTTATAACAGCTAACTTAACAACAAAACATAAATCAAAAATTATTATTAACGCTACCCAACCACTAATACCTATTTACTCCCACATAATCTACTCTTCTCTTTTACTTATATGTCTAGGTATTGATTAAACAATTTTACTATCTATACCTCTATATCATTAATTAATATATCCATTATTGATATATCTAATTACAATATATCATAATTAGATTATATTGTGTATAAATTTTATTATAAAACATAATTTATATATAATATTTATTTTTTATATAATATAAAACTCTATATTTTGATTTATCATTAGTTATAATATTGCAAGTAATTTATTATAACAAAAAAGACTATGTATAAATACATAGTCTTTTACTGGAGCTGGTGATAGGAATCGAACCTACAACCTGCTGATTACAAGTCAGCTGCTCTACCGTTGAGCCACACCAGCATATTATTTTTTTGATTAAGTTTAGTACCCTCAAAACTGCATATCATTTAGTCAATCATTTTATTTTGGTCAAGTCCTCGACCTATTAGTATCGATAAGCTAAATACATTACTGCACTTACACCTTCGACCTATCAACCAGGTA